>CAZLGT010000031.1:50160-59753 GCA_964559175.1 uncultured Mariniphaga sp. | reverse complement strand
CAAAACTATAATATCTTAAAAATCTTTTCAAGACCTACTTGGTAGAAGGGATACATCAGGCCCAATGCACTAGGTCGAAAAAATTACCTGTTTGCCGGGTCACACGAGGGGGCTCAAAGGGCAGCTGTGTTTTATTCGTTTTTCGGGACATGCAAGAGGAACAACATAAATCCCTTTGAGTGGCTAAGAGATGTACTGGAAAGGATACCCACCCACAAAGCCAATAAGCTGGATGAACTTTTGCCCCAGAACTGGGAAAAATCTTAAGCGTGGCCAGGAAACAAACTCCCCTACGATAAACAAAATTATAATATCATAAAAATCTTTTCAAGACCTACTTGGTAGAAGGGATACAATTTTTTGGCCCTTTACAAATGGCTGAGGCAAACACTATCGGTTCAATCTGACGTATTTGGACATACGGATGAATCGTTTCTAAATTTTCAGCCTGGTAATTACAGAATCAAATTATGCTTTTTACAAATGAATCGTTAGTTTTTCAGCAAACCCTAGGTAAAGAAAGTTTCCGGCAATTAATTTAACAAGACTGAGTTGGTAAAGAGGATGTCTTTTTTTACAAAAAGATCATTAGTTTTTCAGAAACCCTTACTAATGCATAACTAAGCAATGAACTCTCCAGTTATGGGTATCAGTAACAAAAATTCTACCTTGCTGGTCAATAGTTATTGCATGAGGCATTAAAAATTGTCCTTGAGCCCTTCCTGAATCTCCAAAATGATCAATAATTTTTCCAGCTTCATCTAACCATGCAATGTGATTGTTCAATCCATCGGTCATATAAATACCGTTATCTCCAACACATAGACCATAAGGAGAACCTATATCATCCCAAATTTTTATAAACTCTCCATTAGTAGTAAAAACTTGTATCCGTTTATTTTCACGATCAGCAACTAATATTCGATTCTGATTATCCACAACAATATTGTGTGGCAAATTGAATTCCCCTTTTCCAGAACCTTTTACTCCCCATGTTTTAATAAAATTGCCATTTTTATCAAATTTAACAATACGGGAATTTCCATACCCATCTGCAACAAAAATGTTTCCATCATTATCTATAGCAACATCTGCAGGACCATTAAAAAGAGGTATATTGTATACATCATCCCATTCTCCAGGTCTATTAATTCTTCCAAGAATCAGATCTCGTTGTCCATCCGGATTGAAACGAAGCACAATATGTTGTTCATTATCAGTTATCCATATATTATCCTCCGCATCGATTCGCAAACCGTGTGCTTTTTTAAAAAAACCTTCACCGATGGTTCTTACATAGTTTCCATTAAAGTCAAACTCTATTAAATTACCTGGCCCCCTATGAAAAACAAAAATATGCTGTTTGCTATTTACAGCAACTCCCATTGTTTCTCCAAAACCAGATAATCCAGGCATATTGAAGAAATCAATAGATTGTAAATTCCATTCTGGTTGCGCACTAATAATTTTGGGAAAAATCAACAAAAAAAGAATTATTTTTTTCATATGTATTGAATTTTTATTATCAATTTACTGAAATCGTTTTTAATGAAATACTATTTTAACTCTAATATTTGTTTTAAAGCAGAAAGAACCATATTAATATGATTGCGAGTACAACTTTCACCCATTAGACCAATTCTCCATACTTTTCCTGCAAACTCACCCAAACCAGCTCCAACTTCAATGTTATATTCATTTAGTAACCTATTCCGAACGTCCAAATCATTAACTCCTTCAGGAATTTTTATAGCATTTAGCATAGGTAATCGATACTTGGCTTCTACCAAAAACTCAAATCCCATCGCTTCGAGTCCATCTTTTAAAATTTGGTGGTTACGACAGTGGCGTTCAAATCTGTTTTCAAGACCTTCTTCCAGGACAATCCTTAATGCTTCATGAATTGCATAAACCATTGAAATTGGACCTGTGTGGTGATATGCTCGTTTTGCACCAGCCCAATAATTACGTATCATTGACATATCAAGATACCAGCTTTGCACCTTGGTTTTTCTTTTGTCCATAACTTCTATTGCTTGAGGACTAAAGGAAACAGGTGAAAGGCCAGGGGGAGCAGAAATACATTTTTGCGTACCACTGTAGATGGCATCGATACCCCAGTCGTCTACTTTCACCTGTGTGCCCCCTAAAGAAGTTACTGCATCAACCAGAAACAGTGCACCCGCAGCATGAGTCATTTTACTAATCTCTTCCAACGGCTGTAAAACTCCGGTAGAGGTTTCTGCATGAACTATGGCTACAATTTTAGGTTTTGATTTTTTCAATGCTTCTTTTACCTGTGCCGGATCTATTGATTTTCCCCACGGAGTATCCACCCGGATAAGTTTTGCACCACAACGTTCAACAATATCACACATACGATTCCCGAAAACACCATTCACACACACCAAAGCCTCATCGCCGGGTTCCAGAAGATTAACGAAGCAGGTTTCCATACCTGCACTGCCTGTGGCGGAAATAACAGAAGTAACCTGGTTACTGGTCTGAAACAGTTTTCTGGTCATTTCCTTTACTTCGTCCATTATTTGTATAAATTGCGGATCAAGGTGTCCAACAAGAGGAGTTGCCATAGCTTTTAGCACCCTGGGATTTACATCACTTGGTCCAGGTCCCATAAGAAAACGGGCTGTAGGATTAAATTCTTTTTTCATAAAAGTTTTTATTTTAATTTTGAATATGTAGTTTTTTGAAAGAGTAATTATTAAATGGCTATTTTGTGATTCAAATTTTTTAACAATTTAAAGACAACAGTATGCCTAAATTGAAATGATTTGCATAAAAATCCAAATTCGCAGTAAAGTTTTCACATTAAATGCAATCCAATACTCCTTCCTTTTTAATGATTTTTAATATAGTATCTTTTTTTTCCAAGCATCCTTTCACTAGTTCTTCTGCTACTTTAGCAATTATTGTATGGCCTGTATCATTATTTATTTTGGAGAAAATACCAAGTTTTTCCATTCCTTTACATTGATATAAATTGTCCTCTGTGGGAATCAAATAATAAATTGCATTCGATTTAAACCTGTTAATTAAAAAAATGTGTATCAAGGTCATTAGGCGTTTCTGCCGGTATTCTTTTTTAAAGATATTCTGGTCTCGTATAAGCAAAATCTGTTTCATATGTCGGTCGCTAACAACTGTAAAAATAATATTCGCTACAATTTTATTATTAAATTGTAAAGATAATTCCATAATTGTTGAAGCAGGGAGTGGCTTCAACAGAACTTTAAATTGTTCCGAAATATTATTATATTTTGCCCAGGATTCAATCCATTCTGATAATAGAATAGTAGAGAGTTCAATTTGCTTTAAATGTTGGACTTCAGTTGACCCCTTTCCCATGGCATTTGTAGTAGCAGTTCTTCCAGAAGAAGCAGCAAGTGCACTATCCAGCCGCGGGCCACCTACATGAGTTTGTGGTGTTTTGTAAGGTGAATCCAGCAATCTCAACTTCCTCTGAACTTTGGCCAGAGCCACCATACCTTCACTTCTTAAGGAATTAGCAAATTCATCAGTCGCTAGTCCATCAATTTGATGACCACCATAGGTGATAAAATTAAATACAAATCCCATTTCCCCTAATTCTCTTGGAAAATTTTTCATCTCCTCTTCACTCATGCCTGTTGAATCCCAGTTGAAGGATGGCGACAGGTTATAAGCCAGCATTTTATCAGGATAAACCTGATGAATTGCTTCTGCAAATTCCTTTGCATCTGCAAGATCTGCGGTTTTAGTTTCCATCCAAAGAAGATCTGCATATGGAGCTACTGCAAGTGATTTAGCTATGGCAAATGGAATACCTCCTTTCACCTGATAATAGCCATCTGGTGTTTTTGTCCTTTCACAGTCCCATGATACATCCAATCCTAATTCTCTGGCTTTGGACAGAGCCTGATTTATGGAAGCTTGTTTAGCAAATTCAAGCCATTCTTTTTTATTTATATTAAATTTTGCTCCTTTTTGTATTTCTTTATCCATTAAATTGACAACAGTATCACCTATGGTTTGAACATCAGCAGCAACTTCCCATGTTTTCACAAATTGAGCTAAAATCTTGTTATAAGCGGGCTCAAACTCCCAGGCTTTTTCACTGGTTAATTGTTTCATGTAACTTTGCATCATTACAATGATTCCATTATATTTTAACCATTGAGCAGCGTTATCCATATTATCTTTAGGAATTTTATAAAGCAAATGTCCTTTTACATCTCTTGCTCCTAAATCATACATTGCTTTTTGTAACGCAAGAAATGCTGTTTTATAAGAGGGTACATTTTGGTTGGTGGCCCCAAGTACAAAAGGTTGATCCCGCTCATCTGATATATTCTCCAAAAGTGAAGCTGCCTCAGCATCAGTTCTTGCCACAATTATTCCAGGTACTCTCATTATATCGAGTTGAAACCGGGCTGCATTTAACCGTTTGATTTGTTCATCACAGGAAACCAGTACTTTTCCTCCCTGGTGGCCGCATTTTTTTGTGCCAGGCTTTTGGTCTTCAATATGATAGCCAGGTACTCCTGCTTCAACAAATCGTCTAATCAAATTTCTTACATGTGCATCTCCTCCGTGTCCAGTATCTGCATCGGCAATTATAAAGGGACGGAAATCATACTCTTTTGTAGCTGCCCGTTCGTCATCGGTCATTTTAAACCGATGAAAATTTTGATTCCTGTCTGCCGTAATGAGTGCCCGAACAATTCCTGCTGCTTCATTTGGTACCTGACTCAAGGGATAACTTGCCAAATCAGCTCCAGGGTCTTCATCTATAGAACCTTTGGCTGATGTAGCCCATCCACCCAGGTATATTCCTTCAATCCCTGCCCGTTTCATCATTACAGCCTGGCTGGGCGTATATGGCCCAAAAGTTGTAATCTGGCTTTTTGTGTCAAACAGTTCTTTCAATCTGTCATAAAAAGCTGTGGCTGATTCTTTTGCAATAGAATAATCATTAAAAAAAGTTCCTTGTTGTTCTGCTACCTGGCGCGCAGAATATAATCTCTGAATTCCTTTAAATCGTGGTTGATTAAAATAAGTTTTCGCAAACTCTAAAGCTTCGTTCATTCGTTCTTTTTTTGCTTTCATTATTTTTGTATTATAAAATTAAAAAACTCCCTGACCTATTGTGAATACTAAAATCAAACCGATGGTTCCTACTAATACAGCAGCAAATGACATTGGAATAAGATTTCTTTTTATTATCAAACCTTCAACTCCAATTAGCCCAACAGTAGCACATGCTGCAATTACATTATGCACGCATATCATATTGCCCAATGCACCACCAACGTTTTGTAAACTAACGACGATTATATGTGACAATTCAAGATTATCAGCAATAGAATATTGGAAAAGCGAAAACAGCATGTTTGATACCGTGTTTGAACCGGCAATAAAGGATCCCAGGGCCCCAACGAATGGATCTATTACAGGCCATGCATCTTTAAAAACCTGAACCATAGACTGTGCCATAGCAATTGGCATACTTAAGTATTCATTTGGATTTGTACCTGATTGCATCATTATTCTCACAAGGGGAACTGCGAAAATTAATGCGATAAAAGGACCTTTAATCCTTTTCAATGCTTCTTGCCATGCAACTCCAACCTGTTCTCTGTTCATATTAAATAGTGGAATACAAATCAATGAAATGAGCATAAATGGCATTATTCCGGGGATGTTTAAAGGATCAAATTCAGTGACTACCGAAGTCCCAAATAGTTCAGGTGATACATATTTCACAGATGTTATCCATTCGTTAAATGGTAAAAAACGAACTCGTGTTATAACTAATAATAGTCCAATCAGGATGTAAGGGACCCACGCTTTAAATAAACTAATGTTTTCATTAACTGTATTTTCTTTTACAGAAATAGAACCATTCCATGTTTGTTCCCAATCTGTTTTGTTAGGAAAATTCCAAGTTTTCTTCGGTACCAAAAACCCCTTTTGAGTTAAAGGGATGAGTATAACGAGACCAATAAGACCTCCAAAAATGCTTGGGAATTCAGGACCAAGTATTATGGCTACTGCCAAATAAGGAACTACAAAACAAAGTCCTGAAAAAATAGCATAAGGCCAAATTTCCAACCCTTCTTTTATGCTTTTATTTTTGCCAAAAAATCGTGTTAGCATCATAACCATAATCAGTGGCATAATAATGCCTGGGATGGAATGTTGCAAAGCAGACCAGACTCCTATTTGATGAATAAACTCATTAAAATCTATTCCTTTTTCTGAAAGAGTTGTCAGTACCTCCGAAATATTTAAGGATGTTCCCACTCCCATGATGGTCGGAGTTCCAACAGCACCAAACGAAACAGAAGTACTGTTAGCAACCAGAGTAACCATCACAGCAGCCAGAGCCGGAAAACCAATTGCAAGCAACAAGGGAGCAGCCAATGCTGCCGGAGTTCCAAATCCTGCTGAACCCTCTATGAAAGCACCAAACAACCAGGCTATGATTATAGCCTGTACCCGTCTGTCTGGGGATATGGACATAAAACCTTTGTTGATAGTAGCCAAAGCTCCACTTTCCCGAAGTGTAAAAAGTAAAGTCAGAGCTCCAAATACTATTAGGATTATCTTTATAGCTATAACGATACCATTCAGACTTGATGCCAAAACCCAATTTACAGGCGTTTCCCACACAAGTAATATCAAAACAAATGCTACTACAAAAGCAAATGGCATTGCTTTTGTAGCTGGCCAGCGAAAACCAACCATAGTAATAAACATAGCTGCAATGGGAATTGCAGAAAGCAGTGCAAGAATTCCAATAGTCATAGTTATTAATTTTAATAATTAAAGTATTTTTTTTACATGTTGCTTAGTTACTTTATTAAATTAAGAAGTATATTACATTTCCTCGGATAACACAAAATCTAGGTTCTCTATAATACGTGATCCATCCTTTTTAAAGGCTTTCATATACATTTTAATTCTTTCTTTTGCCAGCTTAACATCATTGTTGTTAAGATTAATATTAAGCAAATCAATGAACCAGGGCATTTTCACGCTATCAAGTATGTAGGCTTCAATAATTTCCCTTGAAATGGGTAGCGTTGTAGTTTTTGAAGAATCATACACATCCTTATTGTCAGCGTTGAGTAATTTATCATATTCTTCACTGAGCAGCCTTTTAAAGAGTGGAATTGAAAAAACTTCACTAGCTTTTATACCGGTTTCCGTATCGTCTTCAGTGAGAATTGCCTTTTTATGAATCCATTCCCAGAGAATACTTAATCGTATTTCGCCTGTGGCCATATCCTCCATTACATATAGAACGTCATCATTACCAAAGAAATCTGCTGGTTTTAATGCAACTGCCTGCATTCCCTGCCCAAATGCATTTCCATACTGTAATGCAATACTTAACAGGTTACGTGCACCCCTAATGGTTCTTGGGGCTTCTTCAAGATAAATTAAATCATCAGCATCTTGCCTGGAATAAGTCAGCGGAGGGAACTTTCTTCCCAATTGATTAAGTTCTCCTGCTTTTTCCCATACAGGCCGAACGATGTGCACCATTTTCCAGTGAGCGACCCATTTTCCGCTGGCACCAGCTTTTTGTTCACGCTCAGCACCTGCAATTGCCTTTTCCATGCTTCTGGATATGCCTTCTTTTGATCCTACCGGGATAAAATGCTCCATGCCTCCCTGCCAAAGCGCAAAGTTGCCATTGACATCAGCTGTGTTTACTGCTCGTCTGACACGATTCTCATAATTGGCCATATACCCGTATGTCATATCGATCTCCTCAATATTGGGATTGATGAAATTTTCATCCCAGGCTAATGCATCAGACACACTGTTGATATAATCCCAACGTCCTGTGTTAAAACCCACAAAGTGGGTTCCAAGTGCAGCCCGGATTTCCATCAATTGATAAGTTGCCTCAAGTTGTTCAACTAATACATATACTTTGATAGTTCCTTCTTTCAACCCAATATGATTTTCTAGTTTGATCATCATTTCATTCCAAAGTGCTGCTTCCTCAGCCGTTTGTATTTTAGGGATATAAAGTATGATTGATGAATCTCTGGATTGGAGCTCTTTGTAATTGTTTACTACATAAAGAACCATATCTACAATTGATGCGGCCATAGCCCTACCATTTGCATCGCAAATGTGTCGATCAGCAAGATGGAGGCCCCGGACACGAAATTTTTTTGTTGTAACGCTTAATTGTTTTTTCCAGTCGCTAATTATAATATGACCAAAGAAATCCCTGGCCCATCGATTCATTTCGTCTGCAACCTGTGATGCTACTTTCATAAATAATGCATCTTCACTTATTGCCAGTTTTAAATTTCGTTGGCTATCAAGTGACATTGTCGTAATTTGTCCAAGAGCATCTTCACCATCAAACATCCATCCATCTGCACCGGAAAGTAATGCATAAGCTACATTACGAAGACTGATTTCAAGGGGAGCGTTTGGTTTTGTTGCAGGGCCGGTACCTTGTATCCATTGGCGCTGAAGATCGGGTGGGATAATACTACCTTCAAAATTTCCGTTTCTAGCATCTTTTACCCTGATGTTTGTTCGTGGTATTTTACTTTCCGGATCCAGAAAGGATATCCTTTCCTTATTTTGTTGGCGTTCTGACCTTCGTTTAATCCGTGTGAACATTACATCTTTAATCTCATTATCTAAATAAGCAAGGGCATCAAGAGCTGAAAGTGCTTCATCAGTATATATATCGCTGAATGCCTCTTTTAGATTGTTGCGGAAAATAAAATTTTTGTAACTCATAAGAAATTAAAATTATTGGCTGATAACGTATTATTTTTTCAATACTCCTTTATCTTTTAGAAACTGAATGCTGGCTGCATGGTTATTAAAACATTGTTGTTTATTGTCAACAGAAGCCAGTTCAAGAGAGGCGTATATTATATCCTGTTGTCCCATAAGGGCAACAACTTTTTCAACCGGTAAAGGATTTTCAGTAAGTACAGGTTGCATGCGTCCTCCCATAACGTGAATTGTTTTCAGGTGGGTAGTTACCCAACGGGTACCCATAATTGAGAGATACTGTACTACATTTTCAACATCAGCTTTTTCTCTGGAAGTTCCGCTGAATGGATTGCTTACGTCAAATTGAAAACCCGTATTAGCAGTATTGGCAAAAAAATCAGCAAGCCCAAAATAAGTTAAACTGTCACCGAAAAAAGGTTCGTTAAAGTTTTCCACCATAAACTGAATATCTTTCTCTTTGGCTATTTGAGCACAACTGTCAGATAATTTGACGAGTTTGGTTAATTCATCCCTGGTCCAACCTTTTTTATTCAAATCATTTTCGAACTCCGAATATGAAATTATTGTACGAAGGATTCCAGGCCCGGGGAACAGCAAAGAATTATTCAGACCTCTTTCAAAAACCTGAAAAAAACCTGAATCAAGCGGATTTTTATGAATTTCGTAGATTATTTCTATTTTATTTTTTTTTGCTACATCTGCTATTTTTTTGCATTCTTCAATGGTAAGCTTTGCGGTATTATCCCTTAGTTCTATAAAATGATACCCTTCCCTTGAGGCATATTCAATAATTTCAGTCAGGCTTTCAACAT
>CAZLGT010000031.1:43612-50150 GCA_964559175.1 uncultured Mariniphaga sp. | reverse complement strand
TGCCTCTTTAAAGTTTTGTGTAGTGAAACCGATTTTTAGATTTGGGTAATTAGTAAATTCCAATGATACTTTTTTATTTTGATTTGTGCATGATAGTAAAACAATAGCAAATAAGGTCGAAACAAGTAATTTGTATTTTAAATAATATCTTATTGATTTTTTCATTTTTAGAAAATTAATCTGTTATTAATAGTTTTAAAATCAAGATGAATAAATTTATTTATAATTCAGTTTTATCAAATTTTTATTTTTTGTAATTTTGATGTTCTTTTCAATCTCATGCCTTACGATCCATAAAAAGTGGACTACTTTTATGATAATTCAATTAAGTAACATATTTTAAAAAATTCATTGATGATAAATAAATAGCAGAATAATGAAATTTGTATTTAGTCTTTAAATGTTGATTCTTGAGCTATTTTTAAATCACGTTCTACTTGTGGCCTAAGAGATTCCCATGAAAAATTATCAAACTCTTTTCCCCACCTTTCAGTACTTACATGCGGAGTAGGTAAATATCTGTCTTTTGTATAATAAATAATTTTATCCCAATGCTTTAAACACAATTCAAGAAATTGAATAGCTGTTTCTTTTTGATCAGTTTCCCCAGTTGTGCGATATTTTTCTAATGCAACACCAGCTCTTAATTTGTCTGCAAAGTAAAGGCCTAGATAACCCCAAGTCAATATGTCATCTAATTCAGATTTTAAAGCACCTGAATACTCATTTGTATAATTATAAAGAGATTCTGCCAGTTCTATAGCTTTTCGACTATCATTTTCTGAAAGATTGGCCAGCGTTAGAGGCGAAATTAAACTGTCAGGAAGAGATTTTTGCTGTTGCTCATAATCTAAGAAATCAGGTATGGATAAAAGAGCAGGATCAAGTGTTTCATGATAAATCAATTGATCAATAGATATAAATGGTGAAGATTTGTCATAAAAGTCTGATGATGATGGAGCTGCAGAAATAAACCCCTCTGAATAAAGCGTATAATCCCAGGTTGAACGATGAAATGAAGCTAGACGCAATGGGAAGTTACTAGCTAATTTGTATGCTAATAATAATGATTCTCCTATACCTTTACCATATCTCTGTTCAAAAGCTAAAGCAAAAACTTCATCAGGAGTATTAGGAGAATATAAAAGCCTTCCCCACAGTTTATAAAACAACCATTGTTTTTCAAATGCATACTGCCAGGTTTTTATGGGTGATTTTTTATGCGAATAATCAAGGGCAGGAATATACCCTTCTGAGCCAATAAAATATCCGTTTACATATTTTTTGTAATTTGTTTCAATATGCTTCCGAATAAATTCTGGTTGCCCCCATCGAAGAATGAAAAAATCTTCATTTCGTATCATCCATTGAATTTTGTAATTTTCCGGAAAAGGTTTCCAAAATCGTTCATCCAGTTCTCCACTGTGATAATCATGAGTGATTGATAGATTAGGACTGGAATGTCCATGAGACCAATTAAACTTAATTTCTACCAAAACTGGGTCCTCTAATTCTGCCTTGTCGATCAAATTTCGCATTGCCATCGGATCTCCTGCTAAAACAGAACGATGTATAAATTTAACTTCACGATTAGCTGATTTTATACCTTCTATAAAAGTTTTTTCTATCCAGTTTTCTCTTTGTTGTGGAGTCATTGTTTCATTAAAAGTTCCCATCCAGTCTGCTAAAGTAACACCTAACCCAGTAAGGTCTTCATATTCATTTATCAATTGAGTAACTGATTCACGAGTATATCTTATAACCGTTTCAGAGAGATCATTATACTCCTTGGCATTATATATTTCGGCAAATTCAGGTGAAACAACAATATTCCAGTTTACAATAAAAGTTTGTATTCCTCTTTGTTTTGCCTTTTTAAATAAAGTTTTCCAAAAACGCTGCCATTCTAACATTTCTTGATCATTAAAAGGTGTAGCCTCTGGAAAATTTTTTGATCTAATCATAAAAGGAAATGGATGATTATTCCAAAGAGAAAGAGTATTTAATCTGTTTTCTACCATCATATCAAGAAACTTTTCCCAGAAACCTATGTCACGAACAACATGCATATGTATTTTAGTCGCTTCGCTTACTCGATAAGGAGACCATGGCAAATTAAATTTAACAATCCGATATTCGAAGGTTGGAGATTCTATTTTTTCTTTCAAGTTTTTATAATTATCATTCAACTGAATGTGCTCTGCTAAATCTAATACACCATATTGTGCTCCTATTTCATCTTTAGACAAGATCAATAGTGTTTTTCTATTATTAATCCATCGAAATTCATATCCTTCAGGTTTTAATGCTTTAAAATCATCCTCATTAATATCAATAACTATCGACCCTGGCAGGTTTTTCGGATTAGTAATTACTAAAATATCAGGCAAATAAGAAGTGATCTGGCTTCCATGATGAAGTTGGAGGCTATATCCTTTTTGAATTAATACATTTTGAAGTTTTGTTATAGCATAATTCACAGGCTCTTGTTCTGTATTATATGCAATAATCATTTGCGAAGATAAATGATTATTGTAAACAAAAATGAAAAACATGAAAGCAATAATATACGACCTACTATTTTTAAAATTAAGCTTCATTGTGTTATTTTTTTTATAGTTTAATTAAGACTATTACTGTTTTTGCAATTTTAATTTCGATTAATAATTATTGTATTATAATGAATTATCTTAAGAAAGATATTAAAACATTTATTTTTAATTAATTAACACCACCATTAAATCCATTACATTTGTTTGGGTCGGGCCAGTTATAACCATACCTCCTTCCTGTTTGAAAAAATTGAAAGAATCACAATTATTTATATACAACTCGATATCTAAATGGTGTTTTGAAGCATTTTGAGTTGTAAAGGAATCAACAACAGCACCAGCCGCGTCAGTCGGCCCATCGGTTCCATCTGTTCCTCCTGAAAGGAAGGTGATTCCTGGCATATCTTTGAGTAATTTGGCAACAATGAGTGCCAAATGTTGATTTCTTCCTCCAATTCCGGTTCCGTCACCTGTTACTTTAACGGTTGGTTCTCCTGCAAATAATAAACAAAAGGGTTCACTGTTTTTTTGCTTCTTTGTTTGTTTCACAATTTCAAATATGTAGCGTGCAACTTCCATTACATCACCAATAAGTTGATTTGTTATTACCTGAGTTTTATAACCTAATAATTCTGCTTTCGCTTTTGCCGCTTTTAAAGCAATAGTATTATTTCCAATAATTAAATTACGTGTGTATTGAAAAGCCTCATCAGACTCTTTTAATGTTTCTCTCTGTTTTTTTTCAACTCCCTCCTGAAGTATCTGATAGATTTTTTCTGGTATTTCATTCTTAATTTTATATTTCTCAATTATCGTTAAGGCATCAGAAAAGGTTGTTGGGTCAGGAAAAGTTGGACCTGATGCAATCACATCAAGAGGATCTCCAATTACATCTGAAAGGATTAAACTCATCACTTTAGCCGGATATGCAGCTTTGGCTAAAAGACCACCTTTCACTTTTGACAAATGTTTACGAATGCAATTAATTTCGGTTATATTTGCACCCACATCCAATAAAATTTCATTAACTGTTTTTAGATCTTCAAGGGTGCATCCTTCAGGCACATCGGCCAGGAGAGCTGATCCGCCTCCTGAGATTAAACAAATTAAAAGATCATCTTTTTCTGTCTTATTTACAATTGAAAGAATATGCTTCGTTCCTTGAATTCCATTTTCATCAGGTACGGGATGTCCTGCTTCAGTTAATTTAACAAATTCAAGTGGAACGGTATGTCCATATTTAGTGATAATATGACCAGCAATGATTTTGGAGCCTAATATTAACTCCATGGTTTGTGCCATTGCTGCACTAGCCTTACCAAATCCAACAATATATATATTTTTTAAGACAGAAAGGTCTAATGCAAATTTTTCTATTTGAAGGTTAGTTTTGGATATGGATACATATCGGTTAATCAGGTTCTCAGGTTTTACACATTCGACTCCAGCTAAAAAAATATCTATTGCATTTTGTCTTGAATCCATTCTTTTAAACTTCAATAAATTATAACCTCTTTCCATATAAATTTCATTTAAAGTTTTAATCTAATTAAACCAGTAAGAAATTTTTATTGCTAACCCCCTGTTTTTATTTATAAAATCATTAATTTGTGTATTACTTGTATAAATAATAAATAAATCTGAAACAGGAGCGAACCGCCATTGAAAGCGCATGTTCATATTGATGTTATCGATTTGTGCATTATACTGAGTGAAAGTTGAAAAAAATATTTTATGGGTAAAAGTAATATCCAATTCTGGGCCAATTAAAATATATTTTGCGTTGTTATATGGATCAGGTAATGTTATGTTAATATAACTTGAAGTAGCTGGAATACTTCCTACAGGTTGAATCCTGTAATTAATCGAGCCACCAAGAATCATTCTGTCTCCAATGAAATAATTGCCATATTCAGCGCTTGCACTAAAAAAAAACATTTTTCGTGCATCGGAAGTAAATCTGATTTCAGTAGATTGCCAATTATATTTGGTATCTGTCTCAAATTTAATTCCTCCACTATTTGTTGGGTCAAATGGATTAGTGAGTTTAATGAACTCTTCATACCATGTAAAAGACAGAAGGCTCCTGTTCTTCCAATTTATGGAATAATTAAATTTTGTTTGTCTATCCGTAGTTATGTAATTGGAATTTAGTAGTATTTCGTATGATACAGTAGGTCCGTGATATAGAATGTTTCCTTGCTTAGGATAAAAAGAATACTTAATGCCGGTTGTAGTTTTAAAATAACCGGATCGTCTTACATACCCAACTTCGGCAATATAATCAGAACCTATCCATGTCTGGTCAAATGCTGCATTGAATGATCGCGTATTATATTCAATGTTTAAGGAAGCCATTGATGCTTTTGAAGTAGACTTTGGATAAAATGCTTTGTGATACAACGCTTTACTCATCCATCTATTATTGGAGCTTGCATGAAAATATTCTATACCTGCCACTCTGTTATATCTATAGTCTGTTAAAAGTGTATCATTAAATTCTCCAATAATCTGTTTATTGATTATGAATCCCACAATATTCGACCTGGTTAAAATTTTTCTTTGTAAAACAGCAACTGCATAATTGCTCGAGTTAGTATTAAATTTTGATCCAGTTTGCATATCCATCAAACCTATTCTCCAATTGTGCCCAATTTTTCCACTTAGTCTAGCTCCCCACGCAACAGGTACATTTAATCCAATACGTCTTGAAAAGAAAGGTCTGGCACTTTTGTTGCCAAGATTTGCAAACAAGTCAGTATTTTCAAGAAAAAATTGTCTTCTTTCAGGGAAGAACAATTCAAAACGATCAAGATTTGTCACTTGTTTATCTTCTTCAACTTGTGAATAATCAGGATTTATAGTAAGATCTAGATTCAATGAAGTAGATAATATCATTTTTGCATCAAATCCTGTATTTTTATTCCATTTAGTAATTCCATTAATCTGGTTATTTACTATAGCCTTTCCTGTAATATAAGGAATAAGTGTTATTCCAAATCCATTTTTGTTTAAGGGGCGATCCCATTTCAACGTTCCATGATATTGTAAGGAGCTTGAATTCATATTTCGTGGAACTGGCGCCCAAACGCTCTTTTCACTGGTTTTTAAATTTAGGCGACCGAAATTTATGCCCCACTCTTGTTCTCCTTCCTTAAATCGGATACTTTTAAAAGGAATACTAAACTCCGCCACCCAATAATCATCATAGCTTTGGACTGATGATTTCCATTTTGTATTCCATGTATAATCAGTTAAAGTTGCATTATACAACAAACCTTCAATTTGAGCACCTGCTGCGGATACTCCAAAAACAAATCCATTAGTTTGATCATTATAGGTGTCAAGAAAAACCATGCAATTGTCGTTTCTGTTAAACGTGAAATCTCTACGCAATGATTCGACAGGCCTTTTCCCTGGTGTAGGATCAAAACATACAATACCTATATATAAATTTAATTCATCATACATAACCATTGAATACGTTTGTGAACTGGCGTACCCCGAATCGACAGGGAGCACAAGTTTGAATTTCCCTGTTTTTTCAGCATTTTCCCATGATTTTTCATCAAGAATACCGTCAATATTCATTGGAGTATAAGTTTGAGATATGGAAATTCGATAATTATCACGATTTACGGATTTAATTTGTCCAAAAAGCGATAAGCCACCAAAAAAAAATGGTGTCATTATTAATATTTTTTTGTTTGTTAAACAAAAACTCCGCTTTAACAATTTTATATTTTTATCTTAATAACCTTATTTATAATTTTTTAATCCTCTAAAGCTTCTATCCTGAACTTTGTAACTCATTTTTTTAAATCAAGTTATTACCACAACCTCATGGTTTATAATAGAACTAATCTGAAAATGACTCCATCCATTTTTCACTTGTGCAGAAATTTTCTGGCCAGCTACCAAAAGATTCAAATATTCTCCTTTTACATCATTTGTAAGTTTTACTTTCACTGAAACAGGTCCTATTG
>CAZLGT010000031.1:0-43512 GCA_964559175.1 uncultured Mariniphaga sp. | reverse complement strand
TGCTAAAGTAGCAGACACAGCGGTAGCTTTTTTTAAAAAGGAACGACGACTATTAGATAATTCTTGAGTTTTAAATAAGGTATTTGATTTATTGATTTTCATAAAAATATATATTTTTTAGGAAACCATACTTGCGATTTATTTTTTTCGTTAGTATAGTTTCCATATTTTAAAATTTATGTTAGAACCGCAATCTCATGGTTTAAAATTGAATTAACTTGAAAATGACTCCAACCATTGTTTACTATAGCTGGGATTTTCTGCCCGGCCACCAACAGGTTCAGGTATTCTCCTTTTACATCATTTGTAAGTTTTACTTTCACTGAAACAGGTCCTATTGGAATATACTCATGAATCGGTTTCCGCCATGTTCCTGCACTGGTCAAATTAGTCATGTGCAATACCATTCGTCCGGTTTGATGATACATGTTGCAATCAATTAAACCCACACCTTTCACAGATAGGGGTATGTCATCTTTTGATGCCCAACGGATTACGTTTTCTAGCAGGTTGCCATGGTCTGGCAAATTGTGCAAAGAAAACTGCCTGTCAATATCGGCAGGCATAAATGCTACATGGCTACCATTGGGCATTGTATTTAGTACAAGTCCCGGAATATCTGTCTTTGGCTCCCGCATCCATGCTGTCTCGGGTGGATAAATAGGAAACTCCGGAATAAAAGTCATTATTGTTTTTGTATTATTATCAGTTTTGACTGATGAAAGGAATCCACCAAAGGGAAGTATATCTGTCTCTTCAAAACCTTTTAAAACAGCATGACGTTCCCCGGCAACAGCAGGTTCAGTGCCTGTTTGTGGGCCATAAACCTGGCTCCGCATTTCCGGGGTTAATCTAAGATATGTATGAGATGTACGTCTTAGGGAAGACCTGTCTTTTCTTTCAGGTTCCGATTCCAAATGAACACCAAATAAATCACCCAAAGCATAATCCTTTAATGAATCGCCTGACTCATCATATAAACTACTTTCTCCGGTTGCAAACAGATTTCCACCATTTTCAACAAAACGCCTTACACTCGATACCTGTTTGTCTGTCATACTTCCAAAATTTGGCAATATCAACAAACTAAATTTTGACGCATCCCGTTCTATATGATCTGCATGAACAGGTTGATAGGGTATTCTAGCCCGTATTAATGCCTGAATAATACCATTCCATGGCTGATCTACCAACATATTTGCTTCGTCCCGTCCATAAAAATCCGTATTCTCCTGGGACCAAACAACTCCAACAGTTCCTATTGGCGTACGGTTAATCAGATATTCTTCATTTGCTTTATACCATCTGTAAATTGGTTCCGCTGTTTTATACATTCGCCGGTCTTCATGGTAGGCAGCAACATGATGCCACCAGGGCTGAATGCCTCCTGCAAAACATTCCAGCATCCACATTTGAGCTTCAGGAACAGGTTTACTCGCTACACGGAATGTAGGCCCCCAACCATCATACATCGCCATGCTATTAGGTATTAATTTTTCCCAACCAAGCAATCCATGAATTAATTTTCCTGTATCAGTGGCATCTTGAAAGCCAGAAGTATTGTTTCTAGATTGATGATCCAGCATAATTATGTCAGCGCGATTACAAATCTCTTTATAATCACGAAAAGTTCTAGACTGATTATTTATTGAACCACTATTCATCCCAGACCATGTGCAATTTGGTCCACCGGCTGCCTTTGTTGTTCGATTATTTAAATCCCAAATTTCAAGCCTTCTGTCATAGTTCCAGCGGATCCATTGCCGATACACCGGGTCATCCCAATTTTTTGAACGTGGAATATCTTTTCCGTATTTTTCTCTGAAACTTTTTTTGCAATTATTACAGTAACATATTGAATCACGGCCTAATCCACTCCAACTATTGTCAGTAAATCCTTCCGGTTGATATAAATTATATATTTCAGTTAATATTGCTGGAATATGTTCACTGTAGTAGGGACTATTAACACAGGTAATATAAAGATTTTCAGCCCTGTAAGGATTGCCATCTGCATCAATGGCAAACCAATCAGGATGAGCTTTATAAAATTCTTCATTTGCCCGGTTGGAATCCATTCTGGCAAAAACAACAAGTCCATCTTCATGAGCTGCTTTGCATAGGTCGCCAAAAAGGTCCCTTCCTTGAAGATACTGTGCCTGGTAGTGTAATGGTATTTTAGTTGGGTAGTACGCTACAATACCACCTGCATTTATAACTACACCCTGTGTCTGTGTCTTTTTCCAATGATTACGCCACCAGTCAATATCATAAATAATAGGATCCTTCTCCGTAATGTTTGTCTGTCCCCAACGGGTTATACGCCTGAACCAAGGAACTTCCTCATCAGAAATATTCTTCGAAACAGAGCTGATGGCCTCATTGGCAAAAATATTTGCACTTGCTAAAGTAGCAGACACAGCGGTAGCTTTTTTTAAAAAGGAACGACGACTATTATCTGTTTCTACTTTTGAGTCTTTATTGTTGAATGTATTCATAACTTTTAGATTATTATTTTAAACCCTAACTTCTAAAATTAAAAAGTAGCAGAAAATTTTTAGAGACTGTTTTGAAACTAACTTTTCCGAACATAATTGATATGCCGTGTGAAATATTTCTAATATACTTGGTCGTTTACAGGCTAATAGAACACTTAAAAAAATGACCACCAGTATCTTTATGTGTAATAATTATCTGTCAACTCTTGTATGTATCACATTTCTAAATTAAATATCAAAACAGTCTCTAGGATATCTCCAAAATTAATAGAGATTCTTATTATCTTTTTTTATAAATGGAAATTAATCATAACCTGGATTTTGTGGAAAAACTGAAGGATCGCCAACAACTTCGATTTGACTTAATGGTATTGGCCATAAAACCATATATTCCCTCATTCCTTTATCTTTTAATGTTTCATATGCTTTTCCAGTTCTGACTAGATCAAACCACCTTACTCCTTCAAATGACAATTCTAATCTTCGTTCAATGGCTATGGCTTCTCGCAAAGCATCTTGTGTCATCCCTGTAGAATATCCAGTTAATCCAGCTCTTTCTCTAACTTGATTCAAATAAGGAATTGCTTGATCCATTTTCCCATTTTCATTTAAAGCTTCTGCCAACATAAGTAATACATCTGCATATCGTATAACTTTCCAATTAGCTCGACTATCATTCATTGCAGCAACAGGTACTAAATATTTTTTTGTATATGTTTGATTTGTACTAGTAGGCAATGGCACAAAAACAGAATCAGCATTATAAAAACCACCAGTTACTCCAACTGATACATCCTTTCTTAAATCATTGTCACTAAACAATGAGATTAGGGTTTGTGTAGGATTGTTATGTTCGTTTCCAAATCCTCCTATACCATAAAAATCTGCAAATGGCACATAGTTCGGTGCAAAAAGATTTGTAAATTGGCTCCCCTCGCCAATTCCTTCTTCATATTCAATATCAAAGATATATTCACTATGATGTTCATCTTTTAAATAATCAAATAAATCATTATAATCCTCCAGAAGAGAGTACCCCATTGTAGTAACCTCTTTTAGTTTCGACTCAGCATTTTGAAAATCATTAATCGTCATGTAAACTCTTCCTAATAATGCTCTTGCGGCTCCTTTAGTAGGTTTGCCAATTTCACTACCTGAATAACTATCGGGCAATGAGTTCTCGGCTGCTAAAAGGTCGGGGATAATGATTTGATTATAAATGTTATTTACTGGTTCTCTATGAGTTTCAAGAGATTCCTCAACTGAAATTGGAGTTGTAACCAAAGGAACATCACCAAAAATCCGGACTAGGTCAAAATAAGCAAAAGCACGTAAAAATTTAGCTTCTGCAATATGACGTTCCTTTTCATTTAAAATTGATACATCCACATCTTCAATACGTGACAATAATGTATTACATCGAAAAATAGCAATATAATAATTACTCCAACTAGAATTCATTAATCCGTCACTACTTGATGTAGTAAACTGATCAGAATATGACATGCTATTATTTTTTGCTATCTCTTCCCAAGAATCATCACTACGCATATCGCCCAAAATATAGAAACTCTGATACTGGGATTGTAATCTATTATATACAGCAGTTAATGCATCTTGAAAATCTTTATCTGTTTTGTAAAGAACATCCACATTTACTGAAGAAGTTGGATTTAATTCAACAAAATCGTGACTGCATGATACAATTACCAATAATAATGTTGTTATATAAATTAATTTTCTCATAATGTTTAAATTTTAAAATGTTGCATTTATGCCTATAGTAAGATTTTTTGAAGAAGGATAATCATAATTATATACACCCGGATTTAAGGGGTTAGAGCTAGAGCTTACCTCAGGATTAAAATACAAAAAATTAGTAATTAATATTGGATCTTTTGCAGCGACATAAATCCCAAGTGAACCAAGCGAAAGTTTATTAGCTACTTGATCAGAAAAAGAATACCCAAATTTTATATTACTAATCTTTATATAAGAACCGTCAGTTATATATCTAGTGGATTTCTGTCTTAATCCTCCTTTAGGAAGGTTATTAGGCCTGGGATCAGTACCAGGTTCTGATTCTGATTTCCAATAATCCTTTACAATTGAAAGTTGTTTGTATCGTGCTCTTGTATATAATTGAGAATCACTTGCATTAAAGACATCATTACCGTGAGAACCTTGCATAATTATATTTAAACTGAAATTCTTATAAGAAAAGTCATTGGTCATCCCCCAATAAAAGTCTGGATATGGATTGCCCATTATCGTTCTGTCAAATGTATTAATAACACCATCTGGAACTCCATCTGGTCCAGAGACATCTACAAACCTTATATCACCCACTCTGCTGGCATCAGAAGTACCTGGTGCCCATATGGGACCAGCATCCAATTCAGCCTGACTTTTAAAATGACCATCAGCGATATAGCCATAAAACATTCCCATTGGTTGGCCAACTTCTGTTATATGGTAACTACTAATAATCGGAGCATCATCTGTACCCAACTTCAACACTTTATTCTTAAATGTCGAAATATTAAAATTTGTGTTCCATTTAAAGTTCCTACTAATAATATTTCTTGTATTTAATGAAAACTCCCAACCCTTATTTTCAACTTCACCTATATTTTGTAAAGAAGTATTAAATCCGGTTATAAGTGGGACATAGACATTTAACAAGAGATTGTGATTCCTGGTATTATAATGCTCTACTGAGAAATTGATTCTATTATCACTAAACAAACTTACATCTAATCCCAAGTTAATTGATTTCTGCTGTTCCCATGTAAGTTCTGGATTTTCAATATTTGATGGAGCAAATCCTCCTACTGCATTACCTCCAAAGGTATAAGATTCATAATTAATTAATGCTAAATGAGCATAGTTTCCAATATTATTATTACCTGTTTCACCATAACTAGCCCTTAGTTTTAAATCATTTAGAAAGTTGAAGTTTTGAAGAAAGCTTTCTTCGGAAACTCTCCAAGAAATAGCACCAGAAGGGAAATAGCCAAACTTTTTATTTCTTCCAAAACGTGATGAACCATCTGCTCGTACTGATACTGTAACATAATACCTATTATTATAATTGTAATTAATTCTTGTTAAATATGACAGCATAGACCAAGCACTTTCTTCTGAATTTCCTTGATATATGATGTTGTTTGCAGCATTTAATGTATAAACAAGATTGTTTGGATAATCTCTACTCCTGACATAATTGGAACTTATTTCTTGCTTTTGAGTTGTATAACCTGCCAAAGCTGAAATGTTATGGTTATTAATGCTTTTATTGTAGTTCAAAGTCGTTTCTGTAATCCAATTCAAATAATTACTTCTTGAATCTGAACCATCTGTAACATTTGAAAAAACATCAAGCTTTGGAATAAAATTAAAATAACGGCTATTAGAAGTCCGGGCCCCAAGCATTGTGCTAAGTTGAAGTTCTTTAGAAAATTCATATCTTAAAAATAAATTGCCTGAGGTCATAGATCTTTGCTCTTTTCTTAAAATCTCATTTGCTTGTGCTACAGGATTCCAAACATTATTAGTGGCATCTTGTCCGTAACCACTAAAATAACTACCATCCTCTTTATAAATTGGATACCAGCGCATCCATGTAGTTGCAGCACCTACAATTCCCTCAGCGTCACCAGAGCCTCCAACTACCCTAGCATCATCTCGGGTTATATATGAAGAATTTAAGTTTACACTCATTTCTAATCTATCTGTTAATTGAGCATCAATGTTACCCCTAACCGAATATCTTTGAAAATCAGTTTTAATTATAATCCCTTCCTGATTATAATATTGACCACTCACAGAATACTTTATATTTTTACTCCCACCTTGAGCAGACAGGTTGTAACTTTGTATTGGAGCAACTTGAAAAATATGTTTATAAGCATCTTCATCAACATTGTTCCGGCCCTCTATAACGTCCATAATAGTATGTGGAACCTTATAATACCAAGTTGTAGGATCTCCTGAGATATCTCTTCCAGCATCTAAATTTTGATTTACAATCCCCAAATAATAGTAATCTGCTTGTTCCTCCATTGTTAAATATTCAGGTTCTTTTGCAACCTTTTGCCAACCGAAATAGCTATCTAATTTTATTATAGCCGGGCCTTCCTTGCCTCTTTTTGTGGTAATAATAACAACCCCATTAGAACCTCTTGAGCCATAAATCGCGGTTGCCGAAGCATCTTTTAATACATCCATAGTTTCAATGTCATTTGGATTTAACATTTGAATATTATCAGATGGAAAACCGTCAACTACGAATAGTGGCTGTCCACCGGCTGAAATACTGCCGACACCTCTAATCCTGATTAAAGGATCTTCTCCGGGTTTCCCAGCAGGTATGGTAACCTGAACTCCAGCCATTTTTCCCATTAATGCTTCATCAGCTCGTGTAATTTGTCTTTTTTCCAACTCATCAGATGTAATTTGAACAACAGAACCAGTAAGATCACTTTTTTTCATTGTGCCATACCCCACAGCAACAACTTCTTCAATTCCAATGGTTTCTTCCTCCAAAGAAGCATTTATGGTTGTTTGGTTTCCAACAAATACTTCCTGCGTCCGCATCCCAACAAACGAAAACACCAGCGTGGCATCTTCAGGAATGTTGGGCAGGGTATAGTCCCCATCGACATTGGTAACTGTACCTTGAGTTGTACCTTTAACCACAACGGTTACTCCGGGCAGAGGTAGTCCACTGGAGTCTGTAACTTTACCGGAAACAGAACGCTGTTGCTGTGCATCTTCAGTCAAAAATGAAGGCGCCAGAATAATTTTCCGGTCGGTAATGGTGTAAACCACGTCGGTACCGGCAAAAAGCATATCGAGGATTTCATCGATTTTTTTGTTTTCAACCGTAAGGTTCACACTACGATCAAGGTTCACCAGTTTTTCGTTGGCGAGAAAGAAAAACTCGGAAAGTTCTTCAATTTCATCCAACACAACTTCCAGCCTGGTATCGGTATAATCCAGCGAAAGTTTCGTTTTTTGGGAATATGCTTCATTCGCAAAAGTCTGGATTATAAAAGCGAGCATTAAAAATAACGTAATTCGCATAATTCTGAATGTTTTCGTAAAGCAACTTAAATCACATTCATGAAATGGTTTGATTTTTTTCATAAATTTGTAAAATTAAACGTTAAAAAAATTGTAAAAGGTTTTTTAAGGAAATCGTTGGCGCGATTTCCTTTTTTTGTTCATTCTTAAGGTCTGTCTCTTGAATTCATTTTAAATCTGTTTTAGGTTTTGATTAAAATTATTTCTAAATCTTTTTTCGATATATCAGTACTTTTTTCTTTTGATAAGTTCCGTCTTCCAGTGCTTTTCGTTCGATGATTCGGTAACGGAGAGGTGAAGTCATACTTATATAATCAAGTACCTCCTCGAGTGAATCATCCTGAAAGATTCCCCGGATAACGTCTTTCTCCAGGTCTTTATCTACCAGTTCCACCTGCACGTTGTACCATCGTTCAATACGCCGTGCTACTTCGGGCATAGGATCGCCCCTGAACATTAACTTGCCTTCCACCCACGCCGAATATTTGGAGGGATCGGTCGAAGCAATATGAACGGCATTGCTGCTGTAAACAAGCCTTTCATTGGGTTCCATTTCAACTGCAGCAGTACTTCCGGTAACAGCAAACTCCACTTTCCCTTCTTCGAGCACTACTTCAACATAATTTTCCTCAGGATAGGCATTCAGGTTAAATTTGGTTCCCAAAACTTTCACCTTCGATTTGCCTGCATAAATTTCAAACGGATTTGAAGCATCTTTTGCCACATCAAACCAGGCTTCACCTTTAACTGTTATCTGCCGGTTGTTGCCGAATGGGAGTTGATATTCCAGAGAAGAACCACTGTTTAGCCAGCCTTTGGTTCCATCGGGCAGGTCAAAACTGATTCTTGATCCCAGAGGCGCGTGAATAGTGGAAGTAATGGGATTTTCGGTCACATATACTGTTTCAACGGCAGGTTCTTTGGTAAACCATATTCCACCGGCAATGAGCAGAGGAATCAGCAAAACAGCCGCAGCCACAGAATACCAGCGGTAAATTTTCCGGGTTATCGATTGTTTTTTCTGGTTTTCAATCACATGTAGTTTGTGGTGGATGCGGTCGAGCAGATGGGAAATATTGTAATTTACACCTTCATTGTTTTTGAGGTACTTATTCCACTCATCCTTTATATAGTACTTCAATTCATCGGTGTCTTCTTTTTCCGCAAAAAGGGAACAAATGTATCGTGTTTCTTCTGCATCAGACTGCCCTTTGCTGAAACGGACAAGTTTTTCTATATCGGATTGTTGAATCATTTATTCTTCTTTATAAAAATCCTCTTGTATTTCAAAGAGGATTTTTTTCTAACTAAACTAAACCAAGAAAATATTTTACTATTCTCTTCTAAAAAGTAATATCCTTAAAGGATCAGAATCTCACGATGAAAAACGATGTTTTTTCTTAACGATAATTTAACCTATTGCAAATCAGTAAATTTAAACGTAAAAAATTTACAAAAAAAGTACTGATTTAAAAAGAAGGCTAATTGGAATTTCTGAAAACAAGCATAGTAAGCACTTCATGTATTGATAAAAACTTTCGCTCTACCTTTAGTAAAACAATAGAATCTCTTTGGTTATTGAAAAAAAACAGTCAGAAAAAGTAAAAGGGCCAGATTATTCCCGGAAACATGTTTTCGTAAAAATTTTAAGGCTGCGGATATGTGATTGTCAACTGTGCCTGGGGCGAGATGCATTTCTTCGGCGATCTCGCGGGTACTTTTTCCTTCTTTGCGACTTTTTAAAAAAATTGTCTTTTGTTTCGGAGGCAATTTTTCAATCAGTTTTTCTATCTGCTCCAAGGTTGATTGATAATCTATCTGTTCTTCCGGATCCACTGAAATGTCGGAAACCAAACTGATTTTTTCTTCCAGCTTCTCCTGTAGTTGTTTTTTCCGGAAAAATTTACAAATGTTGTGGTAAGCAATGGTAAAAAGGTAGGACTTTAAAGAAGAATCCTTTTTCAGCGTGTTCCGGTTTTCCCATATTTTAAGGAAAACATCCTGCACAAGCCCCTCAGCCACTTCCTTCGACCTTAAATATTTCAGCGCAAATCCAAACAGACGGTTGCTGTACTTTTCAAATACAGCATCGAAAGCTTCGAGGTCTCCTTTCCTGAGTTTTTCAACCAGTTCTTTGTCCGAAATATTTTTGTTTAAGTCCATTTCAGGTTTAATTTGAGAGCGAAGTTAAAAAAAGTTACATGTAAAGCAATGTTTTGAGGATTCAGGTTCATTTCTTTTTGCTTTTAACAATTCAGTTTGAATTGATTTCGAATAAAACGAAGCCAGAACTTTTCCGAGCTAATAATAACAACCCAAAAAATCCAGTCAGTTGCCCAATGGGATGTTTTTTTAAGCACCGACAACATTCAATTGTTCCGCTTTTTGAGTACTCAGAGACTGACAATACAGTTCCTGAATCCGATTGGTAATCTCTCCCGACTCCAAATCGAAAGCTTCCACCTGGTTGAACCAATCCCAAAATTCATCGAATAAATTACGGGTAAATTCATCTTCAGAATCTTTCCATTCATCCAGCACTGCATCATCGAAATAAAATACAATTTCGTGGTAAGTGCCAAAATCGTGTGGAAACGATTTTTTTGCAAAGAAACAAGTAAACGTAAACTTTCCCGGAACCGGAAACTTTTCGTTGATTAATTCCAACAGGAAATTCATTTCAACAAGGTTCTTTTTGTAATAATCCGGATCGCCTACCTGGGCGAATCCGTTTGAACCAACAACCAAATAATCCATAGTAAAAATGCCGGTGCCCTCCGGACTTATTTTGGCTTCCGTCCTTTTGGTTTAATTCGGACGGGTCTGGCACGCCGGGTTAACTATTCAACTGAAGTGATAATAAGCTGTTTATTGTGGCATTCGACCTGAACTTCAGAGGATATTGCAAAACCTGCATCCTCCAGCCACTTACCGCTCAGAATAAGTTTGGGAACCACGTAAAAATTTCTGTCGTACTTTCCCATCTGTCTGTAATGGGACTGAAGTTTTAATGTCCGTTTCATAATCAGTCCTCCCAGGGTAACATGATGAAAACAGCAGGCGAAAAATCATCGATATCCTGCGGAGCGATAGCTGCTTTAAGTACCACCTCGCGATGACGGAAGGAAATGTTTGATTTGGTTTCGTTTTTTAACCAGGATGCTGATTTAGGGACCTGACAGGTAAATTTAAACTGAAGCATTGAACCGGAACACTTTTTGGCCTGAAAAGCAAACATAAACAGGATGTCCCACAACCTGCCATTTTCGTCCTGAATACCTTTAAACTCTTCGGGAACTTTTACATACCTGTTCCAAACAGTATCCGTAAAATAAACCGGAAACCTGATGGCGGCTTCTGAACTGAGTTTTGAATCAGCTTTGATTAACACACCATCTGCAACAGCCTGCTTTGTTGTGTAAGAATAAATAATGTCATCTTTTGAAAACATAAAGTTTGCCGGTGCCCTCCGGACTTGTTTTGGCATCCCTTCGACTACGCTCAGGATTTATCTGGCACGCCGGTTAAATTTTGGCGTACCGGACATTGAGCTGCCACGGATCAGGTCAACGGGGTGCATGTCAGTTTCCTGCCTTTCCCAACGGGAAACTGGCAATACAGGAAACTGAACGCATCCGAAGGACGGTTGCCACGAAAAGCAACCGCCCCTTTACCGTTCCGTGGAGCGATGAATAACTTTGCCGGGATTTAAGCGGAGTTAACAAATAACTCTTGCCTTTCTTAAACAAAAAACAATCTTTTGTAAAAAACCTTGGCTTAAAACTTTATCAATCAACCGGAATATTCTAAATTTAGCGTCAATAAATAAAACAGAATCAAAAACGACCCTTTCTATGGGACTTTTTCAACATTCGGTATTAAACAAATACCTCAAAGAAGCAAATCAGAATTAAATTAAAGTAGCTTGGGAAAACTGCTTTCCTGGTTTCATTATCTGACAATTAAGCAAAACAAGGATAAAGCAAAAAGAACAGTTTTGACAAGCAGATTGAAAATCATATTTTTATAGCAAAAAAATTACATAGATTAAATGGCAAAAAAATCAAACGGAAAGCAGAAGAGCATGGAAGAATCCCTTTGGGATTCGGCGAATAAGTTGAGGGGAACGGTTGAATCGTCTGAATACAAACACGTGGTTTTGGGCTTGATATTCCTGAAGTTTACCAGCGATAAATTTGAAGAACGCAGGCGGGAATTGATTGATGAAGAGAAGAAGAAATTCCTGGAGATAAAGGAATTCTACAACATGAAAAACGTCTTCTTCCTTCCTGAAATTTCCCGGTGGAGTTACATCATGCAAAATGCCAAGCAGGATGATATAGCTTTGAAAATTGATACCGCCCTGCACACCGTTGAAAAAAACAATCCGACGTTAAAAGGTGCGTTGCCTGATAATTATTTCTCCCGGTTGAATATGGACGTGAGTAAGCTGTCCGCTTTGCTCGACACCATTAACAACATCGACACCCTGAAAGACAAACAGCAGGATGTTGTGGGGCGTGTCTATGAATATTTCCTGGGGAAATTTGCACTGGCCGAGGGGAAAGGGAAAGGCGAATTCTATACGCCTAAAAGCATTGTGAACCTGATTGCCGAAATGATTGAACCCTACAAGGGAATTATTTACGACCCGGCCTGCGGAACCGGAGGTATGTTTGTGCAATCGGTGAAGTTTATTGAAGCGCACCAGGGCGACAAACGCGAGGTTTCCATTTACGGGCAGGAGTTAATGTCAACCACTTATAAGCTTGCGAAGATGAACCTGGCCATTCGCGGTATTTCTGCGAACCTGGGGGCAGTGCCTGCCGATACCTTTGCACGCGACCAGCACCCCGATTTAAAGGCCGATTTTATCATGGCCAATCCTCCGTTTAACCTCAAAGACTGGCGGGCTGCGAATGAATTGATTGACGACCCCCGCTGGAGAGGTTACGATGTACCTCCGGCAAGCAACGCCAACTATGGCTGGATTCTGAATATGGTTTCCAAGTTATCTGATAACGGAATTGCCGGCTTTGTTTTGGCCAATGGAGCATTATCCGGTGGTGGAAGTGAATACCAGATTCGCAAAAAGCTTATTGAGAACCGGTTGGTAGAGGCGATTATGGTTTTACCGCAAAATATGTTCTATACCACGAATATTAGTGTTACAGTCTGGGTGCTAAACAATAATAAACGGGAAGGTAAATTAAAACTGAACGGCGTAGAGAAAGACTACAGGAACCGGGAAGATGAAATCCTGTTTATGGATTTGCGCCAAATGGGTGCCCCGCTTGAAAAGAAATTTACCCAGCTTCTACCTCAAGATATCGAAAAAATTGCTGGAACACTTCATATCTGGCAACAGAAAAAAGCAGAAACGGAATACAAGAACATTCCGGAATTTTGTTATTCGGCAACCATAGAAGAAATCCGGAATAAAGACTATTCTCTCGTGCCGAGCAAATACATCGAATTTGTGAACCGGGATGAAAATATTGACTTCGATGAAAAAATGAAAGCATTAAAAACCGAATTTGCAGAATTACTCCGTGCTGAGGAGCAATCGAAAAAAGAGCTGTTAAACGTGTTTAAAGAGCTGGGGTATGCAATCGAATTATAAGCCCATAGGAGATTACATCGAACTGGTTGATGAGCGGAACAAAAACTTAAAGATTGATACGCTTTTAGGTCTTTCCATTAACAAGGTTTTTATTCCATCGGTGGCTAATACGGTGGGAACCGATATGGCCAATTATAAAATCATTCGCAGAAATCAATTTGCCTGTAGTATTATGCAGGTAAGACGCGATAAAAAAATGCCGGTTGCACTTTTGCAGGAATTTGCCGAAGCCATCATTTCACAAGCCTATCCGGTTTTTAAAGTGAAAAACGAAAATGAACTTCTGCCGGAATATTTAATGATGTGGTTTTCCCGTGCAGAGTTTGACCGTGAAGCGTGTTTTTATGCCGTTGGTGGCGTTCGCGGAAGCCTGGAATGGGAAGACTTTTGTGAAATGAAACTCCCGGTCCCGGACATTGAAAAACAGCGCGAAATTGTTGCCGAATACAACATCGTTAAAAACCGCATTGCGTTGAATAACCAACTCATTCAAAAACTCGAAGAAACTGCACAGGCTATTTATAAACAGTGGTTTGTGGATTTTGAGTTTTCAGATGAAAATGGGAACCCTTATAAAAGTACTGGTGGTAAAATGGTTTGGAATGAGGAGTTGGGAAAGGAGATTCCGGAGGGGTGGGAAGCAAAACCATTCACCCAAATTGTAAAACTAAGTGGAGGTGGCACACCAGATACCAATAATGAATCCTACTGGAATGGAGATATCCCATTTTTTACTCCAGCTGATGTAGTTGAAAGTTATTATTCAATTAAAACCGAGAAATATGTTACTGAATCAGGAGTGAAAAATAGTAGTACAAAACTTTATCCCAAAGATACTGTGTTTGTAACGGCCAGAGGAACAGTTGGTGCAATATCAATTTCTGGTTGTTCCATGACAATGAATCAAAGCTGTTACGCGATAAGAGGAGGAAATGGCATAAATCAATTTTTTACGCATCAAATTACACTTTCAGCAATTGAGAAACTTAAAAACGAAGCCATGGGTGCTGTATTTGGTGCATTAGTAACCAAAGATTTTGATAGTCAAATATTGATAAAACCTGATAAAGATACCATTCGATTATTTGGAGATAAAATAAAATCTGTTTACGATTATATTTTGGATGTGGTTAAAGAAATTCAAAAGCTATCAGAATTAAAAGATTTGGTTCTTTCGAAAATGACCAAAGTTGAAACTGAAAAAGAAATAATAAATGAACTCTGAAGAAATAAAAAAATCAGAAAGACTATGCCCGAACATCAAAACATAGAATACAAGCAAAGCTGGCACGATGATTACCTGAAATGGGTTTGCGGTTTTGCCAATGCCATTGGCGGCGTGATTTATATTGGGTTGGACGATGAAGGAAATGTAGTTCATCTGTCTGATTATGAAAGATTTTTGGAAGAAATACCCAATAAAATCCGTAACACCATGGGGATAATTTGCGATGTGCAGCTACACGACAAAAAGGGGGAAAAATACATCTCCATCAAAGTCAATCCTTATTCGGTGGCTGTTTCGTTGCGGGGCAGATATTATTACCGTTCGGGCAGCACAAAAATGGAGCTCACTGGCGTTGAACTGAATGAATTTTTACTCAAAAAAGCAGGCAAAACATGGGATGATGTTGTTGAAGAAGAGGCAACCGTTAAAGACATAGATGAAGCAAGTATTGCAAAGTTTATAGCAGACAGCCATGAAAAAGGCAGAATGCCCGAAACAAAAGGGTTATCTACTTTTCAGATATTGGAAAAGCTAAAACTTACTGACGGAAAAAAGCTAAAACGTGCTGCTATTATTTTGTTTGGCAAAGAGCCAATGCGCTTTTATCCAAATATCCAGGTAAAAATAGGTCGGTTTGGCAAAGATGCTTCGGATTTAAGATTTCATGAAGTAGTTGAAGGTAATATTGTTCAAATGCTACATGAAGTTCAGGTTCAGTTGAATTACAAATTTCTGACACGCCCTGTTGATTTTGAAGGTTTTCAGCGGGTTGAAAAAAACCAGTATCCCATCCAGGCATTGCGTGAAATGCTGTTAAATGCTTTGGTTCATCGCACCTACATGGGAGCAACCATTCAAATGCGGGTGTTCGATGATAAGCTTTCCATTTGGAATGAAGGCGGACTACCATTCGGGTTAAGTCCTGAAGATTTAAAATCAGACCATAATTCCCGTCCACGTAACCCTATTATTGCGAATGCTTGCTTTTTTGCCGGTTATATCGACACCTGGGGGCGCGGCACACTTAAAATTATCAATTCATGCAAAGAGGCCGGCTTGCCTGAACCGGAAATTAAAGAAATGAACGGTGGTGTTGAAGTTACAATATTCAACCTTCAGCAGACAGAAAGTTCGGAAAGAATTCGGAATGATTTCGGAACGATTTCGGAAAGAATTCGGAATGATTTCGGAAAAGATATCGCGTTAACATTTGAACTCATTCTTGATCATCCTGAATTTACATCAAGGCAAATTGCCAAAGAAATTGGAAAAACGCCAAGAACAGTTGAAATATATCTGGCTAAGCTAAAAGATGCTGGATTAATTGTAAGAAAAGGACCAAAACTTGGAGGACATTGGGAAATAATTAAGAAAAAATGAAATTCACTGAAGAACGTTTAGAACTGGCATTTATTGAATCTTTAGGCACTGAAGCATTCGATTATACTCCGGGTGCTCAAGTCCGCATTGAAAACGAAAATGTAGTGGTTGAGCCGAAAGGAACATACAGTTCGGCAAACAGTGAAGTATTGATTAAATCCGACTTAAAAGCTTTTCTTTTAAACCAATACCAGGATGAGGAAATTACTGAAGAAGAAGTAATCACCATCATCCGCGATTTGGAAAAACTCCCGGCTTCCGATTTGTACGAAAGCAACAAAGCCATCATGAAAAAGATTTCGGATGGTTACAACTTCAAACGGGACCCGTCGAAAAGCCGGGCAGGAGATCCGAACAAAAAAGATTTCAGGCTTTATTTTATCGATTACTCAGAAAAAGATAACAATATCTACCGGATAGTTAATCAGCTCGAAATACAAGGCTTCGAAAAACGAATACCTGATGTGATTTTATACATCAACGGGCTGCCACTGGTGGTTATTGAGTTTAAAAGTGCCATTCGGGAAGAAGCTACTATTTACGATGCATATATTCAGTTAACGGTCCGCTACAAACGCGATATTCCTGAACTGTTCAAATACAACGCCTTTTGTGTTATCAGCGATGGCGTAAACAACAAGGCAGGCTCTTTCTTTGCTCCCTACGAATATTACTACGCCTGGCGCCGAATTACCGGAAATGAAAAAGAGGTGGATGGAATTTCTTCCTTGTATTCATTAATCCAGGGAATGTTCAACCGGAACCGCCTGCGTGATATCATTCACAACTTCATTTACTTTCCCGACAGCTCTAAAAAGGACGTAAAAGTTGTTTGCCGCTATCCGCAGTACTATGCAGCCCGGAAGTTGTATGAAAATATTAAACTTCATCAGCGTCCGGAAGGAGACGGAAAAGGAGGAACCTATTTCGGGGCCACCGGTTCGGGCAAAAGTTTCACCATGCTTTTCTTAACCCGGCTGATGATGAAAAGCACCAGTTTTTCCAGTCCTACCATTGTTTTAATTACCGACCGCACGGATTTGGACGACCAACTGGCACAGGATTATTTTGTAAATGCAAAAAAGTTTGTCGGCGATGATACGGTAATCAGTGTAAAGAGCAGAAAACATCTCAGGGAGCTTTTGAGAGGACGGAACAGCGGAGGTGTTTTTCTTACGACCATTCATAAATTTACAGAAGACACAGAGCTTTTAACCAAACGCACGAATGTCATCTGCATTTCGGATGAAGCACACCGCAGTCAAACCAACCTGGACCAGAAAGTACGGGTTACCCAAAACGGCGTGAAAAAGACCTTCGGTTTTGCAAAATACCTGCACGATTCTTTGCCCAATGCTACCTATGTTGGCTTTACAGGAACACCCATCGATGCAACCCTCGATGTTTTTGGCGAGGTGGTTGATTCATACACCATGACAGAATCGGTTAAAGATGAAATTACCGTCCGGATCGTGTATGAAGGTCGTGCCGCCAAAGTTTTGCTGAACAACAGCAAGCTGAAAGAGATTGAAGAATATTATCAAAAATGTGCTGAAGAAGGAACCAATGAATACCAGATTGAAGAAAGTAAAAAAGCGATGGCGAACATGAATGCCATTCTTGGTGATCCAGACCGGCTGCAATCCATAGCTGAAGATTTTGTGGGGCACTATGAAAAACGGGTGAGCGAAGGAGCTTCAGTAAAGGGAAAAGCGATGTTTGTTTGCAGCAGCAGACCCATTGCCTGGGAGTTGTACAAAAAAATAGTTGAGTTACGTCCACAGTGGCTGGAAATAAAAGTGTGTGAGGAAGGAGCTGATTTAACCGATAAAGAAAAACGGGAAATCAAACCCATGGAACGCATTAAAATGGTAATGACCCGCGGACAGGACGATGAAAAGGAGTTATATAATTTGCTGGGGGATAAAAAATACCGGAAAGAACTGGACCGGCAGTTCAAAAATGAAAAGTCGAATTTTAAAATCGCCATTATTGTGGATATGTGGCTAACCGGTTTCGATGTTCCGGCACTCGACACAATGTACATTGACAAACCGGTTCAGCGACACAACCTCATTCAAACCATTTCGCGTGTCAATCGGAAGGTGGAAGGTAAAAACAAAGGGCTGGTGGTTGATTATATCGGAATCAAAAAGCAAATGAACCTGGCTCTGGCCCATTATAACAAAACGGATCAAAACAATTTTGAAGACATTGAACAATCGGTTGTGGTGGTTAAAGACCATCTGGATTTACTTCACAGAATTTTCCATAAATTCGATTCCACTCCTTATTATAAGGGATCCCCGCTGCAACAGTTGAATACACTGAACATGGCTGCAGAATTTGTGCAGGTTACCAGCGAGCTGGAAAAACGTTTTATGCACCTGGTAAAGCGTTTAAAAGCTGCTTATGACATTTGTTCGGGCAGTGAAGAAATCAGTCAGGCTGAAAGAGATGCAATACATTTCTACCTGGCAGTGCGGTCTATCGTGTTTAAACTCACCAAGGGAGACGCACCCGATATTGCTCAAATGAATGCTAAAGTGCGTGAAATGATTAAGGATGCACTGCAAAGTGACGGTGTGGAAGAAATTTTTAAACTGGGCGATGACAAACAAAAAGAGTTCGACATTTTTGATGATGATTATCTGGCGAAGATTGAAAAAATCAAGTTGCCAAATACCAAAATCAAGTTATTGCAGCAACTCCTTGCAAAAGCAATCGACGACTTTAAAAAGGTGAATAAAATTAAGGGAACAGACTTTTCTGAGAAAATGAAGGCTCTTGTGGAACGGTACAATCAACGCAAAGAAGCTGATGTTTTGCGAAGCGAAGTGCTGGAAGATTTCACCGACGAAATCATTGATTTGTACCACGCTTTGAAAAAGGAAAAGGAATCTTTCAATGAACTAGGCATTGACTTTGAAGAAAAAGCGTTTTACGACATCTTAAAGGCGCTGGCTCATAAATACGATTTTGAATACCCGGAAGATAAACTAATTCATTTGTCGAAACAGGTTAAAACAGTTGTGGATGACAAAGCAAAATATACCGACTGGAGCAAACGCTCAGATATTAAAGCAGAGCTAAAAGCGGATTTAATTGTCCTCCTTGCAGAAAATGAATATCCACCGGTTGACCGTGATGAAGTTTATATAGAGATTTTTGAGCAGGCAGAGAATTTTAAGAAGTATCAGAAGTAAGAGATATGCAAGTAAATTAAATTAAAACATGATGAAAATTAATATGTTTGAAGCAAAGTTATTGATTATGAACTAAATAAAGATTCTGAACCGTAATAAGAAGTGGAGTATATAACTGATGCCTGAAAAAGTATTATTTCACCGATCCTTCAGAAACCAGCCTGGCAATATACTGGCTATTTCGGTTCGATTTGTGCCAGTGATTCCTTTCACATCAAGTTTGATTTTTTTGCATCACAAAATCAAAAACAGATATAATCCGTACCTTTGAACGAATAAATTCGCTTTATTATGAGTGCACTGGAAATTTCGGATAAAGAATTTTTGGCGGGTGCCCGGAAAGGCATCCAAAAATCGAGGTTGTTATCCATTGCCCGCGAATCGGGGTTAACGCTGAAAGATTTGAGTTCGTTTTTGCGGATTTCAACTCGGTCAATCCAGGAAAAGGAATCCGACCAGCTTATTGCACCCGGCGCTTCGGAACGGGCGTTATACATTGCCCGGCTATTTAATTCAGGGATTAAAGTATTTGGGAGCCGTGAAAAGTTTTCCCGTTGGCTGAATACCAAAAACCAGGCAATGGGCGGTGAAAAACCGGTTTTTTACCTGGATACGTTCTCAGGAATTCAGTTGGTGATGAATGAGCTGAATGCCATTGAATACGGATTCTCCGCCTGATGATTGTTTACTCCAAGAGTTTCCTCAGTAATTATTCCCGATGAATTTAATGTGATTCTGAATCCGCTCCATCCGGATATCCAAAAATGCAAAATTATCAGTTCAGAACCGTTTGTTTTTGATGAGCGGATTTTAAAATAGATGGCTTTATAGCAAGCTGAGTGCATTTATCATTTACACAAAATTCATTTGGTGTACTAATAGTATTTCAGCAATCTCTCGTACCGTTTTTAGTAAAACATGCTGTGTGAAAATTAGTATTTGTTGTTGTTTGCTGTTCTGCAATTAAAATAAAGGAACCATTTTAAAAGATAGGTTATTCCGACAGGTTAACTTGCCAATACCCTCGTGTTCCACCAATACGTTCTAAAACACCCTTCGATTTTAAGTATTCAATATGTTTATCCACTGCCGAATGGTTAATTTTTAAAAATTGGGCAAATTGTCTTTTAGAAATTTGAGTATCATTTTCTATCAACGATAAAATTTCTTTTTGTCTGGTGGTTAATTGAATTGACCCACCAATTGACCCACCTATTTGACCACCCATTGAGTCACCATTTTCAGCATTGATTGGGTCACCATTCCGACCACCTATTGAGCATCATATTCAATATTTTTGACCACAGCATTGGGTAATGTCATGCGTAAAAATTATCGGTAAAACGGAGGCAATCCATGTTGTAGCTATGCAAAATTCTCAGCCTGTTCAAATATTTCATCCTTTAGGTTCGGCCAATATAGCTTTGGTGAATTTTATTTTCAAGATAATTTTACCATCCAGGCAATTGGTTTCATTCTTTCTGCAATCATTTTTAAGGTGACTAAAACCTCCTTTTCTGATGGTAGTTTGCCATATACCAGCTGACTGAAATCTTCAGAATAGGTAATCTTGATCTGATTCCAGATGTTTTCCAGGTCAGTAAAAAGCGGAGATTCAAGAGGGTGATGCGCTAGCCAGGTATTGTTGTTCCGATAACTGGCTACATCATCCTGTGCAACTTTCAGTAACATTTTTTCAAATCCTTCAGAATCAAAAAAAGTCATCAAATCTTTTGTTTTGAGCAGTTGCGTTAAATCGTAGATGTGACGCACCTTGTTCCTTAAATCCTCAACCGGATTCTCACTGTACGAAAAACGCACCAGCGACATGATTTTTTCACAAATGGTTCTTTTTGAATCCAGTACTTTTATCCCGAATGGCAGCAATCCGTATTCTTTTACCAATTTCTGCTGATCGGTGGCTACCATCATCTCATAAATAAATGTGCTGATGGATGTCTCCGAGTAAGGTTCAAAATTCCCCAGCCAGGTTGCCTCAACAATTACTACATCGCGTACCTGGCCTAAATCTCCCTTAAATACCTTTGGATAGCTGTGTCCGGTTTTCCGGTTCATACCCATTTTTTGCGTAATGCCTTCTACTTGTACTTCCGGCATCACTGCTGAAACTACTTTTGAAATGGCTTTTATTTTATTAGTTAACCTGTTTCCCGATTCTCCTTCTTTCCGCAAAACTACCAGGTCAATATCCTCCGAAAAACGTTCAATTAAACCAAAACATTTAGAGAGTGCTGTTCCACCTTTAAATACTGCTTCACCTCCAATATCACTGTTAAAAATGGCATGCAACGCAAAAGTTACCCAGTAGTCCTTTTCAATATAAACCTCCCGCAGTTGTTTGTGCTGTGCAGTTGCTCTTATCGCCTGATCGAAAAGTTGTGGATTTTCATGCAATCTCATACAATATTCCAGTTTTTAATGGTGGGGAAATCACGTTCTGAAAGCGAATAGTTGTAAGTTGTAATTGGATTCAGGCTATGTTTCAAATTAACAAGTAGCCCATCATCTAATCCCATATCTTCCAACAAAGCCCCAAGCAGCGCTCTAGTTGATGGCGGATATTTCATGCTCAAACGAATTAAGTTACCGATACTTTCTTTATTCAGATCGGCAAACAGTACTTTCAGGCGTTTACACGAAGCAGCAACGGTTGTATCCGGAATTTTTTTTATAAACCGAATTACATCGAGCAACTGAAGCAAAGGGATGTTCTCTTTGGTGATGGTATTTTTTTGTTTTACAAAACTTATTTTGTAAATCCCTCTTTTTAAAGCCGGGCGCACTTCGTTACGTCCAATCTGTATGGTATTGCTAACCTGGGTAGTAAATCCCAGTTGATTATATATTCCCAGTCCGGTAATATACCCCAGCAATTTTCCGTCTTTCTCCAACAGGTCTTTTACAATTTGTTTCTGATTGGGTTGCAATGTTCCAAAAGGGGTTTTTTCGGGTTTGTAAAACTTACCTTTACTCAGCTTTTTAATTTTACCTGATGCCGCCAAACGGTTCAAACTTTTAATCACTGCCTCTTTCTTGTTCACCTTAGTTGTAAAATCACTATAGGTGAAAACATAGCCCTTCGGAAGCTTATCTATGGTAACCTTTATGTAATCAGTTGTTTTCACACAATTCTGTTTTCAGCAAAGATAATTATTTGTCCAGTTTTTTAATAAATAAACTGGACATTTCCTGAATTAAATTTGATGACGAAACCAATATATAATCTTTACCTTCATTAATATCTGGTTATCGGCATTAATAAGCCTTGCTATAAACATTATTTTTGCCGCAAATGCAATTATTATTTGCGACATACCTAATTGGTAATTCATTCAATATGTTTATCCACTGCAAAATGGTTAATTTTAAAAATTTGAGCCAGTTGCCTTTTCTAAATCTGAACATCTTTATCAATCAATGATAAAATTTCTTTCTGCCTGCTGGTTAATTGGATTGACCCACTTATTGACCCACCTATTTGACCACCTATTGTACCACCATTTTCAGTTCTTTTGCCCACTGCATTTGGAAATGTTATGCGTAAAAAGTTTTGACTTGCTCTTCCAATAAAATAGCTAATACCTTCTTTGCCTCCCTTTCCTCTTTCTTTTAATCCGTAACTTCTGGTTTCGTTCTTTCGAATAATTTTCGGGAATCAACTTTACCAGATTCCGGATAATCGAAAAACTCAATACCGTTTCCTGATTTTTCTGAGAGTAATTTTCTTTTTCACTTCTGGTTTTAATGACCAACTCCTCTTTTTGCACCTGATAAAACTTCGGCCTCTCCTTAAAATTTGACAGCCGAATCGGATAGCGAATTGGATTTCCCTCTCCGTCGGTCACCAAAACAATGTGCCCCCTACCCGATTTTTTGATTTCTACGTTGAAGAGTTTCAGGGCTTCATTGTACATTTCTTTGGAAGTGACTTCCGGCATCCTGTTCAGGTGTTTAAACAGTTCTTCAAGGTTCTGTCTGATATTCCGGCTACGGGGTGAAAACCGAAACACCGGATGTTCTTTGCTGGTTTTTTGAACCAACTGATATTTTTCTTCCAGGCTTTTTACAAACCGCTGCAGTTTTTCCTTTTCATAGTTGTCTTTTATTTTTCGTCCGGTTACCTTGTCAATTCTTGTGGACACCACATGAAAATGCACCCGTTCCAAGTCCTGATGCTGGTAAACAAAATAAGGCTGGTTTCCGTATCCCAGGTGCTCCATCATGTTTCTGATTTCAAGCCGGATGGTTTTATCTCCCAATTTCTGATAATCTTCAACCGATGGATTAAAAGAGATGTGCAGACATTTCTTTTTTACACGAGTGTTTACTTTTTCAATGTCCAGCAGGTTTTTCATACGGTGCTTTTCATCGTACATAAACGGATTAACAGAAAGTGTATTCAAGCTGTCAAAAAAGGTGGCCACACCCTCTTTAACTTTTTTCTCGTTGTAATGCAGGGCATTTTGGGTATGTGCTGACTGATGAATAACAATAACCATTTTGGGGGAATTCAATCTGTTTTTTCAATCCTGTCCATGTATTTTTGAAGAATATGAAAGCATCGTTTCAGCTCCAGAAGTACCTGCGGGAAAACTTCCCTGTCTGCCTGTGTAAACTGATAAACCGGGCGGGTATTCAACCTTTTGGCCACCTGATTCAGGTTCACCCCGATTTTATTCAATTCATAATCCAGTTTTTGTGTCGCCTGAATAAACTCCCGGCTTGCCTCTGTTTTTCGGATTTCCCGTCTTTTAACCAGTTTGGCCCGGCAAAAGTCACTCATAGTTAGATAACCTTCCTGGCGACACCGTTTTAACAGTAACTTCTTTTCTAACCTGGAAAGCCGTAGGCAAATCAGTTTATCCAGTTTGTCTGTATCGGATGTTTTAGGTCTCATATTCTATATTTAATCCAAAGGATTAATCAAGCTTTTACCAGGAGGTAAAAGTCCCTGCCGGATAGGCACAAGAGTTTTTGTATTACAAAAACACATCTTGCATTCCCCTCTTCGTTGATTGTTCCCTACCTGATTTCATGGCCTGTTTTTCAAAAAAAAGGAAAGAGAAACGTCTTTGGGTTGTCTCCCTTTCCTGGTTAATCTGGCACGGTAAAAAATCAGCTTATCTTTTGTTTCGCTCCTTTGGTTTTCTCTTCTTTCAAGTCAAGGTCTTTTTCCTTTTCCATTTTAAAACCAGAGAAATTGATGTTCCGGTTGGCTGCATCCACCTGCAGGGTGGCTGAAAACTTCTTCCCGTTGCGTCCGGTCATTTCGTCCAGTACAATCTTTTTCCCGGCGGCCAGTTTTTGCTTCTGCTCTTCCGAAAGCGATACCCCCTTAATTTTATCCGGTACCTGAATGTTTTTCGTGCGCAGCGGCACCAGCTCGTTGGTTTTGGAATCAATCGAAAGGTAATAGATATCCTTCTGCCCGTTACGGTTGGTAAGCTCCACTGTTTTTCCCAGGTTCCGGTCATTCAGCAGCGTTGCCTTTTCTTCTTTGGTAAACTTGTGGCCCATAAACTCATCGGGCACAAACAGCCGCTGGATGGGGTGCACTTTTACATCCACCGAACCATCTTCCTTTTGCTGTAATCTGATTTTTGCAGGGATGCGGTACTCCTGATCGTTAATCTTTGCATTGACCGTATAGAGTTTGTCTGACCGGAAGCCGTTGAGAAAATCTTTGAGTTCATGGCTCTCCATGCGGGTTACAAAATCGCGGTTAATACCTGCTTTTTCCAGTTTTTCGAATGGAATCTCTTCCATCCGGATGCGCGTACTCTGTTCCATAATTTATTATTTTAAAAGTTAATCCACTTCAAATACATGTTTTTCCCTGCGGTTCTGCTCCACCCGTTCACGCAGGATCGAATAAATGATTTCCGGCCTTCTGATGGCTTCCAGCCGGAAGACGGGTGATGTTTTGTCGGAGGTGTAAACAATGAGGGTCCCAAGGCCGAAAATGCGGTAAACCAGCGGCCGGTCCACCTGAAAATCCTTTATCCTGTAAAGTTCAATGTAACCGTGCCGGCGGCGCAGTATGCCATGAACGTGCCGCAGTTCTCCGATGGTAATCTCATAGCGGATGCACCACACTTTTATCATCTGATATCCCAAAAAAAGAAATCCCGTTGCTGCCAGGTATTCCGGAATCCGAAAAACATGTCCGATCAGTTTTTCCGGAATAAATGCCACTGGGATAATTTCAGCTAAAAAAGCTTTGGGCACAAGAACAAGTGCCAGCGCCGCCAAAACTCCCGCCAGATACTTCAGGTTCACGAGCTGGGAGGGATTACAACGAATAATTTCTTCCGTACTGTTCTTATGTTTCATCTGTTTTGCCTGGTTTGTGTGGTCTGAACCACCAATGCCCGGATATCATTCTGAATCCGGTTGCGGTTGCGTTCCAGCACATCGTTCATGTTATCAAAATCATAAAAATCAGGAATGGGAACAAAATGCTTCTCCTCCTGTTCCAGAGCTTTTTCATCGGCCAGAATCAGGCAGTTTAAGTTCTTCTGACCCACCTGTTCTCCAAAGTTGTCGGTTACCTGTCCAACCATAAATCCCTGCGGCAGGGTGGCAATCTTTCCTTCCGGAACCAGAAAGTCCATCTGCGTGGAAAAGGAAGTGGATTGGGTGTTGCTGTTGATATTAACCGACTGTCTTTCCTGCAAAATCTTACCCATCCGGTTCTGGATAAACCGGGCGGTTTCGCCCACCGACTGGCCGGCAAACACATTTCCGATGTTGGTTAAAATGGCATTGGCCTGCTCCTTCCCATAATCCCGGATTAGCTGGTCGATGGTCTGAACACCCAGCAACGTCGATATCCGGTTGGCCCTTGCTGTGGCAATGAGCGTATCCAGCCCCCGGAAGTAAATGGTGGGCAATTCGTCAAAAACAAGCGATGCTTTGTGCCGGTTTTTCTGGTTGATTACCTTCAGCATCCGGGTGATAAACAGGGACAATACCGCCCCGTACATTTCGATGCGCAGCGGGTTGTTGGCCAGGCACACCACTTTCGGATGTTCCGGATTGTTGATGTCCAGTGAAAAATCATTGCCCGAGCAAATCCAGTAAATCTCCCTGGAGATGATTTTCGAAATGGCAATCTTTAAACTGCCTAACTGCCCTTCCAGCTGTTCATGTGCACCCCGCCGGTGGGCGTTGATAAACGGATTGATAATGCTGACCACATCCTTTTCCTGTGATAACACCTCAAACAAATCGTCGTAATCCAGCTGTAGCAGTTCAATGGCATGGGGCAGCGTGCAGAACTCGCCATCCTGAAAACGTTTCAGAAACCAGATCACTGCAGCAAAGAAGGAAACCGCAGATTCAGAAAAAAACTCTCCCTGGCGGCGAATCCAGTCCTTGTTCAGGTTGTAAAGCACCGTGCGCGAAGATTCAAACGCATCGATGGGACTTTCCATCAATTCCGGGGCCAGCGGGTTGCAACGGTAGGATTTGCGGATGTCATCGAAGTTGATGACATAAAACCGGGTCTGCTCCGGTAGACGTTTTTTCTTTTGGGCTTTCAGAAAATGGTTGTAGGTAACCTCAGAAAGGTCCGGGTATTTAAAATCATAAACACACAGGCTGAATCCCTTGGAAAGGTGCTGCCGGATAAACGGCAACACTACCGAAAAGGATTTGCCGGAACCGGGCGTTCCAATTACAATGGTCCCGCGAAACGGATTGACAATGTTAATCCAGCCCTCCTGCCAACGGTTCCGGTAAAAGAAAAGCGTGGAGAGGTTGACCGAAAACTCATTTTGCCTGATCGCTTTCTCCTGTGGAAAGCTCTCGTTTTCCTCGTTAAAACGGTCTTTCATCAGGTTCACGTTGATCAGTTTGGAGATGTTGTCGAACCCGATATTCAATACAACAAACCCAAAAAAGGAAGTAAACAAATAAACCGGCGCATGAAGCTGCAGAAAAAACAGGCTGCCCCAGTACAGAATTAAACCAGAAAGAATCTGCACTACCAACGTGGAAACTTCCAGCTCCCGTTCTTTTCTGGCTTTGGTTCCGATGCAGGTAATGACCAGCACACCCAGGCATACCAGTTTCGACTGGATGGTGTGTGACAGATAACCAATCCGCATCAGTTTTTCCAGCACCGGTTCCAGCTCTGGAAGATAAATCCCATGCAAACAAAAGAACCGGATTTGCTGAATGTAAAGCGTTAAAATCAGTAACAGGTAACTGAAGAACCGGAAACCTTCATGTAATTTTTGTAATTCTCTGGATTCGTTAACCATGAGCACTCCTTATCAAAGCCCCCTAAATCCTCCCATTGGGACAAGCCCAAAGGGGGGACTTTTGAAAGCGATTAAAATTTAAAATCGGTTTATTTTAATTTCCGGGCATGCAGGATATCCCGATTTTTTATTTCCAGGCTCAGCTTGCGTCCGGTGTTACCCAGCGCCTGTTCCAGCATTTCAAGGCGCAGCACCCGTTTTTCAGGTATGGTCAGTTTGGGCAGCACAAACACTTCGCGCAGGGTCGTACCTGCCGGTATATGCTGCACGCCGTAGTGCTGAAACTCCGGTATTACCGGATACTCCTGCACATTGGTGGCTTTAAGTTGTTTTTTGTCGTCTATCCACCAGTGAAACGCTTCCACCCGGTAACCGATGTTGGTGTTGTTGGTGACGCCCAGCTCAAAAAAAAGCAGGTCATTGCTCAGCCAGATGTTGTTCAACTGCAGCTCCATACCTTCTTTTTTCATTTTCCGGTTCCGGATGTGTTTGGTCTTTTTGGCAAGGATCCGGGAACTCAACTCCTTCAGAACATACTCCGGTAGATTCCCTTCAGCAGGAATTCCTGATTTTTCGCCCCGGAAGTTTTCCAGCCGGTATTCCACCCGGTCTGTGTTTTGGTATCCCACCAGCACGGAGTACACCTTTCCGGTACACACCAGCGTGAGCGAAGTTTCGCCTTCAAAAGGTGCTGCAGCTTTTATCCGCACCAGACTGGGATGTTCCGGTACAACCTCTGCCAAAATGCAGGAATGGTCCCCTGCCTGCAGATAAGTAACCTTTTCCGGACAGATCAGGTGCGTAGCTTTGGATTCACTTACGTGAATAAAATTTTGGCCGTTCAGGGTGATTTGCGTCATCACAACGACCAGCATAAAAACAATTTTCTTCATGACTGTTATTTTTGATTTTCATTGTTATTCACCAGGTAAACCAGTGTGTTTTTTTTAACGGTAACTTTTTTCAGGCGAACCCGTTTCAGCAGGGTCTGAGCTGTACGATCGGCAGCACGGATACCGGCATAGGTCAGCGGATCGTTGGTCACACCAAACAGTGACGAGGTGTTGGTGCTGCTGCCCACTTCACGGGTAACTTTTCGGGCTGCATTGCCGGGCACATACAATCCGGGAAGCCCGTCGAGATCATGGATAGTCAGGTCAACCGGCACAAAATGCTCTTCCACGGGAACCTGAAGGATATTGATGTGCAGGCGTTCGTTTGTGATGTTGCAGATGCCGTAAAGGAATGTATTGCGGGCTATCTTTTTCCCTTCCAGCCAGGTGTCTTCCAGCAGCCGCAGTTTTACCCGGTTACCACTCAGGACTGTTGCGGTCTGGTAAATCTCTGCTTTGATCAGACCCGTTGCAGGTGGTTCCTTGCCAAACCCGGAAAACGATTGTTTTTCCAGTGTGAAACGGGTTGTTTCCTGTTTTTCCAAATGCTGCAACCGGGAACTGATGTGCTGCAGATAAACCTTCAGCGAATCGTTCTGTGCCTGTAAAACCAGGTTTTCATCAAAGACCTTGTCCAGCGCTTCGATGCCTGATCTCGGGTAAGGATCTGCCATACGTGCCTGTGATGGAATTGCAGACTGTTGTCCCACAAGCTGACCTGATCCCGGACTGGCATACCCCTGTTTTTCCCCGGTTTTGCCCGTTGTGTTTTTTATTTCCGGTTTTTCAACCGGCAGCTCCAGTTCTCTTTTCAGCTCTTCTTCCTTTTGGCGGATATGGGCCAGCAGGTCACTTGAAACTGCCGGATTCAGTTCACCCATCAGCGGCTGGTCCCCAATCAAAACGGAATTTGAATCACGATTTGCCGGTCTGTTTGTGCTATCCGGATTGAGGGAACCTTCCAGGACTTGATAATCCATTGTACCTGTTGCGGTAATTTGCTGCTGGTAAGCTGCCGGTTTATCCAGAATCTCTATGGACTGGTCTGCTTCAGGAATTTGAAAATTGGCTCCGGCAATGGTCTCTTTTGCCGCTTCACCGGAGCCGGCTTCCCATGCACTTCCGCTGCCACCTCCCAGAATATAAAACAGCAGCACCAAAAAGGGAAGCAGCAACAGCGGCAAAAACAGCAGGGCTCTATTTTTTTTCAGATAAGTTTTCATACAGTCTCATTTTTAATTGTTGTTCAAAAGAATCTGCGGGTATCTCAAAAGGAAGCGGAACTGCCGTTTCAGGCGGCAGTGAATCGGTTACAACCGGTGTTTTCAGCTTATCGTGGGCAATCTGAACCGGTGGAAACCAGATGAAGGAGAGCACAAAAAACAGAAACAAACCGCACAAAAGGATCATCCATTTTTGTTTTCTGCGCGATGATCCCAGCTGTTTGTCCTGTTCATCCAGCCGGACTACCCAGCGGGTAAACCGGCTGACATCTTTAAAAGACGGCTTCGCCCCGGATTTTCTTTCATTTGATGAATCGGTTGTTTTCATTGGTACTTCATTTTAAAATGATTTTCGCCGAATGGTTTCCTGGTCGCTGTTGTCCACAATCTGCCAGCCTTCAATCAAAAACCCGTGCGGATTGTTGTCGGTGCGCGAGATGTTGCGCAGGCTTCCGGTGGTGTGCAGGTTCCGCAGCGTAATGTTGGAGGTACGGACAATTTTTTGCGTACCGTAAAAGGAAAAGGTGTACGGATTGGTGGAAAAATCCAGCCGCACGGAGTCGGTGCTAAGCGTTATGCTGATGTCGTGGGCGATGACCTGGTTGTACACATTGTTTTCCTTAAACGACTGGTACTGGTCCATGGCCGAACGGTCGGCCAGGTGCAGCGCTTCCCGGATATTGTTTTCAATGTAATCCTTGTCGGGCTCCAGGGTAAAAAACAGTTCGTGAAACCGTTTTACATGGTCGCGGGCTTCGGCATCACGGTTCTCGGAGATGTCTTCCCGCAGGGCCATAAGCAGGGATTTTCCGTTGTCCAGCACATAAATCTTCTGGCGTGACCGCTCTACCAGTTTCAGTGACAGGAAAAACACATAACCACTCAGCCCGGTCAGCAAAACAGCAACGGCCAGCAACACATAGACCGTAAAACGAAACTTTCGGCGGATATCAAATTGTTTTTGCATTTTCTATTTTTAAGATATTTAATATTAAGTACATTGCAGTGAGCATATTACTAAATGCATCGACTTGTGGATCTCTGTTATTTCATGGCACCTTTGGTGGCGGCCATCAGAATGGCTGTTCGGGCAAGCCGCCCTCCCCCGGAGTTGGTCCCCGATGCCTGTACAATCCAGGATGCAATTTTGGGCACCATGGCCATGCCAATGATTCCGCAAACGGGAACCACCAGGCTGGAGACATAAAACAGCTGGGGCTGGTAAACCGGCATGGCCGTAATCTGGGCGATTTCAATTTCCAGCACAAAAATCAGGATCTCCTGTACAATGGACAAAATCAGCAAAGCGATGGGTAAGTACAGATTCACGTGGACAAACCGGGCAATCCAGTGCAGGTAGTTGTCCTGAAACCCGTCGAAGATGGAAAGCGCAAACACCAGCGGACCAAAAATCACCAGCAGGATGCTGAAAATGGTGCGCAGAAAAGCCACCAGGTAAACCAGTACCTCAAACAGCGATTCCAGTACCTGCCGGATGCTGTTCATAACAAAAAAACTGATCTGGTTCTGGATGGCCCTCCCGGAGATGATATTGTAGGTGGTCAGCAGCAGGTTGATGCCTTTATCCCATAGTGCCGCTTCCTTTTCCTCGTTTTCATAAAACACCGGCAAATCGGTTTGCAGGATAGCCTGCTGTTTGTCTTCCAGCCGTTGTTTTACAATGTGCTTTTTGTCTGCATAAACTGCTTCCGACAAATTGGTCAATCCCCTGGTTGGAACCAGCAGCAGGTTCACAAACGGCCCCCAGAAGGTAATCACCAGCACCAGAGCAAACGGCCGAAGCAGGGGCAAAAGCGACACCGGATTGTCGGCAATCAGCTGTTCGTAGATCCGTTTTGCGATGTAAAAAAAGGCAGCAATCCCGCCCACAGCCCGGGCCATATTTACCAGGATACGGGCCTGCCCGATACCGGCGGTGATCAGAAAATCCGTAAAATTGAAAAATCCTTCCGTACTCATGATTTGCAACAGCATAACGATCGGTTTAACGGGTTAAAAAAGCGTAGCTTCCAAAGTCAGAAATTCTGTTTTCGGTAAAAAAACAAAGCTTTTGCCGGGTGTATTCCACCTCTCCCAGCAGCTTTTCCTGCTCTTTCCGGAGTAGCGAAAAGGCCTGCAGTTTCACTCCGTGGTCAGCCTGCAGCAGGTTTACCATCAGAAACCGGGTAAGGATCCCGTCGGCTTCCACTTCAAAAATCTTTCGGATTTCTGCACTGTTTTCCAGGGTGCCAAACCGGGCCAGCGCGGCATAGATCTGCACAAACCGGTTGACCAGCAAAAAATGGTCATCCAGACTGTCCCGCCGGGACCGGAAAATCTCCAGGCTGATCTCCTTCTGACCCGTTCTGTTCCCTTTTATACCGGTTGTTTTCTCATGCCGTCCTTTCATCCTGTTTTGCTCCAGTAGCCGGGCTGCAATACGCAGTAAGCTGGTTTTAACTTCTCCGGCAATAACCGTAGCATCGGTCACCGGCAGGGAGATTAAATTCAGGTAGTAATGGGTTGGCCAGGTACGCACAAACACATAGGGAATGGGAATCAGATCTCCCTTGAAGGCGATAAAGGTCAGCGGGTAATTTCCTTCCATGTCCGGATACTCTCCGTCCCACTTTTTAATGTCTGCAATTTCAAGGTCCTGAGAGTAGGTCTTGGACGCAGGAACAACAACAAATATCATCAGGAAAAGAACCGGTGTTGTTATCCGCAAAAGTTGTTGTTTCAGCTTTTTAATTTTTTTCATGCTCGTTTTTCCTTTCTAATTTTATGATTTTATGTTGTCCTTGTTGATTACTGGTAAAGACTGTAATAGAGGGCAAAGCTTTCCAGGTCACCTTTACCGGAACTTTTCAGGTAGGAGGCATACAGCAGTTTGTTGTACAGGTAACTCAACGTTCCGTAATGCTGTTTCACACTCAGGTACACTTCGTTGATGGTGTCGTACCGCTGCTTGTCATCCATCAGAAACAGGTCGTCTTTCAGGATGATCGTCAATATGGAGTTAACCAGCTGCCGGCTGTCGTCCAGAATGATGTCGAACGACTCCACAATGGCTGCAGCCTGCTGTGTGGTAAAATTTTCATCCTGAACCAGCCGGGGCAGTTTTTCGGTGTAGATGCCCACCACTTTACCCAGCATCTCGCGGGTTTCCTGTACCCGCCGGTAGTCCTTGATCAGTGACGAAACTTTTTTGAGGCTTTGCAGCATCTCCTGGTCAATGCCCAGAATTTCACCGGTCAGGCCCTTGATGTCGCCGTTCAGGGCTTCAATCAATACGTTGTAGAGGTTGATCTTCGAAAGGATTCCCTTTTCCTGGGTCCACAGCGCCTCGCGCTGGATGCCGGCACCCACATCGGAAACCGGCGTCTGGGCCATCCCTTTTTGAGAGTTGAAAAAAATGCCCAGAAAGATCGCGGAGATAAAAAATGTTTTCATTGTTTTGATTTTTAAAAATTAAACTGACTCTATTTCATTGATTTCAGGGTTTCCAGCAGGGACGGCATTTGTTCCCTTTTGCGGATCACCCTGTTTTTTTCGTTTTGTTCGGTGGTGTAACAAAAGTATTCCGGGCGGCTCACCTCCAGGGCAAACACCCTGCTGTAAGCTCCCAGGGCTATAAACACCTCTTTAAACCGGCGTCCTGCCGGCATGTTTCGGTTGACCGACAGCACCTGCTCTTTCTGGAACTCTGACAAGCCCAATACCTGGCTGATCTGGTCAAATTTGTTTTTGAACTTACCCATGTCCAGCAAAATGCGGGTATCGGCATTGTTAATGATGGCATCGCGAATGATGGGTGATGAGATCACATCGTCCACCTCCTGGGTCACTACCATGGCTTCCCCGAAGAATTTCCGGATAGTTTTGAAAAAGTATTTCACATACCCGGCCATCCGGGGTGTGGCAATGGCTTTCCAGGCTTCCTCGATGCAGATCACTTTTCGTATGCCCTGCAGCCGGCGCATTTTCTGCAGAAAAATATCCATAATGATCAATGTGGCCACCGGGAAAATCACCGGGTGGTCTTTGATGTTGTCCAGCTCGAACACCAGAAACGGGCACCGGAGAAATTCATCGGTCTGCATGGGCTTGTTCAGCAGGTAATCGTACTCACCACCCTGGTAGTATTTGCCCAGAATAAAAAAGTATTCCGCGCTGTTGAATTTCAGGGACTGCTCTTCCACCAGCCGGGGGATGAACCATTTACAGAAACGGTAATATCCGTTGAATGAGCGCTCGGTTGTTTCGGATTTAAAAAACTCGGAAACGGAGCGGGCAATCACATCTTTTTCCATCTCTGAAAGGTCCTCTTTGTAGATGGTATAGAGCACCGAAAGGATGGTTTGTCTTCGTTCCAGATCGGGGTTTCCGTCGGTAACAAACGGATTGAAGGAGATGGGGTTTGTTTCGGAAAACTCCACCAGCATGGCGCCTCCCTGTTTCACCAGCTGTTCATTTAGGTAGAGGGTCAGCAGTTCATAGCTGCGCCCAACATCCAGCAATACCACATGGCAGTTGCCGTTTTCGGCATATTGCCGCAGCAGGTGGTTGGTAAAAAAGGATTTCCCCGAACCGGACCCACCGATAATGATTTTATTGCGGTTATGGATCAGGTGCTTTTCCATGGGTTCATCCGAAAGGTCAATGTGCAGCGGACACCCTTCCTGCCGGTTGGAGAGCCGGATGGTAAAGGATGAAGTGCTTCCCTGCTGGGCGCCTTCAAAGTTGGTCAGGCAGCAGGCCTGGGGTACCTGGGTGATGAACAGCTCCGATTCGGGCAGCTGCGTGGAAAACGGCACGCAGGAGAACCAGAGCAGGGGCAGATCAAAGGTGTGCTGGTACGGAAAACAGTTCATCCGGGAAAAGGCTGAACCGGTCTCGCTCTTGTTGCGCTTCAGGTCTTTTATGGAGCCTTCGGGCAGCATCACGTTAAAGTGGGCTTTTACAATCTTTTCCCCGGTGGTCTGCACCGTTTCCAGAAAGTTTTCAATCAGCGAAGCATTCACCTTGTTTTCCGAAGAAAACCGGGAAAGGCTGTATATTTTCTTCTGTTCTCCTTCCAGCATCGCTTTCAGCTCCTGCTGACCGGGCACATAAATAAACTGGTTGGTAATGTGCGAAAAGGGCAGGTCCCAGGTTACCGGGTAAACAAACGATACCGGAAGGTTTGAGCGGGGATGTTTTGAAACCGGTTTGATCTCCGAAGGCAAGTGGGAATAATCACTCAGACTGAGGATTTCCACAAACTGGTCCATCACCCGCAGGCGGTCGCGGAAGTCTATCCCGCCCAAAACCGGTTTGTTGTCGCCAAAGTTCAGCGTCAAGTAACGCTCAATCAGTCCCGGCTGGCTTTCATCGCCTGAGGCCTGCTGCTGTGAAACACTCCGGCAACCAATGCCGCTATGGGTAAACAGCGATTCCAGGTTGGCACGCAGTTCGCGGATCTTTTCCAGCTGACACGCTTCCGCCTGCTTTGGTCGGATGGAAAACAGCAGCGATGAACTAAGGTAGTTTTTCAGCAACCCGGTATTCAGCAGGCTGATGTACAGGTAACATTCGTGTTCCAGGTACGGCCTGCCGGCAAAGTGCTGTTGATAACAGCTATTCAGACTTTCTTTTTCTGATGATTTGCCGGAGTAATAACTGACAAAGAAAAAATCCTGCTTGTGCAGCAGCGTGTTTTCCGGTAGCAGGTTCACTGCCCTGCGAAAGGTATCGTGCAGCATGAACAGCTGTTCACTGCTTTGGGTCAGCAGCTCGGGCAGCGTCAGCTGCAGGCCGAACCCCATATCCAGGTTATTCGAGATTTGAATATCTCCGTTGAAACCCAGTATGGGCAGGCATTTTTCAATGGACAGTGTTTTCATGGCTGGTGCTTTTACAGATGCGTTGTTTTACTACGATAAACCGAGGCAGTTTTTTCGCTGTTTTTCGTTTCTGCCATCCGGCCGGACCATATTTTTTCTGAATCCGGCTCAGGCTGTATAGCCAGGCAAAAAATGCCGGAACACATACCAGTACAGCCAATAGCGCCCCGCCCAGAATGTACAGCATCACAAACAGCAGCAGGTCTCCGGCAATACCCCAGGCTGCCCGGAACACCAGGGTTCCGGACAGGCCTTTGATGTATAGGTTGGTGTCAACTTTTTGGATAGTGTAGCTTTTCATTACGCAAAAAAGGCTTTGATGACCACACCTACCAGGATTAAAAACAGGCAGGCGCCAAACCAGCCCATAATGGCTTTCTGGGTATCCTGATCACCGCTCTGCCACTTGATGTAAACCCTCACACCGCCAATCAGTCCCACCACGGCACCAATGGCAATAATTAGGTTGGATACCGGATCGACATAGGAACTCACCTCGGCCGTAGCCTGGTCAATGCCTCCTGCGCTCTGGGCTAACGCGTTGTAGGCAGCCAGACTCAGTGCAGCCCATGCTGCCAGAGGTTTCGAAACAAACTTTTGAATGTACTTTTTCATATTTATCGGATTAAAAATTAGTGCTGAATCTGTACCCACCCCTTCCATTCGGAAAGTTCTTCGCCGTTACTCTCCAGAATATTATCCAGGCCAATGCCTGAATCGGGTTCGGAGGCGTCGTGCAAAACAACTTCCAGCGGCACGTCTTCTCCCTGCACCAGCGGCAGGATTTCTGACGGAAACTCTCCGGAGGAAACTGAAATGGGGCGAAAACTTTCACCGGTTTCTCCCGGGGACAGGTCGTTTTCGTAATGGATCGTCCCCGCCCTGCCCTGCCCTTTTATCCAGGCCAGAATAAAAAGGCTGTTGTAGTAAATCAGCAGCAGGGCTGCCACAAACAACAGAAAGGTTTTCCATGCAATCTCATTGAGTCCAAACATGTTTTTTTCTTTTTTTGGTTTATCCTTTTTGCTCCCGGCACTTCTCTCCGGCCGGGAACTGTCCGGACAAAGGTGGGAAGTGCAAAAAGTTATTTTTCCCAACCTGGAATGGGATTGGGAAGTTTTTATTGTTAACCAAACTTTGGGCGCTTTTTGTCAAATGATGGGGTTTGTTATCAGTTGGTTTGCGCTGACGAAAAAACAAAAACCGGGGGTAGCAATGGAGTCTAATTCAGGCCGGAATAAATAGTGTATTTTTTTAAAGAAAAAGATCAAAAAGTGAAAAATCACCAAAGCCGGGGTATTTTTTCCAGGAAGGGATTTTGCGAAAAATTTCCCTGCTTTTCTCTTCAAAATCTGAAGCTTTATTTTTGAAAAAATGTATTATTCAACCGGGATTAATCTGTTTACAGGTTGATGCGGGCGGGAAAAGAGGAAAGGCTTTTGCCGTTGAAACGCAGCCGGATGGACGGAATGCAGTGAACGTGCCTCCGGCCTTCGGGTTGATTTTGGCTGATGCAGGCCGGGGCGGTGAACGAAAGGCCGGACAGAAAGGCGAAGTAAAACGTAAAGGCTTTTCCTGCGGGGTGCAACCCGGCTTTTTGACCGCAGCTGCAAAAGCGGATGGTACAGGAGCTTTGGGCGGCAAGGGTAATGGGCCGGGGCACGGACAAAATCTTTCATCTTTCTTTTTCACCGGCAATCACATGCGTTTATCTTTTGAATTGTTGTCAAATGCAACCAGGTTGAACATCTCACGCATACGGCTGCGGATCCGGTTGCCGTATTTTTCTTCCAGCTCGGAGGCGGAAAGGTTGGTGGTGACATGGGTGGGAATGCCCCTTTTCATGAACAGGTCGTAACGGCTCAGCAGGATTTCTGCCATCACATTGCACGAAGTTCCGAAGTATTTTTGCGGTTGTTCAATGCCCAAATCATCGAAACAGTAAATTCCTGATGCAGGGCTGTTGGGCGGCGGAACCGCCGGTTTCGTACTGTAGCGGTAAATGGCCTTGTGGCCTTCTTTTTCAAATTCAAAGGCGGCTTCGCGGGTGGATTTGATATGGTATTGCAGCGCCGGCGGCAAAAAAAAGTTGACCAGGGTCATCAGCGAAGTTTTGCCGCAACCGATAGGCCCGGTCAGCAGGATGCCTTTTTTCAGGCTCAACCGTCTTTTTTCGGCGCTCTCTTTGTCTGCAATGGCATAAACCAGCAGGGCCAGGATCAGTCCACGATCTTCGGGGTAAATCCGGAAGTGGGCGCCAAACCATTCTTTCCCGGTTTTTTCAAGCCATTTCAGGCAGTCGGAAAAATTAAAGTGAAATTGTTGTTCCTTAAACGTGGCAATTTCCTTATAGGGGTTCGGCATAGTTTTTATCGTTTTCGACGTGTAACGGATTGGTTCCATAACTCATTTTTTTGGTTTGAATTTTTAAAATTTTGGGAGAATTCTTTTTCTTTTTTTTCTTTTTCTTTTTGTTTATATTGTTTATAATGTTTATAGGGCCGTCTGAACTTCTAATGTTTTCTAGAGATTCAGACCACCTTCCTGTCTTCCTTCCGGTATCTTTTTTGAGACGCACAGCGGTATCAGTTTCGATACCGGAAAAAGCAGGTTCTCCGGTCGCTTTATTGCTACCGGAAGGGTGAGCTTCTCCGGTCTTTGTTCTGGTACCGGAACCGGTATTATCTCCTGTATCATTTCTGATACCACCGGTATTATCGGATTCGGTGTTTTTTGTAATTGTTTCCTCTGAAAATTGTTCATCGAGCGGGATGCAGCTGACTTTCCACCCGGTGTGCAGATTCCCGGTGGGGGAATACCGGATATACCCCCACCGGTCCAGCTCTTTCATGCACCGGCCGTAGGTGTTTCGCCCGCCAATGCGCGAAAGGGTCATCAGCTCTTCCCGGCTTACCGGAACAGGATTTTTAAACCGGTTCCTGTTCCAGAGCTGAAAAATACTCATGTAAAGGCTGATGTGCTGTGCAGTCATTCGATCGTCGCGGTTTATTTTTTCAAACAGTCCGTTCAGGTGCCGGATGTAGTTCATCGCGACCGGGGAAAGTCAAAGCGGTTATTCACCTGGTTTTCCGCCAGCATCTTTTTAATGTCTTCGTAGTCGTAGAACATCACCCCGCCGATCTTGGTATAGGGCAATGTGCCGTTAATCCGCATGTTTTGAAGTGTGCCCGGAGAGATGTTCAGCAGTTCGCGTACTTCATAGGATTTAAGCCACTTTTTGGCGGGCTGGCCATGGTGCTCTTTGAGCATTTTTTTGATTTCACCGAGTAGGTCAACTTTGAATTCCCGTAAATCGTCGGTGGTTACAATTTCTGTTGGCATAACTTTTTGTTTTAAAATGATACATTTTGAGTTTTGCCAAATTTCTGTGTGCCAAACGAAACTTTTTCACAAGTTGGGAGTGGATTGGGTGTTTTTTATTGTTCAATTTTCTGATTTACAAGGAATCAGACTGGGCGTTTTTTAGGCGTTCTGCCTGGCGCAAAATGCATTGCCGGTGGTATTCCCTTAACCGGTCCAGCTCCGTTTCGGGCAGTTCTGCCATCGCCCTTATGCGGTCTTCAATTTGAGGAATTTCCCAGTAGCTTTTGAACGGGCAGTCGTCTTCGGGCTCATCAAACGGGCAATGGATGAAAGCAACCACCAAATCGGCGTAATTGATGTTCTTTTCGGTGAAGAATTCCATGATTATCTGGTTTTTATTTTTTTCATCTGCAAAAAAAAGCGTGGCGCTGCAGCATTATCTGCACCTGAAGCGCCGCTAAACGCCCGTACGACAGATAAGTACAGCCCACGCAATGCGCGGGCGTCATACTTATATCCCTGTCGTACATTAATATTAGCGGTATTTCAGGTGCAGAAATAAAAGTTAACGCTCAATCTTTTTTATATGTCATTTAACTTCCGTTTTATGCCATAGTCTGCTTTTGTTTGGTAAAAATACTATTTGTTTTTATTTGTTCCAATCTGGTTTCTCTGATATTCGTACTATTTTCATTCATTCTCATTATCCTGCATAAATCGTGTTGAAACGCTTTTCCAGTAAGGCCAAATATTTTTGTTTCATTTCGTTAGAAAGAAAAGAGTATTCAATCCTTTGAATTGCTGCGGGTTTATTTTTAAGAAAACGTTTAAAGACATTTTCGATCTGCCTTTCATTTAAACCGGACTCCTTTGCAAACCGGACAAAGCTATTCCGGGCTAATTTTCGCTTCTTCCCGCCAAGAGTCAGGGCCAGTTCTTCCGTATCTTCAGGTAGTATAATCGAAACATTCAATAAATCATAAGCAGGGGCCAGCATCCATTTTCCATTACGTAGTATCATGGAAAAGTTTTTTAGATGCATGTCGTTGTTTCCGGTCAGGAAACTGAAAAGGATTATTTCGAATAGAAACAGCTTGTCCAGCAAAGGGTTTGCGGAATAGTTACCCAACGCTTTGCTGACTTTTTCCATTGAACTTTTATACTTGTCGAACGCTTCGGTAATTTGAAACATGTCGAGCATATGCGCTTTTTTACCATCAGGTGTCCGGTCAATTCTTTTGGTGATGTAAGCCAGTTGTCTGGACCTTAGGCGGATTAGACTGGAATGAATGACAGGAATACCGTAAGCTTCTGCGATACGCATGGTTACATGTTCGTTGGCCGGCATTTCCGGATAATCGGGTGATGGGGGTTTAAAAATATATTCTCCGCCAAGTGCACCGACAACCGTTAACCTTTTATCGGTGTTTTTTCTGGCTTCTTCAATCAGACTCAACGACAGTTTGGGTTGAACACCGGGAACGGTCACACTCCGCTGAACCACATTTTTTGCCAGTTCAGCCATTTCATCAAGCGAATAAGGAATAACAGGCGGTTTTTCTAAACCGAAAAATTTCCGGCTGCATTCAGCATGGAATTCTTCCTTGCCATTTACGTTTTGGTAACAATATAAGCATTTCCGTTTAGTCATCTTTTTCATCTGTTGGTACAACACTGACTGCGCCGATACAATTTCTGCAACAGGCCAGCAACAAACCCATCCGGTCATTTTTGTTTATTCGCCAGCTTTTGGAGGCAATCTCCAACAACCAGCCTTCGGGTATCAATCCTTCGAAAAAAGGGAAAAGCCTGCTGGAACGATAGGGTTGTATCGAAACCGGCATGGTAAAAGTCAAAAAACGATCAGGAAAATTTGCCACGTACTTTTTGTCGTAAGTAAATTCATATTCCCCTTCGTTGGTTTCCACCAACAATCCGGCATAATCATCCTGATAATATATTTCAGCCTTTCTCATTGTTTATTTTTTTCAGATAATTGCTGAAGACGCACCGGTCCAAGTTCGTGGCCAAACATGGCTAAGACCTGATTCACACTTTCCAGATTCAGGTTTGTTTTTCCCTGCTCTATTTTGCGGATTACGGTTAGTGCAACGCCGGTCCGTTCAGCAAAATCTTCCTGGGTGAGGTTTACCTCTTTTCTACGTTGTTTTACAAAATCAGCCAATCTGTTCATTATATGTGTAAAAATATAATTTCTACAAATGTACAAAAAATATATGCTATAAAATATAATCTTAAATTGCAAACATATATTATATGTCATAACATATAAAAAAACTCAAATAGAACCGAATTAAACTGCCGGCATATCAAAAAATATTCCCGGTTTATCCATCACTTTTATCCATTCTTACTAAGAGGTGTTGCTTCAGAGAATCTAAAAATCTCGCTCGTTCTTTTTTTCTACTCCTAACATCTATAAATGTACGCGAATAATCGCCAAGATCGATGTCAAATATCTTTTCAAATAAAGCGATCAGTGAATTGAGTTCTGACTTTCCTTCGTTTATCGCTTTGCTGCTGTGCAAGGCATAAATCAGTTCCACCAACGCCACTTTTGATTCGGTCCACCGGAAATTTCCAACGGATTGTGGAACCGGAGACTTTTCAGAATCCTTTGATACAGAAACTCTATTCAATTCTACATCAAGCCATTCAATGAGTTTTTCAAAAGCAATAATTTTTGAAAGGGTATAATCGTGCAGAGTAAAAAATTCCGGGTTAAAGTAGATATACTCAGCATCGGGGCATACATCCGGCAACTCATTGTTTCTCAAAAAATAATGTTCATCTGAATGAGTGGCTTTTGTACGGAAGTATGCAACCATTTCTTTATTGTGTTTCAGAAACTTGTTGAAGTCTTTCAACCGGTTCCTAAAATATTTTTTTTGGGCTAATCGGTATCCCGGCTTTTTTAACTCAATTTCAAAACGATTTTCAAAATAAATCAGTTTACTGTATGCCTTTGGTTTAATGTGTTTAAAGAAGTTTATTTCTTCCTCCCGGGTTGAAAAGCCTACCTCCAAAACCGTTCTTTTTAACTCTGCCAGGGCAAGAAAACAAAGACCTGTGGATTTTTTTAAAAATTCAATGTTATCAGGTTGTTCTTTCTTCAGCTCGTCAATCTGGTCTTCCAGCCGCTGAAGAATTGACTGGTAGGGATTTGATTTCATGGCTTTTTATTTTATTTTGAGTTTGTTGTCACAGGCAATCCATACATTAACAAGGCAAAATTTAAAATTAAAACGTTGATTTTAAATGAAATTTGTCAGGGTTGATATTGTATCATACTTTTTTATGCGAATGATTAGCAAATTTTCTCCCTCAACATCTTCATATCATCTGAAATTTTATCATCAACAATTCGCGCATAGATCTGCGTGGTTTTCAACGAACTGTGTCCTAACATTTTTGAAACGGTTTCAATGGGGACTCCGTTTGAGAGGGTAACTGAAGTTGCAAATGTATGCCTGGCAACGTGCATGGAGAGATTTTTTGATATACCACACAAATCAGCAATTTCTTTTAAATAAGCGTTCATTTTTTGATTGGAGTGAATGGGAAGAACTGTTCCTCTCTGGCAACTTACCGGATGATTTGAATATTTTTGAATTATTTTTTTTGCAGATGGAAGCAAAGGAATTCTGCACCGGGATTTATTCTTCGACCGGTCAATAATAATCCAGTTTTCTCCATCATTACCAATCTGGATATGCTGGTAGCTGAGTTTGTAAATATCAGAATAGGATAAGCCGGTATAGCATGCAAAAACAAACAAATCTTTAACCAGTTCCAGGCGTTGTGCGGAGAATCTTTTCTGCTCTATTTTTTTGAGCTCTTTCATCGTTAAAAAATCTCTGTTGCCTTCCACTCTTTTAACTTTGTAACTGGCATATGGATTCCGCTGTATAAGCCCCATCGCAATCGCGTCGTTCAGTACTTTTTTCAGGTGGCGATGGTAACCCCACACTGTATTGGAGGATGCGCCATACTTCAATTTTAAAAAGGAATCGAATGAATTAAGAAAGTCATAATTTATGCTTTCTAGTGCGATGTCTTTTCTACCATAATACTTTTGAATGAACTCTCCAAGTCGTTTTCGCGTGGTCCGATAATGCTTCAAAGTACCGTAGGCGTATCCGTGTTCAAGTTTATTCTCGATGGATTGAATCACTTTGTCGAATATATTCAGAAAGCTGGTTTTTGACCGGTTGGGAAACAATTTATCTTTCAGATCCAGAAGACTGAAATTTTCTTTTGTTGCTTCGAGCTGATTAGAAGCATCATAAATTTTGGAAACAAATTTGTCCAATCTCGAATTTAAGGTTCGAATTTTTTCGGTTCGACCCCTCACCATTTGGCCATCCGGATCCCAATTTTCGTCAGCAACAAAAATACCTGTTGACAACTCAATTCTAGTGCCTTCCATCGTGCATCTGGCATAGACAGCGCATGTCCCATCTTTTCGTTTCTGGGAATTTCTCAAACGTAAATTTACAGTAATTCTCATGGTAAACCTGATTAAAGTTAAAAACAGGTCTCGCTTTAGTGTACAAAACTACCGTTTTTAGGGTCCATTTCCAACACCAAATGAGACCAAAACAAATCAATTTAAATGATGAATACCAGAGAGTTACAAGGTTTACCGAGACTATCTTTTTGCTAAAAATCATATAGTCTCGATTTAGACACCTTTTATCTGCTTTTTTATGGTGTATTTTGATTTTTGTCAAAATAAAAAAGCACTCAAAATCAACGTTTTAAGTGCTTTTGTATTCTTTTGTTTTTGTAAAAAGTGACTCAGCTGGGGCTCGAACCCAGGACCCCATCCTTAAAAGGGATGTGCTCTACCAGC
>CAZLGT010000030.1:0-60095 GCA_964559175.1 uncultured Mariniphaga sp. | reverse complement strand
AAACAGGCAAACTTTTTCAAAAAAAAGGCCGCCTCGGTTTTGAGACAGCCTCTTTCCCTTTTCTACCTTTATCCAATCTATTTCACCAAATCAAACTTATATTCGTTGCTGTAAGAACTTAACGTTACCCGGTAAGAACCAGATTCCAGTCTGGAAAGGTCGTAACCTTTGGTAATGTTAAAGTCGCGTCCTAATCTGGATTCATAAACCAATCCGCTGTTATTGTAAATCGCCAGGTTCAGGTTTTCCTCGTCAAAATTCAGATAGGAAAGTTTCAGTTCGTTATTCTTATAATTAAAATACGGTGCAAAACGAACTCTTGCCTCACCTACTTCAATCCCTTTGCGCGATACTTCGAAATCATTTATCACTTTTGTATCGTTCACTTTCAGGTTCAAAGCGTATTTCCCGTCGGCCAGGTTTTTAAAATCGTAAATCTGATTGAAGTCAGTAACCTGATTGCTGGTTTGCTTGTAATAAACCAAATCTCCGTTTTCGGCCAGAATACTTACTTCAAAGTAAGCCGGATTTTCATTCAATACAGATACAATCGCCCTCTCGTTGCTGATTGGGATAACATTCATTTTTGGTTTCTCAACGGCTGTTGCAACGGTTGTCATTCCTAAAACCAATGCTGCTAATGCGAATTTAATTGTTTTCATGTTTTTCAATTTTAAATGTTTTACTGTTTTCATTCTTTTTTTTGATTCAGCTTATCCGAATCATGTTCTGTGACTATTCAATTGTTTTTTCGTTTATCTTAATCACGGTGCAAACATAACCCCTTTTTTCAAAACATGCTGTAAAACATGCGTTACCATTGTATCAAATAAATGTAAAGTTTACGTTTAATTTTGATTATGCTCTTAACATTAATTTTAAATAGCTGTTTTTCAGAATAATATATAAAATATGCCAAACTTATCAAATATAGTGCCATAATATTATTGCCGGCATTAAATTATTTTTATTTAATTTGTATAAACACAAAAAATGGATATTCAAATACTGCAATTGATTGACGGAGCGAAAGAAGCAAGGGGGCTGACCGTTATTATCGATGTGTTCCGCGCCTTTTCCACCGCATGTTATGTATATGATCGCGGAGCAGCCCAAATTATTCCTGTAGGTAACATTGAACTGGCATACCGTATGAAAGAGCAAAACCCCGGGTATGTGCTGATGGGTGAACGAAACGAAATGAAACCGCATGGGTTCGATTTCGGAAACTCACCGGCGCTGATTCAAAAGGCAAACCTGGAAGGCAAAACCATAGTGCATACCACCAGTTCGGGCACCCAGGGCATAGATGCCGCCGCACATGCTCCCGAAATAATTACCGGAAGCTTTGTAAACGCAGGGGCTATTGTTAATTACATCAGGCAACAGAATCCCGACACAGTTTCGCTGGTGTGTATGGGTTATGCCTGCGAGTTTCCCACCGACGAAGATACCTTGTGTGCCGAATACATCAGAAATGAGATGAAAGGATTGCCCAACGATTTTGAAAAAATGGTGGAGATTATCCGCAAAGGCTCGGGCAGGCGGTTTTTTGAGGCTGACAAGCAGGAGTGGGCGCCCAGTGAGGATTTCGGGTTATGCCTTCGCCTGAACGCCTTTAACTTTGTACTGAAAGTGGAGCGCACCGGCGTTCATGCCTTTTTACGACAAATTCATCTACCTGCAAAAACCTGACAGTTATGAAAAAATACAACTTCGATGAGATTATTCCCCGTGAGGGCACCCATTGCATGAAATACGATGCCCGCGAATGGATTTTTAAAACCAACAATGTTTTGCCGCTTTGGGTGGCCGATACCGATTTCAGAACGCCTGATTTTATTGTGGAAGCCATAAAAAAACGTGCGGAGCATGAAATATTCGGCTACACGTTTAAGTCCGACTCCTATTACGAAGCCATTTTGGGTTGGATGAGCCGGCGGCACAACTGGAAAATCGAGAGGGAGTGGATTTCATTCAGCCCCGGAGTGGTGGCAGGAATTACAGTAGCCATCGAAACCTTTTCAAAGCCCGGAGACGAAGTAATTGTGCAGCCACCGGTTTATTTTCCTTTTTTTGAATGTGTGAAAGGGACCAAACGAAAGCTGATTGAAAATCCGCTTCAGCTAAAAAATGGCCGTTACACCTTCGATTTTGAAGACTTAAAATCGAAAATCAGTGAAAAAACCAAACTGCTGCTGCTTTGCAATCCGCAAAACCCCGGAGGCATGGTTTGGACATTAGGAGAACTGGAAGAACTTTCGGCCATTTGTTCTGAAAACGGAGTAATGGTAATTGCCGATGAAATCCATTCTGACCTTGTTTTCAAAGAAAACAGGCATATCCCGTTTGCCTCACTCCCGGCAGAGGCAGCTAATAACTGCGTGGTGTGCATGGCGCCCAGCAAAACGTTTAATGTGGCAGGCCTGGCTTCATCATTGGTTATTATCCCCAATAAAACAAATCACGCACGCTACGAAAGAGCACTGGGTGTGGGGCACCTGGGTATGGGCAACATTTTTGGTTCAGTAGCGCTGGAAGCAGCCTATGCCAGCGGAGACAAGTGGCTCCTTCAGTTGCTGGATTACCTTTGGGAGAATTACCTCTTTCTTGAAAAATTCATGAAAGAACATCTACCCAAAGTAAAGGTGATGAAACCCGAAGCCACTTATTTAATCTGGCTCGATTTCAGGGAATATGGAATGAAAGACGAGGAACTGATGAAATTCACCGTAGAAAAAGCAAAAGTAGGACTGAACAACGGCGCCCGGTTTGGCACCGGCGGCGACGGCTGGATGCGGTTAAATATCGGTTGTCCGAGAAGTGTGCTGGAGGAAGGACTGGAGAGGCTGAAAAAAGCTTTCTGTCAGATTTAAATTCGGAATTATTGTCAAAGCCTTGAAAACTTTTTTCCGGTTTCCAAATAAACTGATAAATATGACCTGAAATTCACTCCAGCAACCCCAACCTTGCAGCATACTGAATCGCTTCATACGAATTGGAGACATTCAACTTTTCCAGAATCCGCTGACGGTGGGTATTTACAGTATGGATACTGATGAACAGCCTTTCGGCGATTTCTTTGCTGGGAAGTCCATCTTTCACCAAACTCAGCACTTCCTGTTCGCGTTTGCTTAAAAAGTTTTCACTGTCCTTTTGTTTATTCGCAAAGCTGTAAGGAAGCGTTTTGCCCGTTTTAGTGTTGAATATGATACATTTCACGCCTCCGGTCAAATCCTGGTTGGGTGATACATCCACCGTGCTCAGCGCCAGCCAGATATTGCCCTTTTTGTCCAGTTCCAGGGCCTGGTGTTGTTCAATAATGCGGATGTATTCACCGTTACCGTTTTTTACCCGATAGTCGGAAATCACTTTGTAATTTTTTCGTTCGGCAACAGGTATCCGGTACGAATGTCTAATAAGTTCAGTACCAATTTTCAGGTTAACCATAAAGTCATCGGGATGGACCCTGGAATTAAAGAAATCATTTCCTCTTATTTCAAACTCGGCCAGGTTGTATTTGAGCATTTTGGAATAATTTTCTGATACAAAAACATGCTCTTTTTTGAACAAGTCAAAAACGGAAATGGCGCTGTTTTCAATAACATCAAGCTGGGTGAGAAAATCAATATGCTTTTCCACCAGATTGTAATCCAAACCAGCCTCTTCAAATTGCTGCATTTCGAGGACGGTGTTGTATTCCTGAAACAACTGATATAGTTCATCCATGAAATTACTGATTAATCAGTATTGTGAAAAATTTAAATTCACTAAATCTTTGTAAAAAAGATAAGCCATGAATTTTTCCAATAAAAACGTGTTTTTTCTTTTATTGTTGTTAACCCTCTTGTTTAGTTTTCAGAACAGCCTGTTTTCCCAGCCTGTTACTCAAACTTTAAAAGGGAAAGTTTTCGACAGCGAATCGAACATTCCGTTAATCGGCGCAACGGTTGTCATCATAAACACTGACCCGTTGAAGGGGACGGCTACCGATGCGGAAGGAAACTTCAGAATCGACTCGGTTGCCGTGGGGCGTTACAACATTTCGGTGAGTTATATTGGCTACCAGCCCTATATTGCCCGCGAAATTGTTATCAGCAGCGGAAGGGAAGCCGTACTAAATATCGGATTGAAAGAGTCGGTGAAAGATCTGGAGGAGGTAACGATAAAAGCTTACTCTGACAAGAATGAACCCATCAATTCAATGGCTACAATCAGCGCCCGGCAGGTAAACATGGAAGAGGCGAACCGGTATGCCGGCGGTTTCGACGATCCTGCCAGGCTGGTTTCTTCGTATGCCGGGGTGGCTTCTGCCGTTGGAAACAACGGATTAGTTATACGCGGAAACTCCCCCAAAGGATTGCTTTGGCGGATGGAAGGGGTGCAAATTTCGAATCCCAACCATTTTGCCGATTATATTTCGCTGGGCGGAGGCGCTCTAACCGCGTTGAGTAGCCAGACAATGGCTACTTCCGACTTTTTTACAGGGGCGTTTCCGGCGGAATACGGTAATGCACTGTCGGGCGTTTTCGACATGAACATGCGCACCGGAAATACCGAAAAAAAGGAGCACGTATTTCAGGCCGGGCTCGTGGGAATCGATTTTGCTTCGGAAGGACCGTTCAAAAAAGGGAAACGTGCTTCATACCTTTTTAATTACCGCTATTCCACGCTCGGTCTCCTTGCACCTATTCTGCCCGAAGAAATGGGAAAACTGACGTACCAGGATTTGTCGTTTAAGCTGAATTTCCCGACTAAGGCCGGAACCTTCTCGCTGTGGGGAATCGGGGCTTACGATTTCCAGGGGAACGATGCGGTAAGCGATTCTGCAAAATGGGAAAGCAGCGACGACCGGGAAGAGTTCGAAACGAAACTGACCATGGCCGCCATGGGGTTGAACTACAAAAAAATAATCGGCAATACCACCTACATTCAAACCACCCTTGCGGTGACAGAAAACAGTTTGGACTGGTCGGAAAAACGTTATAACAGGAACCTGAATTTGCTTCCCAACCGCGAAGTAACCGATTTCCAGTGGAAATACACGTTTACGGGTTTTGTAAACCACAAATTCGGGGCAAAACACACCAACCGCACCGGTTTTATTCTCGACCGGATGATGTACGATATTGAAATTAAAAATGCAGAGGAAAACGAAAATATACTGCAAACGTATGTTTCTGAAAAAAACGGGAGCAATTTACTCCGGTTTTACTCGCAATCGAAAATTACACCTGCCAATAACCTCGCGTTTAATGTTGGAGTACATGCACAATATTTTACTTTGAACAGAAACTACAGCATCGAACCGCGCCTCGGGTTCCGCTGGAGTTTCCTGCCCCGGCACACCTTTTCTATGGCTTACGGATTCCACAGTCAGTTGGAAAAAATGCAACTCTACCTGGTGGAACAAAACACGGCCACCGGAACAGTCCTGCCGAATAAAAACCTGGATTTTAACAAAGCGCACCATTTTGTATTCGGTTATGAAGTTCAGTTCAATCAAAACCTGCATTTAAAAGTGGAACCCTATTACCAGCGGCTGTTCGATATTCCGGTGGTGCCAGGCAGCCACATTTCAACAATCAACCTCCATGAAATATGGGATTTTAACGACCTGCTTGTCAACAAAGGTACCGGAAGAAATATCGGACTGGATGTTACGCTCGAGCGCTTTCTCAGCAAAGGTTACTACTACCTCTTTACCGCCTCGCTGTTCGATTCGAAATACAAAGGCGGCGACGGCATCGAAAGAAATACGCAGTACAACAAAAATTACGTTTTCAATGCTCTGGGAGGAAAAGAATGGCAAACAGGCAAAGACAACCAAAACCTTTTTAATGCCAATCTACGTTTTACTTACATGGGCGGAGACCGCATTATTCCGCTGAATGTGACAGCCACCATGCAACAAAAGGAGATTGTTGAAGATGTAACCCGGGCTTTTGAACAACAACTGCCCAATGCGCCCATTCTTTCATTATCGTTCAGTTACCGGAAAAACAAATCCGGACATTCTTCTGTATGGTCGTTCCATTTGATTAATGCATTGGGACATAAAGACTTTCAGGAATATGGATTTAACACAGAAACAAATCAGATTGAAAAAAAGGAAGACCTTTTGCTGATTCCGAATTTGAGCTATAAGCTGGAGTTTTGAGTTTCTTCGGTACTAAAAACACATTACAAAAAAGTGGGAATCAGTCTGAACAAAAAACTACCCATCACAATTGTTTCTATTGCACAAAAGACATGTTATCGGGAAATTTACTCTGTCAACTGTAAAAATGTTGATTAACCCAATGCACTGCCTGTTCAACATTTTGATCTTCCATACATTTGAAATGCTTTTTTGGGCATTTTCGGAAACCGATTTTGGAACAGGGCCGGCAGGAAATTCCGGTGACTTCCATTATTTCAGATGCCGGATGTGCCTGGTAGGGAGTCATCCCAAAGGCAGGCACCGTGCATCCCCAGAAAGAGAGGATTTTCTTTTTAAATGCAGCAGCAACGTGCATCAAGCCTGTATCGTTGGTTAATACAAGGTTTGCATCGCGCACCAGGCTGGCCGACTGGTAGAAACCTGTTTTCCCGGCCAGGTTGAGCACATTTCCTTTCGATTGCCTGAGAATCCAGTCACCTGCCTCCATTTCGGCTTCTCCTCCCAGAAGAATTACGGGAAAATCAATGCTGTTGCAAATTTCAGCTACTTTATGTTCAGGCAGTTTTTTGGTAGCCCAGGTTCCGGCAATAACAAAAGCTATAAATCCGGTGCGGAACTTCGGAGGTAACTCATTCAGATTAAAACACTCTTGATCGGGTATAAAAAAATCAAGCCCGCCCCCATCGTTGACCACATCGAAAACCGACAAAATTTCCAGATAACGATCGACGATATGTGTTTCGGGTAGCCGGTTAATTTTGAAATTGACCAGCAGATATTTTTCAATATTGAGTTTATTAAACGTGAAGGCAGGGCATTTCAGCCTGCTTTTTATTCTGCTGCTGCGCAGGTTGTGATGAAGATCGATGATGTAGTCAAAATTCTCTTTCTTTAACCGAACAATCAGTTCATTTATATTGCCGGTTAACAGGTGTACTTTATCGATATAAGGATTTTGATTGACCAGGCAGGAAAACCGGTTCTTAGTAACAAAATGAACTTCAGCGTCGTTAACCTGATTTTTCAAACAACGAATAACCGGCGAAGTAAGCACAATGTCGCCAATTGAACTGAACCGTATGACCAGGTATTTAATTTTCAAATCGATTCCAATAAAACAATAATGCGGTTTCTTTTATTTTCCACAAGGCCGCCATTCACTTTAAACGTGCGCTGCCTGTCGTCGTCTTCAACAATACGTATGGTTCCTTTTTCGAGTGTAGAGATAATCGGGGCGTGATTGTTCAAAATTTCAAACAATCCTTTGCTGCCGGGTAATCTAACTCGTTTTACCTCGCCTTCATAAATTTTTTTGTCGGGTGTAATAATTTCAAGAAACATGGCACAAAATTTTATTTTAACCACCAGCAAGCAAACGTTCTCCTTTTTCAATGGCGTCTTCAATTGTACCAACCAGGTTAAACGCACTTTCCGGGTACTTGTCCATTTCGCCGTTCAGTATCATCCTGAACCCTTTTATGGTATCCTCAATAGACACCAGTTTTCCTTCGATGCCGGTGAACTGTGAAGCGACAACAAACGGCTGGGAGAAAAACCGCTGTGCCCGTCGGGCGCGGTGTACCACCAGTTTATCTTCTTCCGACAGTTCTTCCATACCAAGTATGGCAATAATATCCTGCAACTCTTTGTATCGCTGAAGCAGGTTAATCACACTTTGAGCACAGTTGTAATGTTCTTCTCCCACAATTTCGGGCGTAAGAATACGGGATGATGAATCGAGTGGGTCAACGGCAGGATAAATCCCCAGCTCAACAATTTTTCGGCTCAGTACCGTAGTGGCGTCGAGGTGCGAGAAAGTAGTTGCCGGAGCGGGGTCTGTCAGGTCGTCGGCAGGCACATATACTGCCTGAACTGAAGTAATAGAGCCGTGTTTTGTTGAGGTAATACGCTCCTGCATATTTCCCATTTCGGTAGCCAGCGTAGGTTGGTAACCTACCGCCGAGGGCATTCTGCCCAGGAGTGCTGAAACTTCGGACCCTGCCTGGGTAAACCGGAAAACATTATCTACAAAAAAGAGGATGTCTCGTCCTTCACCTGTTCCGACAGCGCTGTCGCGAAGGCTTTCGGCAATAGCCAAACCTGAAAGGGCAACCCGTGCACGTGCACCGGGTGGTTCGTTCATTTGGCCAAACACCATAGCCAGCTTCGATTTCTTTAATTTCTTTACATCTACTTTCGAGAGATCCCATCCTCCCTCTTCCATTGATTCACGAAATGCATCGCCATAATCAACAATTTTGGCTTCAATCATTTCACGTAGCAAATCGTTTCCTTCACGGGTACGTTCTCCAACTCCGGCAAATACCGACAACCCGCTGTGAGCCAGGGCAATATTGTTAATTAGTTCCTGAATCAGAACGGTTTTTCCAACACCGGCCCCACCAAACAAGCCAATTTTTCCACCTTTTGCATAAGGTTCAATTAAATCGATAACCTTTATGCCGGTAAATAGCACTTCGGTTTCAGTAAGCAGGTCTTCGTATTTCGGCGGATCGTTATGAATTTTGAATCCGTTTTTCGGGAGTTGTTCGAGCCCGTCCACCGCATCGCCGGTTACGTTTAGCAACCTGCCCAATGCATCCTCGCCTTTTGGCATGGTAATGGATTTTCCCATGGGAATCACATCCATTCCCCTTTTCAGTCCATCGGTTGAATCCATGGCGATGCAACGGATGGTGTTTTCACCTACGTGTTGCTGGCATTCAATTACCAGATTATCTTCCCCCTCGCGCACAACTTCAAGGGCATCGTAAATAGAAGGCAGCTCACTCCCGTCTATTATGAAACTTACATCGACCACAGGGCCAATTACCTGAATGATTTTTCCTTTGCTTTGATCCATGCTTAATGAATTTGAAAAGTGGTAAAAAGATACCGCTTTTTTTTAGCGAAACAAATTTATTGAAGTTTTAAATTCAGCAAACAAAGGAATCAGTTCCCTTGCAATTTTTCAAACGCTGCGGCCAAGCATGCTTCTGCCAAATTTTTGCAGGGGCGCCTTTCGCAGTTCTGAAACAGGCAAATCCTGCACTATTTTTTCGGCCGCGTTAAAATAAAACTTAATCTTTTCTTCGCCCAGCATTTTTATCCCCAATTCATTGTAAACCGCTATTATCGAATTAATTTTCTCTGTCTCTGCATATTCCTTTGCATCCAGCCAGTAAGTCAAAGAAGTTTTTGCCTGCCCGGAAGCCTTTTCCAATGCCTTAATCAGCAACCAGGTTTTTTTATTGGCCAGAATATCTCCACCGATTTTTTTTCCAAAATCTTTCTGGTTCCCAAACGTATCGAGCCAATCGTCCTGCAGCTGAAAAGCCATTCCCAGGTTGATGCCATAATTGTATAACTGTTGAGCTGTTTCACCAGAAGTACCGGCCAGCAGGGCGCCGGCTTTCAGGCTGCAACCGAGCAGCACGGCTGTTTTGAGCCTTATCATTTCCAGGTATTCCTCTTCCGTAACATCCATCCGATTTTCAAAATCCATGTCGTATTGCTGGCCTTCGCATACCTGCAATGCCGTTTTGGTGAACAAATCAACCACATCGAACAGCTGTGGAGTATGGTATTCCGCAAGATACTGATAAGAAAGAAAAGCCATGGCATCTCCGGAAAGGATGGCGTTATTCTCGCTGAATTTCACATGCACGGTAGGATTATTCCTGCGCATTTCTGCCTTATCCATAATATCGTCGTGCAGCAGCGTGAAATTATGAAACACCTCAACGGCAATGGCTGCGGGTAGAGCTTTCTCAATTTCATCAGAAAAAAGATTGAAAGACGTGAGCAACAAAACGGGCCTTAATCTTTTTCCGCCTGCACCAAGCGAATATTTTACCGGCGCATAAAGCTCTTCGGGTTTTCGGGCACTCAGTTGTGCCAGGCGCCTGTCGATTTCATTGTTTATAATTTCCCGGAGTTTCTCTGCTGAATACATAATTTTTCATGTATGATTATTAATATCCTTAATTTTCAGTTCCTCCAGTTCAATATCCTCCTCTTCGTCGTAAATATGAAGTAATGGTTCCTTGAACGAGCGGGTGGTAGTAAGCCTGTCGAGGCCGGTAAGCAGCGACGGAAGCAGCACCAGGTTTGAGGTTACCGCTACCAGCAGCGTAAGAGAAACCAATACCCCCATCGCTACGGTTCCGCCAAAGCCGGAAAGAGCAAAAATACCAAAGCCAAAGAACAGCACTACCGAGGTGTAGAGCATGCTAACTCCGGTTTCTTTTAAAGCCAGAACAACTGACCGGCGAATATCCCAGCCGGTGGCAATGAGCTCCTGCCGGTATTTGGCCAGAAAATGAATGGTATTGTCAACCGAGATACCAAATGCAATACTGAACACCAGAATAGTGGAGGCCTTTATAGGTATTCCGGTGTAGCCCATAAGGGCTGCTGTAAAAATCAGCGGAATTACATTGGGTGTAAGCGACATAAGCACCATTTGCCACGAGGAAAACATAATGGCCATAAACACCGAAATTAGTAGAATGGCCAGTCCCAGACTGGTAAACAGGTTTCTGAGCAGGTATTGTGTTCCTTTAAATGAAGTAACACTTGAACCGGTAACCGTTACATCGTAGTTGTCGGAAGTGAAAATGGAATCGATATCGGCATTGAACCGGGCATATAAATCCTCCATGCGTTTGGTGCCAACATCCTTCATCCGAATGCTGATGCGGGTGACCTGCTTTGAACTGTCGACAAAGGAGCGCAGCAACCCTTCGTCGTTGTCTTCGAGCGAGGCATATTGCAAAATAAAATTTTGCTCCCGGTTGTTGGGCAGGGCATAATAGTTTTCGTGTCCGTTGTAAAAGGCCTGTTTCGAAAATTTAAGCAGGTTTAGCAACGAAAGCGAGGGCGACAGCTCGGGGTATTGCGCCAGGCGCTCGTCCAACTGGTTAATTTTATTAAAGGTTGAAAGCTGCATAACCCCGCCCGGTTGTTTGGTGTCCACCATAATTTCAAGTGGCATCAGACCGTCGAAATTCGATTCGAAAAACTTCAGGTCTTTGTAAATCGGATCACTTTCAGGAATATCGTCCACCATGTAACCCGAACTTTTCATAAGGGTAATACCATAAATTCCGGCAGCCAGAATACCTATAGCTACTACATAAACCACCTTCCGGTGCTTTTCGGTTATATAAATTAATTTACGAATAATGCCCGAAACAAATTTGTTGTTCAGATGGTTTACATGCCTCGATGATGGTGGTTTTATAAAACTGAAAATGATTGGGATGAGCAACAACGACAAAAAGAACAGCCCCATGATACTTAAAGACGCCACAATACCAAACTGCCGCAAAATATCGCTTTTTACAATAACAAACGTAGCAAAACCCGAGGCAGTAGTCAGGTTGGTTAAAAAAGTGGCATTCCCGATTTTAACAATTACACGCTGCAGTGCTTTAATTTTATTGCCATGCAATACATACTCGTGATGAAATTTATTCAGCATGTAAATGCTGTTTGGAATCCCGATGACAATCAGCAGCGGCGGAATCATTCCTGAAAGCAAAGTGACTTTAAACCCAAACAAAGCCAGCATTCCCATGGCCCATACAACTCCTGTAAGCACAATCAGCACCGGGAAAAACACCGCTTTGAACGAACGGAAAAACAGGAACAGTACCACAATGCATATTGCCAGGGCCAGTGCACTGAACAAATAAATTTCTTTTTTAATCTGAATGGAATTGATAACGCGTATGTAGGGCAAACCCGAGTAATGCAAATCAACCTTTTGCTCTTTTTCAAAATTGCGTGTAATTCGCTGGATTGATTTTACCAGGTTTTCCCGTTCCTTCGATCGCATTTTGTCTTTGTTCACCGTAATGGCCAGCAAATAGGCATGGCTGTCGGGGTTATAAACCAGCTTTTGATAAAAAGGCAAACTATGAAACGTGTTCACCCTGCGGTTCATTTCTTCCTGAGAAGCAATTGCGCCGGGAAAAAGCGCTTCAATTTCAAATCGGCGTTCTTCGGTGTTTTTAACCAGGTTGTATGCACTTGAAACCGACAGCAGGTCTTCCACTCCTTCTACCTGTGACAGCTCGTAACACAATTCTTCCCATTTCCTGAACCGGTCGATTTGAAAAAAAGCCGTATCCTGAATACCAATGATAATCAGGTTACCCTCCTCTCCAAATACCTCAACAAACTGCTGGTGTTCCTTAAATGCCGGATCTTTCTTAGGAAGCAGGGAATTATATTCGTACGACATTTCAACATTGCGGGCATGATAACCTAAAAATACCGTAATAACCGCCAGAATGCCTAATAAAAGAAATTTATTCCTGAGTATGATGCTTGAAACTTTCAGCCACATAAAAAGTGTAATTCAAATAAAAGAAAATGCGAAAATAAAAGAAATATTCGGATTATAAATTGAAAACACACCGGGTTACACTTCATGTTAATCCGATTTCATTAAAAAAAAGTACTTCTGAAAAATGCATTACGTGGCGCTTGTTTATTTTTCCGAAACCGCAACCAAGTGGTTTTGTGTTCAGAAAACTTAATATTTTTTACCTTCGGTGTCAATCATTGGTACAAATCGTACAGGCAATACACGTTCCTCGCGGATTTTTCCTTTTCTTTTTCGCAAAAGTACCAGGTGCTGCACCGGGTCGCTGCCCACCGGAATAATCATTCTTCCACCCTCGGCCAGTTGTTCTTTCAGCGGTTCCGGAATGTTGGTCGGTGCACAGGTAACAATTATAGCATCGAAAGGGGCATGTTCAGGCCATCCCTGAAATCCGTCGCCGGTTTTGCACCAGATGTTATCGTAGCCCAGTTCGTCAAACACCCTTTGGGCTTTGTTTGCGAGTTTCTCAAAAATTTCGATGGTGAACACCGAATCGCACAACTCGGCAAGTATAGCCGCCTGATAACCCGAGCCGGTTCCAATCTCCAGCACTTTGTCGGTTCTTTTCAAATTCAGTGCATCGGTCATAAATGCCACAATATAAGGCTGCGAAATGGTTTGCCCCTCGTCGATCGGCAGTGGTGAATCGTTGTAAGCATAAGGAATGTATTCGGGTAGAACAAATTTATGCCGTTCCACATTCCGGAATGCTTCCAGTACTTTCGTATCGGTTATACCACGGGCTTCGATTTGTGTTTTCACCATCCGGTTTCGCTGGGCAAAAAAAGGATCGCTGTTTTGGCTGCACGAAAATTGTGAAGCCAGCATAAAAGCAAAAAAAACTGTAAAAATTTTAACAGGCATATTAATCGGTATTTTGGGAATTATACGGATAAAGTGGAGTTGTGTTTCCTAAAAGAAATGCCGGATTCAGACTGACTTGGTTAATAAGCTATATTTTTCCCGGTTTCCTTCAAGGCCCTCAAATCGTTTACCTTAAAATTGCCATAGAATGAAACCACAATTCGGATTTGATCTTCCTTCTGGTTTTTGAGGAAAACATGACATTCTGAGAATTTCTTTTTTCCTCCAGCCAGCCATATCTCAGCGTCTTCATCCTCTTCGCCTTCATATTTTTTATAAGCAGATTTTGGCAGGTAGCCGATTGTTTTTTCGGTGAATTCAGAACCGCTTAAACATCCTTTCTTAGGATTGTACGACATAAATCTGACTTGATGTAAATCACCGGTAACTTTTTTTTCATCCATATCGTCGCCCAAATCAATATCTATGGCATCGATCATGTTCTTCGAGAATGAAAAATTTAAAACGCCATCTTCCCCCGAAAATGCATCGTACATTCTATCTGATTTACTTTGAGCAAATCCGTTTTGAAACATTAAAAGAAGAATAGCAACTGAGAAGAATTTAATTGTTTTCATAAGTTTTATAATTATCTTATTTTTTTAAGACGGCAGAAAAACAATTTCATTACAATAAATTTTCGCTAATCTCCTAAAAGTGCTAATTTCCATACAGTTTCAATTGCATAGAAATTAGCACTTCAGATCAGTATAATTACTCGGCCAGTTCTTTCAAGGTGAGGCCATCGGGTTTCATTTCCCAGTATTTACCAACCATATCGCCATCCAGCGTATTCGTTACATTATCAATATCATAAATAATATCTACCATTCGCTCATCTAGGAAAACGGTACCTCCCTCCGGTACTTTTACGGTAATATGCACTTCCTGGTCGCGCCACTTGTCGCCTTCTTCAAGAAAAAAGTAGGGTTCAAAAAACAAAACCGAGTCCTGCACCTGGTATTTGTAAACCAGATCGGAAGCATGATCGCGGGCAATTTCACGGGTACGTCCGCGGGATGATTTTTTTACGGTAACCAAAAATGAATTTCCGCTGGCCCTGTCAATATCGAGCCTCGGATTTCCCAAAATAACCCGGTCGCCTTCCACAACCATCACTTTCAGCTTGTTCAGGTCCCAGGCCTGTGCGGCGTAACCTTTGTATTTATCTTCGGCCAGTTTCAGGTAGAGTGTCTGACAACTGTCGCAATCAACGGTAACACTTTCCACCACCGAGGCCTGATTTTTAAAATTGCTTATCTGACTGGTTGAAATCACCACAAGTGCAATGAGAGACAAAAGCCAGACACCAACCAGGCCAAGTCCGATGGCAGTGTTGTTGGATTTATACCTGAATACCATTTTGGAGCCTACATAAAGCATGGCCAGCATAGGAATTCCGGCTAAAAAGCCAACCGTTACAAGTCCTGATTTTACTGCTCCGGGTTCAACCAAATAGTTCAGAAAATCGGGGAAATTGATTTCGGGTGTCCAAATCAGAGGCCAGCCCTGAACAAACGATTGACCGATAATTAGTGAAGAAATAAGACCAAGCAGTCCGAAAAATCCGGAGATGATGAGAATAACCCCGATAACAACGACAGCCACTTTCAACAAAAGTCTGAATACGTTGTAGGTTACTTCACCTGCTCCGTCCACTTTTTTTTTACCCCTTGAGTAGGTGTCCGATTCCTTAAACTTTTTGTAACTCTCTTTTACCTCTTTAACTTCTTCGCGTATGGACTTTTCAATGTTTTTTACCGTAGCCTCCTGTCCGCGCATCTCGAGGCGCTGGGCTGTGGTAATTGCTTTTGGCACCGCAATCCACAGAACGAGGTAAGCCAGCAGCGCAGGCACAATTGATGTAATAATTAGCAGCACTACGAAAATGATGCGCAATATTACCGGGTCGATGTTGAAATAGGCGCCCAGTCCTCCGCAAACTCCTCCCAGCACGCGGTGTTCCGGATCGCGATAAAGCCGTCTTTTGCGTTTTGGCTGACTGACAAATTCTTCTTCATCTTCGCCTTCTTCTTCGGCAAAATCTTCGGGTGTGCCCATGGTTTCAATCACCTGCTCTACCAGCAGAAGGGTAATTACCCTTTTTTCGTCTGAAGATTTCTCTGCAAATATTTCGGCAATCCGGGCTTCGATATCGGCCAGAATTTCCTTTCCTTCTTCTTCGTTTCCAAAATGGTTTTTCAGCTTTACCAGGTATTTTTGCAACACCTCATAAGCATCTTCTTCGATGTGAAAAACGGTTCCGCTGATATTGATTGTGAATGTCTTTTTCATGGTATATCTTCTTTGAGTTTTCTATTCCGGTTTATTCAATTGCGTTAAGCCCTGCTTTTTCTGATTTTCCCAACGGCATCGACCAGTTCGGCCCACGAACCTTCCAGTTCTCCCAGAAACTTACGGCCCTTATCGGTTAATTCGTAATACTTTCGGGGGGGGCCCTGAGTTGATTCTTCCCAGCGGTATGCCAGCAAGCCGGCATTTTTCAATCGTGTAAGCAACGGATAGAGTGTGCCTTCCACCACAATCATTTTGGCTTCTTTAAGTTCCTGAATGATGTTGCTTGCATAAAGCGGCTCACCGTCCAAAACCAAAAGGATGCAGTATTCCAGTACCCCTTTCCTCATTTGCGCTTTTGTATTTTCCAGTTTCATTTTTGCTTTTTTCCTTAAAAAATTAATAATCCTCCAGGCCCTTTCTCTTTCTTCTTTTCAAGGCTGATTAAATGCCCCAAAATTCATACGATGTCATCCAGCTTTCAAGTTCAAGCGGCTCTTCCGCAGTTTGGTAAACCTCAAACAAACGGGAGTTGAGCATCCAGCTTTCAACTGCCAGCGGAGCTTCTGTCTCGGTTTCGACATGAAAAACCACTAACTCAAAGTACTCGCTGCTCATCATCCAGTTTTCAAGCTCCAGAGCAGGATCGAAAGCTTTGTCGAAGTAGTCCCAGTTTGAATAATCAGAACCTGAACCGGTAGTTGCACCTTCGTTTTTTGTCTCTACCATAGCAATGGCGATTTCGTTGAAACTGCTGTTGGTTAACAGTTTTTTCCAAAACTCCTGTGCACTTACCGTAAAACTTACCAGGACAAAGCTAACGATAACGGCTGCCGTACGCAAGGCTGCTTTCCGAAAATTTGTTTTTGTTTTCATGGCTTTTTCTGTTTTCATTGTTTCAATTGTTTTCATGGCTTCTGTTTGTTTTCTGTTGTTTCTGTTGTTTCTGTTCTTATGACGTTGCTTTTTTCTAATCGTTACAGTTTGCAAAGAACTTTTTTAAAAAAACTACTTTTATTTACACTGTTATTGGTATTGCAAATATATGTAAAAATTTTAGTACCATGCAACACAAAGTACCATATATTTTAAAAAGATTTATTGTTTTATTGCAATTCATTGTCATACAGCCGGTTACAATCTAATAAAAAATATGTTTTTTTTTGAAATAGATTTCATTTGAAAAAAATCTTTCCGAAAAAAATGTTTTGTGCACAAAAAGAGGCTACTCCTGTAAGAACAGCTTCACGATTTTTGCAGCGTTTTTACACTTTTCGTATCATTTTAACAACCTATCAATAATGTTTATTTCCTTTTGATAAGTTGTTAAAAAATGTGCAAAAACGTTTGATAACTATTAAATACCAGGCTTGGACGGTAAAGAAAATAATAGGAACTTTCCGCCTCTGACAAAAGATTATGAATTTTTAATTAAACAACTAAAAACCAACACAAAACATCGCGTTACTAAACGCCACAGGAGCAAAAGAACAAAACTTTCATTGAAAATTAATATCGGGTTAATGGTAATTAAACATTAAATGTATTTTTTTGCAACACAATTTAACGAAATTCTATTTATATAACTACTAAATTAAAGTTTACATTTATGATTAAAAAAATCGGTGTTTTATTAGTAGCACTCATGATTTCATCAGCTACTATAGTGCAAGCACAGGTAACCACCTCCAGTATGAGCGGACGGGTTACTGATGCTGAGGGAGCCGTGATCGGTGCAACAGTGATTGCTACTCACGAACCTTCAGGAACAACTTATGGGACGGTAACCAACGTAGAAGGTCGGTTCAACCTGAACGGTATGCGTGTAGGCGGACCTTATACCGTTGAAATTTCTTTCATTGGATATGGTAAAAACACTACGAACAACGTTACGTTGAGCCTGGGTGAAAACTATGTAATGAATGTTGTACTCTCAGAAGAATCATTATCATTAGATGAAGTTCTTGTTACAGCAACCCGTACAAAATTCTCAACTGAGAAAACCGGTGCAGTTACCAATATCACCAATGACCAAATCGCTAATTTGCCTACCGTAACCCGCAGCATTATGGACGTTACCCGTCTATCACCTTACGGAGGCAATGGCATGAGCTTTGGCGGTACAGATGGCCGTACCGCTAACTTTACGGTGGATGGAGCCAATTTCAACAACAACTTCGGTTTGAGTTCTGCTCTCCCTGGTGGAGGTAACCCAATCTCCATCGAAGCCATTGAAGAATTACAGGTTGTAATCGCACCATACGATGTTCGTCAGACCAACTTTATTGGTGGTGGTGTAAACGCAATTACAAAATCGGGTACCAACACGTTCAAAGCCAGCGCTTACGCTTATCACAGAAATGAAAACTTACGCGGCGATGCTGTTAATGGTTTACAAATCCAGGGAGCGCGTGAGAAAGACCGTAATACAACTTACGGTTTTACGATGGGAGGTCCAATTATCAAAAACAAGCTCTTCTTTTTCGTAAATGGTGAAATGGCTAAAATACCAACCATTGCCAATCGTTGGAGAGCTTCAACTGATGGTGTTGCTGATCCGGACAATTATATCTCCCGCACCACAGAAAACGATCTGAAGAGGGTATCTGATTTTGTAAGAAGTGAATATGGTTATGAAACGGGATCTTACACAAATTTCCCGGCAGACGAAAGCAATCACAAACTACTTGCCCGTTTGGATTGGAATATCTCAAACAAACATCGTCTGGCTTTACGTTATAATTACACGAAAAACCTGTCATGGAGATCTCCCAATGCTACTTCTATGGATGGGGGCACTCGCGTGTCGGAGGCAAGAATGTCACAAGCCTCAATGTCATTTGCAAATTCGATGTATTCGATGGACAACCTCGTTCATTCATACTCTTTCGACCTGAACAGTCGTCTGTCGGATAACGTATCCAACCAATTTCTGGCCACATTCTCAAAACTTGACGATATTCGCGGAACCAATTCAACCGAATTTCCTTTCATCGACATTTTGAAAGATGAACAAGCCTATATGTCTTTGGGGTATGAGCTTTTCACCTGGAACAACGGTGTGCATAACAATGTATTGAATATCAAAGATGAGTTGACCTACTATATGGGTAATCACAAAGTTGTTGGTGGTATTGCATACGAATATAAGATGGCAGATAACTCTTATATGCGTAACGGTACCGGATACTATCGCTACTCCAGTCTCGATGAGTTCTTAAACGGAGGAGTACCTGAAATTGTTAACCTTACCTATGGTTACGATGGCGAAACTAATCCTGCAGCTCGTGTAAGAACAAATAAGATTGGTATATACGGGCAGGATGATTGGAGTATAAGTGAAAAATTCAAACTTTCATACGGTCTTCGTATCGATGGACTTTTCTTCAATAATGATGACCTGATGACGAACAAGGCAATCTACGAGATTGATTATTCCGGTCGTAATATTGACACTGGTAAGTGGCCTTCAGCAAGTGTCATAATCTCTCCCCGCGTAGGTTTTGTATGGGATACTTATGGAGACAATAGCCTGAAAGTTCGTGGTGGTACAGGTCTTTTCTCAGGTAATTTGCCTCTTGTGTTTTTCACCAATATGCCCACCAACGGTGGCATGGTACAATATCAGGCACAAATAAATGAAAGAAATGCTGCGAATAATGGTTTCACAATGGATGAATTTGCCGGCGGCCTTGTTACGGATGCCAACGGAAATGCCAATATATCTGCTCTTTATGACAAATTGGCGTCATTGGGATATCCTACAACCATTTCACCCGAAGACGGTACCGTTCCTTCCGCAATTGCGGCCGTAGATCCCAATTTTAAAATGCCACAAGTTTGGAAAACCTCGCTTGCTGTTGACTATGCATTCCTCACATCTTTCCCATTCTCTGTAACGGTAGAAGGAATCTTCAACAAAACCATCAACGGTGTTTCCATCTCCGACTGGAGTATTCCTTCTGTAGGTGGTTTTGCCCGTTTCAATGGTATTGACAATCGTCCGGTTTATCCCGATGGTTATCGTACCGGCACAAAGGCATTTGTGCTGGAGAACACAAGCCGTGGTTATGGCTGGTCAGGTAACATCACTCTCAATGCCCAACCAACAGAAAGGATCAGCCTGATGGCTGCCTATACACACACAGTTGCCAAAGATGTTACCGGTATGCCCGGATCGAATGCAGAATCTGCATTTACATACGTTCCTACAGTGGAAGGTCCCAACCACATTAAACTGCACAATTCTCAATACACCACACCCGATCGTCTTGTGGCTGCACTTACTGCCCACGACAAGAGCGGTAACCACTACAGCTTTATCTATGAAGGATGGCACGGTGGTGCAAACTACTCCTTCATGACTGTGAACGACATCAACGGTGACGGTTACAACTACGATGCAATCTATGTGCCGACTGACGATGAGGTGGCAAACAATCAATTCCGCTTTGTTTCGGAAGATGACAAAACCCGTTTCATGGACTATGTTCATGCCAATGATTATCTGAAAAATCAACAAGGCAAGTATGCAGAAGCCTACAGCGTTTACTCTCCCTGGGTACATCGCATCGACTTCAGCTACAAACATGATTTTGCTCTTAATGCAGGTAATAACCAACACAAACTGCAACTTAGCTTTGATATCAAAAACATGATGAACCTGTTCAACTCCAGTTGGGGTGTAGGTAAATATTTGAACCCGGAAATTGGCTCGGAAGCCCGTATCCTCAGATATGAAGGTGTTGATGCTGACGGCGTGGCTACATTCTCTACACCCTCTTCCATCCATGGTAATACCCAAACATTCACTCCAAGCTACTCGTTGGGTCAAACCTGGTATGCTTCAATAGGTATAAAGTATATTTTCAACTAATAAAAAGTATAGACGATATGAAATTAAAATATTTATTTCCATTATTCTTCGCAGCGGTAACCCTGATGACAAGTTGTGCCGATGAAGAAGTTATGACCTTACTTGATGAAATTCAGGTATCGTCGTCATACGTCGCTATTCCAGAGGAGGGCGGTTCTACTACTATTACTGTAACGGCTCAGGATAGCTGGACAATAGAGAAGGTAACCACAGAGAAAGATGAGGTTGAATGGTTGACTATATCTTCAACTTCAGGAAGTGTCGGTGAGTCAGAACTTACCTTTTCTGCCCCCTCTGCCATAGATGGTCGTACAGCGGAAGTTCTGCTTCACAGTGGAGGCAAAACGCAGAGAATTAACATCATCCAGGGATTGGCGAAAATATCTGAAGTCACAGCAGCTGAAGTGAATGCAGGCCCCGATGGAAAAACTTTCCGTGTTACGGGTGTTTGTACTTCCATTGTAAATACTTTATATGGCAACTGGTATTTAACTGATGAAACGGGAACTGTGTATATATACGGTACGCTTGATGAGAAGGGCGCAACAAGAAATTTCCTGAGTCTTGGACTTGAAGTTGGAGATGAAGTAACGATTGAAGGACCAAAGTCATCTTACCAGGGAAATCCTCAAATGGTGGATGTCACGGTAATCACTATCAACAAATCACTTATACAAGTAGATTCTGTTGAAAACCAAGCACTTCCTATTGAAGGGGGTGAATTCATCGCATACCTTACCAGCAAAGGACAAGGCGTATCTGTTGATATCCCTGAGGATGCCAAGTCCTGGTTGTCAATTTCGTCTATTGAATCGGCAGGCGAAGAAGTAGTTGTGAAGTTCAATGCCGCTGCCAATACCGGTGGAGACCGTGGAACTACTCTCATATTCCGAACCACCGACGGCTCAAAAAACTACAGCACAGAAACAACGCTGACTCAAAAAGGAGCGATTCTGGAAGTGCCTATTTCAGAGTTTCTTGCAGCTGAAGTTGGTAATACGCAATATCGATTGACAGGTGTTATCACCAACATTGCCAATACCAGATATGGCAATTTATACTTGCGCGATTTCTCCGGCGAAACCTATGTGTATGGAATTGAAGATTTCCAGGAAAAAGGATTGAAAGAGGGTGACATCATCACAATTGTTGGAAAACGTGCCGCATATAACAATTCTCCTCAAGTGGGTTCTGCCGTGTTGGAAAGCGTGATTCCCGTAACACCTGCTACCATTGCCGAAGTGCTCACCAAACCTGATTCCAGCCAGGATTTCTTTTTGGTTACCGGTGAAATTACCTCAATAGCCAACGAGACATACGGTAATCTCTATTTGAAGGATGGTGACAGTGAGATCTACCTCTATGGCTGTTATCCGGGTTACGGTGCAACCGGCGATGCCAGAAAATTCCTGTTGGCTGACAAAGACATTCAAGTTGGAGACATATTGACAGTGATTGCAACGAAGGGCTCATATAATGGAGTACCTCAACTTGCACATGGTATTTATTTCAGCCACGAAAGTGCAGAATAAGTAATAGGAAACCATATGCTATAAGCAATGTAATATCTATCATTATTAGCTTAATGGAATAATTTAAAAAAGAGGCTGTCTCAAAACCGGGGCGGCCTTTTTTGTTGCTTTCCGCCAAACTATTCAGACATTTAACGGTTTTTTTGCGAATGAATTTTTATTTTTGCTGCCTGATTCAAGGGGGACATTCAGAATTTATTACAGATGGAACAGGCACTTATAGACCGAATGCTGGAAGAAAAGGGATTTATTGACGAACCGGTAAATCCGAATGTTAAGCTGGTGGAAGAAATCAATCGGCTCAGAAAGGAGAAAAATGCGGTTATCCTCAGCCATTTTTATGTGGAAGGTGAATTACAGGACATTGCCGATTATGTGGGCGACAGCCTCGGGCTGGCACAGGAAGCAGCCAAAACCGATGCTGATTTGATTGTGTTTGTAGGCGTTCATTTTATGGCCGAAACCGCAAAAATTCTCAATCCCGGAAAAAAAGTGATACTTCCCGACCTGAAAGCAGGATGTTCACTGGCCGAATCGGCTCCGGCTGAGGCTTTTGCAGAATTTAAAGCCAAATACCCCGACCACAAGGTAATTACCTACGTAAATGCCACGGCAGCATTGAAAACCATGTCAGACATTGTTTGTACCTCGGCCAACGCAAAAAAAATAATCGACAGTTTTCCTGAAGATGAGAAACTGATTTTCGGCCCGGATAAAAATCTGGGAAACTACCTGAACAGCGTTACCGGAAGAAACATGGTTTTGTGGGATGGCGCCTGCATGGTGCACGAACAGTATTCGGTAGAAAAAATTATCGATCTGATGGACAAATACCCTGATGCTGAATTTATTGCCCACCCCGAGTGCGAAAAACCTGTTTTACTGCTGGCCAAACATATCGGTTCCACCACTTCGTTGCTGAATTACACCAAAAGCAGCCCGGCCAAAAAATTCATTGTGGCTACCGAAAGTGGCATTCTTCACCAGATGAAAAAAGCATCTCCCGACAAACTATTTATTCCGGCTCCATCGGTCGATTCTACCTGCGGATGCAACGACTGTACCTACATGAAGCTGAACAGCCTACAAAAACTCTATGTCTGCATGAAGCATGAACAACCGGAAGTGACTTTACCTGCCGATGTGATTGAAAAAGCCCGCGTTCCCATCGAACGGATGCTGGAAATTTCGAAATAAAATGCGCCTGAAAAAACTGATTCCCGAAAAATTTCCTCAGAACTTCATCATAAAGCGTCCGCTTTACGGGGCTTTTCTCATTGCGGGATTTACGCTGGTTTTTGCATTGCTTTATAAACCGCTTGGCTCCCATGCAAGCCGGTTTTTGGGTTACGAAGCAACCATGGCCGTTTATGCATTCATTTCCGGCGCCTCGCTTTTTGGCTGGATTAGCCTTTTGATCAGAATCAACTTTTTTTCAAATAAGGCCAAATGGACATTTACCAAGGAATTGCTTGCAATTGTAATCCTGTTATTTGCCCTGGGCGTGGTCATTTATTTTGCCGCTTTTATTCTGGAAGAACCCGCAAACCGCTGGAACTTTCCCACATTTTTCGACTCGGTGAAAAATGCTTTTCTCATCGGCATCATCCCGTTTCTGTTTTTTACCGCACTGAACTACCTCTATTGGATTTCACCCGAAGAGAAATATGGCGCTTCATCCGATTCAGGCAGTGCTTCAGCCGTTGAAAAGCTGATTCAAATCAGTTCGCAACTCAAAAAAGAGTCGCTTAGTTTTTATCCCAGCCAATTGATTTATGCCGAATCGGACAGCAACTACGTCAATTTTTATTTGATCTCCAGCGATAAAGTACAGAAAAAAGTCATTCGCAATTCTATAACCGATGTGGAACAGCAACTGGCACACATTCCTTATTTGGTAAGAACACACAGGGCATTTATCGTTAACCTGAAAAAAATCAAATCGAAAAAAGGAAACAGTCTGGGTTACCGGTTGCGGCTTCAGGGAACCGACGCTGAAATTCCGGTTTCCAGAAACAATACCCGTTCCTTCAGCCAGCTTTTCAGACAATTCAGCTAATCCGTTCATCACAGAATTTTACCTTCTGTAACACCTGAAAACCCTTAATTTATCAGCCTGCAACAAAAGTTTGCATCGTATCCCGGAAATTTGCACAGTCCTTTCATGTTCCGTCAATTTGTACTGAAATTCAAAAATTTACGACAATGAAACGACGATGAATTTTTATTCTTCAAATTCACAAACAAGAAGAATTAAAATTCATCGGGAGTTCCATCGAATACAAATGAAATAAACAATTTTAATGAGATGAAAACGAATAGGTACAACTTGAAAAAAATTCAAAAAATCATTCTTTTTAAACTTTTGGTACTGGTATGTATTTTATATCATTCACTGGTTTCGGCACAACCCGGTTTCACCATTTCCGGCGAAATTGTTTCAGTTGAAAATAATGAAGCCGTTGCTTTTGCCAACGTTGCCCTTTTCGATTCAACCCGAACCCAAATTATTGATGGTGCGGCTGGAAACGAAACGGGAAATTTCATTTTAAATAATGTGGCGCCCGGAACGTATCAAATTCAGGTAAGTGCGCTCGGTTTTGAATCGTGGACAAAAAAAATGAAAATGCGTGGGGATGTGAATCTGGGGTCTGTTCCGTTACTTAACTCCAACGTTCAGCTAAAAAATATAGATGTGGTTGCCGAACGTATAAAAGCAAAACCATCGCCGGATAAAACCACGTTTTTTGTGAACCGGAAAATGCACGAATCTTCCAATTCCGGAACCGACATTCTGAAACTAATACCTGGATTGCAGGTAGATTTGCAGCAGAACATTTCGCTGGAAGGCAGCCAGAACATTATCATCCTTGTTGACGGGAAAGAACACGACCGCAGTTTTCTGAGCCAGTTGCCGGCCTCCAAAATCGACAAGGTGGAAGTTATCAGTTCGCCGCCGGCAAAATATGACGCCAGCGTAACGGGAGTCGTCAATATTGTTCTTGCCAGGGGAAATAACACCGGGCTGGACGGGCATATTTACCTGGAAATTCCCACTTCCGGCTCCGAAATATTTCTAACACCGGCATACAGCCTGAATTACGGGTTTGGTAAATTCAACCTGTTTACTTCCTACAACGGCGATTTGCGCTATTTCAACATCACGGAATCGTACCGCAGGGAAATCTCCGGCAATCCTGAAATGAACGAAATCAATTCTACCCAAAATGTGCGTCAGAAAACTTGGTCGCACCGGTTTCACTATGGGTTCGACTGGTTTATAAACGAGCGGAACCAACTGAATTTTTATGGGTTTTTCAATCCCTATTCTCAGGAACTCGACGGCGATGTTGAGGTAATTTCAACCGGTACTGAAACCACCGGCTGGCTGGCCAAAAAAGAGGATACAGACCTCAATTACAGTGGGTTTTATTCGCTTTGGTACAATCATTTTTTCGATAAAACTGCCGGTCATGAACTGGCGCTCGACATGAGCTTATACAACCTGAAAGCTGAGAATACCACTATTTTCAGTAATTCCGAAACCGGTTTTTTCCATGAAAACAAAGTGCGGCCGCAAAATCAAAATATTCATGTTAAACTGGATTACACACTTCCGGTAAGTGAAAAAATGAAGCTGAACGCCGGTTTCCAAACACGCCTCACAACAATGAATGACAGAAATTCGGCAACATTCCGGTACAATGAAAATATTTTTGCAGGATACGGGACCCTCAGCTACAAAACAACCAAACTGGAAACAACCCTGGGACTTCGGCTTGAAAACCAGAATACAAAATTGCAGGAAGAAAAAACCCGGAAAGAAATTTTCCTTTTACCAAATTTTTCGGCCATTTATAATCTGAACGAAAAGCAAACCCTGAAACTGAATTACCGGCGTTCACTATCGTGGCCGGGATTTTACCAGTTGAATTCCTACACATCAGTGGAAGACCCGTTTACGCTAAACTCGGGGAATGCTAATCTCAGACCCGAAACTCACTATCAGGTGAATCTTGAGTATTCCTGCCGGTTTGATAATCATTTTTTCACCGCACGTTTATTTAATCACAAAACTTCTGATGCCATCCGGAATCTGATGGTTTTAAACGATAGCGGCCTTTTTGAAATTCAGAAAAACAACCTGGGAGAAATCCGTAGAACCGGAATTCAATTTAGTGGTGCGTTGAGTTTTGGGAAAGTAGGAATTAATCCGTACCTGAAAATATTTGATGCCTTTTCCAAACCCAATCAACTGGCAGCCGAACAACAGATTGAGTCAAAACATCAACTGGTTTTGGAATCGGGGCTCTCAACTTTTGCAACGTTTAAAAAAGGTTTTACGGCTTCGGTAATTTTTCAGTATGCCAGCCCGATGAATGAAATCCAGGGGAACACATTCAGTGATGCGCTCTATTTCGTTTCGGTTGAAAAATCCTTTTCCAAAAACCTGAAAGCCGGGATTGTTAGCGGGTTGCCACTGGCAAAAACCTTCACATACCAGGGCTCGGAAGTTGTCGGACCAGATTTTTACCAATATTCCAAAGGCGAAATCCAACTTTCAGCCGTGCCATTGTGGATTAAAATCAGCTATCGGTTTTCATCGGGCAAGAACATGCAAAAAATTGAACGCACCGGAGAAGTTCCTGTGCAGGAAAAAAGAAAGGGGTTTTAGATTAGTATCAGAACATTGAGTTGGTGACTGGAGCTCACCGGCTCAATCCCGTTGAAATTTCTTAAGAAACATTCACCAGCTGAACTTTGAGTCAGCAGGTGAACGCTCTGAAATTGAGCTGGTGGCTCTCAGTCCACCTGCTCAGTTGTGCTAAATTTTCGTACCCTGCTTTTCCACGAATACCCCGTAATTTCTTTCCGGTTGGGGAAAACCAGGCTGAAAACCAGCGCCAGCAAAACACTGGCCACAAGTCCAACAAAACCATATAACAGAAACGAAAGTGTGGTGTGGTTTTTCACCAGAATTAAAATCACAATTCCTGCCAAAACACCAATGAGTGCAGCTTTTCCGCTAATGCGCGGAAAGAAAATCCCCATCACAAACAGCGCACCCAGACCGGCAGTAAGCAGTCCGAGAAAGGTATTGAACTGGTCCCACAGCGAGGCAATGTTCCACGTAGCCAGCATCAGCGCCATCACAATCCCAAATACGCCCACAATAATTCCCGACCAGCGTGCCACAGTCATGTGACTTTTATGATTTGCATTTACTGCAATCACTTTGTAAAAATCGGTGGTAATAACTGCCGAAACCGAATTGATGTTGGACGACAATGTGGACATGGCCGCCGCAAAAATGGCGGCAATGAGCAGTCCGGCCACACCCGCCGGCATTTGTGCCACAATAAACTGCGGGAATACCGAATCGATGTTGGGATTGAGCACCGACAAATGTTCCGGGTTTGAGGTGTAATACGCATACAATCCTGTACCGAGCAAAAAGAAAATGATAGTCACCGGAATAGCCAGAAATCCGTTCAGCCAGATACTCCGCGCGGTGGCTTTTTCATCTTTGGTGGTCATATACCGCTGCACCACACTCTGGTCGCTGGTATAGGTAATGAGGGTGTTGGCAAGGCCTCCAATCAAAACCACCCAAAACACCGGCTGTGAAAAATCGAACCTGAAATCGAAGGTTTTGAATTTCTGATGCTCGCCGGTAATTTCAAAGAAACCACTCAACCCGCCTTCCACACCAGCCAGCATAAATGCAAGGGCTGTAATGGCGCCGCCCAAAAGAATAAATCCCTGAATTACATCGCCCCAAACCACGGCTTCCATGCCGCCGCTGGTACAATAAATAATGGTCACCACTCCCATAATAATGATTGCCCAGTAAATGCTAAACCCTGTAACCGCGTTCAAAGCCAGCGAAGGCAAAAAAAGTACTACGGCAATGCGGCTCACCATAAAAAATACAAACAGGGACGACGCCAGCCAGCGTACTGCCCGGTTAAACCGCGCTTCGAGATATTGATAGGCCGTATCAAAATTGAAACGCCGAAAAAACGGCAAAAAATAACGAATGACAATGGGCGCCACCATAATAATAGCCATGTTAAACATGAACATGCGCCAGTCGGTGGCATACGATTTGGCCGGAATAGCAATAAACGTGATAGCGCTAAGCGTAGTGGCAAAGATACTGATGCCCGCTGCCCACCAGGGAATGCGGCCACCGGCTTTGAAAAAATCGTCGGTGCTGTTTTCACGCCGCATGAAGTAGAATCCCAGCAACAACATACCAATAAAATAGAAACCTAACACAATGTAGTTCAGCCAGCCAAAAACCGGTTTCACCGAAAACTGAATTTCGTGCAACAGCGGCGTGCGGGTTGCCGGCCTGATTTCACCTCCGGGAATTACAACGGCACCACCCCAAACAACAGCTGGGGCAACAGCCACAGGCGTTCCCTCCCACTCGCCGGCGTCAAACCACACGTCGGTAACCGTGTTGTAAACCCATATTTTTGAATTGAATCCGGAATGGTTTTTCCAGAGTGAATCGCGCAGTTGCCGGGCATTTTCATCTCCGCTTTGCATAGCATGAATTGCCTGTTCCACTTTATAGAAAGTTTCGCCCGAATCGCCGCCCGCCAAAACTATGTGCGAAGCCCCAACCGGAGCCGCCGAGGCCACCGCCAACGGGATTTCCATGTCCTGCTTTTGCTCCCAGTAACCGAATGATGGCCGGTAACGAAAAACGTGTGGATAAAAAGTGGTTGTGAGGTCACCTTCTTTTTTAGCACGCCCGCCAAAAACATGCAGGCTTATTTCTTCTCCATCCATTTGCGCAACAGCCGAAGCGCCTGAAACTGGCAGGGGAAAATCCGGAAGGGTTTTCCATCCGTCTGAAAGTCTGGAAATATCAAGCGCCAAAAACTGGTTTGTTGCACCATTCTCGTTTTCGCCACCAATAACGTAAACTGTATTTCCAATCGCTGCTGCAGCCGGACTTTTCACAGCCACAGGCAATTCCGGATATTCTGAAATATCCACTGAAGTGCCGTTCCAACTCAGCAGAAATACCTTGCTGCTTAACCCGTCGGGTGATTGGCCGCCAATACTAAGTACACCCTGCGACAGCGATACCGAAGCGCCTTCGCCCAATGGAACTGGCAGTTTTGAAGACGCATTCAATAAATTTACGCCATTTACCGTGCGTTCATAAACCAGCACCGCATCCGAAAAATGTTTTGCGCCGTTTTCCCAGGGTTTTCCTCCGGGGAAAGCAGTGCCGCCGGCAACCAGCAACACGTTGTTGTGCACACCGGCAAAAGTTCCGGCCAGTCCTTCGTTGCCGGAAATTTCGTCCACATTTTCAAACAGCGGAAAACTTCGCTGACTGATTTGATTGATGGATGATTCAGCTGCAACTTCTCCTTTCCAAAACGAAAAGAAAAGAAATAAAAAGAATATTGTTAATTTTTTTAAATGACACATATTAAATTGATTACAAGACTTATCCTCAATAAAAATCTCCCGCAGATATCGCAGATTTACGCAGAAAGAAAATCCACAATCTACACCTATCAGCCCAATCTGCGGAACAAAAATTTTATTTCAGCGTTTCCAACGTTTTCCAAACCTGGTACAACCCGCGCGGTATATGGAAACAACCTTTCCATTTTCCACCTTTGAGGGGGAGTAACACCTCGCCCCGGCGGTTGAGGTAACCAAACCATTCGCCATGTTCCGGGTCGGCAAAATGCGACCAGGTGTAATCGTGCACTTTTTCAAACCAGGTAAGACACTTTTCATTCTTGGTAAGCGCGTAGCCTTTTATCAGGCTGATAAGTGTTTCAATGTGCACCCACCAAAGTTTCTGGTCCCACTCCAGTTGCTGCGGCGGATTTCCCTTGATGTCGAGAAAATAGTATATGCCATCAAAATCCTTGTCCCAGCCGTATTCCAGCGTTCGCAACACAATTTCCACTGCTTTTTCGGCCAGCTCGGGTCTTTGCAGGCGAACCGACAAATCCATGATAAACCACATGGCTTCGATTGCGTGTCCCGGATTGAGCAGGCGGCCGTCGAACGAATCGGAAAAACTGCCATCGGGTTTTACGTTCTCCAAAATCAAACCTGAGTCGGGCTGGTAAAACACCTCCATCACTTCGTGCAAAACTTTTTCAATGGTTTCATCCACCAGTTGTTCGGGCAGCAGGTGCTCGATTTCCAGCGAAAGATTGCACAAAATCATGGGCAGCGAAAACCCTTTCAGCGGCCGTGTTCCGGGAACCAGTTTGTTGTATTTTCCTTTGGGATTGTCGCTGCGTTTTAAAATATTGTCGAAAGTGCTTTTGGCTATTTGCCCGTACTCCTCATTACCGGTAGCTTTGTAAAGCTGGCCAAAAGCCATGGTGGCAAAGCAGTCGGAAAAAATATTGTAGGGCTGTACCAGCGGCTTTCCTTCTCGGGTGAGGGAAAAGTACCAGTTCAGGTTTCCGTCGTGCCCGTATTTTTGCAGGAATTCAGCGCCGTGCAACGCCATGTCGAGCCACTGCTGTTTTTGCTCCACTTTGTTGAACAGTGTGGAAAACATCCAGACTTCCCGCCCCTGCAGCCAGACAAATTTATCGGTATCAAATACCTTTCCTTCCCGATCGAGGCAGGTAAAATAACCGCCAAACTCCTCATCTTTTGAGTGGTTCTCCCAAAAAGGAACCACGTTTTGAAGGAGTTCGTTTTTGTATTGTTGTGCTATATTTTTAATGTCCATATTTCAAAATGTATTATTTTTTTCAATCATAAAAACCAATATATCAACTACTTAAAATTAAAAATAAAACTAACCGATTGGTTGCTAACCAAACGGTTGCTAACCGATTGGTTAGGAAAGTTATTATTCATATATTTGTGTCAACCAAAATAACAAAACGTCATGGTTTTACACGAAAGTCCTTTTGTATTCGGCAGAAAAGCTGTAGGTGAAAAATTCACCGACCGGGAGGCCGAAACGAATCGTTTGGTTTCAAACTTTCAGAACAAAGTGAACACTGTTTTGATTTCGCCCCGAAGATGGGGAAAATCTTCGCTGGTGAAAAAGGCCTGCGATTTGGTTACAAACGAAAAAACGATTGTTATTCAGTTGGATGCTTTTGGCATTCGCGACCCTAAGGATTTTTACACTTTGCTAACCACTGAAGTCATCAAAAATACTTCAGGGAAAGTGGAAACCTGGCTGGAGAATATCCGAAAATTTATCAGCCGGCTTTCTCCAAAAGTATCTTTTGGAACTGACCCTTTCAGCACTTTCGAATTAACGTTTAACCTGGAGTCCATTGAAAAGAATTACAGGGAATTACTGGACTTGCCCGAAAAAATTGCCGAAGAAAAAAAGGTTAATCTGATTATCTGCATCGATGAGTTTCAAAACACTGCAAATTTTACAGAAGCAAAATTGTTTCACAAACGTCTTCGGACAGCCTGGCAAAATCACCAATCAGTTACTTATTGCCTTTACGGAAGTAAAAAGCACATGATGTCTAACCTTTTTGAAAAACAGTCCATGCCTTTCTACAAATTTGGTGAAACCATCAATCTGGAAAAGATTTCAGAAAAGCATTGGGTAGCTTTTATTACCGAAAGATTCCAGTCAACCGGTAAAAAAATTTCAACTGAACAGGCTGAAATAATAACGCAAACCGTTAAGACCCATTCTTACTACGTTCAGCAATTATCCCATTTAATCTGGCAACGCACACCTGATTCAGTTGAAAATGAAACTATTACTGTTGCCATTGAAGATTTGTTAGCGCAGAATGCCAACCTTTATCAACTGGAAACTGAAATGCTGAGCGAAACCCAGTTAAACCTTTTAAAAGCTGTTGCTTCAGGAATTGCAGAAGGCTTCAGCAATCCTGAAATTCTGACCAAATATCGCCTGGGTACATCAGCCAACATAAGCAAACAAAAAAAAGTTTTATATGAGAAAGAACTTATTGATATCAGAGGAACCAGACTCGAATTTCTGGACCCTGTTTATGAACTTTGGTTCAGGAAAAATATTTTGAGAATTCCTCTTCCATCCCCAGCGTTTTAACATCTTCGGTAAATTTCCGGTAATCGTCGCGACTCATGTTTTTTATGGGCGAACGAAACTCGCCACATTCGAATCCCACGTAACGCATATACGCTTTCCCGGTGGCAATACCGCCATATTTCCCCAGCAGGCGAATCATGTCGATGGCTTTTTGTTGCAACTGGCGGGCAAGAACAAGGTTACCGGCATCGAATGCAGCAATCAGTTTATAATACAAGGGCGCTGCGTAATTAAAAGTGCTTCCTACGCCGCTGCGGGTTCCCAAAACCAGTGCCGAAAGCAGGTTTTCATCACGCCCCCAAAGCATGTCGTATTTGCCATCCATAAAACTGTTGCAGCTCTGAAAATCCATAAAATCTTCGTGGGTGTATTTGATGCCGGCCAGGTTGGGAATGGCCGGTGCTGCTTCTTTCAGAAAATCGTACATGGGCACGTTACAGCCTGTAAGAACCGGAATGTGATAAAAGTAAACCGGCAGTTTAGGTACGGTATCGGCCACACGGGCAACAAACTCAGCCAGTTGACCGGCACCTGACGGTTTAAAATAATACGGTGCCAGTAATGCAATGGCATCCACGCCAATTTCTGCCGAGTGTTGCGCATTTTCAATACATTCCATGTAGGAAGTCCCACCAGCAAGGTTTATGACTTTAACCTCCGGATCGGCCTTTGCAGCCGCCACCCAATGTTCGGCAGTTTTCATCCGCTCTTTTTGGGTAAGCGAAACGCCTTCTCCGGTGGAGCCATTGATAAATGCCCCCACCACTTTATTGTTTTTCAAAAAGTTGTAATATGCAGGAATGCGTTCGTAAACCACTCCACTCTTTTCATCCATGGGTGTGAACGGAGCGGCTATCAATCCTTCAAATTTTGGTATCATTCGGTATCTGTTTTTTAAATTGTTTCTGAAAAAAAATATTGACTTTTTACAACAAGGGTTTTATTATTTCTGCCCACTTCAGGTAACCTGCGCCGGTGAGATGCAGACCGTCGTTTGTAAACTCCGGATTCATATAATCGTTGTTTTCGTTTTTGAAATACGTAAATAAATCAACATACTGAAACCCGGATTGCGCACAAAATTCTTCTAATTTTTCGTTTATCCATTTCACTTCACCGGTTTTTGAACAATGCCCGATAAATTTATCAAAGGCAGGATTTACAGGCAGAATGCTTTGCACAAACACCCTGGTTTTTGGCGATTGCTCCCTGATGGTGGTGGCAATACGGCAGATGTTGGTAAAAACTGTATCTTTTTGAATATTGCGGGCCAAATCGTTGATTCCAATCAGCAAAAAAACTTTGGCTGGTTTCGATTCGGTTACTTCTTCCAGCCGGTAAAGCACTCCTTCAGTAACATCGCCGCTGATTCCCCTGTTTTTTATGCGTTTGTTCTGAAACAGTTCCGACCATTCGCTTCCATCGGTGATGCTGTTTCCCAAAAAAATGATTTCATTTTTTGTGTTGGGAAGGTTTTCAAATAAGGTTCGGCGTTGCTCGTAATAGGTGGATTGAAATACTTCCTGCCCGTTGATTGTAATGGAATAAAAATGACTCGCTGCAAATAAAACCAGAACGGCAAATTTTATGCTTCTCATATCTTTTAATTTTAAGTGTTCAATCGCTATTTATTCTATTTCAGCAGAAAACTTCAAGCCTTCCATTTCTCTGAAATTTTCCCCGTTTTTTTGAACGGGTACAAACGTAAACATCCTTTTCCACGAGTTTTGTTTCACCGGTATTTTTAAGAGCACATCATTCCAGCCTTTTTTCAGTTGAATTTTGGCCGGTTCGCGGAAAAAGTAATTTTCATCGCTGAAAGGTATTTCCTCCGAATTAGCCTCCAACCCGGGCTTTTTCCAGACCGGTGGCGGAATAACTTCGCCGTTTACCCAAACCTGCGGATTGGTGTTGTGCCATTGTCCCTGTTCCGGGAACGGCCCGCCTCGCCTGCCGCCCGAACGCGACCAGTCGTGAAAACTTATCCACGCATCCACCGATTGATTCTCGGGCGACCAGATGCGGGTAAACGCGTACCAGGTACCCGTTTTTTTTGGGAAAAACGAAGGATACCCAAAAAAATGGGTAAGATGCACCGTGCCGCCGGTTACCGGCTCCGACCAGGTATGTTTTTCTGAATCCACCACATATTCATCAGCGATGGAGTCTTCGGGGGGAAATTTTTTGTTCACATCTCCTTTGTGATTGAACGGCCCGGCTATACGCCACTGCATGTGGGTTTGTTTCACATACGGAAACGGTTTATCCTGAAAGTACAAATCGCGGTGTTTCACCAGGCGCTCTTCAAAATCAGCATATTTTTGAAATGCCGAAGAATTTCTAACCGGAAACTTCGCCAGGTATTTTTCACCAAAATCTTCGGACTGGCCCGTCCATGACGTTTCGCTGTAAGTTAAAATTCCCGGGTAAACCGGATTGTGGAGGATGGCATCGTATTCGTAAGCAACCAGGTTGTCGTTCCAGTTGCACAAAATACCGCCCATGCGAAGCGAATCGCCATGCGTTGCGCCGTTGATGCGCTCGAAATACAACTGAGGGATTCCAGCCAGCGGGTCGAGGTGGTTGAGGTAATTCAGCCTTGAATCGAGGTAACGGTGCCCCGGTTTGGGGTGACCGTTGGACGACCAGAGTTGTGAAATGGAAACCGAATCACCTTCAATATGGTAACCCGGCCGCCAAACGATGAGTTCGCGGCCGTGATATTGTGTTACCCGCTCCAAAAGCGCAGGCAAAAGGGTTGGCGACGGTTCTTCGTAACTGTGCCACACCTCGTCGGTACCGAGGTGGATATACGGCATTTTTTCAGGTGGAACCAAACTCACCAATTCATCAATCAAATCGATAAGAACCGGCTGTACACGTGGATCGCTCATGGTTTCAAACCCGAAAGCTTTGCGGAATGCCGCACTGTGCCCCGGCAAATCGAACTCGGGAATGAGCGCTATTTTCCGTTCGTAACAATAATCCACCAGCTCTTTAAACTCTTCCTGCGTATAGTATTTTCCCGGCCAGCGACTCATGGATTCCGGAGAATTTAGCTGCGGGTACTTTTTACTTTCAAGGCGCCAACCCGGATTATCGGTAACGTGAAAATGAAATGCGTTGAATTTGTAAGCAGCTAAAACATCAATCTGTTCCTTCAGCATTTCCATACTCTGAAAATTCCGGCCCAAATCCTGCATAAAACCGCGCAACCGGAATGCCGGCCAGTCGCGTACAGAACAACCAGCCACCAGACGTTTACCCTTTTCAGAATACGTCAGTTGTTTCACTGTTTGTAACCCGCGGAACAATCCTTCTTCTGTCAAAGTAGATAGAATCAGCGAATCAGATGTTACATCCAATGTGTAGGCTTCGTTTTCATTCAGTGGAATATCATTTATATGTTGAACTATTCGCTGAACAAACCGCGCACTGCTGTCCGACATGTTGAAAGTCTGCCCATTCCATTCCAGGTTTTGCGGCATGGGAATTAGTGCCGGCTGTTCTGCTTTTTCAGATGTGCACTGCACCATTAAAAATGCAACTAACCACAAAATCAATCCACCTTTATAAAAACGAAATGTTTTCCTGATTTCTTCCTTCCACCTGATTTGCTTACATACATATCCGATATTTAATTTCATTTCTTTCATAATCCGTTCTCGTTCTCTGCGTTGTCAAATTTTATATTTGGGAAACCGGCGATATTGCGGAAAAGGCCATGAACCATTGCAACAGGGAACAAAACAATTCCAGCAACATGCATCCCCAATTCATAAATTAACGAACTATCCTGGTAAGGCTTGCCCTTCAGTCTGGAAATCAAGGCGCTATATGGAATTCCAAAAATATTTCCTGCCATCATCAACTGCACTGCTGAAAGAATGATGCCTGTTTTCACTTCCCCATACTCGTCCACAATGGATTCAAACACGTCCTTTTTCGGAAAACCGCGAAAATCGGCATAATGCTGGGCAAATAATATGGCCTTTGCTTCCTGCGACCCGATAAATTTACCGTCACCGCTGAGAAAACTGTTAATTTCTTCGTTACTCATTCCCTGTTTTAATGCCAGATAAGTGTGTGCATAAGAGCAGGCTGCACATCCATTCACCTCTGTAACTGCCAGCTGCAATCGTTCGATAAAATCTTTACTCAGCAATTTTTTTCTGCTGTTCCCAATCATTTTAGCCAACGCCCCCGGAATCAGTACAAAAGCCCGATACATTTCAGCGAGACTGAATTTTCTTTTGTATTCCGTTCTGGAACTTATTATTTCCGGTATTTTAATACTTTTTATCATCACTGGCTGTAAACGAAACGTAACTTGAAAAAACTACGGTGCATTTTGATTCAGAATGAATTAATTAAGGATTTCTCCCAACAATTCTTTAACCGGAACTTTTTGAAAATAAAGCTCTTTTGCACCTTCATACAAAATACCCACGGTGTTTTCATCCACCATGGTCATGCAGGAGTAACCAAATCCCTGGTTTTCGTTGAGTAAAACCTGGTGCTCTTCGGGCCAGGTATGTCCCTGATCGAGACTGGCTTTGATGGTCATGTTTATACGGGCCTCTTTATCGTTGGGATTGGAAAAGAAAAGCACCTGTTGATTTTGCCCGTTTAATTCCATATCAGCGGCAATGAGGCTGGCCATACAGTTCGGTTCGGGTAATGCTGAGTTTGAAGACGGATGTATTGTCCAGGTTTTTCCCAAATCGCTGGTAACAGCTACTGCCCGTCCGTTGGTTTCGTCTTTTACGCGGCGGTTGAGGTCGTCGCGCATGTTGAGCATGAGGCTGCCGTCGGCCAGTTGTACCACCTGTGCCTCGGTAGTGTTAGGTTTGGCACCGGTGCCGATTTGCCAGGTTTTGCCGCCATCTTTGCTGTACACAATGGTGGAATGAGCAGTGTACTGGCCGCCGTCGAGCGCCTTTTCACCAATATCGGCCTTGAACTGCGCCGGAAAAACCAGTGTGCCGTCATCAAGGGTAATTCCGCGGCCGGGGCCCTGGAAAAGCAACTGCCAGGCGGGGGCTTTAATCTGCTCGGTAATGTTAATGGGCTCCGACCAGGTGAGGCCATCGTCGGTACTTTTTACCAGCACAAACTGCCCGGTTTCGGTAGGTTTCATGCCGGGTTTCGAAGCCCACCAGAGCATGTCGGTTTCGGAAAGTCCGCTAATCCACAATGCCGCCACCCAAATGGTTCCGGTGGTGTGATCGTACAACACAGCCGGGTCGCCGATGCCGTTGAGGCGGTCCGGGTTTCCGCCCCATTCGCCCATGTCCATAATCACGCGCATAGGTTCCCATGTTTGTCCGCCATCGGTGCTGCGGCTCATGCCCACGTCGATGTCTTCCTGCAAATCTTTACTGTTGTTGTAGCGGTTGTCGTAAACGGCAATGAGCGTTCCTTCGTTGGTGGTTACCATTCCCGGAATGCGGTAGGTATCGCAGTTGTCCTGGCCGGCAGCACGAACCACATTGGCCGGACGGTAGGCGAAATCCAATTCCGGTTCGAGATTCAACACAGAGCCGTCATCGAACCGCAATTCCACTTGTTGAATGGAAAAACTTTCAGTAAGAACTGCATCATCTTTTACCTGAAAGCCATAGGAAAGGATATGATTTCCGGGGCCAATTTCAGCAGTGGCATCCACTTCTGCCCGGTTGTCCAGCAGTTGAAAACCATTATCTGTAATGGGTTCGAATTGTTCTTCGCCGTTGTTCAGGTGATTTATGCTAACCGATTCCAGAATTTCAGAATTGCCGTTCTCCTCAAAATAAAATATTGTAGTGGCTAACTGATAAGTTCTCCCGGTGTCGGGAACCGAGATTTTAACGTGCAGTACATCCGGGTTTTCGCGGCCAACGAACAACGGAACGCGATTGAGATGGATTGAACTGGCGCTGAATTCAGGCACTTTCTCTTCTTTTCCGCAAGCGAAAAAAAGGGTTGTCATAAAAAATAATACGAGTATTTTGTTCATTTCGATTTGCTTTACTGAGCTTTGAAAATAGTGAAAAATAAGAGAATTGAAGGCCCGTTTGAGCCTCCAATTCTTAAAAACCAAACCTATGAAAAATATTTGCTATTCTGTATCAAAAACTAATATCCTTCGGTTTGCGTCAATTCCGAATCGTTGGCCAGCATCGCCTGCGAAATCGAGTAATAAATTTTATACGCTTCATTGGCATTGAGTGTGGCTACCTCTTCAAATACGATTCCATCGCCTGCACGAACCAGGTCCCACCATCTTTTGCCTTCGCCCACAAACTCTTTCATCCGTTCATTTAAAATGGCGTGGGTATTTTCGGCTTTTGTTCCGTTTGAATACTCATTTCCGGCAAAATTATCGCCATAGGCACGGGCGCGAACCGCATTTATTTCTGCAGAAGGGTCTTCGCCCAAATGATTTTTGGCTTCAGCCAGCATCAAAACCACATCGGCATAACGGTAGAGCGGAACATTGTTGAAATCTTTGCGTGTTCCATCATCGCCTACTATTCCCAGGAATTTATTCAGAAGTGCTCCTTTGTAACTATCGTTTCCTGCCTCGTATGGAATGTGGTTTTCCCCATCGTTGTACAAACGAACGAATGTATTTCGGCGGGCATCATCCGTGTCATCCAGTGCAAGCAGCGTTTTATCAGAAGGACCAAAACGGCTGGCTCCATTCACCACAAAACCGTTCATGGAATTGCCTTCATCATCATAAAGCTCAGCAAAATCGACCGCTCTTCCTGTGAAAAGATAGTAGAAACCGCTTGCCTGGTCTTCCTGATAGTCAAATGCAAAAATGAACTCGTTATTGAACTCATTGCCCTGACCCCAAAGGTTTTCGTAAGGCACCAGACTGAACCCGGAAACTTGTGAAAGTGCTGATTTGGCCTCGTTGAAATCGGCGTTTCCACCGCCAAGCACTTTACCCGACCACAAATAGGCATCGCCTTTAAGCGCAAGGGTTGCCGCTTTCGACCAATAGATGTTTTTACCCATCCACAGGCTGTTGTCGTTGCCAAAATATTCGAGTGATTTGGCAATATCGTCTTTAATTAACTGCATAACCTGTTCCTTGGGCGAACGCGGTTTTTTCAGTTTTTCCAGGTCCACTTCGAGTAAAGGTTCGGTGCTGATTGGCACATCTCCCCAGGCACGTACCATGGTATAATAAACCTGTGCCCTGAGACCATAAACCTGGCCAAGCATGTGGTTTTTTTCGGCTTCACTTTTAAACGGCACATCGGGTGCACTTTTTATAAAATCGTTAATGTAGTGCAACAATCCGTAAAAATTAGCCCAGTTGCCAAAATGTACAATAGAGCTGCTGATGTTATTTTCGATTAAATCGATTCCATTGGGAGATTCGATGGTGTTTCCACCCCAAATGTCAGAACGCAGTTCGCCCATTTGCCAAAGCGTGTAGGCATAGTTCCGGTAGCTGGCATAAATACCGGTGTGGGCAGCTTTTGCTGCTTCTTCGGTGTCCCAGAATCCATTGTAAGTCAACTGACTTTCGGGTTGCATATCCAGGTCGCAAGCGCCCAGAAAAGCAACGGCTATTAATAATATGATGTATTTCTTCATAATTCCCAATTTTTAAAAGTTTACGTTTACGCCTAAAGTGATTGTGCGCGGCAGCGGGAACCTTCCGTAATCAATACCATCACCTGATTCTTCCGGCGAGCTTCCCGAAAATCCGTTAAAATAAGCCAGGTTGGAGCCTGAAAGGTATAACCTCATGTTTTTAACAAGATTATTTACGATTTTTCCATCGAGATTGTAACTCAGTGTTACTTCGCGCAGAGCAAAATAGTCTCCTTTTTCCCACATCCGTGAACTGCTTTGGTCCATAGAACCCTGGTCGTAACCGGCAGCCAGATGGTTGCGCTGACGGTCAACCAGTGTGAAAATCGGAACATCGGCATCCGGATTATCCGGTGTCCAGGTATCTCTGATTTCCAGCGGTCCGTTTTGGTTCCCCTGAGTTTGGGCAATTCCTTTCACGCGACGACCGTTAATAATATAGTGTCCAAGCGTAAAGTCGGTTTTTACATACAGATTGAAGTTTTTATAGCTCAAATCTGATGTCAACCCACCTGTAAAATCAGGGGTTCTTCTCCCAATCACTTCACGGTCGAGGTAATTGATAACTCCGTCGTTATTCAAATCTTTCCAGCGGGTATCGCCTAAAAAGCGGGTATCTTTATCCTGAGCAAACTCCACAATGCGGCCTGCATGTTCATCGATATCTGCCTGTGTTTTGTAAACACCGTCGAACACATACGCGGTAATCACATCGTAACCCACACGTTCGCCTTCCTGCAAACCGCCAACATACATTGTTCCGCCGGTTGCCGGGTCGTAAATTTCGGTACCTCCCTGCCTGTTTTTCTCCACTCCATTGTCGGGAAGCTGTTTGGCATAATTGCGTACACTGTAATAGGTAAGTCCCAGGTTCCAGTTAACGTCGTTTGTTTTCACCACATTCGCATCCACTTCGAGTTCTATACCCCGGTTTTGCAATGTACCGTTGTTGGTTTGAATGGATGAAAATCCGGTCCAGAGCGGCAGGGTTAACCCGGCCAGCTTATCCTGAACGTCACGGATAAAGAAGTCGGAAATCAGACTCACGCGGTTGTCGAACAAGCCAACATCCAGCCCCATGTTCAGGGTAGTTGAGCGTTCCCATCTCAAATCGAGCAGCGGAAGACCATTATTGGCATAACCGGTTTGTGTATCATAAACTGCAGTTTGTCCGTAGCTTCCGAATACTCCAAAGTTGCTCAAAATGTCGATGTTTCCGTTTACACCGTAACTCACCCTCGGTTTCAGTTTGCTCACGATATCGTTCACTTTCGAACGCTGGAAAAAATCTTCGTTGTGAACATTCCAACCGGCAGAAATCCCCGGGAAGAAACCATATTTATTGTTTCCCAAACGCGAGGTACCGTCGTAACGGAAAGTCAGACCAAACAAATATTTATAATCAAAATCGTAGTTGGCCTGTCCAAATAACGAAGCAATTTCATATCCGGTTCTTGAAGAAGAAGGAATGCCGGCAGCTTCGGAACCCACATTCATGGTGTAAATCAAATCGGTTGGCGACAACCTTGTTGCAGCGCTAAAAGCAAAATATTTTTCCACGAAGTATTCAGTTCCCACCAATGCCGTTACGTTGTGCACCCCGGCAAATGAATTGCGGTAGTTTAACATGGCCGTTAACTGGTTGCGAAGCGTGCGGGCATGCGATGCTGCAGCACGTCTTTCGGTATTCAGACTACCCGAATTCAGGTAAGCTTTGTTAAACGATTCGTTCGAATTGTTGATGGTAAAATGGCTTCCGCGGGCAGTCAACGTAAAGTTTTTCAAAAAAGTGTAATCAAACTGAACGGAACCCGTAAGTCGTTGTTCAAGATTTGAACGTACAAATTTATCCTGGTAGTAAAGCGGGTTACCAAACCCAACGTATGTTCCAGGGTGATAATCATCCGATAAACTTCCGTCGGGATTATTAAAATAAATGCGCGAAGTAGGCGCCAATCCGGCGGTACGCTGAAACAGGTTGTAATCGGTATCGAAAGGCAAAGCCTGGCTCGAGTGCGCATAAATAATGTTGGAAGAAACCTTCAAAGCATCTGATAATTTGTACGATGCGTTAAATGTTCCGGAATAGCGGTCGAAATCGGAACCAAACACCAACCCTTTATCATCCAGAAATCCGAGACCGAGATAATACGTTCCTTTGTCGTTTCCGCCATCAAAAGACAAGGTATAATCCTGCGCGTAGCTGTCCTGGTAGAACAATTCATTCATCTGGTTCTCCTGAAAAATGAGTGTAGTTCCCGGATTAACCGGGTCTTCCATAGTTTGCCAGCCTTCGTAGTCGAGTAAATAGCGGTTATCGTCCGATAACACCATAGTTGTATAAAGCGAATTGGTGGTATTGTTTCCTGTTCCTGCAGCATTGGCTCCTGTTAAAAACTGGTTCAGCCATGCGTAGCCCATCACGTCCTGGGCTTGTTTAACTGCAAGCCTGTTAAAATGCACATAATCTCTGGCACCCAGATATTCCATCGGGTCTTCGCGGCGCTGATTGCTGATGAATTTTGCTCTCAGGCTGATGTTCGAAGTTCCGGCTTTCCCTTTTTTGGTAGTAACCAGAATAACACCATTGGCTGCCCTTGCTCCGTAAATGGCAGTAGAAGCAGCATCTTTCAACACTTCCATCGATTCAATATCGTCGGCATTTAAGGCGTAAAATGAACCCGGTACCCCGTCAATTAAAATCAGCGGACTTCCTGTTCCCGAGAAGCTGGTTCCGCCCCGAACCACCATGCTGGGTGTAGAACCCGGCTGACCGGTGGTTTGGGTTACTTTCAAACCGGCAATGGTTCCCTGCAAGGCTGTTGCGGCGTTTGAACGCGGAACACTTTCCAGGTTTTTGGTATCCAGTTTCGAAATTGAGGTGGTCATTTCGGCACGCGATTGTGTGCTGTAACCGGTTACCACAATTTCTTCCAGTGCAGTGGTGCTTTCCTCAAGCATCACATTCAACGTAGTGGCGCCATCGAGAGGTACCGCTTTTCTGGAATATCCAATCATGGAAAACTCCAGTTGATTGTTTTCTTCCGGAACAGTGATACTGAAATTTCCGTCAAAATCGGAAATGGTTCCCATGGTTGTTCCCGAAATAACAATGGAAACCCCGGGAAGCGGCTCACCAGAAGCAGCATCTGTAACCTTTCCTGTGATGTCTTTTTGGGCAAACACTTGTCCGCTAAGCAGCATCAGTATTACTACCCAGCGAAATTTTAGCATTTTTAGCATCAAATCTTTCATAAGCTACTTTTTTATTGAATTTATTCTTATATTTGCATTATGTATTACATAATACGGTGCAAATATATTATTTAATTCGTAATTCCAAAATATTTTATTGAAATTTGTGGCAAAAATTTTTAAAATAATTGACTAAAGCAGAGATATGAATTCACAAGGAACCTCAGAATATTTACAAACCGTTGACACCCGAAGCCTGGTAGATAAGGTTGAAATGAACCTGGTAGATTTTTTCATTAAAAAGGAATTTAAACCCGGCGACGTGATTCCCAAAGAAATGGAGCTGGCTAGTGCCATGGGCGTTAGCCGCACGGTAGTGCGCGAGTCGTTAACCCGCCTGAAAACACTGGGTATTATTGAAGCGGTGAAACACAAGGGTACCATTATTAAAAGCCCGGATCTTTCGGCGCTTTTGGCAAAGTCGATGATTCCACGGATGCTGGATGACAGTACATTAAAAGATATTTTTGAATTCAGGCTGGTTATTGAAATCGGTATGGCCGATTTGATTTTCCAGCATGTAACCCCGGAAGACATTGCCGAATTGGAGCAGATCATCAACATAGAACCTGAAAAATCAAACCATGTGCTGTTCGATATCGATCATGAAATCCGGTTTCATGGCAAGCTTTATGAAATAGCCGGAAACAAAACCCTCAAAAAATTTCAGCAGATTCTTTTACCGGTGTTTAATTATATGTATGACAGCGGCCTGATAAACAAACCTATTAAAAAGGTAAAACACATCTCGCACCAGGGCCTGGTGGATGTATTAAAAAATGGCACTCCCGACCAATTTCGCTCAGCCATGCGAAATCATCTGGAGAACCATTTTCAAAGGTTGTATGGATAGGATGCTTCTACTGAACCACCACTTTCCTCGTCTCTGTTTTATTCCCGAATACAACCCGCAAAACATACTGTCCAGGAGGACAATCCGAAACATTAACTGAAATTCCGTTTTGCAGTTGCCGGTCTTCGTAAAGTTGCGAATGTTTTACCGATCCGGTTGCACTTACCAGTTCAACCACATACATGCCGCAGGGGGCGCGGCTGAAGGTTACGCGCAAATTATCTTTTACCGGGTTGGGCCAAACCGCAAGTTCTTCTTTCACCCGTTCAAACTCTTCCAGGTTCACCACCACAGTGGTTTGCGTATCGTAATCATTGGGCGTGGTTTCCCTGTGTCCCACATTGTCGGTGGCTATGCTGTAAAATTTGTAGGTAGAGCCGACTTCCCCAATGAATTCTGCCGTAATTTCAGTTGTGTTGGTCAGCCACGGGTAAAGCAGCGTGTCGTTTTCCATTACATAAATGGTGTAGCTGCCTATTCCCGATCCCTCATCAGTGCCGGTCCAGTCAACCATAAAACTGCTGACAGAAGTTGTCTCCAACGGGTAAACCCGGCTCTGGGGTTCATCCATGTCGAGGGTGTTCAGGTATTCATTTGTAATAATGGGCTCGTTGGCGTCGAACACAATGGTGGCCTGGTTCCGGATTTCATCGTTCGTCCAAAGTTCTTCTTTCAACCCAACAGAGAAGCTCACAAATCCGTCTCCCTCGGGTGGTGTAACATTGGGTGGCAAAAAGCCCAGGAACGGATCTTCTTCCAAATCCATGGTCTCGGGATTCAGGGAAAGGAATTCCCATTTAATTACGCCTGTAAGTGTATCCAGTTTCCCTGAGACGCGGGTGATGAGTTCCAGCTCGGGCCGCATGTCGATGTCCATCGAGAATTCTTTCAGCTTGTTTCCCGGAGGAGAGAAGGTGGTATCGGCCCAGCCGAAGGAGCTGAATCCAAATTCTGAAATGTCAAAAACCGACAGGTCGAGCGTATCAGTAATAATAACAATATGTGCAGGTGCAGTGGCTTCGCTTTTGTTTTCGAACAAAATGGTATATGGCATCATGGGGTATTTGACAATGTAATTTTGCTCGCCAAAGCCTGAGGGGCCAACCATTTCGTTGGGATCGAATGAAGCCACGGTGATAACGCGTTTTCTGTTTTTGTAGCGGGGATCGAAGTTATTCAGACAATCCTGGTGGGCCATATACCCCTGGTACATGTTGTTGACAATCGAAGCAATTTTAATTCCAATTTTGATGGCTTTTATCGGGCTCAAATCACCGATGCAACTTACGGCTGCAGAAGCGAGGGAGTATCCCCAGTTATTAAATACCGAGGGTTCATTCATTTCAGGCTTTGCGGCTTCCCATGGATTAAACACCAGGGTTGAAAAATCGTACACACAATCAACCGGAAGTACCATGCCGAGCGCATCCATAGCAACGGAGGATGCAGCGTTTGCGGCAGAAAGTGCAATACAGGCATTCAGTTTGGTTTTTTCATCCGGCCAGTCATCCTGACTTGCAGCAGCACTTTTGGTTTCAGGGTCAACAAATTCAAAAAACGGATCATTTGTCCAGGCTTCAATATAAAAGTTTTCCGTGCTTGTTATCCGAATACGCACACTGTGGGAACTGTTTGCTTCCAGGATGGGCACAAAAAGAGGATAGAACCTTGCATGATGCCCCGGTTCAAAATAATCTTCAACAACATGATAAAGTGTATCCATCAATTCTACTATCTCGGGAGTGTGCGTTTTCATATACTCACTTGCCTCCACTTTAAAGTCGAAAAACCCGACTTTAAGATCGGGATGGTCGCTGATTACGATGTTTAAAGGTACTCCCAGCGCATCCACATTCCCTTTGTTCCCATAGCTTATCGCATAAGTTTGTCTCATACCAATTAAAGCCATTCCACGGCCAGAAACCGAGACCCACGGTTCCGGCAATGTAGCCTCAACCACCGTAAATCCCTCTTCAAGTATAAGTTCTGCTCCATTTTTCCGGAAAACCACATCGTACTCTCCCAGTTCAGCCCCATTCATCAAAAACCGGCCGGCCAGCTGCCCGGGAGCGGGAGAATATAGGTCATTCCCGGTTATTTCAGCTCCATTTCTCCGGAGCAGTAAGGTACTGCCTTCGGAAGCCAGTCCTCCCCCAAATACAGTTACGGTTACAATTCCGGCAGCTCCGGCACTGGCAGGTTCAACCCTGTCGATCCCTTCGATGGTAGCATGACCGGCAGCTGCCGCTACACTATTTGCATTTTTAGCCAGCAGCGAAATGGAGTACTCACCCGGGGTGGAATAACCATATTTCGGGTTTCCCTGTTCCGAAGTGCCGCCATCGCCAAAATTCCAAAGCCAGGAAGTGGCATTTTTTGTTTTGTTGTTGAACGATACCGAGTTTCCCGACTGGTACATGTCAAATGCGGGAACCGGTGGGTTGAAATCCGACTCGTGCAATGTGCCTTTATAAACGGCAATACCGTCGTTGCCATTTCCCGAAATATCTTTGAAAGTATCGTCAAAATTGATAAACAGCGTCAGGCCTTCTTCTTCACCTGTCAGCTTTTGGGTTTGATTTTCCAGCAATTCTTCCTGGCTTAAAGCCCGGTTCCATAAACGCACATCGTCCAGGTGGTATTTGGCATCGCGGTAATATCCGTCGCCCATTTGCCGTGAACCGATCATCAGCATGCCGTCTTCACGAATAATGGCTCCCGATAGTGTTTGTTCTTTGTGCAGTAACCCGTTAATGTATAGTTTGAAATTATTCAGACCGCCATTGGCATCGTAGGTAAGCGCAATGTGGTGCCACAGGTTGTCGTTCAAATCAATTTCACTCCAGTTCACAACGGCATCGTTATCTGTTTTCATTCCTGCATTCACCTGAATGGCACCGTTAACCTGCCGGAATCCCAGATGATAACCGGATGGATTGTTGTCGTAAAGGTCTGCTCCGTCAACCTTTGCCAGAATACTGAACCGTGCTTCCGTATCCGGATGAAATTTTACCCAAGCCTCGGCGGTCATGGCCGAATCGAACTGAATGGTTTCAGATGAAGGCACTACCACCAACTCTCTGGCCTGCCGGTTTCCGGCAAGGCTTTCCACAAAATAGGCTTTGTTTAAAGTTCCCGGTTCGGGTTGTTTTCTTACATTCCGGTAAAAAATATCCTGGTCGTTTCCATCCCTCCACCGGGCCTGTGTAATCCAGTGCATTCCCCCTTCGCTGTCCATTTGCATATAAGAGTTCATGTAGCTGTGTGACATGTTTATAATATTGCTTTCCAGGAATGGCGCCAGTGAGGTGCTTCCGGAAAAAGATTCGCCACCATCGACTGATTTGGTAGTAAACAACCAGTTGCCGGTAAGATACAGTGTTTTACCTGTTTCATCAGTCGGGTCGATAGCAATGCCCGGAAGTGAGGATTTTCCCACATGATAGACATCGGGGTTCATGATTCTGCGGGGTGCAGTAAAGTTATTTCCGTTATCGTGTGAATAAGCAAAATAGAACCGGTTTCCCGCATCATGATTTGTAGTGGATGCAAGAAAATAAACATGGCCGTTTTTAGAGGCTACCGTTTCACTTCCGTTTTGTAAACTTTCAGGGGTAATCGCTCCCATATCTACAGGGGCTTCAAATGAATTTCCACCATTGGTTGAACGGGCATAGAATGTTGTCCAAACATCTCCTTCTGCATATCCGGTGAATACAGCATGGATAAAATTACCGGAACGGGTAATTTTTGGGGAGTAGTGATAATTATGTATCACATAACAGCGTTCACGCTCCACATCGTCCTTTATATATGTTGCCGATATTTTACTGGTTGTGAAAGTTGTTCCATTTTGAGAAGCAGAAACCCATATTTTGCCTACAGTAACGTATCCGTAGGAAGTAGAAAAATTGCCATGAAGCACAATCACCTGGTCTCCGTCATAGAATAAGTCATACACATAAATGCTTTCCTCGGGCATCTTTGTTTCGGAAAAAGTGGTTCCGCCATTGGAAGAAAAAAGAACCCATGTGCCATTTTTATCACCTGTTCCCTGATAAGCCACTGCAACTTTCCCGTTCGAGGCTTTAATAAAACTTCTGTCGAGAGACTTATATCCACCCGAAGTAGCAGCAATAATCCGTTCGCTTTCAAAGGAAACGCCGCCATTTTGCGAGCGGAAATAATGGAGGCGTCCGGTGCCGTTGTCATCATAGTCGTAATCGGCTGCACAGATGTGTACCACATCGCCGTCAACTGCCAGCCGCCTGTTTTCAACCGCAATAGCCTTGCCTCTGTCTTTAAAGGTTAAAATTACTTTGGGAGCCTCCCATGTTTCACCCAAATCGGTGGAACGGCGGTAATAGAGATGGGCTTCCCGGGTTGCCACACTCTGAACCCAAACTGCATGTACAGTATTCCCCGAAACCACAATTTCCGGTACTTTGTCGTCGTATCCGGGTCCTTCTTCGCCTTCGGAAAGGTTAATGAGGTAATTGGAAACAAAGGGGTTAATGGAAAAGCCATGAAATGTTAGCATAACAAATGCAAACATGATGGTTGTAAGTCTCATTCTGGTTTTTTTAAACATGACTTCAGTTTTTATGGGTTTCAAAATAAAGTAAACCATGCCCGACAGGCAGGCTGAAAGGGTGGTTGCCATTTAAAAAAATCGTTTTTGTATGGCTTTTCATTTTCAGATGGTTTGTAATCTTAATTTCAGACAATAAAAATACATATTGAAAAATGAAAATCATGTTCAAATCGTAAAAATCATGTTCAAATCGTAAATCAACATCAACGATTGAAAATTTCTAACATGAGCGCACAACTGCGACTATGCAAAGGGATTATTATTTCATGATTTTTTTATTCTGCCCTTTTAATCAATTTTATATAATGAGCGTATTCTCCGGCTTTTATCTGAACCAGATATAGTCCGTCCGGAATATCCTTTAGATCGAGGCGTGCCCTTTGCAATCCTGATGGCCAAAAATCTCTGGTTTTCCTGTAGGTTGTTCTCCCTGTTATGTCATGCAGCAATATTTCCACTTCACCAGGATTTTTCATATTGAAAGCCACTGTGCAATATTGATCGGCAGGATTGGGATACACCTGTATTTCAGCAAATACATTACCGGTTAGGCCTGAGCCGGTGTTAACATCGACTACTGTAACAGCTTCGGCACTGGTTTTATAAGGTTCTGCAAAACCGATACTGTCAGTAGCTACTGAAAAAAACCGGTATTGGTATCCATCTTTACCAGTAAATTCAGCACTTCCGGCAGTTTTTGCTATTTTCCAAAGCACATAGGCACTATCATTTACAGATACAAAAATATTGTAATTCTCAATTTGGCTACCCTGGTCGCTTCCTGTCCAGGAAACGGTAAATACTGAATCTTCCTGAGCCAGCGCCAACGGGAATATCGTACTTTCAGGTATTCTGTCATCAATACGGTTGGAAAAAGTATTGGTAATGATCGGTTTGTTCAGGTCGAAAACGATAGATGCCCTGTTGCTGATAAGATCGTTGTGTTGAACAGATGATTTCAGTTTACAACTAAAAGTTACATGGCCTTCTCCCTCTGGCGAAATTTTATTCGGAGGCAAAAATCCCCCGTCGGGATCTTCCGTGAGTTCCATGGTTTGCCTGTCGAGCGAATGGAAATCCCACTTCACAATTCCGGTAAGGGTATCCAGCTTGCCATGAATTTGGACAATCGTTTCCTTTTTCGGGAATAAATCAACCAACACCTGAAACTCTTTGGCGTATTGCTGAATTTTTATGGATGTATCGGCAAAGGCAATGGTATGAAAACTAAAAGTACTGAAGTCGAATTTGGTAACATCAAGTGTATCGGTAATAAAAACCTCCAATGCTGACGCACCCGCAGTTGGCAGATTTTCGAAAAAGATGGTATAATTGAGATTCCCTTCTTTAGGAATGTAACGGTCTGCGGTATATCCCTGCGGGCCTGCTTTTTCATTCGGATCAAAGGAAGAAACGCCGTTGCTTTTCAGTTTACTTTGCGATTTTTTTCTGAATTTTCGCCAGCAGCCTTCGGTAGCATCGTAACCATCTTTCATGTCGATTGTGGTATTAACCATGCTGATTCCCAGGCTAACCGCTGTGCCGATTACGGGCACAAAACTGGCCCCGCACTGAACGGCGGAGCCCATAATGGACACTCCTTTCCAAAGCCAGCTGCCCCAGGTTTCTTTGCCTTCCGGTTTTAACTCCTCGGGAGTGATATAGCCAATCGGGTCAATGGTTTTATCAATTATCGACCAACAGGCCAGCCCCGGTACTACCGAAGCTCCCATAGAAACCATTCCCCCGTACCAGGCTTTCATGGCTGCCGCAGTGATGCATGCCCGAACTTCTGCGGGCATGGGTTCAGCCGATTTCAGGTTGTAATCAATAACCTCATAAAGCGGATCCAGTATCCATGAGTCCATGTTTAGCGATCCTGTACCTGTAAGCTTAACCCTTACCCTTACGCTGTTTGATGAACCCGCAGCAATGTAAGGTATGTAAAAGGGATAGATTCTCATGTTTTGCCCTTCATAACCCGACAAACTGTCGGAAACATAATAAATGTCGAGCGAATCGCTGAACCGGGTAAAGTCAGGTCCCATTTCCACCAGTGTTTTCGGCAAAATGATATTTACATCTGGAAACTCAACTTCAAGGCCGGGCAAATCGTCCACAACATACACCAATATTGTACCCAGGGCATCAGTATTGGCAGTGTTCCCATAGCTCAGGTTGAAAGTTGACCACCGGTTCAGAAGAAACCTGTTGCGGCCTGCAATTGCCGACCAGGGATCGCTTCGTTCGCCCTGCTCAATCGTAAAATAATTGGTTAGTGTTATGGTTGTTTCACCAGGTGTTTCAACTACAACATCGTAACTTCCCAACGACTGACCTTTCAGATTGAAACGCGCCAGCATCGATTCACCGAATATGTCGGTAAGCATAGTTGTATCGGCCACTATTGTTGTTTGGCCCGGACGCTGCAATTTCACTGTTGTTGAATTTTTAAACCCAGCACCAAAAATGTACATGGTTAGCTGCCCCGAGTTTCCTCCAAACCGCGGCTCGGCCGATTCTACCAATGGCTGAAAACTGGTAATGCCCAAAGCTGAAGACGATAATAAGTAGTGCCCCCAGGATGGCGCTTTATTAATCGTAACCTCATTTTTTTCTTTATCAACCGTATAATCTGCTCTTATTGTTTTCCAGGTAAGCCCTGAATTGGGGGAATGGAAAACCATGATTGAATCTTCGTTGGCGCCGTTTAATGCGTCATCAGGATAAGTCAGTTTAAGCCAGTTCAGAGAATCGTTGTATGTACCGGGGGAATTCCTGAGTCGCCACCAGGTATTGATGGTGCCGGTTGCAGTTGGGTGCTGCTGGTAACCATAATTATCAACAGTAAGTTTCAAAAATTCCGGATTCCCGGGCACTGAAGCCGATGCGGCAAAAAAGGTATAGGTTTTATTAAAAGAGTTATCCATTTCCTGTTCGATGCCTACACGTCCGTAATTTTTTATTTTTGAAGCATTTGAGACTGCACTCCTTATGTTGAGCACAGCGCCTTCCTTTACCAAACAACCTGCCTCCGGGTTGCTGGTAAAATTCAAATTGGGCAGCGTATTTGAACCCGTTAAAACGATGGAGTCATCAACGTAAAAAGCAGCCTCAATTCCATTTACATTCTTCCCTCCAATTGTACGTTCATTTGAACCCGTTAGATAAATTGTTTGGATAGACAAATGTTTGTTGTTTTCAATATTCCCATTTATACTTAAGGAGAGGCGGTATCCAGACGGATTGTTGATAAGATATCCTTCATTGATCAGATTTCCGCTAATTTTTAGGGTGGAATTATAGTATGTATCGTTGAACAGGCTGTCGGCCAATGTTACAATTCCCTCAAACGTGTTGTTGTTCTGTATCCTTACCTTTCCTTTTAGTACAAAATTACCCTTAGCTGTTATGCCCGACAACTTGGTGTCATTAAAAAATACTGTATCATTACACCATATTTTTCCGTTAGAAAAAGAATAATTATTGGACTGCAGCAAATGTTCGTTGGTGTTGAGTGTCGATTTGGCAAGGTCGAATGTATTGTTGTCAAAAACAACATCGCTGCCCAGAACAACCTGCCCCAGTGAATCGCTTTTTGTGAAATATCCCTCAAATTTTTTCCCCGAAGCCTGACTTATCTGCTGATCGGTAACGGCTTTAAAAGTGGTTTGGTAAGGCGCCCAAATGCCCTTGTTTTCCAAATCACTCCACAGGTCAACTCTGAGCCGGTAGGAAGAGGACGGATGCGAAATCAGGTAACCTTCATTGACCATATCGCCTTCAACAACAAGTGTAGTATTGTAATATGTATCGTTATGCAATGTGTCGAGTAGCGTTGTATTACCCTTAAAAACAATACCATACTGAATTCTTATTTTGCCATCCAGTTTGTAATTACCCGAAAAAGATAACTGGGCAAGTATCGAATTCTCTAAAAGCATCCTGTCTTCCGACGCTATTTTACCATTCTGTAATTTAAAATTTATGGTTTGCAGCAAATGGCCGTTGGTGTTGAGTGTCGATTTGGCAAGGTCGAATGTGTTGTTGTTAAAAACGACATCGCTGCCCAGAACGATCTGCCCCAGTGAATCGCTTTTTGCGAAATATCCTTCAAATTTTTTGTCCGAAGCCTGACTTATCTGCTGATTGGTAACGGCCTTAAAAGTGGTTTGGTAAGGCACCCAAACGCCCTTATTTTCCAAATCTTTCCAAAGGTCAACCGACAAACGGTACCCGGATGACGGATGCGTAATCAGGTAACCTTCATTGACCATATCGCCTTCAACAACAAGTGTAGTATTGTAATATGTATCGTTATGCAATGTGTCGAGTAGCGTTGTATTACCCTTAAAAACAATACCATACTGAATTCTTATTTTGCCATCCAGTTTGTAATTACCCGAAAAAGATAACTGGGCAAGTATCGAATTCTCTAAAAGCATCCTGTCTTCCGACGCTATTTTACCATTCTGTAATTTAAAATTTATGGTTTGCAGCAAATGGCCGTTGGTGTTGAGTGTCGATTTGGCAAGGTCGAATATGTTGTTGTCAAAAACGACATCGCTGTCCAGAACGATCTGCCCTAGTGAATCGCTTTTTGCGAAATATCCCTCAAATTTTTTCCCCGAAGCCTGACTTATCTGCTGATTGGTAACGGCTTTAAAAGTGGTTTGGTAAGGCGCCCAAACGCCCTTGTTTTCCAAATCTTTCCAAAGGTCAACTGACATACGGTACCCGGATGACGGATGTGTAATCAGGTAACCCTCGTTGACCATATCGCCTTCAACAACAAGTGTTGTAGTGTAATATGTATCGTTATGCAATGTGTCGAGCAGGGTAGCCTGTCCCTTAAACACAATGCCGTTCTGAATTCTAATTTTGCCATGAAGCTTATACGTGCCATCAAATGTAAGCCCTGAAACGACCGTATTGTTTAATTCCAGATGGTCATTGGAAACAATAAAACCGTTTTTCAGATGATAGTCCAGGGTAATCAGGCGATATCCATTGGTAAGTATCCGTGAAGATTTTAGATCCCAACTACTGTTTAAAAAATTAACGTTGCTGTTTAAAACAATATCACCATTATCGTCAGTAGTTTCAAACTCACCCTCAAACTTTGCTCCCGCACCCTGTTTTAAATATTGATTGGAATTTCCCGAAAGAAAAGTTTTCTGCACTGTCCATATTCCATTGTTTTCAATATTCCCTTTAACACTTACAGACAAACGGTAGCCTGAAGTAGGGTGAGTGCTTATTTTCCCTTTGTTTATCAGGTTCCCGGTTACAGTAAGAGTTACCGTACTGTACACATCGTTGTATAACTCAGCATTGCTGTTAATGGTTAAATTCATGCATGAAAAAGTTCCGTTGATGTAAACCGGACCGTTTATAACAACATGGTTGTTAGCCGTGGGAATGCCGCCACCTACCCAGGTTGTGACATCGTTCCATTTGCCTCCGGTTGTTGTTGAGGTTATGGTTGTTTGGGCTGCAAGATTAACAGCAGGCAATAACCAGAATAAAAACAAAGTTTTAACTGCTAAGATTTTGATTGAATTTTTCATTGGTTTTGTTTTTTTAAACGAAGATAAATGATCCACATGCATCCTTGATTTCCAAACTGTATAAATAATATTCATTTCGTAAAAAATAATCTAATACCCCTGATGAATCAGTCTTATTACCTAACTAATTACGACACCCATTATTTGAAAAACAATTTAAAATCAGCGATTTATAACTGTTTTAAAAACCGATCGTTTGCTTTCGGTTTCAAAAACCAGAAGATAGACACCGTTTGTTAAATGGCTAACATCTACTGTTTTCATTTGTTCGATTCCGGGAGCACTGTCAAAAATTTCGGTGAATATCTTTGTGCCCTGAATATCATAAACCATAAAAACAACGGATTCTCCCGTTTCAGCACGGTAAGAAATATTCAGTTTTTCGGATGCAGGATTAGGAAACACGGAAATACCCAGGTACCTTTCCAAAGCCAGTGCAGAAACCGACTCCGGTACATCGAGCGAAACTACCGGACTCCACAACCCGCCGGAATCTTTGTACCGGGCAGAAATTTTTTCAAAGTTAACGGCATCCAGTTCCACTATTTTTATCCAGCTTTCATCAATACCGCCCGAAATATGGCTCGCCGACCTGCTGTTAAAGTTATCGTCGTACCAAAATTCGTAAGCCACCAGTTTTTGTCCTGTCTTCCAGAACAGATGACTTTGCAGGGGGCTGTAAATCCCTGAATCATCTTTAAACCTGAAATGAATCCAGTGCATTCCGTTAGCTAAATGGGTTGTTTGCAACGCTGCATTAAACTGCAACGAATCGGACCCATTGGTTTCGATGCTGACCTTATCGTTATAATCATCATTAAACCAGTATTCGTAGCTGCTTAAAAGCCGGCCACCTTTGAAAAAAATAAAACTTTGGGGAACGCTCCATAAACCGTTATCATCACGAAAACGAAAATGAAGCGTATGCATTCCTGCATCCAGGTCATCGGTTGGTATGAATTTAGTTTTTGCCTGTCCGTCAGATAAAATAAAACTACTCACTGACCGGGCTTCGTAATCGTTATTGAACCAGTATTCCCAGATTTCGCTGTTCTGGCTTTCACTTTGAAGGAATGCTCCAAACAAAACCAGCCATACCATAAATAATCGTTTTGCCATGGCCTTTTATTTAATATTCCTGTGCCGAAACATCTACTTCAATCTTCAAATTACCATCTGCATCCACCGAGTGGGATATGCTTTTCCTCGATATATGAGGTATCATGGGTATTGAACCCTCTTTCCAGGGGTGCATGCCGCCGTAAACTCCCACCTGGGTGCCATCGGTGCCTGTGTAGCTCTCCGGGTTGCTCAGGTTATAGTTATCGGTATAGCCAAAGGAAACTCCATCCTGATTAACAAAGAAGCCCTCACTTTCAACTCCAACATAATTATCGCTGTAGTAATGGGAAGAACTTAAACCTACATTTTTAAAGAATACATTGTTCTTAAAAGTAAAATTGGTATTACTGTACAAATAGGGATTTGCATTAATAACAGAATTTTGCACAGTACAGTGAGCACCACTGTAAAAAACGGCGCCACTTCCCCCAGTAGTTAAAAAGATGCAATTGGATAGCGTTGCGTAATTCATATTACTAAAACGTCCGGCACATATTGAGTTGGAAATGGTGGTATTTTTCGAATGGCTAAAATTATTCTGTGAGTTAGGGGCGAACACACATTCAATAAAATGGGTGTTTTCACACAAATTTTCGCTGGTGTGATTCCCGATAAAATCTATCATCCCGTTAATACGGCACCGCCTGAACACCAAATCGTCCACTTTTTCATTCTCGCTAAAAATTAACTTATCAAGCAGCAAACAGCCCTCAAAATAACTTTTGGCAGCGCCCTGGGCAAGGACAAGGTCTCCCGAAAAAATCGTTTGCCCGGTAGCTTTGGTATAATCGGGATTATGCCCGGCGCCAAAAACCATCAACAGTTTATTGACCGTTTCGGGAACTATGTAAGTACCCCCCGATACAAAGAGAGTGTCTCCCGAAGAAGCCGCTTCGTATGCCAGCTTAAAGGCATCTGCGCCACTGAAAAAGTGAGTTTCTCCAGATCGCTGGAGTGCCACAACTGATTGTGCTTTTAATGTAAAAACATGTCCAACACAAAACAACAACAGAAGAAGGTAGAATTTGATTTTCATGATATTGATTTTAGGTGACTATATAATCCTGTTGCACACATTATTAAGAAAAACCCTCAACAATTTACGCTTTTTCCAAAAACGGGGCAACAGTTTTTTATAAAATCAGACAGAGAATCGCCTTAAAAAGAAATATTCTTAATAATATATACTGGAAGTGTTGGGTTAAAGCCATTTGAACCTGAAAAACAAAAACAATGTCAGGCCTCTTATGAACGATTGTTATATCAGGGAAAGTGTACCACGGAAGAAGTAACTCAGTTCTCTCCGCAATTAGCCCGTTCAAATTTTTCCATTAAATCGGTAAGCAAGAGCAGTTCCTGCAGATCTTCATCGGTTTTTTGCGATTCGCACAACTCGATGAACCGGTTGAGGGCATCACGGTAATCGTCTTCAGTTTCTATTTCAGCAATTCTTTTACGCATATTTTTCTAATGAGCATCGAGCCAGTTGCCGGCAGCATTCATTTCAACGGTAAGCGGAACATCCAGTTCAACGGCATGTTCCATTTCTTTTTTTACAATCACTTTCACTTTTTCCAGTTCGGATTTGTAAACATCGAAATTCAGTTCGTCGTGTACCTGTAAAACCATTTTCGATTTCAGTTTTTCATTATTGAACTTTTGAAAGATGTTTATCATTGCCACTTTTATTATATCTGCCGCCGAACCCTGTATAGGTGCGTTAATGGCGTTTCGTTCCGCCATTCCCCTCACTACCGCATTGGCTGAGTTAATGTCATTTAAATAACGTTTACGCCCTTTAATTGTTTGCACGTACCCTTTCTTTCCCGCCAATTCTATCTGTTTATCCATGAAAGCTTTAATCCTCGGGAAGTTTTCAAAGTAACCGTCGATTAACTCTTTGGCTTCGGTACGCGGAATGTTTAGACGTTGTGACAAACCAAAAGCCGAAATACCATAAATAATTCCAAAATTAGCCGTTTTTGCTTTGCGACGCATTTCAGAAGTTACCTCATTTTCAGGTACTTTATAAATTTTAGAGGCAGTTATGGCATGTATGTCTTTCCCTTCGCTGAACGCTTTCAGCATCTCCTCATCCTGGCTCAATGATGCCATAATTCGCAGTTCAATTTGTGAATAGTCAGCCGAAAGAAAAGTATGTTCCTCATCAGACGGAATAAAAGCCCGGCGGATTTCCCTCCCGTTATCGTCGCGGATGGGGATGTTTTGCAGGTTTGGATTTACCGAACTGAGTCGCCCGGTGGATGTAACAGCCTGGTTATATGACGTATGCAATTTCTCTGTTTTTGAGTTTACCAGCTGCGGCAATGCTTCCACATAAGTTGAAAGCAATTTTTTCAATCCGCGGAACTCCAGAATTTTATTGATAATGGGATGCTTGTCAGCCAGTTTTACCAACACTTCCTCGGAGGTGGAATACTGTTTGGTTTTGGTTTTTCGTGCCCCGCTGCCGGAACCTATTTTCAGCTTTTCAAAAAGAATAAGGCCCATTTGTTTGGGCGACGAAACATTAAACTCCTCTCCTGCCAGTTCAAATATCTCTTTTTCAACCTGAATGATTTGCTCCCGCAAGGTAACTGCGTATTCTTTCAGCACTTCGGTATCCAGTTTCACCCCGGCCTGCTCCATGTGCACAAGCACCGGTACCAGTGGCATTTCAATGGTTTCAAACAGTTCGCGCATTTCATATTTATCCAGTTCAGGGTCAATGGCGTCCTTCAACTGAAAAGTGAGATCGGCATCTTCACAGGCATAGTCGCGCAATTTTTCTTTGGAAACCGAACGCATATTCAGCTGGTTTTTCCCTTTTTTACCAATGAGGCTTTCGGTGTGAACCTTTTCGTAATTCAGATAAATTTCGCACAGATGGTCGAGGTTGTGTTTCTGTTCGGGCTGAATGAGGTAGTGCGCCAGCATGGTATCGTACAGTTTTCCTTTTACCTCTATGCCGTAATTTCCCAGCATCAGCAGGTCGAATTTCAGGTTTTGCCCTATTTTTTCAATGTTTTCATCGGCAAATACCTCCCTGAATTCGTCTAAAACCTGTTGTGCTTCGTCCTTTTTTTTGGGAAGCAAAACACAGTAAGCTTCATGTTTTCTGAACGCAAACGACATACAAACAATTTCGGAAGAATGGGTATCAAGACCGGTGGTTTCGGTGTCGAAACAGAAAGCGTCGGTAATTGAAAGTTCGGCACGTAAACTGGCCCGCTGCATTTCATTTTCTACCAGATAGTATTGGTGTGGAATCGTTTCAATGTTCTCTTTTTTGACGGTTTCCGGTTGCGAAGTTTCTACCTCGCCAAACAAAGTCTGCTGAACTGCTTTGCCGGCTTTTACTTCTTCAAGGTTGAGGCGTTCAGCCAGGGTTCGAAATTCCAAATCCTGGAAAATGGCTTTTAACCCCTCCTTATTTATTTCATCCCGGGTAAGGCCTTTTTTGTCAAATTCAATAGGAACATCCTGAATAATGGTAACCAGTTTCCGCGAAAGGTAAACCTGGTCTTTAAACTCCAGCAAATTCTCTTTTTGCTTGCCCTTCAGTTTGTCGATGTTCTCGTAAATACCATCGATGCTTCCATATTCTGAAATCAATTTTTCAGCGGTTTTAGGCCCGATGCCCGGACAACCGGGAATGTTGTCGGAGCTGTCGCCCATCAGCCCCAGAATGTCGATTACCTGCTCTGTATTTTCAATCCCGAAGTTCTTTTTCACCTCGTCAGGTCCCCACACTTCGGCAGCACCGCCACTTTTGGCCGGTTTATACATTCGCACATGATCTTCCACCAACTGCGCATAATCTTTATCGGGAGTCATCATGTAGGTATCGAACCCCTCTTTTTTTGCTTTTTGTGCCAGTGTACCAATCACATCGTCGGCTTCAAAACCTTCCATTTCAATAATCGGAATATTGAAACATTCTATAATTTTACGGATGTATGGAATCGACTTCCGCAAATCCTCGGGCATGGCTTCGCGATTGGCTTTGTATTCTTTATACATTTCGTGCCTGAAAGTTGGGGCATTCACGTCGAAAACCACACCGATATAGTGCGGGTTCTCGCTTTCGAGCAATTGCACCAACGTATTTACAAACCCCAGCATAGCTGAAGTATTCACCCCTTTCGAGTTAAACCGGGGATTGCGGATAAAAGCATAGTAGCTTCTGTAAATCAATGCATAAGCATCGAGCAGGAAAAGTTTTTTCAACGGGTTTTCTGACATAACTTTTTGTTTTTTTTAATTGAGCTGGTGACTTTGAGTCACCTGCTCAATAATTCTGAAATCTTTTACAGAATTATTATACCAGACAAATTTAAGGTTAAGTTTTTAAAAAAGCTATTGTGAACTATTGATTGTCGCTTGCAAACCATTCGGCAAACGAGGTAACGGTTTCGTACAGGCGAATGCTGAAAAGTTCTGCTCCTGCCGGTAATTGAGGCTGTAAAATTTCGGCAATGTAACTCACAATGTTTTCGGTGGTAGGCTGAAAATCAACCAAAATGATTCGTTCGGAAGTTTTTCGCAACAACTCGATTTGTTCTTTGGGAACCAACTTGTTTACCATGAGTGAGTGGTCGAACCGGTTCACGATTTCCGATTTTACCAGCGTTTTCAAATCGGCAAAATCCATCACCATTCCGTCTTTCGGGTGGCCGGGTTCGCTGCGTGGCTGGCCGGCCAGCGTTACTTCCAGGTTGTATGAATGTCCGTGGATGTTGCGGCACAGGCCGTCGTACCCGTAAAGTGTGTGTGCCATCTCGAAATGAAACCGTTTGGTAATCCGTATTTTCGGCATAATTCAAATTTCTGCTTTCGGGGGCAAAAGTATCTAAAATTTACTTTAGGGCATCTCTAAAAACCAATTGTTAATATAAACACTTGATTGTTAATATTTTAA
>CAZLGT010000029.1:0-60345 GCA_964559175.1 uncultured Mariniphaga sp. | reverse complement strand
AACAAAATATGGGCTTAGAAGGCTCATTTAACCGAAATTATTTACGTATGAAAAACAATATAATCCTGACAACAGCAATAGCACTAATTAGCACAGTGCTTTTTGCACAAACGCCAAAAGCGTATATTACCAACTACGGGAGTGATTTTATATCAGTCATTGACATTCAGAAAAATCAAAAAATCACTGATATTGTAACAGGGAGTAAACCACACGGCACAGCCGTTTCCCCTGACGGAAAATGGATTGCCGTAAGCAATGAAGGGGATAATACGGTTTCCATCATCAGCGCGGCAGACAACAAAGTAAAGCAGACCATTTCCGTTGGCAAGACACCACACCAGTTAAGTTTCAGCATTGACGGCAAGTATATATTAACTGCAATCAATGGAGAACATAAGATAGATGTAATTTCAACATCAGATTGGAATCTGATAAACTCAATTTCAGTCGGTAGAAACCCTCACATTGTATTGCCCATGCCTGACGGAAAAACCGCTTGGGTCACTTCCGAAGGGGACAATAAAATCGTGAAAGTGAATCTGAACAGTATGAAAGTCGTTGCTGAAATTCCAACTTTTGGGTTTCCGAGAGTGATGACCGCCACACCTGACGGAAAGTATATTTATCTGACCATTCGCTGGTTTCACGGATTGGTAAAAATTGATGCGGAGCAAAACAGAATTATTGCTCAAGTTCTTTTACCGCAATCCGACAAGTTTGACAACGAAGGGAAAGCAGCCCACGGGCTTTCCGTAGCTCCTGACGGCAAAACCGTTTACCTAACGAGCCAGTTTACAAATGATGTAACTGCCATTGATGTAGCAACGGATAAAATTCTGAAAAGCATTATTGTCGGTACAAATCCGAACTGGATTGAATTTACATCTGACGGTAGATTTGCTGTGGTTAGCAACACTTCTTCCAATGATGCAAGCATCATTGATGTTGCTAATTGGAAAGTGGTGGCGACCATTCCTGTTGGAAAAAATCCAAAAAGATTGTGGGTGGCAAATACGAAATGATGCCAAAAAATAATGTGCTGTCATGAAGAAAATTGAAGCGTCTCAGCCTTTTCTGAATTACAGGTTTTTTTTATTCGCATGTATCATTTTTAGCATGTTAAATGCAGAAAATTTGTACGGGCAATCGAATGAAAAAACATTCAAACTATTTGGACCGGTTGAATTAAAACTTGAGCCAACCCTGACGTTTGAGAATCTCGGTAAACAAGCGCGTATTCTTAGCCAGTCAGTCAGTTCCGCCCCCGAAGCAATACAAACAAGTTCAGAAACGGTATTTGAAATTGCGCTGGCATTCGGGATTCCCACTTCCATTCCCCGTGTTGATTTAACATTTGAAACGATTTGGAAACCTTATGCAAAAACTTCAGAAAATCTGTTCACCGGTCAGTCTTCTAATATTCTGGGCAGCGAGATAAACGATAATCTTCCGGAAATTGAGGCCGAAATTAATTTTTCGCTTTTCACGTTTGAGCAAACAAACGGATGGGTCGGCGCACATTTCGATATAATCGATAAATTTAGTCCGGCCCAACGGCCAGACGACCATAAGTTATATACCCACAAACTTAATCTGGAGTTGGATGCGGCTTTTGCAATTTTTAAGTGGTTAAAAAACGAAAGTTGGCTTAGCAAGATAGAACTGGAAGGCTCCCTTGATTATATGGCCACCGGTATTCCAAAAAAAGGCGATACTTTTCCTGAGTTGGGAATACAATATCTTGATGATGCCAGCCCCTGGTCGTTTTCAGCGCTTTTGGTTTTGCCTTTGGCGCCATGGTAGAGAAAAAATGAAAAACAATATAATAAAGTATTGTAATGAAAAAACACTATTGTCGTAATGGATAATTAAAAACGGATACTATGTCAAAACATAAAAAATATACTAAACAAAAGAGTGGATTTGGATGCCACTTACTTTCTTTAAAATCGTTTATTCAAACCTCAAAAATTATAAAAGTAATAATTGGTGTTGCTTTCATAATAGCAACTGGCTGTATGTCAAATCCAAACGAAGTAACTGTTTATTGCACAGTTGATCAGGTATTTTCGGAACCCATATTAAAGGATTTTGAAAGGGAGACTGGAATTAAAGTAAATGCCGTGTATGATACCGAAGAAACCAAATCAACCGGTGTAATGAACCGGCTGATAGCCGAAAAGAACAATCCCCGATGCGATTTATTCTGGAGCGGTGACCCGTTGCGCAACGGGATTTTGCAAACAAATGGTATTTCTGAACCTTATCAATCAGAACAAACCTTGCTTATCCCTGATAATTTCAAAGAAAAAAATAACCACTGGATTGGCTTTTCAGCTAGGGCAAGAGTGCTAATTTATAATACGACTTTGATTGCCTCCGATTCTTTGCCCGGTTCAGTTTTCGATTTAACGGATTCCCGGTTTCGCGGCAGATTTACAATCGCTAATCCGCTATTCGGAACGACTACTTTCCACATGGCGGCTTTGTTTGTGACTTTGGGCGATGAAAAAGCCAAACAGTGGATGAATGATATAAAAACAAATGGTGTGGTGGTAGCCACCAGTAACGGAGATGTTAAAAAACGGGTGATGAACGGTGAACTGGCTTTTGGCCTCACCGATACTGATGATGCTTTTGAGGCCAAAAAAGAAAGTAACGAGGTGGATTATATTTTTCTGGATCAGCAGGGAAACGGCATTGGAACGCTTATTATGCCCAATGCGCTGAGTCTTATCAAAGATTCGCCCCAAAGTGAAAACGGGAAAAGGCTCATAAACTATCTGCTGACAAGGGAAACAGAAGCCAAATTGGCTGAATCCTGTGCGCAGATGCCACTGATAAAAGGAACAGAAGTGCCTGATAATCTTTCCTCGCTAGATAATATAAAACCAATGAGAATTGATTTCAAGGAAACTTCTGATAAACTGGAAACAATTCAACCCTGGTTGAAAACATGGGCGGAAGAATGAAATTTGGTTTTAAATATATTCCTTTCCTGCTGCTGGTCCTGCTTCTGGTCTTACCACTTGCGTTACTATTTGTTCAATGGTTAACAGGTAAAGAGGGAATGCAGCTATTTTCTTTTATTGACCGGGCATATCTGTTGCTTATGGGTAAAAGCCTGCTTATATCAGGAATAGTAGCTTTGCTCGCAACAATTACCGGAACCGTTTGTGCCTTTCTGCTTTACAAATTTCAGTTTTCATTCAACAAATTTTACCGAGTGGCCTTGTTGCTACCACTATTTATTTCCCCCTACATTTTTGCAGTGGCATGGAAAGATGGTTTCTTCTGGCTTTTGGGAAATTCAGCCACCATCTATTCGGAAGCTGGTGTGATTATGGTACATACTTTTGTCTTTTTTCCGCTGGCGATGCTGATTACCGGAACTACTTTGTCCCAAATCCATTCTGGTTATGAAGAGGCTGGTTTAATGACGGTCTCTTTTCGCAGAATGATGATGAAGATTGTCCTCCCGCTTATTCGCCCGGCGCTGACCATATCCTTTCTGCTAATTCTGTTATTCAGCCTGAGTGATTTTTCCATTCCCGCCTTTTTTGGGGTACGTACTTTTACAACCGAAATCTTCACCCAATTTTCTGCATTTTATAATTTTCCGCTCGCAATCGGCCAATCGGTATTATTGCTGCTTGTTTGCCTGCTCCTCATGCTGTCTGAAGCGCGCTATTTATCAGATGCCCCTTTCTTATCCGTATCGGCTAAAGGGAGTTTCTCCAAAAAGTATCAGACCGGAAACCGCAAAGTTTTAGTACATGGATTCATCTGGATTTTACTGGCTTCAGCTTTGTTGATTCCTGTTCTTATGCTAACCGTTCAATCGTTTACCGGCAGGACACTGTTTTTTGCCGAGGCATGGGAACTTATACGTCCGGCCGCTTTTCAATCTGTGAAACTTGCCTTTGCAGGAGCTTGCATCATAACTTTCATTGGATTATGGACAGCCTTCGTAAAAGAGCGGAAGAATCAAAAACTGCCTGATTTGTTACTTTTACTGACTTTCATTGTTCCTTCAACCGTGCTGGGAATAGCATTAATAAGGTATTACAACCATCCCGCCTTGAACTTCATTTATGGCACTTCGCTTATCCTGCTGATAGCGTACCTGGGAAAGTTTGGTTTTATAGCATCCCGGATAATTGGAAATGGTATAAAACAAATCCCCGTTTCTTTTGAGGAAGCTGCATCGGTGGCTGGTATTCCGTCAAAAAAAGTGTTTTTAAAAATCAGTTTGCCATTATTAGTGCCGTCGTTGTTTACAGCATTTGTCCTGTCATTCATTTTGTGCCTGGGCGAGTTGGGCGCCACCATGATGGTCTATCCACCCGGAACGGAACTGATGACGGTAAAAACATTCACCATAAGCGCCAATGCACCGGAAGCGCTCACCAGCAGCATGACATTAATCAATCTGGGGGTAACGGTATTTTTTATCCTATTGCTCTTTGTTTTTGGGAAATGGATGTTTAAAAAATTTCAGTATGTATAAAATAACGCTCGAAAATATTACGCACAGCTATGGCGATAAAGAGGTTTTGCAGAACTTCTCATTTTCTTTTCAGCAGGGAAAAATAACTTGCCTGCTGGGGCCTTCCGGCTGTGGTAAAACAACGGTGCTGCGCCTGGTGGCAGGATTGGAGAAGCCTTCGGCGGGCATGGTAAAAATAAACGGGTCAGTTGTGAGCAAAAATGGGGAAATTCTTCTTCCGCCTCACCAACGAAAGATTGGTTTCGTTTTTCAGGATTTGGCGCTTTGGCCTCATTTTACGGTTTTTGACAATATTGCCTTCGCATTAAAAGAAAAGAAGGAAGATAATATTAAGGATAAAGTAACTGAATTACTGGACTTATTTGGCATAAGTAATAAAGCTCCAAAATATCCGCATCAGCTCTCTGGCGGACAAAAGCAAATGGTAGCCATTGCACGTTCGTTAATCATGAAACCTGAAATACTTCTTATGGACGAGCCTATGGCAAATATTGATATTCAGTTAAAAGAAAACATCCTGAATCACCTGTTGAAAATTCATCAACAGCAAAAATTTACGATGCTTTATGTAACACACGACCACCGGGAAGCTTTGAAAACCGGGGATGAGATTATTATTATGAATACCGGAAAAATTGAAACTGCCGGAACAAAAGAAGAAATTAGAAACTCTACGAATTCGTTTTTACAATTTTATTAAAAATTTAAAAATTCGATTATGAAAACAAAAGTAAAACTATTAGTGATGACAATGTCAATCTTCATTTTTATGACTGCATTTGGCTATTCAGGTTCAAAATCGGTGACGATGGTAAATGTACCCGAATTGGAAAAAAAGATACAACAATCAGATTCAAAAGCAGAGACAATGCATTTTGATTTTAGCAACTTCGCTGCCGAAAAACTCCCTTCGGGCTGGTCTCAATTCTACACCGGACAAGGCGGTACTGATTGGAAAGTATTGGATGATCAGGGAAATAAAGTATTGGCCCAACTGTACAGCGACAATCCCAATGGCCATTTTAATGTAATTGTTAACGATAAAATTTCAGCTAAAGACATGAAACTCGCTGTCCGGCTGAAAGGTGTTACAGGCAATCACGACGAGGGTGGCGGCTTTGTTTGGCGTTTCATAGACAAGAACAATTATTATGTGGTCCGGGCCAATCCGCTCGAAGATAATGTGGTAATGTATAAAGTAGAAAACGGGAAGCGCACCGATTTGCCATTGGTGGGTAAAGGAAAGACCTATGGCGTGGATGTACCACCGTTGGGCACAGGATGGAATACTTTGAAATTGGTGGTAATAGACGATTTGTTTACGGTATTTCTTAACGGAAAAGAGATTTTTAAAGTGCAGGACAAGACTTTTACCCAAACAGGTAAAATAGGGCTGTGGACTAAAGCAGATGCTGTGACTTACTTTGACGATTTGAAAATTCAAATGAAATAAATCTTAGGTTTTTTTGTTACATGAGGAAAGTGTTGACAACTATATTCAGGCATTCATGTCACTGGTTTCGACACATGAAAACTGGCTATAACCTGAAAACAATTATCTCGACTTAATCAGGGATTTAGACTTATGTATGTGGTGAGTATTTTACTGTTATTAACCTTTCTAATTGAATTAATTATTTAAAATTTACTAAAAGACCTGTTTGTCTATTAAATGATTTTTATTATTTTTGTTCCTGATATTTATAACTCAAAAAAAAAATTAAAAGAAATTTAAAATGGAAATAACAAGTAATTCATTAGTGAGCGATATCGTAAGGGAAAATTTTAAAACAGCTCAGATTTTTGAAGAAAACAATATTGACTTTTGTTGCGGTGGCAACATTACACTTCAAGAAGCCAGTGAGCGAAACAACCTAAAAGCACAAGAAATTATTGCTTTAATTGCGCCTGTTATGGAAACCCAGGACAGGGATTCGAAATTCATCGAAAACCTCCCGCTGGATCAATTATGCAATTATATTGAAGAAACGCACCATGCCTACATCAATGAAAATACTCCATTCATTCAACAAAAACTGGAGAAACTTTGCAATGTGCACGGAGATAACCATCCGGAATTATTCGAGGTAAAAGAATTGTTCGATGGTGCAGTTGGTAATTTAACCGCACATATGCAAAAAGAGGAAATGATACTTTTCCCTCATATAAGAAATCTTGTAAAAGCCAAAAACGGGCAACTTGATGAAGTACCGGGAATGGGAAATATTCTGGGTCCGATAAGTGTGATGAAGGAAGAACATGAAATCGAAGGTGAACGGTTCAGAAAACTGGTTCAAATTACCGACCGTTATACGATTCCCGCCGATGGATGTAATACCTATCAAATAACTTACAAAACACTGGAAGATTTTGATAAAGACCTGCACAGGCATATTCATTTGGAAAACAACATATTGTTTCCAAAAGCTGTTGAACTCGAAAACGAATTGGTCAACCAATAAATTAGTTCGATTATTCCTTTGGCAATAACAACTACGAGAATAAAATTAAAGAATCAATCAAATTTCGATGACCTGTCAACAGAAAAAAAGTAAAAGAAGTTATGGGTTAAAACATGAAATTGAGCTTCCGTTTATAATGTTTCTTGAAGGTTTTAGTTTTTATGAGATTGCCATTAAACTGAATTTGCCTGTTGACACAATAAGAAAGAAGGTCTTTTTAGCCAGAAAGGAATTAATAAAATGAATTTTCCCTATCCCACCGGATGGGGTTTTTTTTTTGTCAATATGAAACATTTGTTACAACTTTAAAGTATTTTAGTTTTTATGTTGCAAAATATTCTAATAATCAAAACTTATGAATATCAGAGGAAACAGTAAAAGGGGTTTAACCGGGACTACACTCGGTTTCTTTTTTGGATTTGCCGCCGTTGCCTTATACGGCCCAACCGCTGTTAAATTCAAAGAGGCCATGGACCTCACCCCTACTCTTCTTGGTTTGCTAATTGCCATTCCTTCGCTTTCAGGTTCACTTTTACGAATACCGTTTGGAGCGTGGGTAGATACCACCGGAGGTAAAAAACCATTCTTTATATTAATGTTGCTCAGTGTTATTGGACTTGGAGGAGTTACCCTGCTGTTGTTTACTTCCTATCCCTATGGAATGAAGGGGCTATATGGACTGGTTTTGTTTTTTGGCTTTTTAAGTGGATGTGGTATTGCTACATTTTCGGTGGGAATCGGACAAACTTCATACTGGTTTCCACGAAACCACCAGGGTTTTGCACTTGGTACTTTTGGTGGTCTTGGAAATTTGGCACCGGGTCTATTCTCATTAATTTTGCCCATCTTTTTAACCTACTATGGTTTTATCTCCGCATATTTTGCCTGGTTTCTGTTTTTATTAATCGGTACTGTCCTTTACGGAATAATTGGGATAGATGCTTACTATTTTCAATACAAAAGAGCAGGCCTGTCTGATGAAGAAGCCAGAGAAAAAGCCAGTCAAAAAGGACAGGAGATTTTCCCGACTGGCGGTGTAAAAGACAGCTTGGTGAACTCGGCAAAAGTCAGAAATACCTGGGCTTTGGTGGCACTCTATTTTACAACATTTGGTGGCTTTATTGCTCTCACCGCCTGGTTTCCTACCTACTGGATCGAGTACCAAAGTTTTACACCGGTAAAAGCAGGGCTCTTTACGGCCATTTTTTCCATACTGGCTTCTTTAATACGTGTTCCCGGAGGTTCCATTGCCGACAAATTTGGGGGCGAAAAGGTGGTCTTACTTTCTATGACTACTGTGCTGATTTCATCAGCTGCATTATCTTATGCAAGTGCCATTTCAATCAGCCTTTTTGCTGTTTTGCTTTTAGCCTCCGGAATGGGAATTGCCAACGCCGCTGTTTTTAAACTGGTATCGGTCTATGTTCCCAAAGCCGTTGGCGGCGCTGCAGGTTGGGTTGGCGGCTTGGGTGCATTCGGAGGTTTTGCCCTTCCTCCCATTATGGGCGCCATTGCCGGAGAATTTGGAATAATTGGTTATGCACGTGGATTTCTGGTTTTTGTTGCTCTGTCAATAATCAACATTATAATTATTTATATGCTTATAAACAAAAAGAAAACGGAACTCAATTAAAGCGAAAAACGTACTTAATTTTATAAATAAACCAAAAACCGTCTAAAATGAGCCTTTTAAATAAATTCATTTACTTCAGTAAAAATGTCTCCAAAAGTCCGGATAAACATTCGGTGGTTACAGAGGAAAAACGTGACTGGGAAAATTTTTACCGAAACCGCTGGCAGTTCGATAAAGTAGTGCGCTCCACGCACGGAGTAAACTGCACCGGCTCCTGTTCCTGGAAAATATATGTAAAGAACGGGCTTGTAACCTGGGAAATTCAGCAAACCGATTATCCGGAAACACGCCCGGGACTTCCCAATCATGAGCCTCGGGGCTGTCCGCGTGGTGCCAGCTATTCATGGTATTTGTATAGTGCCAACCGTGTGAAGTATCCTATGATTCGTGCTACTCTTGTCAAGGCATACCGTAACGCAATAAATCAATTGGGTGACCCGGTAAAAGCCTGGGAAAGTATCATGAATGATGATGAAATCTCAAAAAAATATAAAGCTGAACGTGGACTGGGAGGAATGATTCGTGCCGACTGGAACGAAGTGAATGAGATAATTGCTGCTGCAAATGTTTACACCATTAAAAAATACGGTCCCGACCGGCTTGTCGGGTTTACGCCCATTCCGGCCATGTCGATGGTTTCTTACGCATCGGGTGCGAGGTACCTGAGTCTGCTCGGTGGAACCATGCTCAGTTTTTACGATTTTTATTGCGACCTGCCCCCTTCTTCGCCGCAAACCTGGGGAGAACAAACTGATGTTCCCGAGAGTGCAGACTGGTACAACTCGTCGTTTTTGATGCTTTGGGGCTCCAACGTACCCCTCACCCGAACACCCGATTCGCCATTCTATACACAGGTGCGCTACAAGGGAACCAAAACGATTAATATTTCACCCGATTACAATGATGCAGCCAAGTTTGCCGACCTGTGGATAAAACCTAAACAAGGAACTGACGCGGCGTTGGGAATGGCCATGGGGCATGTCATCCTGAAAGAGTTTTACCTTGAAAAACAGGTGCCTTATTTTGAAGAATATGCCCGACAATATACTGATTTGCCTTTTCTGGTAAAAATTGAAAAGGAAAACGGTCGTTATGTGGCCGGCAGGGTGATTCGTGCAAGCGATTTAAAAAATAAACTTTCGGAAGAAAAAAGTGCCAACTGGAAACCCGTACTCCTTGATGAAAAATCAGACGCTTTTGTTATTCCAAACGGAACCATTGGTTCGCGCTGGGACCAAAGCCAAAAATGGAATCTGGAACTTAAGGATATAGTTACCGGCGGTGGCATACAGCCCCGCTTGTCGGTAATCAAACAGCACGATGAGGTACTCGATGTTTCATTTCCTTTCTTTGGAGGAAACACATACAAACACGAGCATTTCAATGCCAGTGAACATGCCGATATCATTAACCGTAAAGTGCCGGTCAAAAAGTCGGATGATGGCGACTTTCTTTATTGTACCGTTTTCGACCTTATGGTTGCTAACTATGGCATTTCACGCGGACTTGAGGATGAAAATTCTGCTGGAAATTACGATGAGGATTTACCCTACACACCTGCCTGGCAGGAGCAAATTACCGGAGTACCAGCTTCACAAATTATTTCAACTGCACGTCAGTTTGCCGAAAATGCAGCGAAAACCAAAGGAAAATCGATGATTATTATTGGTGCCGGAGTCAACCATTGGTTTCATACTGATATGATTTATCGCAGCACCATCAACATGCTCATGTTTTGTGGCTGCGTAGGACAGTCTGGTGGTGGTTGGGCTCACTATGTAGGTCAGGAAAAACTTCGGCCACAAACAGGCTGGCTGCCTTTGGCTTTTGGTCTCGACTGGAACCGTCCTCCACGACAGATGAACACGACTTCTTTTTTCTACATACACACCGACCAGTGGCGCTACGAAAAAGTAGGACTTTCAGAATTAATTTCCCCCCTGGCAAACAAGGACGAATGGAGTTCCAAATCAATGATTGACTGCAACGTGAAAGCGGAAAGGATGGGTTGGCTGCCGTCAAGTCCGCAACTGAACGACAATCCTATTGAACTGGCACGTCAGGCTGAAAAGGAAAATAAAAACGCTGAAGCGTTTATAACAGAGAAACTGAAAAGCGGTGAACTGTCTATTGCAGCAGAGGACCCGGATAATCCTAAAAACTTCCCGCGCAACCTGTTTGTTTGGCGGTCGAACTTGTTGGGCTCCAGTGCCAAGGGAATGGAATACTTCATGAAGCACTTGTTGGGAGCTCAAAACAGTGTATTCGGAGAAGATTTAAAATCCATTGGCCAGCAACTTCCGAAGGAAGTGAAGTGGCACGATCAGGCGCCCGAAGGGAAACTCGACTTGCTGGTGACGCTTGATTACCGCATGTCAACCACCACACTACACTCCGATATTATTTTACCTGCAGCTACATGGTACGAAAAAAATGATCTGAGTACTTCCGACATGCATCCGTTTATCCACCCGTTTTCCAAAGCAGTGGATCCGGTTTGGGAAGCCCGCTCCGACTGGGAAATTTTTAAAGGTCTGGCTAAGCGGTTTTCGGAACTGGCTAAAAATCATTTGGGAAAAGAAAAAGACATTGTGCTGCTTCCTTTGCAACACGACTCGCCCATGGAGCTTTCGGAAACAGCACATGCCGAAGACTGGAAAGAAATCGGTTCGGAATTGAAACCAGGTAAAAATATGTCCAAAATTGTTGAGGTCGTCCGCGATTATCCCGAAACATTCCATCGTTACACAACCCTTGGGCCACTGATGGAAAAAGCGGGGAACGGTGGAAAAGGAATCAACTGGAATACCGAAAAAGAGGTTGAATTTCTTAAATTGCTCAATAAAACATCTGATAATGAGGGCGAAACCAGGGGGCTTGCAAAAATAGAAACCGATATTCATGCTGCGGAAACTATTCTGACGCTGGCACCCGAAACAAACGGACAGGTTGCGCTAAAAGCCTGGGAGGCTCTTTCAAAAACAACCGGGCGCGACCACCGTCACCTTGCAGAAGCACGCGAAGATGAAAAGATCAGGTTCAGAGACCTGCTGGCTCAGCCGCGAAAAATCATCACCTCGCCCATCTGGAGCGGTGTTGATTCTGAGGAGGTTTCCTATAACGCCGGTTATACCAATGTGCATGAACTGATTCCGTGGCGCACACTCACCGGTCGTCAGACGACCTACCAGGACCACCCGTGGATGATTGCGTTCGGAGAAAATATGGTGTGTTACAAACCGCCAATCAACACCAGGTCGGTGCAACAGGTTATGGGGAAACTGGATAAATCAGATGAATATCTAATTATCAACATGATGACCCCGCACAACAAATGGACGATTCACTCGTCGTGGTCGGACAACCTGCTGATGCTTACCCTGGGGCGCGGAGGTCCGGTGGTTTGGATGAGTGAAAAAGATGCGGCCAAAATCAATCTGAAAGACAACGACTGGGTGGAAGTATTCAATGCAAATGGCGCATCTGTGGCGCGGTTGATTGTTTCACAACGAGTTCCGGAGAATGCCCTAATCATGTACCACAACCAGGAACGCACGGTGAATATGCCGGTAAATCAAATCAACGGTAATCGAGGTGGGGTGCACAATTCGGTAGAACGCATCAGCCTGAAACCCACGCACATGATTGGCGGCTATGCCCAATTAAGCTACGGATTTAACTATTACGGCACCATCGGGTCGAACCGCGATGAATTTGTAATTATCCGGAAATTAAGCAAAGTAGAATGGAAGGACGAAGCGTCCGATGAAAACTAAAAAATCAGAAGTTATGCAAATACGAGCACAAATAGCCATGGTTCTGAATCTGGACAAATGCATCGGATGCCACACCTGTTCGGTAACCTGCAAAAATGTCTGGACATCGCGTAAAGGAATGGAATACGCGTGGTTCAACAATGTGGAGACAAAACCCGGAATAGGTTATCCTGATGAATGGGAAAACCAGGAGAAATGGAAAGGTGGTTGGAGACTGGACAAAGAAAAATTGTTACCGCGGATGGGTAACAAAAGCGGCATCATGAGAAAAATTTTTGCCAATCCGAACATGCCGCTCATTGACGATTATTACGAGCCGTTTACCTTCAATTATTCCATTTTACACAAAGGTTTCAGGTTCAAAACACCGCCATCGGCCAGGCCTTATTCCATCATTACAGGAAAACCCATGGGAAAGATTGAAAAATCTGCTAACTGGGAAGACAACCTGGGAGGAAGTTTTGAAAACCGCAGTCGCGAAAAAAATTTCGAGGAAGTACAAAAGGAAATCTACGGTGAGTTTGAAAATTCGTTCATGATTTATATGCCGCGCCTGTGCGAACATTGCCTGAATCCTACCTGTGTGGCCGCATGCCCTTCCGGTGCCATTTACAAGCGCGAAGAAGACGGGATTGTACTAATCGACCAAAGCCGCTGCCGGGGCTGGAGGCAGTGTGTCAGCGCCTGCCCGTATAAAAAAATCTATTTTAACTGGGAAACACAAAAGTCGGAAAAATGTACTTTTTGCTATCCGAAAATTGAAGTAGGTGAACCCACCATTTGCAGTGAATCGTGTGTGGGCCGGATTCGCTACATTGGCGTTCTTTTATACGATGCTGATAAAATTCTGGAGGCATCTTCGAGTCAGAATGAAACCGACTTATACGGTGAGCATCTCAAATTGTTCCTGAATCCGCACGATCCAGAGATTATTAAGGAGGCCGAAAAACAAGGCATTGCACACAATGTGCTCGAAGCAGCAAAAAAATCGCCGGTTTACAAAATGGCTATCGACTGGAAAGTGGCATTCCCGTTGCATCCTGAATACCGTACTTTGCCCATGGTTTGGTACGTTCCGCCTTTATCTCCAGTAGTGAATGCTGCCGAAAGCGGAAAAATCGGTATCAACGGCATGCTGCCCGATGTGAACGATTTGAGGATTCCAAATAAATACCTGGCCAATATGTTTACAGCGGGCGACGAAGCTCCCGTTAAAGATGCGTTGAAAAGAATGCTTGCAATGCGGGCATATATGCGCAGCAAGACTGTTGACAATGAATTGAATACTGTGGTTTTGGAAAACACGGGTCTCACACCAGATGAGACTGAAAAAATGTATGAACTGATGGCCATTGCCAATTATGAAGACCGGTATGTGATTCCCACATCGCACCGCGAATATGCAAAAGACGTGTTTGGGCAAAAAGCTTCGTGCGGTTTTTCTGACGATGGCGGTTGCGGAAACGAGAAATTTAAAAACCTGTTTGGAGGAATGTAAGATGCTGAAAACGTATAAAATTTTATCGCTACTGCTTTCCTATCCCAATAAAGATTTGCAGAATTTTCTTTCTGTTGTTGACGCTGAACTTAAAATCGAAAAACTTCTTGCTTCAGAAAAGATTGGAGAAATAGAAAAGTTTACCGGTCATTTCAGCAAGATGGATTTAACCGACTGGCAGGCTGAATATGTGCAGTTGTTCGACAATTCACGCAGTGCTTCGCTTCATCTTTTTGAACACATTAAGGGTGACTCGAAAGACCGGGGACAAGCCATGGTGGATATGCTGGAGTTTTACAAAGAAAACGGAATGCAGTTGTCAGCAAACGAATTGCCTGATTACATTCCGGCATTTCTGGAATTTTTATCTACCCTTAAAAAAGAAAAAGCGGCGGAGTTACTGGCTGAACCGGTTCACATTATTCAGCGGATTTATCTGGCGCTAAAGGAAAAAGATAATCCATACCAGGATGTTCTGTCTGCCATTGTTTCACTATCTGCCCGGCAGCCCAGCAAAAAAGCTACACAATTCGTCATTCAAAATGAAAAACCGCTCGACCTGGATGCAGAATATGAAGAAGAACCCGTCGAATTTGGCGGAAATAATTCTTGTGTAAATTGCAAAAAATAAGGCTATGGAAAACTATATCAACAACTTATTATTTACCTACTTTCCTCACATTGCTTTTGCCGTTTTTTGGTTTGGACTAATTACCCGTTTTGTAGTAGCCAATAAAAGTATCCAGGCAAAATCGACACAGATTCTGGCAAAAGATGGAGTACGAAAAGGCAATAATCTGTTCCATTACGGAATTATCATTGTATTTTTCGGGCATTTCACCTTGTTTTTACCTGAAGAAGTTTACCATCTGGTAATAACCACCGAAACCAAACGGATAATTGCCCTCATTTTCGGGTCAACCTTTGGAGTTGTTACTTTCGTAGGGATGCTTATTTTACTCAACCGAAGGATTACCAGCGAACGGGTAAGATTTACTAGCAGTTTTCACGATTATTTCATTTTAATCCTGTTGATAGTTGAAGCAGGAATTGGATTGGCTTCCGTTGCCCAAACAGCCTCTACAACAGTGGTAGAATATTCTGCATTGGGTGAGTGGGCGCAGAAAATCATTACCTTCCAGCCCGATGCCGGTGCGGTAATTGCAGGCCACAGTTTACTGTACAAAATTCATTTTACCATCGGACTGATTATTTTTATGATTTTTCCATACACAAAACTGATGCATATTCTGGTATTACCAATTGCCTATTTTTTCAGGTCAGGGTACCAACTAATACGAAAAAGGACATAAAATATCTCTTCATGAAAATTTTGCTTTTGAGCTTCAAATTAGATTTTTAAAATCCAATATAGATAAAGAGGTCTTTTTGTAAATATAGAATGTTTTTCTATCTTTGAAAAAAGAATCAAACCAATGTTGAACAAAGCAACAAAATATGCTATTTGGGTTTTGGTATATACGAAAAAACAGAACGACAAAGGACTAAAACCGGGAGTTGAAGAAATTGCCCGAAAAATTGGAGGGCCCCGGTTTTATATTGCTAAAATTTTACAGAAACTTGTGGGCAAAGGGATCATTAATTCAACTAAAGGAAAGGGCGGTGGTTATTTTTTCGATAGAAATAAACCGGAAATAACCATTAAGGAATTAATGGGAAATGACGAAATTGAGAAAATTTTTTCTTCGTGTGTTCTGGGGCTGAAAACTTGCAGCATCGAAACGCCTTGCTCAATGTATAATAAATGGTGTATAATTATGAGCGATTTCGACCATTTCGTTTCAAGCATCACCATTCAGTCACTTTCTGAAAAAGATTTCAAATTTTAAGGTACTGATATGAAAAATAACGGTTTAAACGAAAGGATTAATGTGCTTCGAAAGGAAAAGAATGCAGTAATCCTTGCCCACTATTACCAGATACCGGAAATTCAGGATATTGCCGATTTTGTAGGCGACAGCCTCGATCTTTCACGAAAATCTGCCGAAACCGATGCGGATATTATTGTGTTTGCCGGCGTTCATTTTATGGCAGAAACAGCAAAAATTTTATCTCCGGAGAAAAAAGTACTGCTACCCGATTTGGAAGCGGGTTGCTCTTTGGCCGATTCTTGTCCGGCTGGGGAATTTATAAAATTCAGGGAACAGTATTCCGGTCATATTGTGGTTTCTTACGTAAATACAACTGCTGAAATTAAAGCGCTCACCGATATAACATGCACTTCTACCAATGCATTGCAAATTATTAACAGCATTCCCAAAGAACAATCCATTATTTTTGCCCCTGACAGGAATCTTGGTAATTATTTAAATAGTCTCACAGGCAGAAATATGGTCGTTTGGGATGGAGCCTGTCATGTGCACGAAGAGTTTTCGCTTGAAAAAATTATAAATTTGCTTGAAAAACACCCCGGCGCCAAACTGATTGCCCATCCCGAGTGCACAAAACCGGTTCAGATTACTGCCGATTTTATCGGGTCCACTTCGGCACTGTTAAAGTTTGCGACAGAAGATGTCGGGCAAACTTACATTGTGGCAACAGAATCAGGTATTCTGCACCAGATGAAAAAACAGAACCCCGAAAAAACGTTCATCCCAGCACCGCCCATCGATTCAACCTGCGGTTGCAGCGACTGTGAATTTATGAAACGGCATACCCTACAAAAAATTTACGAAAGCCTGCGTGATGAAAAATTCGAAATTAAACTTGATAAACAACTTATTTTCGAAGCAGCAAAACCTATACTGAAAATGCTGGATTTATCCATTTAAAAAATAATTACCAATTCAAAAAATATGAAAGATTTTTATACTGAATTCAGAAACGATCATCGCAAAATAAGGGATTTGATAATGGATTTAATGGCTGCTTTTGTCCAAAAAGATGTGGTTAGAGCAGATAAACTAATTGAGAAACTCAACGCCATTGCGGGCCCACATTTCCAGTTCGAGGAAAAAACACTATATCCGGAACTAATTCCTATATATGGCTTGGAATATCTCGAGAAACTCTATGTTGATCATGATTTGCTGATTGCAAGGATCAAGGAAATTAAAAAACTAATCAAAAAGAATAATTTGAATGAAGAAGATGTCGATAAAGGAATTAACCTTCTCAGGGGGCTTCTTCCGCATTTAAGTGATTGTGAAGGGCTGACTATTATGGTGGAAAAATTTGACCAAGCGGAAATTGACCGGATATTATTATCGATGAAAAATGCCCGGTTAATGAATACAGGATTGTTGAATTGGTCAGATAATGGGAGACCAAGAAAGCAACTTTCAATAAAACAACCTTAACTTCTCAATTATGGATATAATAAACAAGTATTTGCCTGACGAAAAGGCTCAGAGAGATATAATCAGTGGCGCAGTAGTCGCCGAACCCGAAGGCGAAAGCTCAAAAGAGAAAAAAAAGAAAATGATTATCGTATTCTGTACCTAAATTCATTTTTCGATGTTGCTCCAACCAATAAAAGTCTGTCAAACATAGCTTCGCCAAAATATCTTCTGTTGAATTTATAACAGAATTCATTCAGATATCCCTGTAAGAACTCGGGTTTGATGTTGTGGTGAATATCCAGCAGCATTCTTTTTCGGCGCCGGTGAAAAACGGTACCACTTTCCGGTTTAAAACAGTACCACTCCAGGATTCTGGATTTAGATAAATTATAGAAAGCCCCATTATATTAAACAACAACTTCTTAGTTTAGCATAGCAAACTCTATTATAAAATGTTATGCCAGGCTACTTTTATTGTTGTGAATGCGGGAAACGCACGCGAATGAATTCCAGGCTAAAAATCAGGCAGAAGTATTGTGGTCGAAAATCATGTCAGCAATCCAGGAAGAATAGCTGGGAAAGGGCACAGTTAAGAAAGGATCCGTTTTATCATCAGCGGCGTTATGAACAGAAAGCTTGCTGGCGAAAAAGCCGTCCGGCGTATCAGTATCAAAGTTCCTATCGCCAAGGCCATCCTGATTACGTGAAAGCTAACCGTGAAAAGCAGCATTTACGCGATAAAATAACTCAAAAATCCGGTTCAGGGGTCTATCGTTCGAATATTGTAAAGACGGACGCGTTAATCTCTGGGAAGCTTATCAGCTGTGGGCTATACGAGATTCTGCCTTACAAAATGAGTCCGGGCAAAAAGATTGTAAAGACGGACGCGTTAATCGTTGAACTACGCACCCACCGTGGGTTCCAGAAGGTTCTGGTAAGTGATTCGGGTTAATTGTAAAGACGGACTGCATTGCACGGGGAAGGCCGGGTATCTATCTTGGCAGCAGAAATGACAATAGCTGTTACCCATAAAAAGATAAAACTTGATCAGATGGATACCACTCTTTCAGGTTTACGTCTCACCCGGCCCGTGGAGATAGAAAAGATGTGCCGTCGCCTGCATCAATCAGGGCAGTTAAACCCGGTGATTGTAAGGCCGGCAGAAAACAGATACCAGATACTGGATGGTTTCAAGCGCTACTTCTCTGCCCAAAGCCTGGGATGGGAGTACCTGGATGCAGGTATCGTTGATGTTCCGCTTGTAAATGGAAAGGCGATGATGCTGAGCTATAACCGGGGCGGACGATCGCTTTTGGATTATGATGAAGCTTTGGTCGTTTACAGCCTGAAAAGAGATCACCTGTTAGATCAGAGCTCGATATCCAGGCTGACGGGTTACAGCCGAAGCTGGGTATGCAGACGCCTGGCGCTGGTAGAGAAGCTGGATGCGGTGGTGCAGGATTCACTTCGCATGGGAGTGATTACCAACTCCCATGCCAGGGCTATCGTCCGGTTGCCACGTGGCAACCAGGGTGAGATACTGCGCTGTGTAACAGAAAACCACCTTACAAGCAGGGATACCCATTTGTTGGTGGAGAAGTTCCTCGCGTCCCCCCATCGCAAAGATCAGCAGTATATCCTTTCCCATCCGGTAGAAGTTATTGAAAAGAGTGTTTCCCAGGTTGATATCTATGATGTACGGCTATCCCGTTATGGGAACCGGCTACTTAAAAGCATTGAACTTTTGTACCTGCAGCAAAATATATTTATCGGGCTATGCACCGGGCATATGAGCAGCAAACTGAGCGATACAGAAACAGGGATACTGGATGGTAAAATGGAGAAACTTAAAAAAGGGGCCCTTGCTGTGGGGTCAATTATAAACCAAAAAACATGGAAAGATGAAAGATGAGTTATTGGAGAACATGGTCGTTACGCTTCATTCGCGGGGATGGTCCCTTCGGGAGATTGCCCGCAAGTTTGGAATAAGCCGCGGGCGTGCCAGGCGCATTATGGAGAGAAACCGTTACAAAAGGGAGAAAGGCGGAGATTCTCAGCGTACAAAAGTACAAAGGGCTTCCCTGCTGGATACCTACAAGGAGTACATCACCGAACTGCTCGATCAGTATAAAGACCCGCCCATAACCAATCAGCGCATTCTTGAGCTTATTCGTGAGAAGGGATATCAGGGTGGCAAAACCATCTTAAGTGAATACCTTGCCACGATAAGAGGAAAGAAGACAGGTGAACCGGTAGTTTGCGTGGAGACAGCTCCCGGGCAGAGAGGTTCTCATGACTGGAGCGAATACTACATCTGGTTTTCTGATGTGAACCAAAAAGAGAAAGTGATTTTTTTCAGCTTCATACTTAATTACTCCCGGCGGCAATATATAGAGGTTGTGGATGATAAGACGCAGCTCACATTGCTTAAATGCCTTGTAAATACCTTTGCCTGTTTTGACGGTGTCGTGCGCCAGGTAAAAAGTGATAACCAGAAACCGTGTGTTGATCGCTGGGAGCTTGGCCGGGCTGTTTTTAACAAAAAATACCTCGAGTTCGCATCACACTACCATTTTACCCCCCTGACCATTACGCCGGGAAAACCTCGTGAAAACTTAAAAATTGAGAGGCCGTTTTATTACCTTGAAAAGAGTTTTTTAAGTGGCCGCAGTTTTTGTAACCGGGCTGATCTGAAAAGACAGCTTACAGACTGGCTTCACAGTACAAATGACCAGCGCATTCACCGTACCACAAAACAATCACCACTGAACCTTTACCGGCAGGAGTACCCATATTTACAGCCTTTGCCCCAAAAACCTTATGACACTTCGCTTTCTGGTTACCGGATCGTGAACAACGAGTCATGTATAGAGTGGCAGGGATATTTTTACGTGGTGCCAAAAGCCTATATGCACCAGACATGCCAGGTCAGGGAAGATAACGGGCAGGTAATAATTTATGACAATACAAAAGGGGAGATTACCCGTTATCCCGTGGCAGATAAGGGATCTGCAGACAGGTACATCGGGCGCACCCCCCGGGAACAGGGTGAAAATCATCTCCGGATAAAAGAGATAATCTCCCGAATTGAATCAATGGGACCGGTTATGGAAGAGTATATCGCGCAGGTAAAAATGCACAAAGTCAATTCTTTTCGCCACCATTTAAGCCGGATCCTGCAATTGAAAGTAACCTATCAGAAAGAAGATATCCTTATGGCAGTAAGCCGTGCACTAAAATACAAGGTTTATGAATCTTCTTCGGTTGAGAACTTCTTGCATGTAAATGCAGAGAAAAAAAACGAGATAACCCTGTTTCAGAAAAATGACTATCAAGATGAATATTAACCAGAGGGAAAAATTTATTGAAAATTGCGGGTACCTGGGGCTAAGATGGATAACGCAAAATTACGAATCCGTGGTAGAGAAGGCAGGTAAGTCGGATACGGGTTTTTATCGTTTTCTGGAGGATGTAATCCAGCAGGAGGCTGATAGCCGCAGGGAAAGAGGCATTAAATACCGGATTAAAGCAAGCCGGCTACCTCAGCCTAATAAATCGTTACACGAGTTTGATTTTGCCTTTCAGCCCGGCCTTATTGCAAAAAAGAAACTGATCATGGATCTGGCTTCGATGGATTTTTTACGAACAAAAACATCGATCCTGCTCTATGGAGATTGCGGAACCGGGAAAAGCCACTTAGCCCAGGGCCTTGGGTCGATCGCATGTGAGAAAGGGATTAAAGTGTACTATACAACCTGTGCGGAGATGTTAAATGATCTGAATGCCGGGGTATATGAGAAAACCCTGCAAAAGAGAATGCGCAAATATGTCAACGCGCAATTGCTGGTAATCGATGAGATGGGGCATGATCGTCTTGAGTTAGGCATTACCTGTGAAGCACACTTGCTGTTTAAGGTGGTGGATGAACGTTACAAGCAGCGTAAATCCCTGATCATTACAACCAATGTAGAGAAGCAGGACTGGGGAGATTACCTTGGTGACCCGGTATCGGCCCAGGCCATTTTAGACAGGATTTTTCATTACTCCGTCCAGGTTGAGATACGGGGACCGAGCTACCGTGAATATCAGGGGAAACTGTTACAGCAAGAATATGAGCAATAAACCCATAAAGGCGGGCAGCAACCAAGGGCGAAGTTTTGTACCGATGGTTGTTTTAACGGCGTCAGGATTTGTTTCCTGGCGCTGTTTTGTTTTTAAACCGGCATCGAACCGGTTCAAAAACAGGCGGGCAGCACCTGCAGGCTCGTATTACCCGATAGTTGTTAAAAAAACAAGTTCTGTTTCCGAATCGAAAAAAATCCGGCCGGTATTAACTTATAAAACCCTTCATGGAAGTATTGTCAATAAAGAAATAAACAAACCCTGGTACCGTTTTATCCTGTCAGGTGGTAGCATTTAAAAGCGGCACGGAAATTCTTTTTGCATTGCTGATAGCAAGGTGTACCCAAGGTAAAATCTCACCAACCTGTTTTTTCGGTATTACCTGAGCCTGGTGCTTCTCAACAAGTTTCCTTAACCCGGTATAAGATGTAGAATCATCGGTTATTAATGTGGATTCTTTAGAAATATTGGTTCGCACCTGTTCGTTTATCGTTTCAGCTTCAAGATTTGGGATTACCTGCATTTTTATAAAGCCCACTTTTCGTGGCTTCCCCTTCTTTGTGGTCTTCCCTTCAACTTCTTTACTTTCAGCCATTACCAACACCTTGGTCATCTTTTGACTGCCCCTTCCTCGTTTTCGAGGATTTTCCTTTTCTTCCGAATTTACTTCAGTAGAAAAAAATCCTTCATCTAATTCTATTTGGCCGGATAGTGAATATTGGCTATCTCTTTTCCCCATAGCCAAACGTAATTTGTGAAGCATTGCCCAAATCGGTTCATAGTATTTATGCCCCAATTGTCGCTGAAGCTCAAGAGCAGAAAAACTTTTCTTTGTAGAAGTAAGAAGGTGCATGGCCACGAACCAATAACGAAGCGGTAACTGGGAGCCATGCATAATCGTTCCGCTACGTAGTGTTGTCCTTCTCTTGCAATGCTTACACTCATATTGCCACTTGTCACTTTTCCAATAGTGGTCCCTGCTGCCACAACGGCCGCAAACAACCCCTTCCTTATCTCTGATTGCTTTAAGCTTTAGCCTACAGCTCTCTTCGTCAGGGTATTGGGATATAAAATTGAGTAAATTCATTATTGTTTCCTGTTGGTAATTTCTAAAGATACCGATTTAGGTAATACATCCGACAATCATAAAAAAGAATTTTAACAAACTTATTAAGCATAAGCTGGTTTTGCCCGATGAAAACCACATTCCACTGTTCTTTAACGAAATGGGGCAAATTATATTTACGCTTTCAAACTTACAGAATGAAATAGAAATCAATAAAAATAACTAAGGAGCCGAAGACCATTTAAACGGGGTGTATCCGAAAAACCTTACGAGTAGGAATTAACTAAATAAATAAATTAAAATGGAACAAGAATCCAAACTTTACATCTCAGCCTCAGTTGCAGACAACTTACCCTCAATGGTAAAAAATGAATTGGCGAAAATGAATGCTCAGAAACAAGAAGAATTTGTGGAAGAGTATAAAAGAAAGGCAAAATCTCTTGGAATTGCCTATCTTTTTTTAATTGTGATTTTAGCAATGCATTATGGTTACCTCAGAAAATGGGGACTTCAAATAGTGTTTTGGATTACAGGTGGTGGTTTTTTAATTTGGTGGTTAATTGATTTGTTTAGACTCCCTGGACTTGTCAATGACTATAATAAAGACGTTGCAGCTGACACGATGCGAAATCTCAAGGCAATGTCAAGTTAATGAAAATGAAGAAAATCAGGATACATCATTGGATAAGTGTAATGCGGGCTAAATGGGCTAAAATAAAATGTTTATGCTTCTCATAAGTCTTTGTTCAGGTTGATAGTGTGCTGCTCTGAAAACCTGCACTTCGTTTATTCTTGACCAATGAAGAGTCGAAGAAATATAAATTTTAAAAGATGCAAAGTTCTTATAGGTTGTAGGGAAAAGAAAAATTATAAAGGTGACAAAATTATAAGCGAATGGTAGATACTATTAAAATCGATATGTAGGCCCATTAAACGAAAAACAATTCTTTGAAAAACAGATTATTTTTTTTTAAAGTTAATAGTTAAAAATTAGTACATGAAAAACATTACAACTATCTTATCCGAAGAGCATCAAATTATTTTAAATGTAATCGAAGTGATGTTGGAAGAATGTGAACATATGAAAAATGGTGAGGTAATTGACCACAATTTTTTTCGTAATGTAATTTATTTCATTAAAAACTATGCCGATGGTTTTCACCATATAAAAGAAGAAGATATTCTTTTTAAGGTAATACTTGGTAAAGCGGCAAAAATGCACTGCGATCCTATTCCCGTGATGTTGCATGAACATGAGGAAGGAAGGCGATATGTTAAAGGAATGGAAGATGCACTTTACCGAAATAATGTTCACAAATTAACAGAAAATGCCAGTGGTTACGGACATTTGCTTCAAAGTCACATTTACAAAGAAGATAATATGCTGTATCCCATGGCAGAAGAAGCATTGAGCGATATTCAAAAAAAGCAGGTAGAAGAGTTATGCAATAAAATTAACATCAACGTTTTTTTCAAAAATAGCATTAATAATTTTCTTGAAATTTTATATCAAAGGCATGTAAAATAAGCACTTAATGCTAATGAGAAAAAGACTTAAAGTTTTTGCAATTTTCAAAATCAAAGGATAAGAAAGCGTTAATGAAATTCCTGCATAAAAAGAAATATCTTCTGCTTTTACTAGTTGTAATTTTAACGATTTCAGTCTGGATACTTTTCCATATTTTAAATGGTCAAAAAGAAAATGCACGTGTACCGTTTCAAGCTTCTCAACAATCGCATTTTGTTGGCAGCCAACTCTGTAAAGAATGCCATGAATTCGAATACGAAGACTGGAAAAAATCCGATCATTACAAAGCAATGCAGGTTGCAGATGAAGAAACCGTACTTGGGGATTTTAATAACTATACTTTCAAAAGCAAAAGTTTTACCAATAAGATGTTTAAAAAAGACAGCTCCTTTTACATGGTTTTGGAAAACAGAGAAGGTCATCCCGATACCTTTAAGGTGGTTTATACTTTTGGTTACTACCCGCTTCAGCAATATTTGATAGAATTTCCTGATGGCCGTTTTCAGTGTACGCATATTGCCTGGGACAGCCACGAAAACAAATGGTTCGATTTGTACCCCGATTTGGAGATTCATCACAGCGAATGGCTGCACTGGTCGGGAGGTTCGCAAACCTGGAACAACATGTGCGCCGATTGCCATTCCACCAACCTGCAAAAAAACTATAACGAAGCAACCAACAGTTACCAAACAACATTCGACGAGATAAACGTATCTTGTGAGTCGTGCCACGGACCGGGCAGCGAGCATGTCAGGCTTTCGAAAATGTATCCTGATTCCGGTGCCGTTTTCGGGGAAGTTTATTTGGGCCAAAATTCACAAGTGGATGAACAAATGCAATTTTGCGCAAGGTGCCATTCCCGGAGGTCACAGTTAAACAACCGTTTCAATCACGATGAACACTGGATGCAGCAGTACAGTCCCGATATTTTACGCCCCGGCCTCTACTATGCCGATGGACAAATTTTGGATGAAGTATATGTTTGGGGTTCATTTACCCAAAGCAGAATGTATAGGGAAGGCGTGCGCTGCACTGATTGCCACGATCCACATACCTACGAACGGAAACTGCCCGGCAACCAGCTTTGTTACCAGTGTCACGATTTCAGAGTCTATGACAACAAAAAGCACCATTTTCACGAACCGGGCAGTGAAGGCGCACAATGCGAAAGTTGCCACATGCCCGGGCGGTATTACATGGTAAACGATTACCGGCCCGATCACAGCTTCCGTGTTCCACGCCCCGATTTAAGTGTGAAATACGATGTGCCCAATGCCTGCAATAAATGCCATAACGACCAGTCGGCACAGTGGGCAGCCGGTTGGGTAAATGAGTGGTATGGAGAGAAACGCGAATTTCATTTTTCAGAAGTTTTGCTGAAAGCGGCCAATCATGAATCTTCCCCGGCAGAAATCGCACACCTTGTGAATACCGATACCATTTCTGATATTGCCAAAGCTACGGCGGTGTATTATCTCGAATACTATGGCGGACCGGAAGCCCGGAAGGTTTTGCTCAACTCGTTTGAGCATCCATCGGTTTTGGTCCGGCGTACGGCAGTGGAAGGATTAAACATGTATAATCCCGAAGAGCATAAAGAACATCTGATGCAAATGCTTTTCGATACCGCACGGGTAGTTCGCCTTGCAGCCTTTACTGCACTTGCCGGCATCAATGTTTCAACCGGCTCTTCCGATGCGGTTTCGCAGTATAATAAAGTAAACGAAGAATTTTTTAGCACACATAAAACCAATGCGGATTTTCCTTCCCAAAAATTAGTTATGGCACAGTATTACCACAGGTTGGGTAAAACCGGAATGGCACAGAAGTTTTATGAAGAAACCCTGGAAAAAGATAACTATCAGAACATGGCACGTCTGAACCTTGCTATTATTTACAACGCACAGAATCAAAATCAAAAAGCAGCGACATTACTAAAAAAAGTAACAGAACAGGAACCGGGTTACGATCATGCCTGGTATTCGCTTGGATTAGTATATGCCGAAATGAACCGACCGGATTCGGCCATCTTTTATTTGGAAAAATGTACGGAAATAAACAATCAAAATGCCCCGGCCTACTACAATCTGGGATTGCTTTACCAGCAACAAAATGAGGTAACAAAGGCAGAGAAAGCTTTTCTCGAAGGATTAAAAAACAATCCGGATAACGAACGATTGTTGTATGCCATTGCCCATTTTTACTTACAGGAAGGAGATAAAGATCAAGCCAGAGAATTTGCCCAAAAACTGGTCTTGCAGTTTCCAAACAGGCCGGAATATAAGGAGCTCTTAAATTTGGTGTTTAATCATGAATAATAAATTTAAAACAATGACACATCTTTTTATTGTTGGTGGAAACGGCGTTTTGGGAAGCGCCGCGGCAAAATTCTTCCTGAATGAGGGATTTAAAGTTTCTGTTTTGGTAAGGGACCGAAACAAAGCTACCGAACTTGAAAAAGCCGGCGCGAACGTGGTTACCGGCGATATTACGAAACCGGAAGATGTAAGAAACATTTTCAATGGAGTTGACGTGGTGCTTACCGCCGCACACGGTATGCTTGGCAAAGGTAAAAACAGGTCTGAAAATGTGGATGACACAGGGCACAGACGACTGATTGATGAAGCGAAAAGTAGCGGAGTGAAACAGTTTATTTATACTTCTGCTGTAAATGTATCTGAGAATCATCCTGTTGATTTTTACCGGACGAAATACAAAATTGAACAATACCTGAAAAGTAGCGGATTAAATTATACCGTACTTCGGTTGCCCGCTTTTATGGAATGGCATGTTTATAATCTTTTAGGTAAAAATATTGTAGATAAAGGAAAAGTAACCATTTTAGGTAGCGGAACCAATCCGCTGAATTTTATTGCGGTTAAAGATATTGTGTCTGCCCTGGAGTTGATGGTTTTAAACGAAGATTTTTTTTGTAAAGCAATTAATATTGGCGGACCTGAAAATCTCTCACGCAACCAGGTAGCAGAACGCTTTGGTAACGCATTAAAAATTAATCCAAAAATCAGTCATGTACCAACTTCAATGCTCAAAGTGTTTTCAGTACTGCTAAAACCATTTCACCCCGGCATTGCACGTATAATGGAACTTACGATCCATTTTGAAAAATCGAATGAAACAATGGATAAAAACTTCAGTATTGAAAAGTTTGGCTTGAAACCCACCACTATCGATGAATTTATTTATTCAGTTATCGGGAAATAAACAGCTTACCCATCCGCATGCATTTTAATCATCATCCTGTGGGTGTAAACATTTTAAATATTCGTTTCATTTTTTGAAATTGAATAAATTAAGTGCCGATGCCAACTGTTTACATATTGCAAGCTCAGAGCAATGGAGCGTATTGGATTACGGATAAACTGCCCCGGGTTAGCCATATCGTCAATTATAGCGGGTAAAATACTGAACGCGTTGTTTATGGAAAGGTAAAGTTGCTTAAATCCTGTTTTAAAAAAGAGCCGTTGCATAACCGGCCCCCGCAATTCGGTGCTAAGTCCGGAGAATCCCATTACAACCACCAGCGCCCGGAGTACCATAGAAAATCCCAGAGAAAGTGCTTCAAGTCTTCCTTCCATTCCGGCTGACGAGGATTTTCCAAAAAACCAGGCCAACGCAAGAATAATAAGTAACTGCATCCAAAACAGCCATTTTTTCATTCTTCTGACAGCGATATGGTACCTCCATGCAACAAAAGCCAAATAAGGCAAAACAATCAACAGTGCTAAACCAGAGGATAATTTTGACAAACTGAAAAGCAGGAGGGGAATTAGTATAATATGCAGGATAAGTAAACCGGGTGAATAATTTGTTTCAGCATCGGTTGATTCCCACTTTTTCCAAATAGTATCTTTATTCAAAGTCGGTAATTCGCTGTTCTGTTCCTCCACGGCACGACTTCCGATGAACCAGCCTGCAAATGCAGCAAGTAATCCCAACACACCATAAATTAGAAAAAGCGCCGTAACAACATAAACGGGCCTGGCATCGGGCAAACCCATTTTCAGCACCGCAAACCGGAACATCTCTTCGTAAATTTTGAAAATATCCCATCCGTAGAGCACAAAAAGATGGATTATTTTATGCATCAGTGCTCCCAACATAGTTAAGGCTCCGGCAATAAAATAACCCAAAAAGTTTTTCCCAATCATCCTGATTGAAAATTCCAGAATAAAACCTTCCATGGCAATGGCAATCATTGGCCCAAGAATCACCGCGCTTGGCGAGATTGATTTCATAAGTGCAGTTATTATTCCTGCACGCCAGATAATTCCCGGTTGTTTCCAAATTTGAAAAATACCGATAACCAGCATAATGGATATCAGCGTTAGAAAAGTTCCGGAAAAAGGAATTTTAAGGTTGTGCAAAAAACTTCCGGCAACAATTTCAATTCCGGCCCACAGGCCAGCCAGTACTGAAGCTTTTATCCATTTTGATTCTATTTGGTTTATAGCCATTGTTTTTTTGTTTGTTTAAAAACATCCTCGGGAGTGTTCATGTTTAGGAAGGCATCGGACTGGTAATATTTATGCGTCTTCCCTACTGGTATTATCCTTGATTTGACATTCGAAACAATCATTTTTAGTTTAAGATTTTTCTGAATAACAGCTTCTTCCATCTTAGGCAGAATGCTTTTCCGGTAAACAGCACATAAAGTTTGCCAGTAGCCATGCTCGTCAACAGGAAGGGTGACATCAGCATCATCGTTCCGGGCTTCTTCAGTTAGGAATTTTAAAAGGTCAGCCGGCACAAAAGGTAAGTCGCACGAAAGAACCAGGTTCAAATCGGTGTTGGAATATCGAAGTGCAGAATAAATTCCCCCCATCGGACCACAACCCGGGTAAACATCTTTAACAACTGGCAAATTTTTATAGCGAAACGGTTCAGAACCAACACTCAAAATAATATGTGGCGTAACCTCTCTTAATATATCCAGCGAATAATCAATAAGAGGTTTCTCGTTTAACCGGACAAACGCCTTGTTGGTTCCCATTCGTTTGCTTTGTCCTCCTGCCAGTATTATTCCTGTAACTTCAGATTTCATGGTTGTCCCTTCAAGCACTAAATTTAAAAACTATCTCTTTCATAAAGTTTTATTGTTTGAATAATTTGTTTTGCAATTTTCTCAGAGGATAAAAATTCAAGCGGATAGAAAACTGCTGCGGGATGAATTCTCCATTTACTGATTATTTCAGAAAGATATCTTGTTTTAGTGGTAAAAATAAGTGGTTTTGGCGAATTAACCGCATTTGAAAACAATTCGTGCCAAACCATCCCGTTTAGTTCATAATAACCAATTTCATCCAAAACAAGAATGGAAGTATCATCATTTTCATCAGGTTCCAGCCACCTTGTTCCAGCCTGGATTCCTGATTCGTTAATTTGAAAATGTCCAGGTTTAACTTCCGGTGGACCGGTTCTGGTCATAAGCATGATTTCTTTATGCGACTTAATATTTTTTATTGAGTAGCTGTCTGCTGTTTCATTATGCCGGGCATAAAAACCTTTTAGGTTGTATCCCGTATCAGCTAAAACGGAAATCAACTGTTGCAATAAGTATGTTTTTCCCGTTTTCTTTTCACCCGAAATGATAAAAATGGCTTTCATTAGAAAAATATATTATGAACAAATATCGATAAAAATACAAAAAATTAAATTTTATTGACAAAAGGAGTTTTTTGTCCATTATTTTTTTTTATTTTCACCTCATCAAAAACATCAAGCTTTATGCACCATGAGAAAACTAATACTTTTTTCTGCAATTGTGTGGTTGTTGTTCCAAAGTTTTTTGCTCAAAGGTCAAAGCACCGGAGAAGAATTGTTTAACAGCACTTGCAAAGCCTGCCACACGATTAACGGAGGTAGATTAATCGGCCCTGATTTGGCAGGGATTAATGAAAAAAGAGAGCAGGACTGGCTGATTCAATTCATCCGTGCATCGCAAAAAATGGTAAGTGCAGGTGACTCGCTGGCAATTACGCTTTTTGAAGAATACAACAAAATTCCGATGCCGGATAATAATATGAGCGATGATGAAATTCAGAGTATCCTGAGCTATATTGAACAAACAAGTAGTGGAACACCGACAGCAGTAGCACCTGCCGAACAACAGCTCCCGGATACTTCATCAGAATTAGCGGCTGTTTCCTATTCATCCGATCTATTAATAAAAGGCAAGGCATTATTTTACGGCTATGAAAAATTTGCCAATGGTGCTTCCTCCTGCAATGCCTGTCATTACATTCAGGATGCATCACTGATTGGCGGTGGAAAATTGAGTTTTGATCTGACAGTTTCATACGACCGTTTGGGAGAAGCCGGTATTCAAGCTATCTTAACCAATCCACCGTTTCCTGCCATGAATGTGGCGCTTCGCAATAAAAATTTAACTGACGATGAAAAAGAAGCCATAACCGCCATGCTTCATTTCACAAACGATCGGTATGCCGAAAAGCCACAAACGTCAAAAGACGGACCCATCTTTTTTGTATTAAGCCTGGTTCTGGCCATATTTTTACTTGTGCATCTTTACGTACTTTACGATCACAGGAAACTCCCGTCATAATTGTAAAATGAATTGTAGTTTCATATATAATAAAAACCAAATTCTATGAGTTGGATTAAAGATATGATTTCTCCCAAAGCCCGGCAGTGGGAAGAATTTTACCGAAACCGCTTTCAACACGATAAAACGGTACGTAGCACCCACGGGGTAAATTGTACAGGCGGTTGTAGTTGGAATATTCATGTAAAAGACGGAATTGTGGTTTGGGAATCGCAGGCGCTCGATTATCCTTTACTGGAAAGCAGTCTGCCCCATTACGAACCACGCGGTTGTCAGCGGGGCATTTCGTTTTCGTGGTATTTGTACAGTCCGGTACGGGTAAAGTACCCTATGATTCGCGGCACTTTAATCGACCTGTTCCGGGCCGAAAAGGAAAAGACCGGTGATGCAATGCTGGCCTGGCGAAATATTCAACAAGACCCGGAAAAGCGTAAACGTTACCAGAAAGCCCGTGGAAAAGGAGGATTGCGCCGCATATCCTGGGATGAAGCACTAGAGATTATTGGTGCAGCCAATATTTACACCGCAAAAAAATACGGTCCCGATCGCGTGGTGGGCTTCTCCCCTATCCCGGCTATGTCGATGATGAGCTTTGCAGCCGGCTCCCGGTTTTTGCAACTGTTTGGCGGTGTGAACCTGAGTTTTTATGACTGGTACTGCGATTTACCCAACTCATTCCCCGAAATCTGGGGAGAACAAACCGACGTGGGCGAAAGCGCCGACTGGTACAATGCCAAATTTGTTGCCGTAATGGGCGCCAATCTGGGAATGACCCGGACGCCCGATGTACATTTTTTTTCCGAATCGCGGCACAACGGAACTAAAACCGTGGTATTCTCACCTGATTTTAGCATGGTTGCCAAGTATGCCGACCAGTGGGTGCCGGTTCATGCCGGCCAGGATGGCGCATTCTGGATGGCGGTAACCCACGTAATTTTGAAAGAAGCACACGCAGAACAACAAGTTCCTTATTTTATCGATTATACAAAAAAATACACCGATTCACCTTTTTTGGTGCAGCTCGATAAAGAAGGCGACAAGTATGTTCCGGGAAGATTGCTGAGAGCGAATCTTTTGAAAAAGTACGCAACAATTGAAAACGGCGACTGGAAGTTCCTGAACATCGATGAAAACACTGGCGAATTTGTTTGTCCGCGAGGCAGTTCGGGACACCGCTGGCAGCAAAAGAAAGGAAACTGGAACCTGCAATATAAGGATGGCGAAACCGGAGACGATTATAGTCCGTTACTCAGCCTTCTGGATAAAAACGATGAAATTCTTCAGGTTGAATTTACCCGTTTTGACAAAAAACAAGCCATCAATCGCGGGGTGCCGGTGCGCTATCTTAAAACTGAAAATGGAAAAGTAGCCTATACCACAGTTTACGATTTAATGATGGCGCAATACGGCATTGACCGGGGACTTGAAGGTGATTTTCCAAACGGATTTAAAGATGCTGATGCAGTTTACACGCCTGCCTGGCAGGAAATTTACACAGGTATCAGTGCGGATACAGTGATCCGTTTTGCCCGCGAATGGTACAATACAGCCAAAGCCACAAACGGCAAGTGCATGGTAATCATAGGGGCAGGAATTAACCACTGGTATCACAGCAACCTGATTTACCGTGCTGCGACCATGTCGCTCATGCTTACGGGTTGTATCGGTGTAAACGGCGGTGGAATGAACCATTATGTAGGACAGGAAAAGCTGGCCCCGCAGGATTCGTGGGGAACCATCATGTCGGGCAAAGACTGGAAAATCCCGCCGCGTTTTCAGCAAACGCCCATCTGGCATTACATTCACTCCGATCAATGGCGGTACGACGGAAACCAGGCAGATTACAATGCGGTGCCCAAAAACGACTTTTCTTCGCAACACTCAGCCGATCTTATTGCCAAATCGGTGCGAAACGGCTGGATGCCGTTTTTCCCCCAATACAACAAAAATTCGTTCGATATTGCGGAAGAAGCCAAAAAAGCAGGTGCAACCGAAACAAAAGAAATTCAGGATTACATTATCAATCAATTAAAATCAGGAGAATTAAAATATTCGGTGAACCAACCCGATGAGGAAGAAAATTTCCCTCGGGTCTGGTATATCTGGCGGGGTAATGCATTAATGGCGAGTGCCAAAGGTCATGAATATTTCCTGAAACATTATCTTGGAACCCATCACAACGAAATTTCTGATGAGGTGGCAAAAGAATTCGTAAAAGAAATTGAATGGAAAGAGTATGCACCAGAAGGAAAAATGGATCTGGTGGTGGATTTGAATTTCAGGATAGACACCTCCGCACTTTATTCCGATATTGTTCTCCCGGCTGCTTCGTGGTACGAAAAGGCTGACCTGAACAGCACAGACATGCATTCTTTTATTCACCCACTGTCGGCTGCTATTCCACCGGTTTGGGAATCAAAAACCGACTGGGAAATTTTTCGCGAAATTGCACGGGTTACCAGCGAAACAGCCAAAGAGCATTTGCCCGAAACGAAAATCGATATTGTGAATATGCCGATCGGTCATGATTCGCGTGGTGAAATTTCACAAACGGAAATTAAAGATTGGTTTAACGGGGAATGTGAACCCATTCCCGGCAAAACCATGCACAACATTGTAACTGTTGAAAGGGATTACACACAGTTGTACAACCGCTTTATAAGCCTGGGCGATAACGTGAAAAACGGAGTGGGTGCGCATGGTACCTCTTTCCAGGTTGATGATTACTATGAAAAAATGCTGAATGGCGAGAAACGGATAAATACCATAGAAAGCAAAAAATATCCTTCCATAAAAGATGATGTGGAAGCCATTGATGCAGTGCTCCTACTTTCTTCATTAACAAACGGAAGGTTGAGTGAAAGAGCTTACCAGACAGCCGAGAAAAATACGGGACTCGATTTAAGTAAGCTTCGGCCAACGAACAATGACACTTCCTATTCTTATAAAGATTTGCAGGCTCAACCACACCGCTTGCTTAACTCTCCCATTTGGTCGGGATTAAATGAAAACGGCAGGGCTTATTCTGCCTTTTCGTATAATATAGAATACCTGGTACCCTGGCGAACCCTTACCGGACGGCAACATTTTTACCTCGACCACCAGGGATATATTCTTTTTGGTGAACATTTACCCACATATAAACCTTCCCCGCGTCCGGAACTTTACGGCGAATTGCGTAAAACCGTAAAAGACGGTTCAGCCAAATTACTGAATGTACTGACGCCTCATGGTAAATGGCACATCCATTCCACATACGGCGATACGCTGCGTATGCTTACCCTGTCGCGCGGAATGGAACCTTGCTGGCTGAGCGAAAAAGATGCGGAAGATATGGGAGTCAAAGATAATGACTGGGTGGAAGTACTGAACGACAACGGGGTTTATTGTACCCGTGCCTGTGTGAGTTCCCGTATTCCTAATGGAATATGTATAGTTTACCACTCGCCGGAGCGAACCTATTCTGTTCCCAAATCGCCCAGCCGCGGAAACCGGAGGGCCGGCGGGCACAACAGCCTTACCCGCGTGCATCTGAAGCCTAATTTGCTGGTGGGTGGCTATGGCCAGTTTACCTATCACATCAATTATTGGGGGCCGGTTGGCGTTAATCGCGATACTTTTGTTTATGTAAAAAAAATGGAACAGGTGAATTTTTAATCAGAAAAAAAAAGGAATTATGAATATACGATCACAAGTTTCAATGGTTTTCCATCTTGATAAGTGCATTGGCTGCCACACATGTTCCATTGCCTGTAAAAACACATGGACCGACCGAAAAGGCGCCGAATACATGTGGTGGAACAACGTGGAAACAAAACCAGGCACCGGATATCCAAAAAAATGGGAAGACCAGGAAATGTATAAAGGAGGCTGGGAGAAAAACAGCAAATCTATCGAACTGAAAGGTGCAGGGAAAATCAAAGGGCTGAAAAAGCTTTTCCACAATACCCACATGCCCACTATGGATGATTATTACGAACCGTGGAATTACCAGTACGAAAAACTGCTCGATTCGCCCGAAGGCGATGACCAACCCACTGCCGAACCGGTTTCGATGATTACAGGTGAAAAAATGACACCAAAATCAGGACCCAACTGGGACGATGATTTGGGAGGTTCGCGCGAGTATGCCCGGAACTATGTAAATATGAAAGATTTGTCGCCAGCTGAGCGGGAGGCTATGTTTCAGTTGGAACAAATGGTGATGTTTTACCTGCCACGCATCTGCAATCACTGCCTCAATGCAGCCTGTGTGGCTGCCTGTCCGTCGGGCGCTATTTACAAAAGAGGAGAAGATGGTATTGTCCTGGTGAACCAGGACCGTTGCCGGGCATGGAGGATGTGTATCACAGCCTGCCCCTACAAAAAAGTGTATTACAACTGGCATACCGGAAAATCGGAAAAGTGCATTCTTTGTTATCCGAGACTCGAAACCGGTCAAGCTCCTGCCTGTATGCACTCATGCGTAGGTCGTATTCGCTATCTGGGCGTAATGTTGTACGATGCCGACCGGATTCATGAAGTGGCCTCCTGCGATGAAAAAGATTTGATAAACAAGCAACTTGATATGTACCTTGACCCGAATGACCCGGAAGTGATTGCCAGAGCAAAAAAATGCGGCATTGCCGATTCAACCATACAGGCAGCCCAAAAATCGCCGGTATGGAAATATGTAAAAGAATGGGGACTGGCACTGCCGCTTCATCCGGAGTTCAGAACACTGCCCAGCCTGTTTTATGTAATGCCTCTGCTTCCGGCCATGGCGCAAATGAACGACGACAACAAATATAATTCTGTGGGGACTTCGCTTTGGGATGATATGGGTAACCCGAGGCTTCCGATGAAATACCTGGCCAGTATGTTCAGTGCAGGCAATGTAATCGTTATAGGGAATATTCTAAAAAAGTTGATGAATGTGCGGACGCACAGGCGGCAGGTGACAGTTGGGGATATAAGCCGGGAAGAGGTGGAAAAAGCTTTTCTCGAAACAGGTTTGACGGCAGAAATTGCCGACGACATTTACCGGCTTACTTCTCTGGCCAAACTGGAAGACCGGTTTGTTATTCCGGCGGCCCATCGCGAAGAGGCCATCGAAATGATGGAAGAAACGCACATACACAGAGGAAGCACCGGCTTCGGATTTATGAAAAAACCAAAACGAGGATTGTAATGATGAAGAATTTAAAACATTATGCTGCTTTGGCCGAAGTTTTCAGGTATCCCGCTCCACAGAGAGAAAATTTTATTGAAGGGTGGCAGGAAATTATTTGGAACATAGTACCTGAGCTGAACCCAAAACTTGAAACATTTATTAAACACATTCAGAAAAAAACCATTGCAGCACAGCAGGAATACTATATTGCTACATTCGACGTGCAGGCCCTCTGTTTTTTAGATATCGGATATGTGCTTTACGGTGAAGATTATAACCGTGGCGTGTTTCTGGCCAATATGAAAAAAGAACAGAAAAATGCCGGAAATGATTGTGGCAGTGAACTTCCGGATCATCTGCCCAATATGCTTGCGCTCTTACCAAAATTAAAAAATAAAGTCTTTGCAGAGGAACTGGTAGTTTCAATGATGATACCCGCCCTGGAACAGATGATTAAGTCGTTTCAAACGGACGGTAGTGTGTATAAAGGAATGCTTGAAGTTTTGCTGAGAATAATGGAAAGCGATTTTCCCGATTCGGAATTTGAAAAATTCAATTTCAGTTCGCAGGAAAAAGCAAAAAGTTTTGAATGTCTCCCGCAATGGAGAAATATAAAGTAGAAACTGTTAAAATTTTAAAATAGATGATATGAACGGGATTTTCTTTTTTGTAGTGTTGCCCTACCTTGCAATTCTTTCATTACTGCTTGGAAGTATTTACAGGTACCGTTTTGCAGGTTTTCAGGTTTCCTCGCTCTCCAGTCAGTTTCTCGAAAGCAACCAGTTGTATTACGGAAACAGACCGTTTCACTGGGGGATTATTTTTCTGTTTTTCGGGCATCTTGCCGCTTTTCTTACCCCGCGTGCCGTGCTGGCATGGAACAGGGTACCGCTGCGTTTGCACATCCTTGAAATCACTGCCTTTGCTTTCGGCTTGATGGTACTAACGGGACTGATTTTGCTTATAGTCAGGCGTATCAAAACCAAAAGACTCCACGTGGTAACAACATACATGGATATTTTTGTTTACATGCTGCTTTTGGTGCAGGTAGTTACTGGTTTGTGGACTGCCTTTTTCTTCCGCTGGGGTTCGTCGTGGTTTGCAATGGTATTAACGCCTTACCTGTATTCTATATTTAAGCTTAATCCTGATGTTGCCGCCGTTACCCAGCTTCCTTTTATAATCCAGCTTCATATAATTTCGGCATTCGTTATGGTTGGAATGATCCCTTTTACCCGGTTTATGCATTTTCTGGTTTATCCGTTTGCCTATTTGTGGCGACCTTATCAATTGGTAATATGGAACTACAAAAAACAAAGAAATTAAAAGAAAGAATATGCTGATTGACCAATTCAAAAGAATACATAGCTACCTCCGCATTTCGTTGACAGACAATTGCAATTTCCGATGCAGTTACTGTATGCCCAATAACAAGATACATCGTATGCCGGAAGAAAAACTGATGCATCCGTATGAAATAGAAGAAATTGCCAAAATTTTTGTGAACCTCGGTGTAAATAAAATTCGGCTCACTGGCGGCGAACCACTAGTCAGACCCGGGGTAGAAGAAATTATTGAACGACTGGCCACCTTGCCGGTTGAGCTAACACTCACTACCAACGGAGCAAGACTGCGTAAATTTATCGGACTTTTCAAAAACGCAGGAATAACTTCTGTGAATGTGAGTATCGATTCCTTAAAACCTGAAGTTTTTGCCCATATCACCCGGCGCGATGCTTTTCGGCAGGTATGGGAAAATATTCTTCTCTTGCTTGAAAATGACATACGGGTAAAAATAAACACTGTGGCGATATCCGGTGTTATTGAAAAAGAATTGTTCGATTTTATCGCTCTAACCCGCGAACATCCCTTGCACGTTAGGTTTATAGAGTTTATGCCTTTTTCTGGAAACCACTGGAAAAACAACAAGGTCATCACTGCACAGCAGTTACTGGAAAGAGTAAATCAGAAACATGACCTTGTAAAGTTAAAAGATGAACCGCATGCTACCGCCAAAAAATATAAAGTGATTGGTTACCGGGGAACCATTGCTTTTATCACCACCATGAGTGATCATTTTTGTGGAGAGTGTAACCGTATGAGACTTACTGCCGACGGGAAAATGAAAAATTGTATTTTTGGAAAAGATGAAATTGATATTTTAGAAGCATATCGTACCGGTGCGTCAATTGAAACCCTTATAAGGGATTCTATTCATAAAAAAGATGAAATAATGGGAGGGCAGTTTGTGAACGGATATAGAAAAATAAAACCGGAAAAAGTTAAAAATAGAAGTATGATTCAAATTGGAGGATAAAACAATTATGATTTCGGTAAACGAAGCACGAAAAATATTAGCGGATAATACGCAGCGGGGAAAATGTTTTAAAGTGCCTGTAGCAGAAGCGGCTGGCTATATAACTTGTAGTGAGATTATTTCTCCTGTAGATGTGCCTTCATTTGATAATTCGGCCATGGATGGATATGCAGTTGCTTACAATGGACACCGCGATTACTGGAATGTAGTAACGGAAATTCCGGCAGGAACGTTTCAATCCTGTTGTTTGAACGAAGGTGAAGCAGCCCGCATTTTCACCGGATCGCCAATGCCGGAGGGAGTCGATACCGTTATTCCGCAGGAATTAATTGAACGTAACAACAATACTATTCATTTCCTTTTTAGCGGAATTACAAAAGGTACTAATGTACGTTATGCCGGGAGCCAGGTTAAAGCAGGGGAGCGAATATTGAATGCCGGATCAGCGCTAACTCCCGGTAACATTGGCTTGCTTGCATCGGTGGGTATTCCGTCTGTGGAGATATATTCACCCCTGGAAGTTTCCGTCATAGTCACCGGAAACGAGCTGTGCGAACCTGGTGAACTTTTGCAGCATGGTAAAATTTACAATAGCAACGGACCCATGCTGGAGGCAGCGTTCAACCGGTTGGGCATAAAAAAAATAAGCACGCACAGGGCTGCCGATAATGAACCACAACTGCGAAAACTCATAGAGAAGGAGTTGGAAAAGAGCGATGCTATTATTATTAGTGGAGGTATTTCGGTGGGTGATTATGATTTTGTAAAAACAAGCCTTGCCAAAATTGGAGTAAGTGAACTTTTCTATAAATTGAAACAACGGCCCGGGAAACCATTTTATGCAGGGAAATATAGAGATAAATGGGTATTTGCATTGCCGGGGAATCCGGCGTCGGTTTTCAGCTGTTTCAATCAATTTATAAAACCCTGCCTGAAATTTAGTATGGGGCACAACGATGTTTGGCTACCCGATATGAAGATGCCATTGACTGAAGGTTGTCCCAAAAAGAAAGGGTTTACTTTTTTTATGAAAGCACTGCGTGAAAAGGGGAAAATACGACTGCTCAGCGGTCAGCAATCATTCAATCTCATTGCTTTTGCCAACGCTGATTGTTTTATTGAACTTGAAGAAGAGGTTGATTTTGTTGAGGCCGGCACGTTGGTTAACGTTTATCTAATTTAAAAAAATGTTACAGAACGATACTGCGTGGATGTTGCTTTTTATTCTGTTGCCCTTGGCTGCATTTTTTTATGCATCGGTGGGGCACGGCGGGGCAAGCAGTTATCTGATGCTGCTGGCCCTGTTTCATTTCGATCCGTTGCAAATACGGCCCGCAGCGCTTATACTGAACATGATTGTTTCGGGGTTTGCATTTATTACTTTCAGGAAAACCTGCTCTTTTCAGAACCGGATATTCTGGTCGCTGGCTCTTTTTTCAATTCCTGCGGCATTTCTGGGTGGTACCATGTTTGTTGATGCAGTACTATACAAGAAAATCCTTGGGATTTTGTTACTCTTCCCCGTTGCACGTTTTTTAAATCTTTTTTCTGTTTCCGAAGGGGTTAAATTAAAACGAAAAATTTGGATGGCTCCTTTATTGGGGGCGGGCATCGGCTTTCTGTCGGGATTAATTGGTATTGGCGGGGGCATTATACTTGCTCCGGTTTTGCTGATTACAGGTTGGGCTTCTATTCGTGAAACCGCTGCCATGAGCGCCCTGTTTATATTTCTGAATTCAACGGCAGGCCTCCTGGGTTCAGGCACATTGGGAGTGACCATCTCAACAGAATTATGGCTTCTTATGCCCGGTACTGTTGTAGCAGGAATGCTGGGCGCATGGAACGGAGCTTTCCGTTTTAATGTAAAAACACTTAAATACCTTTTAACTTCGGTGCTTCTGTTTGCATCCGTCAAATTATTGTTTACTTAAAATGAAAGATAAGTTTCTTAAAGTTAGAATGTTTGGCGTAGTTGCTGAAAAAACCGGGGAAAGTAGCCTGGATATCCCTTTTGTGATTGATACGAAGCAACTGACTGCTTTGTTGTTTGAAAAATATCCCCAACTGGACGGGATTAAATTTGCCCTTGCTGTTGACAAACAGATTGTTCATGAAAATATACCTCTGCATGAAGGTGCAGAAGTGGCACTTTTACCTCCTTTTTCAGGAGGATAAAAATTTGGATATGGAACGTTTTGAACGACAAATAATACTACCTGAACTGGGAAAAAAAGGACAACAGAAATTGCAATCGGCGAAAGTACTTGTGGTTGGGGCTGGTGGTCTGGGCAGCCCTGCCATCCTCTACCTGGCAGCAGCCGGTGTGGGGACAATCGGTATTGCCGATGGCGATTGTGTTACAACAACCAATCTTAACCGGCAGATACTTTTTGGACACAATGATGTAGGAAGTCCCAAAGCATCTGTGGCCGCAAGGTTTATCGCCGACCGTTTTCCGGATATTCAAATTGAAGCGTACCAGGAGTACCTTACGGTAGAAAACATACCGGTAATCCTCCCAAAATACGACCTTGTAATTGACGGATCCGATAATTTTTCTACCCGGTACATGCTGAACGATGCATCTGTTTTATTTGGCAAACCACTGGTTTACGGTGCAATATACCGGTTCGAAGGACAGATTGCTCTTTTTAATGCCGGTAAAGAAAGTGCCAATTACCGCGATTTGTATCCACAAATACCGACTCCCGGCGAAATTACCAATTGTTCAGAGGCCGGTGTACTGGGCGTTTTACCGGGTATTATCGGAACATTGCAGGCAACAGAAGCCATCAAGTGGATTGCGGAAATCGGTGAGTCACTTATCAATAAAGTACTTTTTTGTAATTTGAAGGACCATTCTTTTTATGAAATTGATTTGGTTCCAAATGAAGACGCACAAAAAAACCGTCCGAAAACGCTTGAGGTTTTTCTGAAAACCGATTATTCGGTGGATTGCCTGACAGTTGCAGACATCGGATGGAAAGAAGCTCTTGTAAGTTCAAACCCAAAATCGTCAGTTTTTATTGACATTCGTGAACCCGATGAAATGCCGCGCTGGTCAAATTCCCAATGCCTTGAAATACCTTATGGTGAATTGGAAGAAAAGGCTGAATTATTTTCAGAGGAAACATCGGTATTCCTGTTTTGTCAGCATGGAATCCGTAGCAGGCCGGCGGCAGTGGAGTTGCGAAAAATATTAAGGAGAAACAGTATTTATTCGGTTACAGGTGGAGTGGAACATCCTGATTCTCCTGTTAAACAATTGATTTAGATGAAACGAAAACCAAAAAATATTTTTATACAAGGAGCAATCCAGGCGGCTAAGATAAGTGAGTCGGTTCAAAAACATGCCTCTCAGACCGAAATTGGCGCACATGCCATTTTTTTGGGACAGGTGAGGGCCGATGAGAAAAAAGAAGGAACAGTTACTGCCATTGAATACACTGCTTACGAAGAAATGGCAATCGAAAAAGCGCATGAAATCAGGGAAGCGGTTTTTGCAAAATATCCGGTCACCTGCATACATATTTACCACAGCCTGGGTCAGGTAAATGCAGGTGAAATTTGCTTTTTTGTATTCACCTCGGCACCACACCGCAGAGAAACCATAGATGCCTGTAACGAAATTGTGGAACGCATTAAAGCAGAACTTCCGGTTTGGGGCCGTGAATTACTCGGAAAAAATAAACACGTGTGGAAAAAAAATACCTGAACGATGAAGATTATTACGCTTTTAACAGGAAAAATTGAACAACTGGAACCGGAAAGGGTGCCAAGCGCTATTAAAAAAAAGGCCACATTTAAAAGAGAGCAGGTGCTTGAAACAGGTTTGGTTAATGACAATCAGGCCGATAAAAAACACCACGGTGGCCCGGATAAAGCCATTCATCATTATGCTTTTGAGCATTACGAATATTGGAAAAATGTAGCTGGTATTTCAAAACCCGAAGTATTGTGTGAAGGCGGGTTCGGAGAAAACATATCTACTGTGGGGATGGACGAATCTTCGGTTTGCATCGGCGATAAATACCACGTTGGTTCAGTTGTTTTGGAGGTCAGCCAGGCCCGGCAACCCTGCTGGAAGTTGAACCTGAGGTTCGGACATCCGGATATGTCGCTCATGGTGCAGGACAGCTTGCGCACCGGCTGGTATTACCGTGTGCTGGAAGAAGGATGGTTGCAGGCGGGTGACGCATTCACGCTGCTTGAACGCAACTGGCCTGAATGGACCTTAAGAAGACTACTTTATGTTTTGTACATTGACACGCAAAACAAGCAATTACTGGAAGAAATGACACATATTGCCCCGCTTGCCGAAAGCTGGAAGAGCATTGCGTTAAGGAGACTGGGAAAAGGATTTACAGAAGATTGGAGCAAACGTTTATATAATAAATACCAGCACTAATGATAAATATTTCGCATAAAAACAACACATTACGCACAGCTATCGCACAGGCAGAGGTGAAAGTAAGCCTGCCGGAAACCATTCAGGCTATAAAGGAAAAACGTGTTCCCAAAGGCGATATTTTTGAGGCAGCACGAATTGCCGGGCTTTTTGCTGCTAAAAGAACCAGTGATATGATTCCCGACTGCCATCCGTTGCCTGTTGAATTTGCCGATATCCGGTTGCGCATAGAAGGATTGACCATTCATATTGAAGCCGAAATCCATTCGATTTATAAAACAGGCGTTGAAGTAGAAGCCATGCATGCTGTTTCAGTGGCCGCACTTACTGTTTACGACATGCTTAAACCCATCGACCCGGTTATTGTGATTGAAAAAATTGCACTGGTCGAAAAAAAGGGAGGTAAAAGCCAGTTTAAGCAAACTAAGGAGGGAGAAGAATTTCATGCTGCTGTTATAGTTTGTTCCGATACGATTAGTGCAGGTGAAAAAGAAGACCGCTCCGGCAAGGCGATTGTAAAAAAGCTGAAACAACACGATATTGTTGTGGATGACTACATTGTAATACCGGATGAGGCCGAAATTATTCGGGACCGCGTACTCAGATATTCGGAAAATAACCTGAATATCGTAATCATCACCGGGGGCACCGGCCTTTCGCCACGCGATGTTACTCCCGAGGCGCTGGATAGTATGATTGAAAAACGAATTCCGGGGATTGAGGAAGCCATACGCGCTTATGGCCAGATGCGCACACCTTTTTCCATGTTGTCACGTTCGGTATCTGGGTTAGTCGGTAACACACTTGTCCTTGCATTGCCTGGTTCCACAAACGGTGCATCTGAGTCAATGGATGCCATTTTCCCGGGGGTACTTCATTTGTTTAAAATGATGCGCGGTGGGAATCATCACTAATAGTTCATGTTCACTTATATAATTATAACTTCTCAACAGATATTTCTAATACATTCCTTAAAACCTATAAAATGAAAAAAGAAAAAAAGAGCCTAATTGCAGTCTTTGTTCTATTTCTGGCGTTTGTAATCCCATTTGCTGTTTTTTCACAAGTACCCTCTAACTGGACAAAAATACCAAGTGGCACAGAACAAACGCTGATTGATGTGGCAGCTTTCAGTGCCGACACACTATTTACCATTGATGAAGCGGGGAATATCTTTGCCACCTTCGATGGCGGGAATACGTGGAGAGAGCGCAACCCTCAAACGGGGAAAGAATTAAAATTTAATTCATTACGGACAAATCCTAATTTACAAACAATTATTGCGGTTGGAGATGATGATGCTATATATCGCAGTACAAGTATGGGCGAAAGTTGGGAGCAAACTTATTTCGGTTCGGTTGATGCCACGGGCACAGTCACCCCGGTTTTGCTTAATGCAATAACAAATGATGGTGGAAATTACGATGCCAGTGTTGTTTATGTTGCAGGTGAAAAAGGTACAGTGTTAAAATCGCTCAATGATGGTATGGATTGGGAGAAAAAGGAATTAAATATTGGAGCAAATCAGGATTTAAAATTCGTGACCTTTATGAACCCGGATACCGGTTTTGTTGCCAGCGAAAACGGTGTTATCAGAACATTTGACGGTGGAAATTCATGGAAAGTAATATTAACAGGCTCCGGAATCAAAGGAATACAATCAAACAAAAGGACTGCCGATCTTAAAAAACTGGCCGATGAACTGGTGAATTTAACAACTAACGGAGGAGGTGGTATACAAACTTCAACCGATTATGGAGCCACCTGGACTGATGATGTTTTTGAAACTCCCTGTGATTTATTGGCAACCGGAGGCACTATTTTCGATCCGACCCAATGCGAAGACTTACAAAATGGATTGCTTGTGTACGGCGGAGGTGGCGCCGGAAAGGCAACGTTTAAATATATGCTTTCCGGAAGTACATTTAAAGGCATCTTACAGCCCAAGTGGGAAAATTCAACGGTGGAAGGCATTGTTATGGTCATGCGGGCAACCGATGACCAAACTTTAATTGCCGAAGCGGTTACAGATAGCCTCGGCAGGTTCGATTTGGATATCCCTGCTTCGTTTAGCGGAGATGTGGATATTGCTCCAATGCAGGTCGAACCGGATCCCGGATATTGTTACAAACCCTTACCGCATGATTTTGGAGATGTAGTTCTGGAACCAATGGAAGAATGTGATGAGTCAACACTCCCGCTTCGGGTAATCAACCCAATACCTGTTGCGTTAAACGACGTAACAGTGAGTGGAAACAACTGGTTAGCCTTGGGCAATGGAGGCGTGGTACTGACCCGCACCGTTGAAGATTCTGACGGAGATGGATATGCAGATGCCAGATTTTGGTCGAAACAAAATTCCCGCACTAATGAAGACTTGCTTTCTGCTACAGCACGTGGAATTGAAAAATCAGATATCAGGAGAGGTTTTTTTGCCACTGGAAACGCAGGTACAATTGTATCAAATCAGAATCCGGGTTTTGAAATTGTTTCTCCCACCGAAAATGACTCTTTATGTACAGGTAATGAAATTACAATTGAATGGGCTGGCGGAGAAGAGAGCTGGAATGTACTTGTCTATGTAATCGATGTTAACTCATGGGCGGTAGCTTCAGTTGTCAATCCAAACACAATAAACGATGGAAATGAAATTTGGAATATTCCTTCTAATTTACCTGCTGGTTCCTATCAGATTTATGTTCAGGAAGTAAACTATGCAACCTGGGTTTATGGTGACGTTTTTACGATTAAGCATTGCCCGGCCGACCCGGTGTGTTTGGAAGAGTGTGCTAACAATCTTCTTAGAAACTGGAACTTTAATGAGAATCCAATATTCGGTCCAATGCCACAGGGTTCCGTTTCTGATTGGACCAGATGGCCTAATTCCAAATCTCCTGATGTGAGCACGATAACATGTAACAGCAATGACACCGTGAGTATTGGCATGTGGGGAAACGGGATTAATGGAGAGTCTATTTTTCAAACACTTACAACTCCTTTTCAAGCCGGTCAAACCTATTCAATTTCATTTATGGCAATGTGGCGTGATATTCCCGGAAGACCATATCCGCTTCAGTTCGAATTCCGCGCCAATAATGCAAATCTTACCAGCTATGAAATTATTGGTGTTTCAAGCCCGATACTTACGAAAGAAAGCTGGGTTGTTATGTCATTACTAGACTGGAAATATACTGGTAGCACTAACGACCCCTATTCGGTAATTTCTGTAAGACCCATCAATCATTCTTTTTCTGCACATTACGACTCAACATCTTACGGTTTGATTGGGGCAATTTGTATTACAGAAGCAAGGGTAACAGGAAATCAGGAAATCCCCGGCCATGCCAGTGGTTTCGGACTGCGCGAAAGTTATCCGAATCCGTTTAGCAAAACAACAGTAATAGAATACACCCTGCCCCAAACGGAGAAGGTAACGATTAAAGTATTTGATTTATATGGAAGGGAAATAGAGACATTAGTTGATAAAATGATTCATCCCGGCACTCATCAAATCAAATGGGATGCATCCGGATTACCCGCCGGAACTTATTTGTACCGGATGCAGGCAGGTAGTTTTTTAAAGGTGAGAAAAGCTATTTTGCACGAATAGAAATCGTTTAATAAAAACAACTTCTTGAAAAATAATTGGAGTAAAATAAGCCTGGCATTCTTATTAGTAGTAGCGCTCATCGGAACATTTCTTCGTTCTCCGTATGTTACTGCTATTCCTCTGAAATATACAAACCTCGTTCACGCGCATTCTCATACAGCCTTTCAGGGATGGATATACACTATTATGTTCCTTTTGTTGACAAGCACTTTTGTTACGAAAGAACAAATCAGGAAGGGACACTATCCTTTGCAGTTCAAGCTGACGGTTCTGATTGTTCTGGGCGTGCTGATTTCTTTTTCCCTGCAGGGCTATGGTTTGTATTCCATTATTTTTTCAACGCTGTTCCAGGTGCTGAATTACTGGTTTATTTACCGGTTTTTGAAGGACTCCGGTCCGGTTAAATCCGGTTCAGGAAATTCTATTCCTTTGCGATTTATAATAACCGGTCTTTGGCTGGGTGTATTATCAACCATCATGCCTTTTGGCATTGGGTTTCTTTCTGCAAAGGGGCAAAACGGCACCGAGCTTTATGATGCGTTTGTTTATACGTTTATGCATCTTCAGTACAACGGCTGGTTTCTGTTTGTGGCATTAGGCCTTTTCTATAAATTTCTGGAAATAAACGACATCGCTTTCAACGTAATTTATGCCAAGTGGTTTTATCGGTTTTTTACAATCAGCGTTATTCCGGCCATTGCACTTTCGTTACTTGGCATGAGTTTTTCGACATATTTTATACTGCCGGCAAACTTTACTGCCATTCTGCAGGTTTTGGGGCTGTTTTTTTTCCTCTTGTCTTTGCCCCGGAAAACATCAGGTTTATTGAGACACAAATCTGCCTGGCTGAAGCTTTATCTGCTTGTATTTCTTTTATCGTTTTTCCTAAAAAACATCCTGCAAAGCCTGTCTGTTATTCCGGTTTTTCAGCCCTACGCTTTTAATAACAAGTTAATAATACTTGCTTATCTGCATTTAACGCTTATCGGCGCAATATCATTTTTGTTTTTTGCCCTGATGATTGAAATGAAGTGGCTACTTGTGAATCTATTTACCAAAACCGGAAGTTTCCTTCTTTTTTTGGGATTTGCGTCAACCGAGCTAATATTGACGTTTGGCGGGTTCGGACTCTGGTACAACCATCAGATTTTACTGGCTGGAAGCATTTCTATGACTTTGGGAATTACGCTGCTGCTTATTAGCCGTAATAATGGAACGGAAACAAAGAATAAATAATCAGTACACTTAATGAGTTCTCCACATTTCACTTTCCAACTCCATTGCTTTTGGAAACAGCACATTATTTTCCAGATGAATATGTTCTTTTAAATCCTTTTCAAATTCATCGAGTTTATTATATAAAATTTTGAAGTCGGAGCCGGCGCCTTTAGGTGGAGTATATTGGTTGCTATTTTCGTAAATAAGCTGTACATTTTTAGCCGTTTCAAAATGTTCGGTTTCCATTGCTTTTATGGGATTGACAATGGAACCGAAAGGCGGACGGCCCAGATGTCTGTTTTCACGCCTGACCTGTGCGAGTTGCTTAATGTAGGGAAACAATGTGTTTTCCTCGTCGAGCATGTGACTTTTTAATTCAGCAGTAACTTTGTTAAATAATCCGGCAATTTCAATCAACTCAGGATACGCATCACCTTGTAACCTGGCTAAATTATGGCATAACCCATTAATTTCCGGCAATGCTTGATTTACGTATTTGTGATGTGTATTTACGATATAATCCGCCAATTCATCTGGCTCCCGGTTTTCATATCGCTGTTCAAGGCTTTCCTGTAATCGTTCCATGTAAGTTATTACTATTAATGAATAATATGCATTTCCAGTCCGTTGTTATTTCTTCTAAATATTCTTCCCAAAAGTAACAATTTAAAAAGGATAGATTTTAATAATCATATCCTAAAAAGACAAACAGGTCTTTTTATTAAGAATAGTTATCTTTGTTGTAGATATTACAAGCATTTGAAAATTGAATATATAAACCCAAAAAAATTCAAGCGATGGAAAATAAAGATTTATATCCAAATGTTACACAGGAACTTGCCGACAAAAAAGCATCTTTGGCTCCTGAAATAATGCAGTCCTGGAATAATTTCAGCAAAATGGTTTTTAAAGAAGGTGCATTATCCGAAAAGACAAAACAACTGATTGCCGTTGCTGTGGCGCACGTAACTCAATGCCCTTATTGTATCCGGTCGCATACTAAAATTGCGATGCGAAAAGGGGCAAGCCAGAAAGAAATTATGGAAGCAATATGGGTTGCATCGGAAATGCGTGCAGGAGGCGCCTATGCCCATGCAGCCATTGCCATAGATGAGATGGAAAAACAACAATAAATAAAAGGGATTAGCAATAATGGGAGAATTTAAAATCAAACGGATTTATGATACCCGTTCTGAAAACGATGGCTACCGTGTTTTGGTGGACCGGCTCTGGCCACGCGGAATCTCCAAAAAAACAGCAAACCTCGATGAATGGAACAAGGAGGTTGCGCCATCTCCTGAACTGAGAAAATGGTTTAACCACAAAGAGGAACGTTTCAAGGAGTTTGAATGGAAGTACCGGGAAGAATTAAAAGACAAAAAAGAGGAATTGGATAAATTAAGGCAAATAGCAAAAAACGAAACGGTTAGTTTGCTGTATGCTGCAAAAAGCCCTGAGATAAATCATGCTGTTGTGCTTAAGGATGTGTTATTAAAGGGTAATTGAGAAGTAATTTTTTTAAAATAGAGAAATAAATTATAAGATGATGGCAAAACAAAAAATAATAATTGTTGGTGGAGGTTTTGCAGGAATTCAACTGGTTAGTAAATTGGACAAAAAATTATTTGACGTATTGCTAATTGACAAAATTAATCATCACCAGTTTCAGCCTCTATTTTATCAGGTGGCTACTTCTCAAATTGAACCTGCAAATATTTCATTTCCTTTCCGTCATATTTTCAGAAAAAGGAGTAACGTGCTCATCAGAATGGCTGAAGTAACCCGGATACATTCGGACCAAAACAAAATTATCACAACAATAGGCGATTTCGATTACGATTTTCTGGTAATTGCCATAGGTTGTAAAACCAATTTTTTCGGTAAAAACAAAATTTGTGAACATTCTTTTACTTTAAAAACTACATACGATGCCATAAAAATTCGCAACCACATATTGCAAACTTTCGAAAATATAATTTCAGCTAAAGAATCGGAGAAAGAAGCCCTGCGGAATTTGGTAATAGTTGGCGCCGGCCCAACCGGCGTGGAATTGGCTGGTGCTTTTGCAGAAATAAAAAAAAATATTCTGCCCAAAGATTATCCCAGGATTGATTTTAAAAAATTTAAGATTACACTAGTCGAAGGAGCAAAAAATACACTGAATAATATGAGTCACAATGCCCGTTTGGCATCGCGGAAGTACCTGGAGAATATGGGTGTACAACTGCTTACAGAAACCTTTGTTACAGCCTATGATGGCCATACGCTTACATTAAATAACGGTAAACAAATAAAAACAAAAACAGTAATTTGGGCTGCCGGGGTAACTGCAAACCAAATCGAAGGTTTTCCATCCAATTGCATTACAAATGGAAACCGTATTCAGGTAGACCGCCAAAATAAAGTCGCCGGGAGTGATAATATTTTTGCAGTTGGCGATATTGCTTACATGGTAACAAACAAATATCCGCAGGGGCATCCTCAGGTAGCCAATGTGGCTATTAACCAGGCAAAATGTTTAGCCAAAAATTTAAAGCGGATTATTGATAGGAAGTCTCTGCTGGAGTATGAATACAAAGACCTTGGCTCAATGGCTACCATTGGCCGGCATAAAGCAGTGGTTGACTTCCCGTTTATTCGGTTTAAAGGATATATTGCATGGCTTATTTGGATGTTTTTGCACCTGATGCTGATTTTAAGCGTTCGCAATAAATTAATCATATTCATCAATTGGGCCTGGGTTTATTTCACAAAAGATTCCTCGCTCCGTTTAATACTTACCCAGTCAAACGAAAATTGTTCTTCTGAAGGAAAATAAAATCCTAATAACTGTTAGAAATTGTTTAAAGCGAATCTCAATCCTTCTCTATAAAAAGATATTGATGTCTTTTTATAGGATTTATTTTCTATATTTGCAACACGATAAAAGTTAAATATTAAAATTTTAAATTATGGAAACATTAGATGCAACGAAAATTGAACCGAGATTCAAACATCCCACTATTTTCGAGAAATATGAAAATCTTGCTGTAGGTGAATCTTTCATTCTTCATAACGACCACGACCCAAAACCACTTTATTATCAATTTACAGCGGAGAAAGGTGAAGAATTTGGTTGGGAATATTTACAGGAAGGCCCCGATGTATGGAAAGTAAAAATCAGTAAACTGGAAGTAAACTGAACGAGAACGTAAAGGAGAGAACGGGAGGAGCAGGTTATCTTTATTTCTAAATTGCAGATTTCAGATTGGAGGTAGATGCTTCATCCCCTTTTTTCAATTATTTATATACCGGGAAAATGAAAATTAACAGTAAGACAAAAATATCGGCTCTGATCAAAGAAAATCCGGAAACCATTGAGGTACTTATTTCTGTCAATCCTCATTTCAGTAAATTGAAAAATCCGGTGCTTCGCGGGATTTTAGCTTCGAGGACCAGCCTGTCAGACGCAGCCCGCATAGCAAAATGCGATATTGTATCACTATTTGATTCACTTGCAAATATTGGCTTTGAGCCTGAAGCTGAATTACCCGACAGGGAAGAAATGGTTGAAAGCAACACAAATCCAAAAATTTCAGAGGCTGTTCAACAGTCAAAAATAAATTCGTTGGATGTAAGGCCAACCCTGGAACGGGGTGAAGATCCGTTTAGTGAGATTATGGGAGAACTTGTAAAACTTCAGGATGGATATGTATTGGAGGTAATCAACTCATTTGAACCCACACCCTTGATAAAAATCGCCCACAACAAAGGGTATGACAGCATGGTTGAAACGAAAGGTAATGTCGTTTACACCTATTTTATGAAAGTGGGAGAAGCCAAAAAAGAAGTGCATTCCGATGATATGGTTTTTAAAATTTCGGTAGCAGAACATGAATCGCTTAGGGCCGGTTGCAATAAGGAAATCCATGAAATTGACGTTCGTGATTTGGAAATGCCACTACCTATGATTACCATTTTAGGGGAGTTGGAAGATCTGAAAGAAAATGGCGCACTCTATGTTCATCATAAAAAAGTACCCCAATATTTACTGCCCGAATTGGCAGAGCGGAATTTTAAAACCTGGATCACCGAGGTGGATGAGTTCAATGTAAAACTTCTTATACATAAATAAATGAACCAGATTGCCAGTCAGAACGCACCTTCGCCAAAAGTTGTTGTTCCGCATTTTGTTTTCGGGGCACTGACTTGGCTCGTGGTTACCCTGCTGGTTGTTTTTCGTCCTGAAGCCTTCACGCAACATTTTTTCAATGCTGAATTGCTTGCTATCACCCACCTGTTAGTGCTGGGTTGGATTACCATGGTCATTTTTGGGGCGTTATACCAACTGCTCCCGGTGATTATGCAAGTGAAACTTTACAGCGAAACACTCGCCAAAATTTCATTTTTATTGCTGGGAATTGGTACGATTCTGCTGTCTTTCGCATTTTGGCAATTTTCATTTGATACGGTGATGTTTATAGCCAGCAGTTTTATTGTAACTTCTGTCGGTTTGTTTGTCGCCAATGTTTTGCTAACAGCATATTCTTCCAACAAAAAGGTGATTGAAAGTGCTTTTATTGTCAGTTCGGTAATCTGGTTATTGCTCACGGTACTGGCCGGATTGATTCTGGCAATTAACCTGTCTCGTCCTTTTTTGAAAGTTTCGCATATCGAACTGCTGAAATTACACGCGCATGCAGGCCTTGTTGGGTGGTTTATTCAACTAATAATAGGTGTCAGCAGTAAATTATTACCGATGTTCATGGTCTCCCACCACATGAATACCAAAAAATTAAACTTCCCTTTTTATGCCATCAATATTGGTTTGCCAACAGGCATTGTCTCTTTATTCCTGCAATTTAAAATTGGAGTCGTTTTCAGCGTAGTACTTGTTGTGTTGGGAATCGTCAGTTACATGTTGTTTCTGGTAAAAGCCTATAAAATGCGGGTGAAAAAGCAACTGGATATTGGGATGAAACAATCCGCACTTTCTTTTGCAATTCTTGTAATCCCTTTGTTTCTGATTTTTACGCTCCTGCTTAATTTTAACTTTCTGAAAACACTTACCCTGCCCCTGTCCGTAGCATATGGCAGTGCGATCGTCATCGGTTTCATCACTTCGCTGGTTATGGGGCAAACCTACAAAACTTTGCCTTTTATTGTCTGGCTGAAAGTTTACCGGGGAAAGGTTGGAAAAGTGATCCTGCCACTGCCAAAAGACCTTTATTCCGAAAAAGTGGCCATTGCACAAGTGTGGCTTTTTGCCATTGGTTTTGGCTTACTATTAATCGGAATTTCCGCAACGAGTGCGACTTTAGTGATGATAAGTGGAATACTTCTTTTGTTGTCGGTGGCACTTTATAACTTCAATATATTTAAAATCGTTTTACACAAACCAAAAAATAAATAATCGAGTGATGGATACAGAAGAAAAGAAAATATTTGAAATGCTCAAAAACGTTATCGATCCTGAGCTAATGGTGAATATTATTGACCTGGGTTTGATATATGGCGTAACTTATGATGTCACGGGCAAACAGATCGATGTTGCTCTTACGCTCACTTCTCCCGGGTGTCCCATGGGAGGAATCATTATTGAAGATGCACAACAGACACTTGAAAGAAATTACCCTGGGTTCGAGGTTAATATTAATCTTGTATGGGAGCCTGCCTGGTCAGTAGAGAGGCTCACAGAGAATGGAAAAGCAGCGTTGAACTTTCAATGATGTGATACCCTTTTAATGCATTTAATGATTTATTAACCGCTTATTATTTATTTCATAAACAGGAATTTTGCTTTTTGAAAATATTATTTAAGATATAAGGCTATTCTATGTTGTTATCTGATTTTATATTCATAACTTTTATAAAAAATTAAAAGAGTATTAAGATTCATTAATTTCATATGCAATGAAAAATTTCAAGTCCTTATTCCTATCTATATGCTTTATTAGCCTGTTTAACGAGTGTTTTTCACAAGACCTCCCAAAAACGAAAAATGCTTTCTATTTTGAATTATTTGGTAATGGAGGTCTCTATTCTTTAAACTATGAAAGAAATATTCATCGAAACATTTATGGTAGAATAGGTTTTGGCACATGGCAAATGGTTGATTTTCTTTCTTCTGATCCAGAAAATTCCGGAAGAATAACTACTGTACCGGTTATGGTTAGCTATTTGTCAGGTTCTAAAACACATCATTTCGAAATCGGTGGTGGATTACTGTTTGGCAATGAGAAAGACCAAATGGAATCATCTCCAATTTTTAATTTGATTGGATATATAGGCTATAGAGCTCAATCTTTTATAAGTAGAGGCTTTTTATTTCGGATCGGTCTTTCACCCATGGTCTCCTTGAATCAAACAAATTATCCTGATAGATTTTCTATAAGTCCTGGAATAAGCTTCGGTTATCATTTCTGATTCGATTATTTTTAACCTGAGATAGCGACATCTGATGAATAAAAGTATTTTAGTAAACTAATTTGGAATTTCTTCTTTTAGTGCATTTAATGATTTATTAAGTGCTTAATATTTATTTCGTAAACTGAAATTTTGTTTTCTGAAAAAATTATTAAAGATATAAGGCAATTTTAAATTGTTATTAACTCATGCAGAAAGAGCCATTGAATTAGCAAAGCAAAATAATTTTGAATACGTGGAAACATCGGACTTAATTGTAAAATTAAACGGTATTCAGAACAAATAAACGCCCAATAAAAGCACCTGCAAGAAAATAGCAGTTCGGTGGTTAATTGAAGAAACTGGGTGATATATGTGATTTGATAGTCAGGGATGCAGGAGGTTTTGCAATAATTAAATGTAAACCAAATTTTTATGCAACAATTTTATTTCTTGAGTTTAGGATTGTTTATATATTCAATAACTGTTAGTGGACAGATAATTGATTATAAAAATGATAAGTATTGGATTGACGCTGGTTTAGGAATGTTTTATACCACAGGTCAAACAGATGGATTTTCCGGAAGTTTCAGTGCAAATCTGATTAGTGATAATACCCTTTATAAGATTAGATTCCTATACCATACAGAATTTCATATGTTTGAATATGGTCCTACAGAAAAGTTTTTCAGTGTTGGTCTGATGTCTGGGAGAGGATTATCAGGAGAATATGTGCAGATTCATTTTTCAGGTGGATTAGGCATTACAGGAGGAAAAAATCGAGTTAGTGGCCCCTTTGAAAGAGATTATTTTATTACACCATCAATACCATTGGAGATTGATATGATAATTAAACCATTAAAATATTTAGGAGCAGGTGTTAATTTATGGGGTGATTTAAATTTTAAAAGACCTATGTCCGGCATGGTTTTAAAGTTAGGAATAGGAAAATTTAGATAAAAAAACGTGTGCGGTCATAAAACATTTGGGACAATTTCCGTAAGATTCGCCATTTTAAATACTACAATTAACCTGAAGGATAGCAACATTCCCGGAGGAGTTGGTATAGAAAGCAGAAAAACGTGGTAAGCCTGTGCGCACATTTTCACATCAAACGTAATTTTAATATCTTTTGCCTGACTTGATTTATATGAAAAAGTATTGTTCCATATTGCAAATTTTTATCCTTTTTAGTGTTAGTCAAAGCTCCTGTTTATGGGCAATACAACTTGAAACGAGAATAAAAAACTTTACTAAAAATGAATACAAAGCCGCTAATCAAAACTGGTCGGTTGATGCCAACGCCAACGGATTTATGAAAACCAATTTATTGTAAGAATTGCGTGTTGGTTTGTTTCACCTTTTTTAACTGGCGATAGCAAAAAAACGTAAATGCCAGGGTGACGATAATTCTGAAAACCATGGCTCCTATGGTTTTTGTTTCATACAAACCGCCTTGACCAATATGGATAAAAAGACCTGCAAGGGCGACGGATAAAATGGCGGCTGAAATAATTAAGATTTTGTACGGCCACTTTTTTAGCATAACAAGCCCATATGCTGCTACCAGATAAAGCAAACTACTGATAAAGTTTGCCCAAACTACAAGCAATACATAATTTCCCTCTTTGGCCCTGATGCCAAACAAATCAAAAATGACTGAGCCACTAAGAAAAAGCGTTAACAGCGCAAATACTGAAAGCAGAACAGCCAAAAAACGTGGGTATGTTTTTTTCATAATTCCTGGTTTATTCGATTGAAAGAATGTAGTCAACCAATGCTTCTAGTTCTTCTGCAGACAATGCCTTGGTAATAGCTATTTGTGGTTGCATCAAGCTAGCCTGAGACGGATCAACAATGGCTTCGCCTTCTCCTTTCAGATACGCAGTTAAACCCGCTTTGTTTCCTGAATAAGCCGCTGCAATATTTTTGGTGGAAGGACCAACCAGTTTTGTATTTAATTGATGGCAAACCAGGCACCCTTTCTCAGAATACAATTTTTGTCCGATGCTGGCAACTGTTTTTGTGGGTTTAGGGCTTTTTTCCAATGCTTCTAAAACTGCACTTTTTTCTATTCTTATATCTGCACTTTCTTCCTTGTCTGTTGAACTGCAGGATATGCCCAGTATTAAAACCAAACTTGCAGCAACAACCAGGTATTTTTTCATGTTAATATTTTTCATTACGTTTCTTACTAACTTTTTCTATATTCAAATTAAATATCGGTAAAGAATGGAATTAATCGGCCTGCACATTGCAATTCAAACAGGCCAGCGCATACGCGTCATATTCATCGTACGCGGGTCCGGGTTTCCCATTGACCGTGATAATACGATCAACACGGACTTTGTCTCCTGAATCGAATGCCAAATATTCTTCAAATGCATCTGTTTTCACCAAGCCGGTAATTTTACCTTTGACCTCTTCAACATCGCTTCCAGTTCCGAAATAGAATACTTTGCTGAATTCCTTTTCCTGTTCTTTTGAAAACATGTCGTAATACTCAGTATGTATAGGAATAAAATTTGTTTTCATCGTTGTCTTCATTAAGATTTAATCAATAAATAGTTAAAAATTTTCAGGCAGGGAAGCTTTAAATTCAGTAAGGTATAGCGTGCCTCCTTGTCCTTCATTTCTATAATGTAATACTTTTTTCAATCTCCAACCTTTTTAAAACAGCCTTGTTTTGATTGACCTTAGATGCCAGTGTTTGTATGGTAAGTTTGTTCACCAGGTTATAAAATGATTTTCTTACTGTTACGTATTCATCATGCATGGGACATGGATTGTTTGCATCGCACGATTGTAGGCCAAACCCGCATTTATGAAAAAATTCCTGCCCTTCTGTAACATTGATGACATCTAGCAAGGTTAAAGGCTTTTCTGAATTATCGAAGAAAAAGCCGCCTCCCCTTCCTTTTATGGATGACACTAATCCGGCACGGGTAATAATCTGAAGTACTTTACCGGTAAATCCTTCCGGCGAATCAATATTTCTCGCAATCTCCTTAAATCCGGGCCTTTCCCCTTTCATATTTTGGATGTAGATGTACACCAGTGATCGAATAGCATATTCTGTTGTTTTACCTAACATGACCACAATTTACATTTTTCTGTTTGACATGGTGCAAAGGTACAAAATATTTTATAAAAAGACATGTGTGTCTTTTTATTGGAATTGAAAGTATGCTGATTGTTAAACCAGAATTTTATATTTACTGCTTGATAATAAATTATATCGTATAAACAAACCTTTGTGTTTTTCTGCTTTCGTCGTGATGAGTCCTTAAAGAAAGTGATTTTTCATGTTAGCATGTTAGAAAACATACCAATAAAGAGCAATCATACCTTGATTGCAAAATAATCCTTAAACTTTTTATCCAGAATGTTTAAAGCCTCGTCAAGACCATCGTTTAATCTGTTTCCGAGCAATGCTGCAAAATCAGGATTTATCTTGCTTTGAAGATTCTTGTAATAAGCGATACCGCCCTTCAGGTTTTCATAAAAACGTTGAATATAAATGTTTTTTTTACGATCATTCAATGTTTTTCCTTCTGCAAGTAATTCATTCCAGTAACTAATGTATAACCTGAGTTCTTTTATAAAAACGTGAGGCCGGTTATTGTTCGACAGTATATTTAAACGTCCATAAATATGGTCCACCATCTTTTTTAACGATAGCTTTTGAGAAAAGTAGGCAATATTCGGTCCTGGACAAACATTTACCGTAGTTGACTTTAAAAAGGGAGGCAAATCATAATTCTTTATGGCTGCATTGCTCAGACCAACACACAAGCACTCTTTATCTGTTATTTTCTTCAGTTGTTGGTCGTAGTCATGCTGCTGCAAATTCAAGGTTTGCAACTGCGCAATTTTCCTTTTTTGGTAAGTACGCGAAGCGGTACAAATGGGCTCTTTTGTGAACTCTGTATTGGAAACCAGAAATTTCTCCGGGCACGGGCTGCCGGGTATTCCTTTTTCTATTCGGTTTATTTTTTCCGTTTCGGCTGATGAGCCTTTCAGGTAGTGAAACCGAACACCTAAAGGGGAATTGTTGCTCAATGTAACATCCCGCTCCCGGGCGTTGGCAAGTAATTGAAAAGTAGCCTCATCAACGGTAGTAGCCTCAGGAACCAATAAAAACGGGGTTGCCCAACCCGTACTTTCTACACCAAAGTATTGATGTAACAGCTCATTTTCGGCATGTGTTCCTATACCTCCCTGGTAAGTAATTCTCAAAGAATGTGGGGTCTCATAAATCATTCTGCCCTTTATTTTTAATGCTTCACAATACAGATTGTGCAGGATAGTATGCAACTCTTCTCTTTTGGTTTTAAATTCCTCCAGTATGGGGCCTGTTAATTGCCCATCGGTAGCAAATGCGTGGCCTCCACAGTTCAATCCCGACTCAATCCTGAACTCGCTTACCCAAAGCCCTTTCTTGGCCAACATTTTTCCCTGAATAAGAGCAGACCTGTAGTCTGATACTTTTATAACTATCTTTTTATCAAATTGGCCGGCAGAGTTTGCCTCAAATGATTTAGTTTTTTCCATGTAATTAAACAAACGTGGGTTCATACCGGCAGAGAGTACCAGCGATGATCCGGTAAGGTCACTATTGGCATACCCGCAAAGGGCCGTTACCGCATCAGATCCATTTTCAATAATATTTCCTTGCGCATTGGTGTTTTGTTTATCCAGTTTTGTCATAATATTTACATCAATGCTTCCTGGTTGTATTTGCTGCCTCAACCACTCCTCCACTTGTTGTTTCTTTTCTGGTTTCTCAATACTATTCCTTTGGTTAAAAGCAAGTTTAAGTTTGCTGTGGTCAGGCAACATTTCAAAATATCTATCAATATCGGATCCAGAATCAAATGCAAAACTTTTCATTTTTTTTACCTGTTGTTTCACCAACCGGTTCACAAGATTAAGGTAGTCGGTAATGCGTCTGGCCCGGTAATCAGGTTCTTTTTTTGAGATAGCAATGTATGGTTCCTCAATTTTTTGGTAGTAATACGATCTCATTTTCTCAATCAGGTTATCTTCAACTATAGAGATAACTGAAGAAATCCCAAAGCGGGCAACTTTGATTGGTGTGTCTATTGTATAGGCCAGTCCCATTACAGGAATGTGAAAAGTATGTGGGTGTTTATTGAAATGCATATTCATAATAATTTAAATAATTACAAAGTTAAAACAAATAATGGACCTTTTTATCCTTTCAAGTTCCAGTATTCGATGGATGGAATAAAGCGGGCATAACCCTGTTCCGGTACGCGTCGCTTTTCTTCGTAATCGATGATGTCCTGTAAGGTTGGAAAAATACACGTTACGCCATACCGTCCGCCGACAACCCTGGGTGTATAAATTTGTTGTTCCGGCATTAATTTGATTTTAGACATTCCTCAACGATTGCCTTCACATGAATACGGGTAGTATTTAGAAAAGGAATTCCGCAGTAGGCATCTTCGGTAAACATGATCGGGAATTCCGTACAGCCGAGAATCACCGAATCGATACTATGTTTGTCAATCATTTCCTGCACCATATCCAACAATTCTTTTTTCGTACTTTCTTTGAATATCCCCATTTCCAGCTCGCGAAACAACAGCTCGTTGATTCGCTCTTTCTGTGTTTCAGATGGAGTGGTAATGCCGATATCGTAATTTGCAAATACCTTATCAAAGAATTGAGATTCCATGGTGAACCGTGTACCCAGCAATCCACATTTTTTAAGTTCCATTTCACGGGCTTTTTCTGCTGCTGCTTCTACGATGCTGAGCATGGGCAGAGGTGAACGTTTTTTAATCTCGTCAAAGAATAAATGCGGAGTGTTTGCACTAATAGCAACAAAATCGGCACCGGCATTGGCCAAATTCTCAATATTGCCGGATATATATGCCGCTGCTTTGGTATAGGCCTTTTTATCCAGCATGGCAAAAAATAATGCCATGTTTACACTGTATATTATAATATCCGGATAATTCAGGCTGCCATCTTCATTGATTTTATTGAACGCATCAATAATATTTTTGTAGTAATCAACGGTTGCCTCGGGTCCTAATCCACCAATAATTCCAATTCGTTTCATCTATAAATCTTTTTTATATTCTAATATTCATTTTGAGTAATTTTTGAGTGAATAATTTTTGTAATGAGCCGTAAAGTTATAAATATTTTTATAAAAAGACATTGGTGTCTTTTTAGTTTTTTCTCAGAAGTAGGCAAATGGTTGTCGGAGTGTTTCTTCGTTTTTCTTTTCTCCATAACATCGCTGCAAAATTTACAACCTTCTCCATACTTCTTCCAAAACAGCCGAAAGGAATGGGTTTACACCACTTTGTTTTTTTGTTAATTCCTTTTCTAAGGATTTTTATCCTTCCATAGAAAAAGGAAACAATTAGCGTCTTGTTTATTTAAATTGATATAATATTCCAATCGAAATAGTTGTGTAAATATTTTGAATCAACATTCGGGATTGCCGAAAAATTGTGGCTGGGATAATTAACAGTAGAGGTAAATTGTTTTAAAAAACATTTGCATAGTTAGTAAATATTAACTAACTTTGCAAATGTATTGAAATCTGAAAACGGTGAAAAGGAATAAGGAACAAGCGTATTTAAAACAAAAAGAGAGTGCAGAGCGCCTTTTTAATACCGAAATTGCAAGTAGCGAAAGGCTTCGTGCGCTCATCCTGATTGGAATGCTGGGACTTGAAGCCATCCTGCTTATGGCCATCTATTTTTTCTACCGCAACCAGTATCTCTCAC
>CAZLGT010000028.1:31410-60581 GCA_964559175.1 uncultured Mariniphaga sp. | reverse complement strand
AACCAAACACTGGCAACAGTGGTGCTCTGGACCATTACGGTTTATTTGGTCAATTACAAAAAAAACTTCTGGATAACTTTTATTCCTGCACTGTTTATGACGGCAGTGGTTTCAACTTATCTTTTCCTGGCACCGGAGGGATTTCATCTATCAAAAGAAATTTCATATTCGGTGGGGATTGGAATTACAGTTTTATCTGCAATTTCATTTATTGTTTATTTGCAGCGAATTCGTCATGAAGGTTCCAGGGAATATTAACAACTTTAGGATGATGTTGTTAATAAAAATACAAAAACAAAAGCCGTTTAGGTGTAATAGCAGCCTTGTAAGCCAGCGAGCTTCAAAACCCCTGTTTTTACTGGTACGAGTAGCACTTTGACTTGTTCGGGTAGGATTTTTATGCAATTCGAGTAGAGGTTTTGGGCGTCCTGTTGCTCGCTGACCTGCCCGAGTTGAGGTTTTTATGAAAGCGAGTAGCGATTTTGGACGCACGAGTTAAACATTTGGTTTCACGAGTTGGAAAAGGGGCTTCTTCCAATTGCAAGAAGCCCCTTTTTCGTTATGCGTTACCGGATTCGCTTTCTTCTTCCGGTTCCGCGGATGACTTGCGGCTGTTTTTGCGTTTCCAGAATTCACTGGTATAGCCCTTTAGCCGGTTGGGATTCCGCCAGAACAAATACTTGCCGGCTGCACGAACTTCGTCCACCAGTTCTTTCAGGTGGGTGTAAGCCTTGTCGCGAATAGTTTTCGACGCATTTTTTTCGACTTTGTCGCCGTTGGCCGCAGCCAGCAGATCAGCCAATTCGTCGGCAACAGAGGCAGCAGTGTCGAGCAGCGAGAGGTCGAACCCGATGGTGGTTAAAAGTTCAGAATTGGCTTTCCCCAAAACCGCCAAATCATTCAAATCCTGAATCATATCCGCATGGCCTGAACCATCGGCAATGTCTGATACCCGGCTCAGCAACACCGGGTCTTTCCGGAAGGCAAACCTGAAGGTATGCAGTAGCTGATTGCGCATATCGTATGCATCGGGAGAGCGGACCAGCCACTCTTTTTGTGCCTGTTGCTGTGTGTAACGGTCTCTGAACCACAGGGACTCCGATTCGCGCAAAGCGCCGGCGCGTACCGGAATATCATCGAGCATCTCCTGTGTAATGCCCGCTGTTGCCAGTTTTACCGCATCGGCGATGCTCCAGTGGTGAAGGTTCTCTGACTCCTGGAGATAAACGTCCACAGGAATAGTTGGAGTTTGGACTTCTTCGTCCGGAATGGATTGAATCACATCCAGTTTTGCGTTGTAGTCTTCAATGTTAGACATAATTTGTTATTTTTGAATGTTAGACTTATGCCCTTTAAAAGGGCGTTATTTAATTCTGCCGGCGGGATCTGTCCTGTGAAACAGTGCCAAACAGATTTCACAGGAAAAAGCGGAGCCTGCCGGTTTTTCTTTGGTTCGGTAAAAATTTGAATAAAAAAAGGATCAATTGTCCTGAAAAAATGAAGATAACAGGTGATTTGCCGGTAAAAACCGGCAGAAACTGTTGATTTTTGGGAGGGTCCAATCATCTTCTTATATTTTTGGGGTCGATAAACATCAACCGGGGTTTTAAAATCTTTGGCAAATTAAAAAATCTGTTTTTAATATGCAATATGTTATATATCAGCAATTTGTATTTTATCAGCAAATGATTCGACTCCGGTTGGTTGAAACGAAGTGAAAATTCCATTCTTCGGGAAGTCGAATCTTCCATATTGCAATTTTTTCTATAACCATTTGAACCCTCCGGGTTCTGGCAACTAAATCCCCACGATGTATAAAATGAAATTCAAAAAGAATAACTTCAAGACAGCAGGTGCAGCGCACCAAAAACCTGCCCGGCAACTGACGGGTTTGTAGATTGAGAATTGAAGAATCCCATGAAGGTGCAGCGCACCGTAATATCTCTTGTGTTGCGGTGCGCTGCACCTTTATTTTATATCCATAGCAATTTTCTACAAATATTATCGCGACGCTGTCGCTTTTCTGCTCTGGTTATATAGCAGGTTTGGGGAGGCTGAGATAAAGTTTTCACCTGTAGGAACAGGAGAGGAAAACCTGATTTTTAGTGGTTTGACCACCCCTGCTTCGTCCAAAGGAAACGTAGTATAATTTTCTTTCTGGCTGGACTTCAGCCACCCCTCCTTTATGCAATTATCCATTCCACGGCAGCATTTGCTAAAGGAGGGGAAATTTTGTGCCGGGATAGTTTATGCTGTTTTAAATTTGGTATCAGCTAATTGATTTTGGCTTTTTCTATCCCTTCACCCCTGTCAGGATTCCAAATCCTGACAGGGGTAAACAGTACTCCGGTTAACCTGTAACCTTCCATTCAAAAACCTTATTTCACGTCTTCAACCTTCGTAGCACTTTGACTCCCCTTGAAATCCAAGCTATCCTTATTAACCTTTCCGCCTGGGGGGTGTTTGAATAAAGTGAAAAAGGTTTTGGGACGGGTAGGGAAGACCGTTTTACTGAGGTTTGTGGAGTTTGGAATAAGGTTTTTATTTATTAGAAAAGGGAGAAGAAAATCAGGTTTTTTTCACCCCGTCCATCAGCCTGCGGACATCTCCCAGAAGGGATGAACCTCCTTTTTGCAATTATCCATTCCACGGCAGCATTTGCTAAAGGAGGGGAAATTTTGTGCCGGGATAGTTTATACTGTTTTAGCGTTGGTATCAGCATTTTGATTTTTTCCTCCGTCCAACCCTGTCAGGATTCCAAATTCTGACAGGGTTAAACAGTACGCCGGTTAACCTGTAACCTCCAATTCAAAAACCTTATTTTCCTCTTCAACCTTCGTAGCACTTTAACCCCCTTGAAACCCCACCTTATTAATCTTTCCGGCTATGGTGGCAGACTGAATACGGTGAATAAGGTTTTGGGGCGGGGGGTAACCCGTTTTAATCAGTTCCCACGATTTTTATAACGAACATCAAAAAGAATAACTTCAAGGGAGCATGTGCAGCGCACCGCAATATCTCTTATGTTACGGTGCGCTGCACCTTCTTTTTGCATCGACAGCATTTGTACTACAAATATTATCGCGACGCTGTCGCTTTTTTCTTTTGTTAAACCAACCCTGTCAGGATTCCAAATCCTGACAGGGTTAAACAGCAGACCGGCCACCCTGTTTCCTTCCATATTCAACCTTATTTCCCGTCTTCAACCTTCGTAACATTGTGAACCCCCTTGAAATCCAACCTTATTAACCTTCCCGTTTGCTGAGGTGGATACAATAAGGTGAATAAGGTTTTGGTAGGGTGGTGCAGGCCGTTTTACTGAGGTTTGGGAGAATGGAATAAGGTTTTATTATTAAAGTTGTATAAGGTCGAGAATTCGTTTGAGTTCGGAAACCATATATAACGGCAGTGACACCAATGTCCAGGCTAATTCTGCATTTTTATTTGCGCTATTTATTCTGGTTGTAAAATTTCCGATGGTTGGGCTGTCCATGTTGAAACGGATACCTGTTTTTAATTTCTTTTTACAGTATCTCTTTTCATGTTAAAATCCAACAGTGTTTTTGCAAATAAATTGTTGAAATCCAATAGTGTTTTTGTTTTTGCCCGCGAATTTACTTTCAAATTACATTATTTTATACTTATTTTGTGTAATTTTACACAGAAAAAACACATAAAGTGTGATTATAATGAAAATTCAAAGAGATATTATACAAAAATTAAAACAATGGCAAGTTAGTGGAAACAGAAAACCACTTATTCTTAAGGGAGCGAGGCAGACAGGTAAAACCTGGGTTATGCGCGAATTCGGGAAGCAGTGTTTCGATTACACAGTCGAATTTAACTTTGCCCGAACAACAGAGCTTGCTGAGATTTTTGATAAGACGAAAGATGTAAAACGCATTTTGAAGGATTTAGCTCTTTTTTCCAACGTTCCGGTTATTCCCGGCAAAACACTTATCATATTCGATGAAATACAGGAATGTAACGGTGCTTTAAACAGTTTAAAATATTTTTGCGAAGATGCCCCTGAATACCATATTATTGCGGCAGGTTCACTTCTTGGTGTTTCAATCAAAAAGAAAAAAATGTCGGTTCCGGTAGGCAAGGTAGAAATTTTGAATATGAGGCCCGTATCATTTAAAGAATTTTTACATCATGCCGATGAAAAGATTTTTCGTTTTGTGGAAGAAATCTCCCAGGTTGAACCATTGCCTGCGATAGTATTTAACAGGCTGCATGAAGAATACAGAAGATACCAGATAAGTGGTGGAATGCCTGAAGCTATTGTTTCCCTGCTGGATAACAGGGGAATGGACAGGGTTGAAGATGTATTGGAAAACATACTGAATCTCTATACCCTGGATTTTTCGAAGTATGCCGATGCCGTTCAAATTGCAAGAATAAACAGCATTTGGAACTCATTGCCTTCTCAGCTTGCAAAAGAAAACAGAAAATTTATTTACAAAGTAGTAAAAACCGGTGCGAGGGCGCGCGAATATGAAGATGCATTGCTTTGGCTGGAGGAAGCAGGGCTTGTTTACCGTGTTTATAATGTATCGAAACCAGGTATTCCGCTCAGTGCTTACCGCGATATTTCGGCTTTTAAACTGTATGCATTTGATTGCGGAATTTTAAGGAGATTGGCTAAATTATCGCCGGAAATTATGTTGTCGGGTCATTTAGGTTTTACCGAGTTTAAAGGAGCACTGGCAGAAAATGCTGTATTACAGTCGCTTGTGCTGCAGTTTGATGAAAGACCTTTTTACTGGACTTCCGGGAACAAAGCCGAAATTGACTTTCTGATTCAAACAGTTACACAAATTATTCCGGCAGAAGTTAAATCTGAAAAACGCGTAAGTGGTAAAAGTTTATCTGTGTATAATAAAAAATTTAGACCTGAAGTCAGAATAAGGTTCTCTTTAAATAATCTCCAATATGAAAATGGGTTAATAAATATTCCTGTATTTCTGGCCGACTGGTCAAAAAAATTATTGCGATGAATTGATTTGCAATTAAAATCCCTTCTGCCAATTCCATTGTGACCCTAAAGCGGATTCCCTGGTCAGGTTTTGTGCCCGGGAAAACCTGTCGGCATAAGCTAACTTCATCCTCCAAAACAAAAGCATCATTTTCAAACCATTCGGAAACCATATACAGGGGTTTACCCGGAAATTATTTGTTTTTGCCCGCGAATTTCATACATTGGTTCAACGGTTAAGGTCACTTGTGAATAGCTATTTGTAAGCTATTTAATCACATTTGAAGCCGGTTTTCCAGTTTTCAGGATTTTGATGGGTACAAAAAACACCCTTGATACTTATTTCATTTTTATCTTCACAGACCTGGTAATGAATCATGTAAGGAAATTTTTTGATTGGCAAACAACGAATATTATCATAGCGAATAGCAAAAGACTGGTGGTATTTTTCCAATAAGTCTATTTGTTTTTTTACTGTTTCCAGAAATTTCTTTCCCAATCTGGGTTTGCACCGATTATAATAATTAATGGCTTCCTGAATGTCGTTAAAAGCCTCAGGTTCAATATTAATCGAAAACTTTTTGGACATTTATAAATTGAATTGGTTTTTTACCTCATCCCAATTTAAAAGTCGTGAAGGGTCCTCATTGCTGGCTTTAATTCGCTGTCTGACAATATCCTTATGTTCTTCCGGAACAGAAATATTATTGTCTTCAACCTTTAAGTATTTGAAACTTTTTAAAAGTTCCATTATAAAATTGTATTTTTTGTCTGGTATTTCCAATAAGACTTGTCTCATTTCCTATTTAATTTTTATCCAAAAATAAGATTTTTCAGGCTTTTATACAATTATTTGAAATTTGTTCTGCATCTCATTCTCCTGCCATCTAAATCCCCGGCGAATCCTTCCCTGGAAAATGCTCATACCATTCCTTCCAAAATTGTTGCAATTCGGTTTTCATCTCTTTGTGTAACGTGAGGATTCCGATGAGGTTGGGAATGGTCATCAGCGCAATGGTGATGCCCGAAAGCGTCCATACAATGGTGGTATCGGTAAAGGAAGCCAGAAAGAACCCGATGACATAGACAATGCGGTAGTACATAACCCCTTTAATTCCAAAAAGGTAGGTTACTGCCCGTCCTCCGTAATACGACCAGCTGATGGCTGTTGAAAAGGCAAACATCAGCAGACCGATGGCCACGATGTACTTGCCGTAATCGCCCATCCAGCTTCGGGTGAAGGCAATGGTTGTAAGCGGTGCGCTGTGCATCAGCGACAAGCCGGTCATGGTAAGGCCCGGCTGGCTGACCAGTTTGCCTGCATTGAACTGAATGGAGCCCGAGTAGAGTTCATTGTTTTGCCACACAAATACATCTTCGGCCACCGAACGTGAATGAAGAATAGTGGGCTGATTTTCAATTACACCTTCTGAAACGTTGAGGTTTCCACTGAAAAGCTGTAAATCGGCGTTTCCGGCCAGAAAATCGTAGAGTTTTTCCTTGTCGTCAGAATTGGATTCATCGTATTGGCCTTCCAGTACCAGCAAATCGGTTTCCTGGAATTGGTTGGGCAGTTTTTCCTGCCACACGCCCGACGAGAGGATAACCAGTCCGGTAAGAGTGCAAATTATGATGGTATCGATAAACGGCTCGAGCAATGCCACCAGTCCTTCTGACACCGGTTCGTGAGCCCGTGCAGCGGCGTGTGCAATGGGAGCAGAACCCTGGCCGGCTTCGTTGGAAAACAATCCGCGGTTTACGCCCCTGTTGAACGCAAAGGCAATGCTTCCGCCCAGAAAACCCCCAACGGCAGCAGTTCCTGTAAATACATCGCCAACAATGGCTGCAATGGATGGAATGATATTCTGATAGTTGAAGGCAATAACCATCACTGCACCAATGAAATATACAATGGCCATGATGGGCACCAGCCGCGAGGTTACCTTGGCAATGCGTTTAATTCCGCCCAGAATAACCATGGCCAAAAGAACGGCCAGCACACCGCCGGTTAAAACATGGTTCAGCCCGAAGGTTTCGAACATGGAATTGGCAATGCTGTTAATCTGCGGCAGGTTACCGGTACCGAATGATGATAAAATAGTGGCTACAGCAAACAGCGCCCCCATTACGGTTCCGGTTTTAATTACTTTTTTATTTTTCAGGTGAATATTCAGCCGTTTCCGCATATAGTACATCGGTCCGCCGGCAATGGAGCCGTCCGAGGCTTTTTCGCGGTATTTGTGCGACAGGGTTACTTCCACAAATTTAGTAGTCATACCTACGGCTGCAGTTACCAGCATCCAAAAAAGTGCTGCCGGTCCGCCCAGGTGAATGGCCAGCGCCACACCGGCAATGTTTCCGGTGCCTACTGTTCCCGACAGCGCTGTTGTTAGCGCCTGAAAATGAGATGTATCTCCTTCGTCTCCTTTGCGGTCAAATTTTCCGCGTACAATGCGTATGGAATGGCGCAGGTAGCGAAACTGTGGAAATTTCAGATAGATGGTGAAAAACAGGCCGGTGCCGAGCAACAAAAAAACGAACCATTGTGATCCGCCAATTTGGCTATCGATAACTGATAAGAAATTGTTTAATTCGTTCATTTCAGGTTCATTTTTTTAAATTCCGGCTAAAAATAGCAATCTATTTCATAAATTAGCAACATAATTTTTAAAAGTAAAAATCATGCTGCCAAAATTTCTTTTAGCCGACAATTCGTTGGAAACACCTGAAACCATTTTTGTGGTGCATACCGAAACACCGCGATTTATTATTGAAGCCGACATCGACGATTTTGAAAGCAACCAGCAAATTCACTGGATTGACGGTGAGCCGGGCGATGAAGATATGATTGCCCAATTGATTGACGAAGCCGAAGAGTTTCTGGAGAAAGAGTTTGAAAACGAAGAATTTTTGGATAGCGACGAAGAAGAATAAGCTATGGAAACCACAAGTCAGCCTAAAAAACTTTACCGTTCCCGCGACAGGATTCTGGGTGGTGTGTTAGCCGGCTTTGCAGAATATATTTATGCCGATAAAACGGTGGTGCGACTGCTTTATGCCCTGGTTTCCATCCTTTCTGCCGGTTTTCCCGGACTGCTGATCTACATCATTGCCTGGATTGTTATTCCTGAGCGGCCTTTGGAGCATTAATCCTGGTTCTTCCTGTTTTTTTCACCACCAGAAAAGCGCCTGAAATTACCAGCGTTGCGCCAAAAATGGTTGCCGGCGAAAACCGTTCGTGGGCAATCCAGTCCACACTCAGGTAAGTCAATATGCCCATCGTAATGAAAGTTATAATGGGGTTCAGAAAAATAATGACGCTCACTTTGCTGGCCTCGATAAACCGCAACGCCTGTGCCAGGCAGCTGTAAGCAATAAGCGTGTTCAGCCCCAGAAAAATAAGCAAAAGCCACCATGTCCAGTGCAGTTCAAACACAGGTGCCAGGTCGATTACCGGTAGATAAATAAGTGTGGGAAGGCCAAACAGAAACAGGTTCAGCATGGGGGCAGAATATTTGACCACTAGTTTTTTCTGCATCACCGCATAAATTGTCCAGGCCAGGGCGCCACTCAGCGTAAACAATACGCCCATGTTGTAATGTTCTTTTCCCTCGAAAAATGCCCGGAGCTGGTCGTTGTAAAAAAAGGCAAACCCGGAAAGGGCAACAAAAAAGCCAATCATCTGTATCCGCGAAAGGCGTTCTTTAAAAATAACAAAGCCTGAAAGCGCCAGCATCATGGGCCCAAACTGGATAAAAAGCTGTGCATTGCTGGGTGTGGTGTATTGAATGCCCAGCATAAAACCCAGGTAATTCCACGAAAGTGCCAGTGCAGCAATAACAAGCAACAGCGGAGGTTTTACCAGAATTTTCAATGACCGCGGATTTCGGTACAACTGCCACCCCAGCAAAAAAGTAAATGCCACAAAAAACCGGAACCAGACAATGGTTTTCGGATCCACTTCGCGCACGGCAACCTTTAGCGCAATGGCCAGAAATCCCCAGAAAAAAGCGGTAACTGCCGCATAAATGACTCCCTTTGTTTGATTGGACATCAGACGTTTTAATAATAATGGAACAGACCTAAGAATTGAGAATTTTAACTACTCTATTTATTACTTCGCTAATTTTGAATGAATTAATCCTTCCTATTCTTTTGAGAACTATTTGTTTGTCGGCTGTAAAAATCCGGTTTGGCCTGATGTTGCTGGTTTTGTTCAAATTTCCTGAGGTAAAATCTTTAGAAGTCAATGTAATCGAATAAAAATCTTTTACAGTTTTGCTGGTAATCTGGCATAGAATGATATCATCTCCCGCTAAATCTGCAAGAACTAAAGCCGGTCTTCGTTTTGATTCTGATAGATCGGAAAACGGAAAAGGAACAACGATTATTTCTCCCTTTACAAATCTTTCCATGCTTCGTCTTCTTCCGGTTTTAACCAGTCTTTTGCAAGCGAATCTTCACTGGCCAAATGTGTTTCAATTTTTTCCTGTTTTGTGCGCGATTTCATTACTCGAATAAAACGAATAACTTCATCGGCAAATTCATCGGGAACATCCTTTAATTCCTCAATAATGATATCTTTTTTTACCGTTGTCATTTTTTCTTTTCCGTAAAGTTAAAAAGAAACCGTTACTTACGCAATTCGGCGCCCAGTTCGCGCCCGAAGGTTGTAACCAGCTTTTGCATGGTTTTGTCAATCTGTTTATCGTTAAGCGTGCGCAAATCGTCGCGCAGGATGAAACTCACCGCGTAAGACTTTTTGCCTTCGGGAATTCCTTTGCCTTCGTACACATCGAAAAGCCCGACCTCGCGCAAAATTTTGCGTTCGGTCTTGAAGGCCAGTTCCTCAATCTGCTGAAACTTCACCTGCTTGTCGATGAGCAGGGCCAGGTCGCGTCGTACAGCAGGAAATTTGGGCAGTTCTTCAAAAGCAACTTTGTGTTTTCCCCTGCGCATCATCACGGCGTCCCAGCTGAAATCGGCGTAGTAAACAGGTTGTTCCACCTCAAATTTTTTCAGGAATTTTTTAGCCACAGTACCCAGTTCCAGCACCGTTTTGTTGTTTTCCACGTAAGTCAGTCCTTCTGAAAACAGTTCGTTCTGTGTTTCCGAAACTTTCAGCATGCTGAGCACAAAACCCATGCGCTTCAAAATGTTTTCGGCGATGGATTTCAACTGAGAGAAGGAGGTTGGCAGCTGTTCGCCTGTCCAGTTCTCTGCTGCTTTGGCGCCGGAAATAAACAGGCCCAGATGCTCTTCTTCACGGTAATTTTTTAACGGATTTTCCTTCTGTTCTGTGCCTTTAAAAAAGTAGCAGTTGCCGAACTCGTACAGTTTCAAATCTCTGCTCTGGCGGTTGGCGTTGTAAGCCACACATTCCAGTCCGCCGAAAAGCAACGTCTGTCGCATACCTTTCAGGTCGGCGCTGAGCGGGTTCAGCAGGTTCACGGTCTGTTCGGCTTTGTATTGTTCCAAACCTTCGTAATAGCCGGCTTTGGTGAGCGAATTCGACCAGATTTCATTAAAGCCCTGCGCGGTAAGCATTTCTGCTACAAGGTTGCGCACCTGGTCGGGATCGGGTTGCTGGGCATATTGCAGCGACGCTTTTACCAGCGACGGAATTTCCACGTTGTTGTATCCGTAAATGCGCAGGATTTCCTCAATCACGTCGGCTTCGCGCTGCACATCCACACGGTAGGGCGGAACCAGCAGCGACAACCCGGTTTCGGTTTCGCCTTCAATTTCAATTTCCAGCGAAGCGAGGATGTTTTTGATGGTTTCGGCTCCCAAATCTTTTCCCACCAGGCGGGTGATGTTTTTGTAAGAAACCTGAACGTTGAAATGCTCAGCAGGTCTTGGATACACATCCACTATTTCCGAAGAAATCGTACCGCCTGCAATTTCCTTAATCAGCAAAGCCGCCCTTTTGAGGGCGTAAATTACGCCATTGGGGTCGGTACCGCGTTCAAAACGGAACGACGCATCGGTGTTCAGTCCGTGGCGGCGGGCCGTTTTGCGGATAAAAACCGGGTCGAACCAGGCGCTTTCCAGGAACACGTTTTTGGTGCTTTCCTTCACGCCCGACTGAATGCCGCCAAACACGCCGCCAATGCACATGGGTGTTTCGGTGTTGCAAATCATCAGGTCGTCTTCGTGCAGTTCGCGTTCCACTTCGTCGAGCGTGGTGAATTTGGTTCCCGCAGGCAGCGTTTGCACCACCACTTTCCCGCCGGTAATTTCAGCGGCATCGAAAGCATGTAACGGCTGACCGGTTTCAAAAAGCACGTAGTTGGTAATGTCCACCACGTTGTTGATGGGCGTGTGGCCGATGGCTTTCAGCCGGTTTTTCAGCCAGCCGGGCGATTCTTTTACCGTAACACCCGAAATGGTAACACCGGAGTACCGCGGACAGGCTTCCGGGTTTTTTATTTCCACCGGAATCTCCAGGTTGTGGTTGTCTGTTTTGAAATGGTCAACCGGAATACGCTGATATTTTATGGGTTTTGTTTTATTCAGAAAAGCGGCCAAATCGCGGGCCACGCCAATGTGCGAACCACCGTCGATGCGGTTGGGCGTGAGGTCGATTTCAATCACCCAGTCGGATTTGACGTTGAAATATTCTTTGGCCGGTGAACCGATTTCCACCGTTTCGGGCAGCACAATGATGCCTTCGTGGTCGGTACCGATGCCGATTTCGTCCTCGGCGCAAATCATACCTTCGGAAACTTCGCCGCGAATTTTTACCCGTTTCAGCGTAAGTTCCTGGTCGCCCATGTAAAGTGTGGTACCCACCGGCGCCACCACCACTTTTTGTCCGGCAGCTACGTTGGGCGCCCCGCAAACGATGTTCAGCAGTTCGCCGGCGCCAATGTCAACAGTAGTTTTGCTCAGGTGGTCGGAGTTGGGGTGTTTTTCGCAGGTAATTACTTTACCCAAAACCAATCCTTCCATGCCACCTTTTACGGTTTCCACCTCTTCCACGCCGGCCACTTCCAGTCCGGTTTGCGTTAAAATTTTTGCCACCTCTTCGGGCGATTCATCCAGTGTGATGTAATCTTTTAACCAGTTGTACGATATCTTCATAATAAAAAAATGCTTTGCCGTTTTACGAAGCCACAAAAATAGAGATTTTATGCGGAAAGCGCGAGATTGCCAGAGAATTTGTTTGAGGTGGTTCACGATTAGAGTCCAAAAAACCTAAAATTTTTTAATACCTTTGGATTAAATCTTTTTTTTTACGATTATGACAGATATTCAACTCTATACCAAATTGTCGGATTTGCCCCTGGAATTAAAGTCAGAAGTTTCAGACTTTATTGATTTTTTAAAAGAAAAGAAATTTAAAAAGCTGGAAAAGATGAAAAAGAGGATTCCGGGCAAAGCGAAGGGATTGATAAAAATGAAAAGCAATTTTGATGACCCCATAGAAGGATTCAACGAATACATGCAATGAAGTTATTGATTGATACCCATGCAGTAATCTGGTTTATTACTGAGGACAAGAAGCTACCTGAGAAAACAAGGCGCATTATTGAGAATATTGATAATAATTGTTACGTGAGTATTGCGTCTTATTGGGAGATAGCAATAAAACAATCGCTCGGAAGATTGGATTTAAATTCTGATTTGGAAAAAATATTCCGAATCATTGAAGAAACGGGATTTGAAGTATTACCAATTACCGTGAATCAAATACTTGAGAATGCAAAATTGAATTTTCACCATCAGGATCCATTTGACCGGATTATAATTGCTCAGGCAATATATGAGAATCTTTCAATTGTGACAAAAGATGAACAATTCCGAAATTATAAAGTACCACTGGTCTGGGAAAAATAGGAGTGCTCAGTTGTAAATAGATTCGTGCCAGTCTGTGTTTTTACATTGAGTTCATAAAACCTTCATATTTCAATCTGTTTTCTCTTGTTTATTCCGGTGGCAATCCCTAATTTAGCTCCCGTAAAATTTTAAAAATCAATAAACGACCGGAAGCCTATGTTGAATTCCGAACAGAGAAATTTCCAAATCTTTCCCAACTCTTTTATTTGCGATACGATTGGAGTAAATTATAAAATAGCAAGGATTGATATTATTTCTGCCTGAAGGAAATATTGTATAGCTTTGGATTACAGACAACAGAATTAGCGAAAATATTAATGCAAAAAATAAAAACATGAAAAAATCACGAATTAAGAAATTTGCCATATATGATTTATTTGGTTATCAAGATGTGGATATTTCATTTGAGAATAAAACTAAAATTCTTATTGGCGAAAACGGAATAGGAAAAACAACAGTTTTAAATTGTTTATACTATTTAATATCAAAAAAGTTTGACAAGCTAGACAAGATAGAATTTAGTCGAATTGAATTACTTTTTACCAATAAAACAAAGATTTCATTAACTAAGTCTGACCTTAAATATTATATTGAACGCCCTCAAAAATACAAACGAAGTCACTTTTATGATACCCTTGCAGAAAGCTTAAAAGAAGAACATATTGCTAAATTAAAGGAGACGTTTGAAAATAGTGATTCTCTGCAAAACCAGAGGATTAAAACAGTTCAAATATTGCGTGAAATTGGTATTAAAATAAATGCACCTTCCCAATTCATTTATGATACCATTCGTAAGTTTATCGTTGAATATGAAGCTATCGATTTTCATAAAGTAATTGAAAAAATAGATAATCAAATAAGCAGTAAAGTTTTATATTTCCCAACTTTTCGTAGAATTGAAGAGGAACTTAAAAATTTAGGTAAATTTCCAAAACCAGAAATTCTCGAAAGGTATATTCCATATTTAGATGAAGAAGAAATTTCAGAATTGAATAAGCAGTCTGAGGAGGATGATATTATCCAATTCGGCATGAGTGATGTTGAAAATAGGATAAAAGAAATTACAAAACAGATAACACGTTCATCAATGATTGGTTATTCTCAAATTTCAGGAGAATTGTTGAGCCAACTATTGAAAGGTTTTCCAGATATGAAATTCAATAAAAGAACAAATGAGGAAATAGATAAGATTAGAATCATTTTAGAACGTATTGGGGATAATATGCCAGCAGAAGATAGACAAAGCATATTAGACTATGTTAAATCTGGAAAATCAACGAATAATGAATTACTATTTTTTCTTGACAAACTAATTAATCTTTATAAAAAACAAGAAAAATTGGATATTTCAATAAAGAATTTTATCGAAGTATGTAATGGATATCTTGTTGGGAAAAAATACTACTACAACGAAAGTGAAGTCACATTGAATATTATTAGAGAAAAAAGTCAAGATATTGTTACATTAAATCAGTTGTCATCTGGAGAAAAACAAATTGTTTCACTATTCTCCAAAATTTATCTTGAACCTGATAATGAATTTATTGTACTTTTTGATGAACCAGAATTATCATTATCAATTTATTGGCAACAAAGATTGTTACCAGACATACTAAATTCTAATAGATGCAATTTTTTATTAGCTGTAACTCATTCCCCATTTATTTTTGAGAATGAACTTGATAAATATGCAGTAGGATTAAGTGAATATGTTAAGATTAAAAAATGAAAGTAATAGAATTATTAGATAAAGCAAAGCACTCTCCTGTTGTGGCATTTCATAAATTCGTACTTCTAACTAAAAAGCACGAAAATGATTTGTTTTGTTTCTTTGAAGGATACGATAGCCCTTATTATTCCAGTAGAATCAAAACTTTTACTTCTAAAAATTATCACCCAATAATCTGCGGAAATAAGAAGTCTGTGATTTCAGTAAAAGAAAAATTGGAGAAAGACTCAGTTTATCAAAAATATAAAACATTATTTTTTATCGACAGAGACTTTGATGAGACATTATCAAGTACATCAAGAAACCTTTATGAAACGCCATGTTATTCGGTAGAAAATTTCTATGTAAGCTTAAGTAGCTTTTCCGAAATTTTAAAAAATGAGTTTCACTTAACTGAGGAGGAAGTTGAGTATAAAACAGCAATTGAATTATTTAAGGAGAATCAAACCTCATTTCATGATGCAAGCTTGTTCTTTAATGGATGGTATGCTTTACAAAAAGAAAAGTGCAGATTAGAAAAGTGTAAATTAAACATCTGTCTTAATGAAAAATTACCTAAAGGATTTATAATATTAAAAATTGGTAGCATTTCAAAAAATTATGAGTTAATTGATATTGAACAAAAATTTCCTGACGCCATAAAAGTTTCTGAAGATGACATTAACAATAAAATAATGAAACTTAAAGAAGTCTCATTAGAAAAATCATTAAGAGGCAAATATGAAATTTGGTTTCTTTATGAGATGTTGAGGTATTTAATTGACGATGCTAATAATTCAAAAAAACGCACCATTTTAAAGGCAAAGACTAAATTTAATATTGATAAGGCTCAGATTCTATCTCAGTTAAGTCAATATGCAGATACACCAGATTGTTTAATTAAATTTTTGGAGCAGTGGAATTAAAAAACTTTCGCTAATGCGATGCAAATGTAATGCGGGGTTCAACTGGATAATTCAACCTCAGTTCCTCATTACAACACCGCCAATTCGACTTTGACAATTGGCGTAAAAAAAATATGAATAAACGAATTGGCGCAGCGTAAGATTGAAAATGAAATGTTTCGAAATTCTTTACTTTTAAAAGCCAAACATTGCAGCCAATTTTTCTCTTAATAAAAATGCTTTAAATGAATAAACTGATTATTGTTTTTTGCGCTTTCGTTTTTAGCGGATGTGTGCAGGTTGAGCGGGACTACCCCGGATATTTATACACGATTAACCTTGAAAAAATTGAAAACAACAGGCTGTTTGTCGAACTGAAGTTTACGGGCAGTTTACCAGATACCAGCTATTTCTGTTTCCCTAAAATTGTACCCGGCATTTACGATGATTTAAATTACGGTAAATTTATAAGTGGTTTTAAGGCCGTTGATAAAAAAGGAGAACTGCTTCATGTGATTCAGACAGATGAGAATTGCCGGCAAATTACAGGAGCAAATGACCTGGCCGTAATCAGTTATGCGGTAACCGGTGGGTGGGAAAAGTTTGATTTTGAGGGAATCAGACCCTATCGTTCCTCTGAAAGCCATTTTGACAGTTCTGTGGTTATTCTGAATGCAAATTCGGTATTTGGTTATTTTTCTCATCAGGAGAATATCCCCTTTAGGATAAACATTAAAAAACCGGAGGAATTTTATGGCGCAACAAGTCTGCCCCGGGTCAAATCGTCGAAAACGGAGGATCATTTTATTGCAGAGAATTACCGGATTTTGGTTGACAATCCCATTTTGTATTCCTGTCCTGATACCGCGTCGATACGTTTACCGGAAATTTCGGTTCAGATAGCTTGTTTTTCAGGTTCCAAAGAAAAAATTGCCGGAGAACTGACGGAATTCATCGGGCCGCTTGTAAAAAATCAAACCGACTATTTGGGCGGCAAGCTGGCAACCGATAAATACACATTCATTTTATACCATAACCGGAATGATGAAAACACACATTATTTTGCAGATGGATTGGAACACAGCCAATCCACACTCATTTTAACCTATGCTCCTTTCGATATGGAAATCCTGAAAAATATCGTTTTCGGTCTGGCCAGTCATGAGTTTTTTCACACGCAAATGCCGTTGGGCATTCATTCGTTTGAAATAGCAAATTTTGATTTTAACCGTCCGGAATTTTCCAAACACTTGTGGCTCTACGAAGGCATGACAGAGTATTTCACCATTCACATGCCCATAAAACAAAATATGCAAACCCTCGGTGAATTTATTCAGATGATTGAAAGCAAAATCTCCGGCATGAAAAAATTCAATCATACCGTTTCTTTTACTGATATGAGTCGCAATATTATGGACATGCCTGATGAATATATGAATGTATATTTCAAAGGACCGCTTATTAACCTGTGCCTCGATATTCAACTCAGGGAATTAAGCGGCGGGACTTATGGCGTTCAGAACCTTGTTTCAGACCTGATGAATAAATACGGCAAAGATAAACCTTTCGACGATGCTGATTTGTTTAACGATATTTACACAATCACAGGATATCCTGAAATTAAGGCTTTTATAGAAAATTACATTGAAGGGAACCAGGAACTACCGCTAAAAGAGGCATTGCAAAAAGTAGGATTAGAACTGGACAACGAATCAGGGAAGATTATGGAAATAACTCCATTGACTGAAAAACAAAAGTTCCTTCGAAAACATTGGATTAATCAGTAGAATACTGCCTCCTGCAATCAGGCATCGCTGACGCGGATTTACCACGAAAAGATAATTGACCACAATTCAATACCAACCGTCCGGTAAAAATTCTATGCTTATAAGTTTAAAATCTTATGCTGTAAAAATTATTTTTTATAAGCACAGATTTTTTTTCTATAAGCATAAAACCGGGGCCTCTGTTGGAAAAAACAAAGGAACCTAAGTGTGTGCCTGAAAATTAGGTTTTTATTGGCGCTATCTCACAACCGTCCAGGGCGCAACTATTCATAAAAGTTGAACAGTAAGAATGGATAAATAAATTGATTATTTTTGTACAAATATTAAAATCATGAGAGCTGTAGAATTTAAATCAAAAATAAAAAATAACCGGATTTTAATTCCGGAAAAAATTCAACCTGAATTAAACGCAGGAAAGGGAAAAGATATCAGGGTTATTGTTCTGGTTGAAGACGCTGACATTTACGATGATATGATTTTTCGCCAAACAGCACAAGATCAATTTTTAAAAGGATATGCCGATTCGGATTCAGTTTATGACAATTTATGATTATGGATAAATTGAATTTCGGCGATATCGTTCTGTTAAAATTCCCATATACCAATGGGAAAACCTACAAAAAAAGACCTGCTTTGATAATCAATGACTTCCGTGATGGTGATATTATTGTATGCCGGATTACAAGTCAAATCTACAAAACGGAATACGACATTTTTATTGACGATTGGGAACGTTCCGGATTAAAATTGCCATCTGTGATTCGTGTGCATAAAATTGCAACCCTTGAAAAAAAATTGGTTGAAATCGTCATGGGGCAAGTTGATAATTTTACAAAAGAAAATGTTAAGACGATTTTTTCGAATCTATCCGACTGAAGTATCAGATGCATCAACAGCATTTGTTCTACAAATATTATCGCGACGCTGTCGCTTTTTGTTTTAGTTATATAGAAGTTTAATATTTTATGCTGTAATAATTATTTTTCAGATCGTATTTGAGGGGGCCTGATAATTCTTATGATAGGATTAATTCATGCAGGATATGAATTTGTACATAGAATTATGCACGGCACTTCTTCGCGGTGCATATCCTGACAATTATTTGACCAACCTGTTACAAACTGATTATCTTTAGCGCCAGTAACATAAAATGGTTGCATGATTATTTCATTCGGCTCTAAGGATAACGGCAAAATATGGAATGGATAAGAATAAAATAATCTGAAGAAAAAGATGTTTATTCGAGGAATCAATTTCATTAAATAAGAAATTAACAAATAGCAATTTTAAATGGCGAAAAAAACCGGTTTGATTCTTATTCTTCTTGTAACCCTGTTTCAGGCAGGCGATGTATTTGCTCAGGAATATGTAGTGGGCGGAGATTCAGATTATGCGCCTTTTATTGTACTTTCTGCAATAGAACTGGGATTGGCTGATTATGTGTTAGCCCCAAACCTGCTTGGCTTAAACGAGATTGAAAAAAACAACTATCAAAACATTGAAATAAAGGGACCGTCGATAATTCCCAGCATTTATTGCATGGCGGTAAAAAAAGGCGATACCCAGTTACTGAACATTTTGAATGATGGAATCTTGGAGTTGCGAAAGAATGGAAAACTCTCAGAAATACAGGAAAAATGGAGAGTTTACGAAACAGATGACCATAGCTACAGGGGAATTGCCAAAAATATTTGGATTGTTTTTATAATAGCAGTTGGTTTATTCATTCTTGTTTTTATATGGGTCTGGCTACTTCGCAGACAGATTAAAAAACAGACAGAAAGTATAAAACTTAAAAATCAGGAATTACAAAAAAGCGAGGAAAAATTCAGGGTTATAACTGAAAACTCGAGCGACATTATCTGGCATTTGGACAGTAATTTTCTTCTTACCTATATCAGTCCGGCCGACGAAAGAATTCGAGGTTTCAAAAGAGAAGAAATTATTGGCAAATCCCTGTTTTCAATTTTAAAACCCGAAGGAATTGAATTGCTGAAGGAGGCGAATAAAAAACGAATCGCTGACCTGAGCAAAGGTATCAAATCAGCCCCGGTGATTTATGAGTTGGAAGAACTTTGTAAAGATGGCAGCTATGTTTGGGTTGAAGCCACTGCAACAGCATTTTATGATCAGGATGGTAAAATTTCAGGTTATCATGGGGTATCGAGAGATATTTCAGAACGAAAAAAAGCAGAACTGCTGCTTAAAGAACGGGAAAGCCAGTTGAGGGAACTCAATTACACGAAAGACAAACTTTTTTCAATTATAGCGCACGACTTAAGAAGTCCGTTTAATGCCATATTAGGCCTGTCGGAACAATTAATTGAAAACATAAAAGAATTTGAAGTTGCTGAATCTGAAAAGTACCTGCAATTCATCAATTTATCGGCCAAAAACACGCTTATTTTGCTTGATAATTTGCTTGCCTGGGTAAAATCACAAACCGGAAAAAGTATTTATAAACCGGATAAAATACATTTGCCTGAAATTGTCAGAGAAATTGTAGAGGTATCAAAATCGTCTGCAAAAATTAAAGATATATCATTACGATACGATTATAATATTGATTTTGAGGTGTATGCGGATGTGAACATGTTGAAAACAATTTTACGCAATCTTATTTTCAATGCTATAAAATACACGCACTCAAATGGAAAAATCGTTATTTACACAGCACAAAATCAAAACAATATTGAAATTACGGTTTCTGATAATGGAGTGGGTATGAGTGAAGAAACCCAAAGTAAATTATTTAGAATTGATACCAACATCACAACTCCCGGAACAGCAAACGAAAAAGGTTCAGGTTTAGGCTTAATACTGTGTCAGGAATTTGTAGAAAAACATGGCGGGAAAATTTGGGTTGAAAGTGAATTGGGAAAAGGGAGTGCTTTTACATTTTCGTTGCCTGTTTTCTGAGATGCGACGAATGAGCCCTGTTCTCATTTCAATCCGAAAATTACCACTGTTTAAAAGCACAGAATGTTGGCGTTTATGCCAAACAGGCAGAAGAAAGCAGAAATACCAATAATGTTAAAGAATAAAAATTTAAAAGGAGACGGCAATGAAAAAAAATGAAATGACCCGGGATTTAAAAATGTTTGCTGTGGTTTTTGCAGCGATGTTGGCCATTGTATTAACTTCGTGCAAACAAACGGCACAAAGTAATCAAAACGATGCGGTTACTCCGTCTGAAGCCATTTCCATTACTGAAAATGAAGTTTTGGAAGCCCTGAAGGCATGGGGTGATGGGATTGTTGAAATCGGTAAAGTTTACCTCGAGGATGGCGACTACAAAACAGCGGCAACCGGACACATCAATAATTTCTATAATTATCAGGAAGGTGTTGTTTTGTTTAAACCAACATTAGTTTCGCAAAAACAATTTCGTACAGATTTTCAGGGAGCACTTTCCTATTTTGTGGGAGGCGACGAGAGCTATCCCGAAGACCATGGATTTGCAATTAGCCCATGGAGCGCTGTTCGCTGGGAAAACATTGGAACAAAAATCGTTGGTAATATGGCTGTTGCTATGGGGAATTACTATTTCACACCGGCGCATGGGGGAGAAGATGTAAAAGTTGAATACTCTTTTGCATACACGAAAGACAAAGACGGTAAACTGAAAATAATACTTCATGACTCTCATTTACCCTACGTACCGGTGGCAGACAAACACTGAAAAAGAAATTGGTGTACATTGACAGGAAAGTAGCCCGCAATCGGCTACTAACCCTACATAAAAACCGTTTGTAACAATTTTTGAAACGATAGTACCAATAAAATCAGACTTGAATAAAACCAGATATGAAACGATTAACGGTTACAGCTTTAGCGATTTTGATTTGTTATGCAGGATTTTCTTGTACAAGTTTTATTTTGAGAGAAGGCAATAATGCCTTCCTCGCCAAAAATTTTGACTACTTTACAGGTGAAGGGTTCCTTTTTATCAATCAAAGAAATGATATAAAAACAGGAGCTTGCATACCTCCCGAAAAACCATCGCAGTGGATTTCCAAATATGGAAGTATATCCTTTAATTTATATGGGAAGGATTTACCCATGTCGGGAATGAATGAAAAAGGATTAATAATTGAGAGTTTATGGCTTGACGGAACAAAATATCCTCTTCCTGATGAAAGGATGGCGGTACCGGAACTGGGATGGATACAATTTATGCTGGACAATTGCTCCACAATTGATGAAGTAATGGAATTCGATAAGCAAATCAGAATTGCCAATACATCGATGGCAGAAATTCATTTCATATTGCTTGATTCAAAAGGAAATTCTGCCGTTTTTGAAATGGTTGATGGCAAAACCAGAATTACAAAAGGAGAATATCTGAATCCGGAAGTTTTGGAAAATCAGCTGTATTCAAAATCATTGGACTGGATGAATGACAATCCGTCAGGCTTAAAATCATATACCCTTCCCATTACAGATAAAAGAGAGCGGTTTGAAATGGTTTCGCAAATGATTGCAGATAAGCAGGCAGACTGTAATCCCGTAAATTACTCTTTCAGTATTTTGCAAAAAGTAACATGGACTGCAGAAAATGAAGATGCGCCCACACACTGGAGCATTGTATATGAATCAAATAACAGATCGATACATTTCAAAACAAAAGTCAACACAAATATTAAAACCATTGCACTCAGTGATTTTGATTTTGAATGTTCAGATTATATTCTGACGGCGAATATGAATGTGGAGGCCCACTCATTGAAGGCCGTGGATTTTGAAAAATACAATCTGGATGAAGCAAAGAAAAGCCTGAAACAGGTGTTTGATGCAGTTCCTTTTACAAAGGGGAAAATACCTGACGTAATGATTGATGAAATTATAAATGCAACAGGCAAAAAAGGATGTGACAACTGACCTGATTACAATTCGCGGGCTGAAAAGCAGTGAAACAGCGCTGCTTGCCGACTTTCTTTACACCGCCATCTTTATACCCGAAGGCGTTGAGAGACCGGGTAAAGAGATAATCCATCTGCCGGAGCTTTCGGTATATATTCAGGATTTCGGGAAAAAAGACGATTTGTGCCTGGTTGCCGAAACAAACGGAAGACTGGTTGGCGCAATCTGGACCCGGATTTTTGCTGAAAACGGGAAAGGATTTGGCTATGTGGATGCCAAAACGCCCGAACTGAGCATGTCGGTTAAAAAAGAATTCAGAAATAAGGGAATCGGGACAAAATTGCTTTCGGCCATGCTCGAGAAGCTGGTTCAGGTTGGTTTTGAGCAGGTTTCGCTAAGTGTGGACAAGGTGAATTATGCGTATAAAATGTACCGGAAATTCGGTTTTATATTTGTGAAAACAGAGGGTGAGTCGGTAACCCTGCTGAAAAAACTGAAAGACTGAAAAAACAATGGAAAAGACCACATTTCAGAAAAAGAAATTAGATTTGATTAAAAATTTTCACCAATGAAAAAATTACTTTTTTTTTGGAACGAGTTGAAAGCCACATTCTGGTTGGTTCCGGTTTTAATCATCATTTTTTCCATCCTGTTATCCCTGGGAGTGGTTTATTTAGACAGTGCCGTCAATCTGCCACAAAATAAAATAACGCGTTTATTTTTGGTGAACAGTTCCGATTCTGCCCGAAGTATTTTATCCACCATTTCGGGGGCAATGATAGGTGTGGCCGGTACGGTTTTTTCGGTGACACTGGTGGCGTTAACCCTGGCCTCTTCGCAATTCGGGCCGAGGCTCATCAAAAACTTTATGTATGTGCGGCTCAACCAGGTGGTGCTGGGTTCGTACATTTCTACCTACCTCTACTGCCTGCTCGTTTTAACTGCCATAAAAGAGGGAGACTATACTTTTATTCCGGCGTTGTCCATTCTGGTGGCCATATTTGCTGCCATGGCCAATATTATTCTGCTCATCATTTTTATTCACCGCATTGCCATCAGCATTCAGGCAGATAAAGTGATTTCCGAAATTTCGGTGTTTATTTCAACACAGGTTAAAACATTGTTTCCTGCAAAAATGGGGGAAGAAGAGGAAAGTGGAAAAAGTCCCGACATCAGGGCGATAAAATCAAATTATTCAAAAACAGTTTCTGTAAAATCTCGCCACAATGGATACCTTCAATACATCGACAGTGAAACGTTGATGGAAATTGTCACCCGCAACAATGCGCTGCTTGAGCTGCACTTCCGTCCCGGAGGGTTTTTGGTGGAAGGTTTGGAAATCGGGCTGCTTCATTCAAACGAAAATATTGAAAATGAGGAAGTAGAGAAAATACTTCAGCAACTGGTCATCGGGCCAACCAAAACTGCTCAGCAAGACCTTGAATTTTCCATTCACCAGATGGTTGAAATTGCTGCCCGTGCGCTCTCTCCCGGAGTGAATGACCCTTACACAGCCGTTGCGTGTATTGATAACCTGACGGCTACCATGTGCTATCTGGCCACCCTGAAATTCCCCTCGGAGTACCGTTTCGATGACGAAAATAATCTCAGGGTAATTGCCAATACGCTGGACTTTGAAGGCATTCTGGACGCCGCTTTTAACCAAATCCGACAGTTTTCGGCAGGTAGTGCCGCGGTCATTATCAGGCTTATGGAGGCTCTGATAACCATTCACAAATTTGCGAAAAATGAAAGTTACAAACTGGCAGTAGTCAAACATGCAAATATGGTTTTGCGCATTGGCAGGGAATCCATCAATGAAAAAAACGATATCAGCGATCTTGAAGAAAGGTCAGAAAAAATTCTCGGAGAATAGAATCGACTCAAGTGTGAGGGTGTTTTTTTCGCCCACAGATTATTGTCTATTTTTTCGCCTCTTTTTTATCACCACCCTAATCATTTCAATTGTGGGGCTAAAAGTTGTGTCGCATTAATATTTGAATTGACAAACCGACCTGATGTTGAAACAGCAAATGAAATACTAAATAATTCAAAAAGATGAAATCGATTTTAACCATTCTGTTTTTTATCTCCCCGCTTCTGTTTTCAGGCAACTGTGTTTTTGCTCAAAATGAAGAAAATGACTGGAAATTGATTTGGGAAGACCAGTTTGAAGGCCGTGAGCTTGACACCGCCAGATGGACGCTGATTTCAACACATCCCAACCAGTACGAACGTTCGCCCGACTGGAAAAAACACATGATTTCCGACGAACGGGTTTATGCAGTTAAGGACGGCAATCTTTATCTCACCGGAATCAACAATCCTGGTATTGAGAATGACGACCGGCCATTTTTTACCGGTGGCGTGGAATCGAAGAGAAAGTTTTCCTTCACATACGGGAAAGTGGAAATCCGAGCCAAAAAGGAATGTGCACAAGGCGCCTGGCCCGCTCTCTGGATGATGCCCGAAAACGGGGTTTACGGCGGCTGGCCCCACAGTGGCGAAATCGATATTATGGAACACCTGAATTACGACAGTGTGATTCACCACACGGTGCACACCCGCTACACCAACGTACTGAAAAACACCTCCAACCCGCCGCGGGGTATTGGCAACGTGCAGGCCGATGTAACCCAATGGAACATTTACGGGCTGGAATGGCATCCCGATGTGTTAATCTGGACGGTGAACGGTGTGGAAACTTTCCGCTATCCGCGGGTTGAAGGGCTGGACGAAGAAATGAAACAGTGGCCGTTCGACCAGCCGTTCTATTTTATCCTGAGTCAGCAACTCGGCGGCTCGTGGGTGGGAAAAGTCAATTCGGATGAACTCCCGGTTTCTATGATTGTTGATTATGTGAAGGTTTACCAAATGGCCCGTGAGATGCTTCCGGATTAGGGTAGCCAGACAGGACAAGCCGTTATTTATTACCTCTTTTATTATTTATGCCCTCTTAGGAAACCCCGCTGGTGTTGAAATTTTGTTGACAAGAATGACAAAGCCCGGCTTTGTATTGAATACTGGAAAATCTTTACACACCATAAAGTATGTGTAAAGAAAATCAAATTTTCTTTACATTATAAGCTAAATTGTTGTTTAACCTCCTTTCAAAACGATAAGAAGTTTACAACGTTCAACCTTCAGGGGGGCTGAAGTGTTTTAATTAATGGCGATTTTAAGCATAATCAGCAACTATTCAACAATACGTGTTCCGTTGGCTGTAAACATGCCCAGCAGACTGCCTTTCAGGTTGTTCTCATCCACTTTTTCAAAATCCATGCTGACATCGTAACCAGCGGCAAAATAGTAAACGGAAATCGCATTTTCCTTTTCTTCTATGCGGTCAATTTTTATGGGATCTCCACCTTCTTCGCCTCTCAACTCTCCCTTCAGTTTTCCTTCAACCCGCTCGATGTGCATAATCATTTCGGCGTCGCCGTTGGGTGTTCCAATCACAACAACCTTCCAGTCGCCTGTAAAATAATCTTCGGGCGTTTGGGCCTGTAGCGACAATCCGGCCAGCAGCATCACCGCAATAGATAACAAAACACTTACTTTTCTCATTCTAATCAATTTAAATTCAATATTTCTGTTAATAACTCTCTAAATATCAGGATTAAAAGGGGTTTTGGCGGCAATATAATTGTCCAGTTCGGCAAGTCCTTCCGTTGTGCAAATGCCCCTGACTACAGGTACAATGGTATTCAGAAAAATTTCGTACGGAGGTACCTTAAATTGCTGAAAAAGTTCGGTTCGTGTAATTTTTCCGTACAACATTGCAATTGCTTCCAGAATAATTTCAATATGAATATTTGCGCGAAAAACACCTTCCTGCATTCCTTTCTGAATTACTTCTTTTAACTTTTCCCAAAATGCACTGCCAATTTCTCTTTCAGCTTTATGTTCCAGTTCGGGGTAATAGTAATGCAAATCGTGAAAAAAAGCATTGTTTACGCTGTACTCTCTTTCCACTGCAAGGTACCAGATTTCAAAAAACAGGGGAATCGTGCTTTTTTCTTTCAGAAACTTTTCAAACAACTGGTATTGTTGAGCAAAGTAATACCGGAGAACTTCTTCCAGTAACTCCTCTTTGTTTTTGAAATATTTATAAACGGTTTTGGTTGAAATGCCCATGGGCGAAACCAGCTTTTGCACCGACATTTTTCGGATTCCGTATTTTAGAAACTGGTCGTGCGCTGTTTGTAATATTTTTTGTTTTACGTCATCCATCGCTGGAAAATATTTTTCTATTTATGTTTTCCAACAAAGGAATTGGAAAATATTCTAATAGGCAAATTTTCCGCCGAATTTTTTTCAATAAATACGTTCAGTTGATATAAACAATTTGAATTGAATATGTTACAGGGTTGAAAGCTTTAGGAATAATGCAAAATAAAAGAACCATCCCCTCAACAAGGAATGGTTCATCAAATCAAATTTTAATCTATGGAAGTAATTTTTAATGGCACTTCCAAACCATTATTTTTTGGTTACCTGGTATTCAAAAAAGTTGTTACCCTTTGCAAGCACTGCATCGTATTTTTCCGCTTTGCAGGTTCGATAAATCAAGGCCGTAATTGATTGCATGATTTACAAAAGCAACGATGCCTTTGTTCCGTTGAAAAATTGTTGCCCGGAAAGGATTTTATTCGAATCCACCGGTCGTTTATTGTTTCGCTGAAACACATCACCAGTTTCAGTCCGGTGAGTGTTTATATCGGTAAAAAAACGTTTTCCATTGGCACCAGTTACCGGGACAGCGTTTCCGAAAAACTTGACTTGAACGGTGATTGGAAGGGCGGAAACGTAATGAAATAAAAACAAAAACCAAGTAAAAACAAGTAAAAATTTTAAGAAAATAATTTTGTTAAAAACTTTTGCAACCATTTACGGTGCTATAAAATAGTAAGATTCTGCTTAATTAATCTTCAAGCATCCACGCAATTAACTCTTTCATAAATTGCTTATTGTCTTTGCCTTTCCACACTATGGAATTGCCATCAGGCATGGTGAATTCAACTCCTCCAATAAACAAACCAACCATTGTTTCTCCAAAAGCAGCAAGTTTGCCACCATTTTCAAGTTTAACATAAGCTCCATGCACATGGCCACCCTCGGCATTCATAACACTAATCGGTATGCCTCCCGTTAGCTCCCGACTTCCGCTATAAGGTAATTCATACTTTCCGGCAATAAACTCCCCGATAAAACTGATGGCTCCTGCATTTCTCAAATTGGGCAAGTCGTTGCCAAATTCCAACCCAAAAGGGTTGACAATTTGATTTGCGCCAAAAGCTTCCATATTCACCCGCCGGTCTTCATCGGTAAAGAAGATGAGTCGCCCTCCGTTTTTTACAAAACTGACTATCGACTTTATTTCAGTTTCGCTCCGTGACCTTTTTAATTCAGTTGACGATAAAGTTGATAATACAATCAGTACATCCGTTTTTTCCAGCAATTTCCTGTCAACCTCCTGGTCTTCATTAATGATAAGGTTTGCTCCAAGCTGATTTTCCACAACATCTTTGTAGTGTTCAAAAATATTGGGACTTACTTTTACATATTCAGATTTATCTTCAAGGGATATATCCAACAGCACCAGTTTGTCCTGTGCTGTTAAAACAGCGTTCCAAACAAATAAAAAAATCAATGCAAGTGATAGTACTTTTAAATTTTTCATCTCTTTATAATCTTTAAATTTATTTGCATCAAATGTCGGGTATATTCAGGTTTTGTGCAAACGGGTTACTAACGCACATCATTGGTTAGAATTATTGATTATTAGGTTTTTATAACTTAAATTTTTTTGATAAAAATAAATCTTTTTTTAATGTAATAATCTGTTTGGAGTTTTACTCTCTAAAAGAAATTTTTAATAATTTTGTGACAATAAAATAAAAACAAAACAGGTGCGAAAATTAAATTTACAATATCCGACATGCCCCATCCGGAATATTTTAAGCCGGATGAGCGATAAATGGTCTTTGCTGATTTTAAGCAATTTGAGCCAGAATGAAATCATGCGCTACAAAGAAATTCAAAGTGCAATTCCCGACATTTCGCAGAAAATGCTTTCGGGCACATTAAAACGATTGGTGGAAGACAAGCTAATCCACCGAAAAATGTACAGCGAAATTCCTCCACGGGTGGAATATTCCCTTACAAAAACAGGGAAAGAACTGATGCCCGCGGTTGGAATGATGATTGAATGGGCGCAGGCTCATTTCGAGGAAATTACGAATTAGCCTGTTTTCAAGTCACTTTATCACTTTCAAACACATCATCCGGTTTTGATCGCGAATGAGTAGTTTTCCCTGCGAGAGGACAATGGGCGCCCAGTTTAGGATTGATTCGCCCACTCTGGTAGCAATAGCGGACCATCAAAGAGAAAATTCGACTCCAGCCGGAGTCGTACGATAATTGTGCTATCAAATTCTATAAACATGCAATTCCGCTGGAATTGAAAGCTGAACTAATCATCAATCCATTCAAAAAGGTATTCATCTTTAAACTCAATTTCGAAAGCTTTCAAAAATGCCAAATATTCTTCTTTAAACGTCTTTTTTCGATGGTGTTCTTTTTGATTTTCGATATACCTAATCACATCGGTTAGTTGGGAATGGGAATACGAAAAAGCACCAAACCCCTCCTGCCACTGAAAATGGGAAGGTGAAAAATTCTTTTCTTTTATAAACGCATTGGATGATTTCTTGACTTCACGCACCAGGTCCGATAAACAACACGTTGGTTTCATCCCAATAAAAAAATGGATATGATTATGTGTGTCGTTAATTGCCAGCATTTTCTGACCTTTGTTTTGGATAGTGCCCGTAATGTATTTATACAATTCTTCTTCCCATGTTTTGTTTATTAATGCTTTTCGGTTTTGAACGGCAAAAACAACCTGAATATAGATTTGTGAAAATGTATCAGCCATCGGATATTATTTTAAAATTCAAATAAATATAAAGGATTTAGAAGATAAATCGGCTGAGATTTCAAATCTATTTTCAATTAAATTGAATTTCATTTAAAACAACAATACCAAAGCATTAAAGCATCTGACCTCAGCGAGGTCGTAT
>CAZLGT010000028.1:0-31310 GCA_964559175.1 uncultured Mariniphaga sp. | reverse complement strand
GTTTATAGCAACGTCGGACCATCAAAGAGAAAATTCGACTCCAGCCGGAGTCGTACGATCATTGTACTACCAATTTCTATAAACATGCAATTCCGCTGGAATTGATGGCACCAAACGCAACATCAAATCACCCGACCTCAGCGAGGTCACATGTTTATAGGAATAACGCAACAACAAATCACCCGACCTCAGCGAGGTCACATGTTTATAGCAACGTCGGACCATCAAAGAGAAAATTCGACTCCAGCCGGAGTCGTAGGATCATTGTACTATCAATTTCTATAAACATGCAATTCCGCTGGAATTGATGGCACCAAATGTAACAACAAATCACCTGACCTCAGGGAGATCGTATGTTTATAGCATCTGTTTATTTTTTACTATAGTTGTTACCAAACCTGTAAATAAGGTTGATATTCCACAAAAAACCATCGCCCGGAATCGTTGAATCAATGGCTTTGTTCACTGTTGATGAAACAGAAATTGGGAAATTCCGGTAGTTCAGTGACCAGATTGAATTGACCCAAAATCCGTTTTATTTTGGAGATTTATTTTTTATCACATTCTGAACGGCTGCAAATACCCTCGATCGAACTTTTCCTCCAATTCAAATGAACCAGATGAATTGAAAATCATTTTCTGGTAAACAGAAATTCGTTATTTTCGCCCCAAATTCAATAAAAATTAAGTGAATATGAAAAAAGTAATAATTGGAACTTTGGTTTTGGCAGTGGCATTTATCTCTTGTCAGAACCAGCAGAAAGACTCAAAAACAGATATGGATAATCCCTTTTTTAAGGAGTGGACCACTCCCTATGGAGTACCACCGTTCGATGAAATTGAAATCGACCATTACCTTCCGGCGCTGAAAGAAGGTATAAAGCTTCAGGAGGCTGAAATTGAGGCTATTGTGAGTAACCCGGATGAGCCGACTTTTGAAAATACCATTTTGGCGCTCGACAAATCGGGTGAGCTGCTGGGGAAAGTAACCGGAACTTTTTCCCCCATAAACTCGGCCAATACCAACGACGATATGCAGGCCCTGGCTCGCGAAGTTTCTCCGTTGATGACGCAGCACCGCGACAATATTTCGCTGAACCCGGAGCTGTTTGAGAAGATTAAGAGTGTTTATGACAAGCGCAATGAACTAGGTTTCGACAAGGAACAAATGCGCGCCACTGAAAAGTATTATGAAAATTTTGTACGTGGCGGCGCAAATCTTTCAGATGCAGATCAGGCAAAACTCCGTGAACTGAACGAAGAATTATCGAAACTGAGTTTGCAGTTTGGAGAAAACCTGCTGGCCGAAACCAACCGCAACTTTAAGCTGGTGATAGACAATGAGGCAGATTTAGCCGGTTTGCCGGATGATGTGATTGCCCGTGCTGCCGACGATGCCAAAGCTGCCGGTGAAGAAGGCAAATGGGTTTTTACACTGGCTAAACCCAGCATGTTACCGTTTTTACAATATGCCGAAAACCGCGATTTGCGTGAAAAACTGTACCGCGGTTACTTCATGCGTGGTGATAACGACAATGAACACGATAACAAGGAAATCATCAAAAAAATTGTAAAGCTTCGCGATGAAAAAGCCAAACTGCTGGGCTTTGGTAACCATGCCGAATACATTATCGATGTAAACATGGCCAAAACGCCCGAAGCGGTTTATGAGTTCCTGATGCAACTTTGGGAACCCGCCATGGAAATGGCAAAAAAAGAACGCAACGAAATGCAGGCGATTATCGACAGCGAAGGGGGCAATTTCAAACTGGCATCCTGGGACTGGTGGTATTATGCTGAAAAGGTGAGGAAGCAAAAATTTGATTTGGATGAAGAGGAATTGAAGCCCTATTTTAGCCTTGATAATGCAAAGAAAGGCCTGTTTTATGTGGTTGAAAACTTATATGGTTTGAAACTCGAGCCGCGCGACTGGCCTACATATCACGAAGAGGCCGAAGTGTATGAAGTACTGGAAGCCGATGGGTCGAAACTGGGCGTGATGTACATGGATTTCCACCCGCGCGACGGCAAAAGGGTAGGAGCCTGGTCCACCGGTTTCAGAAGCGCTACTTACCGCAACGGTGAACGCATTCCGCGCATCGGTTCCATTGTTATGAACTTTACCCGCCCGTCAGGCAACACTCCGGCGTTGCTCAGTTTCGACGAAGTTTCCACTTTTTTCCATGAATTTGGGCATGCATTGCACGGCTTGTTTGCCGATGGTCCATACGACCGTACTGCCGGTAGCGTGCCACGCGACTTTGTGGAACTACCGTCGCAAATTATGGAACACTGGGCTGCCGAACCGGAAGTGCTGAAAGTGTATGCACGCCATTACCAGACCGGCGAGCCCATTCCGGATGAACTGATTGAAAAACTGGAAATGAGCGGTACATTCAACCAGGGATTTGAAACCGGCGAATTTGTGGCTGCGGCATTGCTCGATATGGATTACCACACCACCGAAAACCCGGTGATTGATGACGTGCGCGCATTCGAAAAAGCATCGATGGACAACATCGGACTTATTGATGAAATCTTGCCGCGCTACCGGAGCACCTATTTCTCACACATTTTCAGCGGCGGTTATTCGGCCGGTTACTATGTGTATTACTGGGCCGGCGTGCTCGATACCGACGCATTTTATGCGTTTAAAGAAACAGGCGATATTTTCAATCCGGAAGTGGCTGCAAAGTTCAGAACCCTGCTTGAAAAATGTGGCGCCGATGATGGCATGACCGTATATAAAAACTTCCGCGGAAAAGAACCTTCCATAGAACCTTATCTTGAAAGCAAGGGACTGAATTAGGGGAGTAGATATTGAACAGTAAAAAATAAGTAAAAGGCAGTTGGCAACCGTTTGGATTTGCCAGCTGCCTTTTTTTTGCAACTGCCTGCTGCTACTGCCAATTTCCATCTTCCGACTTCCACCATCCTACTTCTTCACTTCCATCGGAAACGGCTTGGTTTCTTCACCGGTATAAAGGCTAATGCGCGGGAATGGAATCTCAATACCTTCTTTATTAAATGCCTCTTTGATCTCCATAAAAACTGAATTTTTCACCTTAAGGAAATGGGTACGTTCAACCCATACTCCCAGGGTAATATCTATTCCGCTGGTACCGAAATTCTGAAAAATAATAACCGGTTCGGGCTCGTCGAGACACAACGGATTTTGTTTTGCCACACTTTCCAAAATGCTTTTTACTTTATTCAAATCTTCTTTGTAAGCCACGCTTACCAGGGTATCAATTCGCCGCACAGGGAAACGCGTAAGATTTGTAAGTTCGGAACTGATTACCGTTTGATTGGGAACACGGATAAGCAGGTTGTCGAAAGTCCGGATTTTTATAGAGAGCAAATCGATGCTGAAAACCGTACCTGTTTTATCGCCCAGCCGCACAACATCGCCAATTTCAAACGATTTTTCTGAAACCAGGAAGAACCCGCTCACAATGTTCCCGATGCTGGTTTGTGAGGCAACACCTATTACCAGTCCAATTACGCCAGCAGCTCCGAAAATGGGCGCCAGACTGATTTCCAGTTCCGAAATTACAATTAAAAACAGGGTAATAAACCCGGTGTACTGAACCGCCCGGTTGATGATCATTTTCCGTTGGCGTGACCATTTTTGAGGCAACAGCCTTTTTACAAGAAATGCAATGAAATAAATAATGGCAACGCCCACTGCCAGAATAACAGCAATCCGTATGATTTTTTCAAGGGTTGCAGCAGTAAAAAAATCGGTCCATGCGAAGTTCATAGTTCCTGTTTATAAAGGTTTTTAATGAAATGAAAATTGATTTTCAGCAGGTTTCTGGTGCTTTCGCTACGCGGTTTGGTCACCTGGTCGGCCTGTTCGCCATGAAATGATTTGGAATAGTGATAGGTTGCCGAGCTGATGACTTCCTTTCCCCTGTATTCAACAAGCAACAGGCTGGTAATAATATTTCCTTTGTTTTGGTACAACGCCATATTTTCCACCCTGATGATGAGCCTTTCTACCTCGAGCACGCCGGGAGAGTTATTATGGATGGTAACCGGACAGATGCTTTCGAATGGCGAAGGTGCTGCTTCATCCATGGTCATGAAAAATTCGCTTCCGATGGAAAAAGCCGGTTCGCCACCAAATGGCTCGCCAAACCATGTATCGGAGATGCGCCGGGTGGCGAACTCTTTCATGAGGTTTTCAGGAATTATTTTCGAAAAATATACCTGAATGGTTAGCGGGATTTTTAAAAAGAAAGTGAGTTTTTGCCCGGGCGATACATGAAGTTTACTGCCTTTAAATACCAAAGGTTTTTCAGGAAGCGCAGGAACAATGAGGAGAGAGTTCGATTTGCCGGTCTGGAAATATTCACCCTGCTCAAAATCGGGTTTTTCGGTTTCGCCGGCGGTGAAATATTCAGGGTATAAAAGCACCCATCCCTCTTTTTTCCGTTTAGCTCCCAGAGAAAATTGTTCGCTGGAAAACAGGCGGTGTTCACCTGGTTTTATCTGGTGCTTTCCAAAAATCGCATTATCCGGCATGTCAGTTATTATTAAAATTGTGCCCATAAAATTAGAAAAATGCACCAACTAATGACTGTGCGAATCATAAAAAAAGAGACCGGCGGGGTATTTCCGCCGGTCTCTCCACCCTTTAGCAGAGTAAATTCCGCTTATTTAACTTTTTTCCCGCCTACGTTAATGTCCAGCGACTGGGTAATTTTACCGATATTTTCCGGGTCGATTATGCCGCTGATGCTGATGAGTGCATTGTCGTTGCCGCCAACCACCAGAACCAGATCCGAGAACTTTCCGTTGCCGCCGTCTTTGGCCAGAAACCGCACCACTTCGGTGGCTTCGGTCACTTCCATAAGCACTTCGTACTGATTGTTGTGGAAAAAGCCGTCATTTTCAAGCTCCTTGTAAAAATCAAGCGGTCCGGTCAACTCCTTGTTGTCAACCGAGAGAATACGAATCCCAGTCAGTTTCGACAGCATTTCGCTGGTGGCTTCATCGCCGGTTTCAATTTTGCTGGCAAACCCCAGCAGTTTACCCGAAATACTTACGGTAGTAAATCCCTCTTTGTTGGCATATTTTTCAAACAGCCGGTCAACAGGTGTTTTTTGTGCAAGCACTGCCATCGGCAATACAACTGCAAGAATCAAGATTAATCGTTTCATGGTATCAATTTTTAAAATTTAAAATTTTACTTTTTCACTTCTTTTATTTTCATTTCACTGTTCACTTTTCACTGTCCACTAATCCCCGCTCATCTTTTCAATCATCTCCAGGTATTCGTTTACCGGTTTCACTCCTTTATGCATCGGTTCAGCAGCGGCTGAGAGTTTCCCGAAGTTCGACAAATCGGCCATGCCCTCCAGTCCTTTATTGTACTTGGCCGAAATAAAACCGAGCGTCTGTTCAGCGTAAGCATACGCCTCCTCCGGGCTGTTAAAAGTATCATCAAACTGCTGGTCGCCCTGCTGGTAAAACAGCAATCCTCCAATAACTATGATTATTGATGCTGCAATTCCTGTTACTGTTTGCCACAGCCGGCGGTATTTCGTTTTTTCATTCGATTCGCTTTCGAGAATGAAGTCCATTATCTCTTCTTCGGATTTAACATCCCTTTCGCTCTGCGAAAGTTCCGAAATTCCCCCAAAGAATCCGGCATATTCCTTTAATTCATCATCCGCTTTTTTCGTCTGAAAGTATTTTTCCAGCTGCCGTTCTTCGGCCAGTGTGCTTTCACCGTTAAAATAGCGTTGCAGTAAGTATTTTACTTCTTTCTTTTCCATCTGAATTCAATTTTAAAAATTCGTTGCGTACCTTTTTTCTTGCCCTCGACAGGTTTACCCTGATGGCGTTCAACTGCAGGCCTGTCAATTCGGCAATTTCTTCATACTCCAGTTGTTCTATGTCGCGCAGGTGCATTATTTGTCGCTGTACGTCGGGTAACTGATTAATCAGTGTTTTTACCTGTGTGGCGGCTTCACTTAATTCAATTTGTGAATGAACATCAATGGTTTCCTGCTTCATTTTGCGGTGAGTTTCGGCATCTATGGGCACCACTTTATTCGCCCTTAAAACATCGAGGCACCGGTTTCGCGTCATCCGCATGGCAAACGCTTCTATGTTTTCAACCTGGTCCAGCTCATCTTTTTTTTGCCAGAGCTTCAGGAATACATCCTGAACCACATCCTGCGCTGTTTCTTCATCTTTCATGAAGTGGACCGCGTAACAGAGCAACTTTTTACTCACTGGCAGAACTCTTGTTTTAAAATCGCTGGTAACCATTCGCTTTTCTGTTTTTTCTCTGCTTTTTAGCAGGTTTTCAAAGGTAAGACTGTGTAATGACTACAGCCCCAATTTGTTTTCGTTTTTTTCTTGATTAAGTTTCTCTAATTAATCCTTTTTTTTCATGTCATACATTCTTAAGACGTATCTGTTGTTTATTCATTACATGCCCCGCCAAAATTTCTCATTCTTTTGTATGATTAAGTTTTTAGCAGTCCTTTAATGTAGAGTTAGAGAAGCAGCCGTAAGAAACGGGTTTATTCGGTATTCACGTTAAAACTGTTTTAAATCTGTAATGGAAAAACCTCCGGATTCTGCACTTTTCAGAAAAACAATGCATTTTTGTGACCATGAACCGAGTTGTTTTTATAAATATAAGTATTGGGATTCTGTCATTCCACCCGGGAATTTCTCCCCCCTGTTTCTAAAAAAACAATCGAAATCTGTGATCCTGCTATTCACAAAAGGTCATTTCATTTTGTTTTCATGCGACCTAATCACTTTTTTTTCGTACAGACAATAAAAGTTGGCTCAAATAAAATCAGGCTGACCTGAAAAGTTATAATTGAAATAAGAACATAAAGAGAATTAAAAAATGGAAGAAAGTTTAAGCAATGCGTTTTCAATCATGGTGGTCGGAATGCTAACCGTTCTGATAATACTCGGGCTGGTTGTGTTGATTGGGAATGTGCTCATCAGAATAACCAACAGATTTGGGCCACTGCCCGAAACTCCCGGAAAACCAGGTGCCGGTACACAATCAATTCCATCAGGAACGATGGCTGCCATAATTGCTGCGGTTGAAACAGTTACCGGTGGCAGAGGAAAAGTAACAAAAATTGAAAAAAGCAACATAAAAAAATAGAATTATCATGGCAAAAGAAATCAGATTCAGTTTAGTTTACCGCGACATGTGGCAAAGCGCCGGCAAGTATGTACCGCGTGCCGATCAGTTGGTACGCATTGCTCCCGAAATTATCGATATGGGGTGTTTTGACCGCATAGAAACCAATGGAGGTGGTTTTGAACAAATTAATCTTCTTTTTGGTGAAAACCCCAACAAAAGCGTGCGCGAATGGTCGGCGCCTTTCAACGAGGCAGGGATTGAAACACACATGCTCGACCGTTCCCTGAACGGACTGCGCATGAGCCCGGTGCCGGAAGACGTAAGGAAGCTTTTTTACAAAGTGAAAAAAGCACAGGGAACAGACATTGCACGCAGTTTTTGCGGACTAAACGATCCCCGGAATATTTCAGCATCCATTAAATATGCAAAAGATGCCGGTATGATATCGCAGGCAGCATTGAGTCTGACCTACTCGCCGGTACATACAGTTGAATATTATTGCGATTTGGCCGATGAGCTGATTGCAAACGGCGCCGATGAAATTTGCCTGAAGGACATGGCTGGTATTGGTCGCCCGGTATGGCTTGGGAAAATTGTAAAATACATTAAAGAAAGGCATCCCAATACTCTGGTGCAGTACCACGGCCAAACGGGGCCCGGATTTACACCGGCTTCCATTCTTGAAGTAGCCAGGGCAGGTTGTGAAATCATCGACGTGGGTATGGAACCTCTTTCGTGGGGTACGGGACATGCCGATCTTCTTATGGTGCAGGAAATGCTCAAAGATGCAGGGTTTAGCGTTCCCGAGGTGAATATGAAAGCCTATATGAGAGCCCGTGCACTTACACAGGAATTTATGGATGATTTTCTGGGATACTATATTCCGGCAAGAAACCGGCAGCTGAATTCGTTGCTCATTGCCCCGGGACTCCCCGGCGGAATGATGGGATCACTGATGAACGACCTCAGGGATAACCAGAAAAGCCTGAATAAATGGTATAAAAAACACGGGAAACCCGAAATTACCCAGGATGATCTGATGATTAAACTTTTTGACGAGGTGGCTTATGTGTGGCCTAAAGTAGGTTACCCGCCACTGGTTACTCCTTTCTCGCAATACGTGAAGAACCTGGCGCTGTTCAATGTCATTCAGATGGAAAAAGGCAAAGAACGCTGGTCGATGATTGCCGACAATATCTGGGATATGATTCTGGGTAAATCGGGCAAACTGCCGGGCGAAGTAGCTCCCGAAATTAAAGAAATGGCTGCAAAACAAGGCCGTGAATTCTTTACCGGAAATCCGCAGGACGAATACCCGGACAAGCTGGATGAATTCCGCGAAGAAATGAAGAAAAACAACTGGGATTTCGGACAGGACGATGAAGAGTTGTTCGAACTGGCCATGCATCCGGAGCAATACCGTGCATATAAGTCGGGCCAGGCAAAAGCTGCATTTGAAGAAGATCTTGCCAAAAAGAAGGCTAAGAAAGAACAGGCAAATGCTCCGGCTGCTCCTGTCAGTGCTTCCGGATTTGCACCAAAATCGCTTGATATCGATGTAAATGGCGAAAAATACAAAGTGACTGTTTCGTATGGCGATGACAGTGGACAGAAAGAAAATAAAATCGTTGAAAAACCTCAAAAGCCCGCAGCAGGTAAGCCTGAACCGGAGGTTGCATCAGGTCCGGTAAAAGAGGTGATTGCACCACTGGAAGGAAAATTCTTTTTGACCAAAGATCCTTCGGAAACAGCCATTAAACCGGGCGATGTTATTGCCAAAGGCGATGTTGTAGGATACATTGAATCGATGAAAACCTACAATGCTGTGGTGGCCGAAGAATCGGGAAAAGTTACCGAGATATGCCTGAATAACGGCGACTCGGTAGATGAGGACGATGTAATCATAAAATTGCAGTAAAAGTATGCAGGATATTTTTTCAAATTTGTTTGAAATGACAGCTCTGGGGGGTATTAACTACCTGACTGTCATCATGTGGATTATTGCATTTGTGCTGCTGTACCTGGGCATAAAAAAGAAATATGAGCCATTGCTGCTCGTCCCCATTGGGTTTGGTGTGCTGGTAGCCAATTTTCCCGGCGCCGAAATGGGCATTGTTGATGCCGCATACGTTGAACTGGGCGATGGGCGCTACAAAAACCTGTTTGAAATAGCGAGTGAGTACGGAATTATGAATTTTTTGTATTATTCGCTCATTAAAACGGGCTTTCTGCCTCCCATCATATTCATGGGAGTTGGTGCGCTTACCGATTTCGGTCCCATGCTTCGCAACCTGCGCCTTGCCTTTTTTGGCGCAGCAGCACAAATTGGTATATTTTCCGTTCTTATTGGCGCCATTCTTCTGGGATTCAATATGAACGAAGCGGCTTCTCTCGGAATAATCGGTGGTGCTGACGGACCAACAGCCATTTACACCACCATTAAACTGGCTCCGCATTTATTGGGGCCAATAGCCATTGCAGCCTATTCATATATGGCACTGGTACCGGTCATAATCCCACTGATAGCTAATTTGTTCATTACCAAAAAAGAATTCAAAATTAACATGCGGGAAATGGATAAAAAATATCCGGCGAAACATGAAATTAAAAACATGAAAGCGGTAAAAATCATCTTTCCAATTGCTCTGGGAACAGTTGTGGCTGTATTTGTTCCGTCGTCGGTTCCGTTGCTTGGGATGTTACTTTTTGGAAATCTGGTGAAAGAAATAGGTTCTTCCACAAGCCGTCTGGCTGACGCAGCAACAGGCCCTATTATGAACACAGCAACCATTTTTCTGGGTTTAACCGTAGGTGCCACCATGACTGCCGAAGTTTTTCTTACACCGAAAACGCTGGGAATTATTGTGGGCGGTTTCATCGCCTTTGCCTTGTCGGTTACCGGAGGAATTTTTGCTGTTAAGGGATACAACCTGTTTGTGCATAAAAAAATCAATCCGCTTATTGGCGCAACCGGACTGAGTGCTGTGCCCATGGCATCGCGGGTGGCTAACGAAATGGCACTGAAACACAACCCGTCCAACCATATTCTTCAGTATTGTATGGCCAGCAACATTTCGGGTGTTATTGGCTCTGCGGTTGCCGCGGGAGTGCTGATTTCACTGGTGTAAAGACTGTTTTTATAACTGAAAAAAGGAAAAATCCCGGGAGCTTTTGCTACCCGGGATTTTTTGTTTTTCGTTTTGCCAACTGATTATCTGGAAATAATCATTTTACGGGTTTCAAAAATGTTGCTTCCTTTTATTTGATAAAAATACATGCCTGCTGGAAAGTCACTTCCCTCAAATGTAACTTCATGTTTTCCTGCAGGAAATTTTTCATTTGCAAGTTTTTGAACCGTTCGTCCCAGTTTGTCTAAAACCGTAATTTCCAAATGGTCGGGACTGTCAATATTAAAAGGAATATGTGTTTTATCAGAAAACGGATTCGGATAGTTGTTGCCCAGAACTGTTTTTTGTTTGTCCGGTATTTCTGCTGCAATTTCATTTGCCGAAGTGTATAAATTGGATACCGTAAAAATGCGCTCGCCGGCAGCATGAGAGAACCGGAGCGGATTTTCGAGAATAATGGAACCAAATTCTGCAATCGTAGCAGTTTCCTCATTGGCCAAACCGTGTCCTATGATAATTTCATCTCCAATCTGAAAAGGGCCGCTTTCTGTGTCAAGAATATTTGTTTCAGCAAGCGACGGGTTTTCAAGATTTAGAATATTAGCTGGAGGAACAAAATAGATTTTAACTTCAGAAGTCAGATCCGGATTGTTTTGCGAAACGGCTTCAATTCTTACCACATTTATATTCGATTGGCTTCCGACCGGGTTAAAAGAAAGCGATTCGTTGCTGTATTCAAAATTTTCAACAGGAACTGAAAATGAATTGCTTCCGCTGTACCAACCCAGGCTATCGGAAATGGTAACATTTAACTGGTCGGAAACATCCTGGTGATTGGCGAAAGATACCGGTAAACTATACTCCTGGTCGCCGGTTAAACTGATTAAATGTTCCTTTGGTACAACGGTCACTCCAAAGGGTGCGTTTAACCAATTGGAGTAATCCAAATCTCCGGATACAGCATTGCCTGTTCCGGGGCCATCACCGCCGGGTCCGCTGGCATCGCCCCACCAGTTTTCACCGGCATACACCAGGCTGCCGTTCTCCGCAGCGCTTTTCAGTCCGTCGCCGGCATTTGTCAATCCACCCACCGCGTTGGAAATGATATTGTTTACACGAACGGTTGCACCCAAGGCCTCTTCAAGGTATATTCCGGCACCCGGATTATTCTGGATAATGTTTCGTATAGCATTAAAATAGCCACCCTTCACCGACACCCCATGTCCCGACTCACCGTCGCCTCCAATTTGTTCTTCCACAATGTTCCCGTCCATTTCCACGTTCGACATGCTGGCAATCACACCACTGATGTTTCCTGCTACTTTGTTGGCCGAAAGAATTATTTTCTGTACATCGTTTGCCAGGATTGCAGCACCCAGATTTCCGGTCGGAGTTCCCGATTCCGGCTTAATTCCGAAACTGCTGCCATGCACCTGAATGGTTCCTGAAATTTTTGCAAACATTCCGCCGAATGATTCCGGATTATCAGAACCATTGTTGCTAATCCGGCTGTTAATAATCTTTACCGAATCGGAAGCTTCCATAAAAATACCACCCAGTTTATTTCCGGCCTGCTGCAGTGCTTCAACCAAATCACCTGATGAAACATCATTGAAAATATCTCCTACATGAACATGACTCATGGAAATGCCTTTGCTTTGCATCATGGCAATCCCTTTGCCTGAACTACCCAGAATTCTCACTGCATTTTCAATGGCCTCGTTACCAATCCGGATATCCGATGCGCCAGAAATGTGAATTCCGTCACCTTTTGGTCCGGCAATTTCACTTTTTGCATCAGAAATCGCTTGATTCATTGAGCCAATACTGCTTTTAAGAATTTCCACCCCTTTGGTGAAATTTCCAGCCAGTTCAATTCCATGACCTTCGGTAGGGCCAATGCTGAGGTTTTTCAGAATCAGATTGGCAGAATTGACGATTTTAACAGCACCATTTTTATTGGGTTTGGCAGATTCTACCAGGCCGGCAACCGACATATCGGAAACCAGGTTGGAAATCAGGGAGGCTGCCCCTGTGGCTGTTTCACTGAAGTTTGTTTCGTTGTTGTTGACAATATGAATTCCAGCACCGGCGTTGCCGGCAACCACCACAGTTTCTTCTTCGTCTTCGCCACCAATGGTAAATTCTGAAACACCGTTTTCAATGCGTATTCCGTCTCCGGAAATTCCCGAGTTTTCCAATCCGTCAACCTCTCCAATTTGCGCATTGATAATTTTTAACGCTTTGGTGAGCGGGCCGGATGCAACAATTCCGGCTGCCAGCGAATCACCCGGGGTTCCGCTGTTGGCAATAATTGTAGGCAACCCTTTTTCACCGATTGTTACCCGGTTTGAGTTTTCAATTCGTACCCCACCAGATTGATTTTTCATTTGCTGAGCCAGGGCCCCTGAGATATTTTGGATGTTTTCTACTGCTCCTGTAATCACATTGGCCAGTTTAATATCTTCCGAATCTTCAATTTCAACAAAAAAGCCGGGAGAGCCAATGGCTTCAATGGGTTTGTTTTCCGGATTCGGCGAACCAATCATGATGCCCCTGCTGCGTTCAATTTTTATTGCAGGATTTGTTCTTCCCGGTTGCGGGACTACAATATCTTCCTGCCCGCTAACTGTTTCACTTTTTTTTCCAAATGAAGCACCTTGTATAACGGCATGTGCAGACTCATTTGCCACAACATGAAATCCCGGTCCGCCGGAGGGACCAAATACAGCGTTATTAATGGTAAAGTCGCTGCCATAAGCATAAGTGCCTGCACCCTTATTCTCCAGTTCTTTTGTTTCATGAGTTTTCAACAGGCCAATTTGTAAGTTGAACAATTGAACAGCAGGTTCTGCATCGGTTTGAAAATTAACCGGTTCGGTGCGGCCTGATTTTAAAATACTGAACTCCTTGTCCACATCAGTTGAAACTACGGCAATGCCATGGCCGCCGTTTCCAAGTGTGGCAACGCCGGTGCCCAGGTTTTCCGAGGCCAGGGGAGAAGCAGCAGCAACACTGCCGCCAACTTTAACTTTTGCATTACCCGAAATGTGAATGCCGTCGCCACCGTTTCCAATTCCGGAAGTGGCTTCAGCATCGGTACCAACAATCAATCCTTCGAGCCTGATGTCCTCCACATCGGCCACATAGATGCCATGCTGGTCGAATCCGTAAACGGCAAGGCTTTTTAAGGTTACGCCGTTGTGCATAATGTTGAACCCGTTAACTCCGGCTCCGGCAGCCTGACCATCGATATAAATCAGTGGCAATCCCTGGTTAGTTGTATGTGCGTTCCCATCAATTTCAATGGGTGCAGCAATGTCGGGCAGTGGAGAAGAAACAGCCACAATCTGCGCTTCAGTTCCGGGAATCTGGAAGGAAATATTCAGTGACTCATCGCTTTCCTGGCTGTAACGGTTGATAGCAGCCTGTAAGGCAGCCCTGAGTGTACATTCGGTTACCATTTCTCCGTTCACTTCAACTTGCTCGCCTGTGCTGCAATCTGTGTTGTTTGCCACATTTAAAGGCCTGTCGGCTACGGAATTTACCACAATACGGTCGTCGGTTTCATTCAATACCAGAATGAAATCTCTTTCAAGAAAATCGGGAGAGAGTGAAACCCTGATTTTTCCACTAACAAAGGTTTTGTCATCAGAAAGGTTTGCCTGTCTAATTGCGAGGCCCGGCAGTGTAACTCCATAATCTTGTGAGAGGAAATCTGCAAAATTCATCAAACCCCTGCCTTCAATCCAGATGAAGGCAACAGCTGCATATCCGGAAACTATCGTTCCTTCATTGTTCACTGAGGTTGGAAAATGATGATTAAAGTCTGACGGCAATTGTCCCAGGTCGGAAAATGAACCATTTTTCCACATAACCGGAATATATCCGTAATAGCCGGGGAAAGTGGTGTTGCCAACGAAAGTATTGCCATCAGGCGAGGCAGCTCTGACATAAAACGTCCCATCGGGACCGGGTATATTTTGCAGAGAGCCATTTACCATGCGGAAAGGCATGGTGGTAAAATTGAAACCTGAAGTTCCAATGATGACAGAACCGTTTTCGCCGGCCACAACTATCACCTCGCTGCTCCCATTATTAAAACCTTCCTCATTTGTGACAGGAGGGTCTTCGCCAATAACCTGCCAACTGCCATTCATAATTCTTACAGCTCTTTTACTGGTACTAAAACCTTCACTTTTTGTTGCTGTGCCGATAATCAGGGTTCCGTCATCAGAAAAATAGCGGACATCCAGATTGGAAAAGTTGGAAGCATAGTTTATGTCGATGTAAGTATATTCACCGTCTTTAAACACGTAATAACGCTGTCCCGGGGTAATTTCCCCCTTAACATAGGAAAAGTCTGTGTTGGTTTCCAGAATGGTTCCCGGGAATTCAAGTTTTGTGGGTTCACCGTTTACCCAAACCACATTGTCACTGCCAATTGTACCGTAAAAAATCTGATTGTTGGAATTGGGCAATACCTTGGCCGTAATTTCTGCTCCGGGGTCACTTTCTGGCAGTCGTTGAAACTCATCAGGGAAAAGTAGTTTTTGTGCGTTTGTCTGATGAAAACAGAAAATTATCAAAAAGAAGAATACAAGGGAACCAGGGTTTGAGAATCGTTTAAAACCAGATAGATAATGCTTCATATCAAAGGTTGTTTAAAATTAATATTCTGGGTATAATAATTCGGATTTCATTGTTTCATAAACAGCGATTAAAGGTCATTTAATCAGAATCTGCCTGTAAATTATTTTTTCGTTTGTGTATAGTCTTACAATGTAGATTCCCGGAACCGGGTTGGGCAGGTTTACCTGTATTTCGGGAGTAAATTCCGGGATATTTTGCTGCAGCACCGTTCTTCCCTGCAAATCTGATATCCTGATTTCCTTAGCCTGAAGGTTGTTCCATTTCAGGGTAAAACTTCCCTTGTTCGGGTTTGGAAAAGCAAGAAATTGTTCCTTTTCAAAATATTCAATCCCTGTGTTTATACTTTCCAATGTTACGGAGATACTGATGTCCTTCTGGTCCACAGTAAAACTGCCCTGGGCATCATAAAATCCTGCTGAACTTACGGTGTAGGAATAATTTCCCGCTGCAATTTCACGGAACCGGTACTGGCCTGAAGGCTGCTGGTGTCCGTCCAGAATGATTGCGGCATCGTCAATCTTATTTCCGAACTGGTCGGTCACTTCAAAAGTCACCTGAGGTCCGGTTTTTGGTGTTGCATTGCCTTGTGCATTAAATCCAAGTGCAAAGTCGCCTGTTGGTGTCAGTACGTTTGTGCAGACGGATTGTCCGTTGTTTCCAAACCAGGAATCTCCGGGCGTCCATGGAGCACCAGGGTAGCTTCGCTGCAACACAACCAATTCACTGGCAGTTCGTTCTTCAGGGTTGGTTCCGTCAAAACCGCTAAACAACTCCTGAAGGTCAATGTTCGACACATCCAAACAAACATAAAAACCGCCGGTGTTGATATTACTTCCCGCCAGTGTCCAGTAGTGGCTCGCCAGCAGTGTGTCGGGTGCAACGTAATGAGTGCCTCCTGCAGAAATGGCATCGCCATCAAAAATATTAAACCCGGGTGCCAGTTCATGTAGAGTGGCATGCAGCTCAGACCCGGAAGCCTGGCCGGCATTTTTTGGATTGCCGGATGTATTATACGAATTTATCTGTGCTGATTTTTCTTCCTGCAGCTCTTCTCCGCCTTTCTCTTTGCTTACAGTGATTCCCAAACCGGAAAGCAGGTCGCCGGTATCCTCTCCATCAAACAACGATTCAATTACATTTTCAGCTTTGGCTACCCGTATGACCGGACTGAAATGGCTGGTCATGGGTATTTCTTCTGTCGCACCAATGCTTAATGTGGCAGAGATGTAATCGCCTGCGCTGAGTGGCATTTGTTCCACGGAGGCTTCTGCCCGGAAATTGGTGTTTTCCTCCAGACTGAGGGAGGTTTTGAAACTGGAAGTTGCAACGGCAAAATCGTATTGGTCGGGTGTTCCGCTGTAAAAATCCACCATTCCCAAACTTTCTGCATTTCCTGATATTTTAACCATTGCACTGTCAACACTTGCCGAAAGCAATTCGGGAAAGTTGGGTACACCCGGTACATCACTTCCGGTCACTTCTTCTGAGATTGCCACCAAATAGGGACCTTTTTCATTTTGGGCAATCATGTTCCCCCTCACCGAAATGTTCCCTTCTCCGGCGCCGGTGTCTTCGTAGCGCATGGCCCGGATTCCGTATTCCAGGTTATGTGCAATGATGTTGGGCGCCTGCATCAGGGGATTGGATTCTTCAATTCCGATAACAACAGGACTTGAAGTAAGGGAAATAATACCCCCGCTTTGGTTGGGGCGGGCAACAAGATTCTGACCCACACTGCGTGTTCCAATGTAATTACCGCTGATATAAACTGTGCCGGGTGCATAAATGGAACCTTCTGTTTGGTAAATGCCAATACCCAGGCCGTTGGCCCCAATTTCATTGGCCAGTACCATATTGCCATTGCCCCGGGTAATTTCTATCCCTCCGCTGCGTTGTTCTTCAATGGCATTCCGGCCATTTCCGATAGCCGCTCCGGATGCAGTCAGGCCAATTTTATTCCCGATAATGATATTGGAGTCAGCAGCCATCCAGGGTTCATTTTGTGCCAAAAATTTATTGGCGGGCAACAGGGAATTATTACCGGATGGATTTCCGGATTTAAGGGTTTTGCTTTTCAGATTGTCCTCTCCGGTTCCCCATTCTGAATAGATTATTACTCCTGCTTGCACATTCCCGGAGATGATGTTTTCTCCCTGCTGCAGTTCTCCGTTTTCATCAGGAGTGCCTCCGATAATATTTTTTCTGCCTGTGGAACTGATAAGGGTCTGTGCTCCGTCGGATACCGACCCCGGAATAATGATTCCGTAATTGTTGGGCCTTGCCTGGTTTCCCGCAGGATTAACACCGATGTGGTTACCGGCAACATACGATTCGCTGGCAGCCAGTAAAATACCAACATTTGCGCCACCAATATGGTTTCCCTGGCCGGGTTTGCCAATTTGCACATGGCTGCCTCCCAGCACAACAAGGTTTCCCTGGGTTGAATCCTGAAGGGCAATATTCCCGTTTTTGAACAATCCGATGTTGTTACCTGTGATTTCTCCTGATTCCGATAAATCGCCCTGGATACCAATGTTATTGTTGCTTCCCGCTACCACATTGTTTTTAATCTTGTAAAGCGGAACGCCCAGCACTTCCACCACGGCATCGAAACGGCCAATCTGGATACCGGTTGGAGTTCGCGGCAGCGCCAGACTATTTCCGGTGGATGTGGTGCCAATCAGATTGTTTCCAATCAGTGGCGAGATGGGGAGCGCTTCTTCCTGGTCTTCAATCCAGATGTTGAACCGCGAATGCCCGGCAATCACGTTTCCTTCGGAGGCGCTTTCACCACCAACGGATGTCTTTTCTACCTGACCCAGAACATGCACACCGGTTTCACCATTTGGAATGGTTTCCGTGCCTGCAGCATTCAAACCAATGATGTTTCCCTGAACCTTGTTGCCATTTCCGGGTATTTCCGGCGTACCGGTAATCATTATTCCTGAAAGCTTGTTTCCTGAAATAATATTGCCGGGGGCTTTTCCTGTTGTGCTAGTGCCGGCGCCTATTTGGTTTTCGGAGGCTCCGCTTTCAACCAGAATACCGTATTCGCCATTGGGCAGGGAATCGTTTCCGGCAATGTTCACACCGATAAAATTGCCCAGTACCTGATTGGCTTTGGCACTACTGCCACTAATTACAATCCCCGAGCCCAGGTTTCCTGAAATCTGGTTCCGTGTAGATTCTTCCTGGCTTCCGATTATGTTTTCAGAAGCATTTTCAACCAGAATACCATGGCCCAGGTTGGGCAGTGCCGTATTGCCCGAAATGTCGGTGCCGATATAGGAGGCCGTTACTTTGTTCTCCTTGCCTGCTTCGCCGGAAATGAAAACACCATGCCCCAGATTGGCGCTAATCAGATTGGCACTTTCACCTTCGGGGTGGCCAATGAGGTTTCCTTCACCACCAAAAATCCTCACCCCTTCACCATTGGGAGTTGGTGAAATGCCGTCGGGTTCCACACCTATAAAACTGTGTTCCACACTGTTTTGGTTTCCGCTGATGGTGATAGCTGCCCCGGTAAACCCGCCAATGGAAAATCCTTTGATGGCAGACTCATTTTGGCTGAGATTAAAAGCGGTTTCCAGTGCATTGCTTCCATATAGGGCTATGCGTGGAGAACCTTCAAATCCGGGCTGTGTGGTGGCATCGAGAATGGTTTGGCCAGGCATTTCCGGCAAAAGGCTTTCAGGAGTTATGGTATGAATTCCATTCCCTGGAATATTGAATGAAATGGTTGCTTCATCACGTGCGGCAGCTGCTTCCAGTGCAGCCCTCAGGGTACACTCGGGAACCATTTTACCGTCCACTTCAATTAGAATGCCCGTATCGCAAATTGTTGGGTCATCTGAGTTATTTGGCCGGTCGGCAGTTGAGTTAACTGTGAGTTCTTCTTGTGCAGGTTGCAATACTGCCTTCCAGGCTCTGGAACCACTTATTTCAGACACATTGCCAAAACCATATACGGCATTGCTCCGGTCGAGACCCTTAATTGAAAAGCTATTAATTCCCAGTAGGTTAAAGTCCATCTCGTTTAAAAAATAATCAACTACAGATTTAACGTCTGAACCCTCCTCCCAGATAGTCCACGTGCCATTGTCTGCTGAAAAAACCCTGCCACCATCGGAGGTGATAAACATTCCACTCACACTATTACTTCCGGGTCTGAGGTTTAAATGTTCCAGAGAATGTGCTACTCCGTCTGCTATTCTGACGGCCAGTATTCCCGAGCTTGGGAAAAAACCACTTCCAACCATATATTTAAAGTCGGGAGTTACATCATTAATACCCACGACATCAATAATACCGGCAGGTTCAGCATAATCAATGATTGAAAAACTACTGTTGAATTTTAATATATTATATTTTCCATTTGCATAATAACCCATACCAACCAGAACATTCCCATCATCACTCATATATTTCACACTTTCAAATCCTGTTTCTGTGTTGAGTTGTTCCAAGGAACCTTTTACAACCGAAATGGTTTCCATTACACCGTTTCGCCACCTGTAGGTTAACCGCCAAGTCGCTTGAGGAGCCGGTGGCCTGGGGTGCATTCGGAAAGTGGAGACAACTACTGAGCCGTCATTCGATATGAGATGTTGTCCGACTCTCTCGAATGTTGTACCAATTTCAGGAATTTCATAAGGCAGCCAGTTGTATTCTTTTTCCTGCCAATCGTAGGTAACCGGTACATCCCTGCAAATTCCCAAATCCTGACAATCATATTCACCCAACAACGTTGAACCATCGCCCGATATGCCTACGATGGTGATGTCTGACTGCAACGTTAGGGGAACCCTTATTCCATCAACCGTAAGTACATAGGAATTGATGTTTGCTACCTTGCCGCAAATTACACGTCCGTCGGCAGAAAATACATAATCGTGGGTGTAATAATACTGCTCATTGGTGTTTGGATCAATTCCACCCAATAATTGGAAACTTTGTGCATCGGCATTGTAATAAATGCCTGACAGTAAAAATGTAGTAAATAAGAGGCTAAACATTTTTGAATGGAATTTAAACCCAGATAGATAATGCTTCATAATTTATAATTAAAGGTTGAACAAATCATGTGTATTCGCAATTGCAGAATATGATAATTTTTTTATAACAGGTTTTACAATATTATTGTTCATCACAATTATTGACGATTATTTCTTAAGTTTACGGTTATTAAAGTTTCAATGAAATGCAAAAAGTATTTTATGTTTTAATGGCCGTTGTAATTTCATTTACAATAAGCGCCGAAAACCGCAACTGGATAAATTTCAACGAAAACTGGAAGTTCACCAAAGGAAACCCGGCAAATGCAGAAGCTGTCGATTTTGATGACAATTCGTGGGAAAGTTTGAATGTTCCGCACGATTGGGCCATTTCAGGTCCGTTCAACGAAAATGAACCGGGGCATACCGGAAAACTTCCCTGGAAAGGCGAAGGGTGGTACCGTAAAACGTTTACGGTTGACCAGGCCGACGAAGGAAAACTGGTTTATTTCCTTTTTGATGGCATTATGGCTTTTCCGCAAATTTACATCAACGGAAAGCTGGCAGGGGAGTGGGATTACGGCTACAATTCGTTTTATCTTGAGGTTTCTGAATTGATAAATTTTGGTGCAGAAAACACCATTGCCGTTTATGTGGATACCCGAAATCATGGCAGCCGTTGGTACCCGGGGGCAGGCATTTACCGCAAAGTGCGCATGCTGGTAACCGAACAGGTGCATTCAGAAATTTGGGGAACCTATATTACCACGCCGGTGGTGGAAAAATCGCATGCCGAAATCCGGGTGCTCAACATCATTAATAATTTCAGCGAAACTGAAAAGGAGATTACAGTGGTGGCAACGGTTTTAAGTCCGGAGGGTGTTGAAATTACCTCATCAGAAACCAAAAGAAAAATCACAGCCGGAAGTTCGCGCGAATTCGACCACTGGCTGTCGGTTATTCACCCCACGGTTTGGGATGTGGAAAATCCGGTGCTTTACAGACTGAAAACGGTTGTGAAGGAGGGCGAAAAAGTGTTTGACGAAAAGACAAATACGTTTGGTTTCCGAACTTTTAAATTCACTGCCGACGACGGATTTCACCTCAATGGCAGGCGCGTACAGCTGAAAGGCGTAAACCTGCACCACGACCACGGTCCGCTTGGCGCAGCGTTTAACACCCGTTCCATGGAGCGTAAACTGGAAATTATGAAAGAGATGGGCATCAATGCCATTCGCACCAGTCACAATATTGAAGCTCCGGAAGTGCTGGAGTTGTGTGATAAAATGGGGTTACTTGTTTTCAATGAAGCCTTCGATAAATGGGACGACAAAGCCGACATTACACCCGAAACCGATTTTTATGAATTTGGCGAGCGCAACATCCGTAATTTTGTGAAGCGCGACCGGAATCATCCGTCTGTGGTTATCTGGAGCGTTGGAAACGAAATGCCGGATATTCAGTCAAACCACAACTACGGATTACAAAAACTGGCAGCAATGGTGGGATTTGTAAGAAAATACGATGTTACGCGCCCTGTTACTATGGCTAACGACCAGGATGGAAATGCCCGGTGGAGGCATTTCGATTACTACGATGTGCACTCATGGAACTACGGCCAGCGATGGGAGCCTGCCCGAAAGCTCGATCCTTCAAAATCGGTAATTATCTCTGAATCGGCATCAACGGTCAGTACGCGCGGATTTTATGAACTTCCGTTGCCTGAAAAGAAAACCGATTTTACTGAATCGAATTATGTGAGTTCCTACGACCTGAATGCACCATATTGGGCCGAAATTGCCGATGACGATTTCATGTGGCAGGAAGACGGAAAATACATTGCCGGCGAGTTTGTATGGACCGGTTTCGACTACCTGGGCGAACCAACCCCGTATATGAATTCGCGAAGTTCGTACTTCGGAATTGTGGATTTGGTGGGTATTCCCAAAGACCGTTTTTACCTTTATCAAAGCCACTGGCGGCCCGATAAGAATTTGGTGCACATTCTGCCCCACTGGAATTGGGAAGGTTACGAAGGCAAAAAAGTTCCGGTATTTGTTTATACCAACGGCGACAGCGCCGAACTTTTCCTGAACGGCAAATCGCAGGGGAAAAAGTATAAAAATCCGACTTCCGAAGTTTCCACAGAACGTTACCGTTTGATGTGGCACGATGTGGTTTACGAATCGGGTGAACTTAAAGCGGTAGGATACAAAGAAGGTAAACCGGTGGGCGAAGCTGTGGTGAAAACTGCAGGAAATCCCTATTCCATAAAACTAACGCCTGACAGGACCACCATTGATGCAACCGGCGAGGATTTGAGTTTCGTTCTTGTGGAGGCATTCGACAAAGACGGAAATCCCTGTCCGCTGGCCGATAACCTGATTCAGTTTGATGTGAAAGGTCAGGGAAGAATAGCCGGCGTGGGCAATGGAGACCAGCGTTCGTATGAACCTTTTCAGGCGCCCTACCGTAAATTGTTCAACGGGAAAGCCATGCTTATCGTGCGTTCCGTAAAAAACAATACGGGGAAAATTGAAATTACGGCTACATCTGACGGACTGAAATCTGCCCGGGCAGTAGTTATAAGTCAGTAAAAGAATGAGTTTTTTGTGAATTCTTCGTGTTTTTGTGGTTTAATGGGATTTTATATTTTTCCGGTTTGGAAAAGATTTAAATTGAAATAGTAAAAGATATGGACAGACGAAAATTTATTCAAAGAACAACTTTGGGAACAGCCGGAATGGTAACGGCTTTTCACATTCCTGCGTTTGCGCAAAACCGGAAAATTAAAATCGGGTTAATCGGCGCCGGCTGGTATGGCATGGTGGTGGCCAAAGCGGCTTTAAAAGTGGGTGGAGTGGAACTTGTTGCTGTTTGTGATGTGGATACAGAGCACCTCAAGAACAGTGCTGCCGAACTGGATTCTTTGCAGGGAAGCAAACCTAAACAATTCAAAGACTACCATGAGTTGCTGGATATGAAAGGTGTTGAAGCGGTGATAATCGGAACGCCTCCGCAGTGGCATGCCCTGCAGTTTATTGCGGCATGCGAAAAAGGGCTCGATATTTTCTGTGAAAAACCGCTGGCTTACGATGTGGAAGAAGGCAAAGCCATGATAGAAGCTGTGGAAAAAGCCGGAAACATTGTTCAAATTGGTTTTCAGCGGCGGCAAAGTGCGGCTTTTCAAAAAGCCAAAGAGCTGATTCAGAATGGAACGACCGGAAAAATCCGTCAGGTTGGCGCGCAGATTCATTACAATCCGGTACATGAAGACACCACCATTCAGGACCCGCCGGCATCGCTCGACTGGGAAACCTGGTGCGGACCGGCGCCCAAACTGCCTTACAGGCCAAACATCGCACATAAAGCCTGGCGGCTGGAAAAGGAATACGGCAACGGTCATCTGGTGGATTGGGGCATCCACCACATCGACATTATCCGCACGATTATGGGTATGGAAATTCCTGAGTCGTTTCAAACCATCGGAAACCTTGAAATTCTGAAAGGCAAAATTACCACGCCTGATACGCTGAATGCCACCATGAATTTTGCAGAATGTCCGGTTATTTGGCAGCACAGACTTTGGGGAAGTGGCGACTTGAATCCGCAATTCAACAACGGCGTTTTCTTTTACGGCGAAAAAGCCACCTTGTTTGCTTCCGACAACCAGTTGATTTTGATGCCTGCCGGAAGGAACCAAAGCCAGCAGGAGATGGACATTTCCACACCGGATATGCAGGAAAAACATGTGGCCGATTTCATTAACGCCGTAAAAGCAAAAGATAAACGGTTGCTGAGCTGTACCGCCGAAGATGCCTGGAAATCGACCACGACAGTGCAACTGGCCACAGCCGCTTATTACACCGGCAGCGAAATAAAGTGGGATGTTGCGGCTAAAACAATTTTGAATAATCCGGTAGCGGCAAAACTTCTTGCCCGTCCATACCGGACTGGATATAAAAGGCCTGTTTAATGATTATTTTGACTATTGGTATTATTTGCTTCGTTTAGTTTCTGATTGAAGCAAAACCTGACAGCGTCCAAAGGACCTGTTAGCGTTTGTTAAAGAATTAAATTATTAAAAATGAAAATATTAAGTATCACTTTTTTTCTGTTGATTTCTTTTACAGCTTTTTCACAAAAGAGCAGCATCATAGCAAAGAATGCTGAAATTGAAAAAGCCGGTACTGGTTATGCATTTACCGAAGGCCCGGCAGTAGCGCCCGATGGGAAAGTCTATTTTACCGACCAGCCCAACGACCGCATTTTTGTGTGGGATGAAAAAGAGGGTGTTTCCCAGTGGCTGGAAGGTACACGCCGCTCCAACGGCATGTATTTCAATGCCAAAGGGCAACTGGTTACCTGTGCCGATTTGTACAATCAGTTGGGTTATTTCGATGAAAACAAGGAGTTTCACCTAATTCATGAGGGGTATGACGGAAAACTGCTCAACGCACCCAATGACCTGTGGATTGCGCCCAACGGCGGCATTTATTTCTCCGATCCATATTACCACCGAAGCTGGTGGGAAGAGGGCAGGGGCGAAGAGCAGGATGTACGCGGGGTTTATTACCTGAGTCCGGATGGAAAAATTTCTCGCGTGATCGATGACTTTGTTCAGCCCAATGGATTAATCGGTACACCTGACGGAAAAATTCTCTATGCAGCCGATATCAACGATCGGAAAATCTGGAAGTACGACATACAACCCGATGGCTCTTTGGCCAACAAAACCTTTTTTGCACCCAACGGTTCGGATGGGATGACTCTCGACAATAAAGGAAATGTTTACCTCACCATGGGGAAAGTTTGGGTATATTCTCCTGATGGCGAACTGGTTCAGGAAATTGAATTCCCGGAAAGTCCCGCGAATATTTGTTTCGGAGGCAAAAACCGGAAAACCCTGTTTGTGACTGCACGCACATCGGTTTATACATTGGAAATGAAAGTAAAAGGAGTGGATTAATGCTAAAAGTAGTTATACTTGGATTTGGGTTTATGGGAAAAACCCACGCGGGAAATATTCTGAAAAATCCCCATGCTCAGTTGGTAGCCATTGTGGACAAGAACACGGAAAACATTCAAAAGAACCTGAAAGAAGAATCAGGGAATTTTGCGACCGATTCGTTCAGTGAAGAAGAACTTGCCAGGGTGAACCTTTACACAGATTTTGCTGAATGTCTGAATGCCGAAAAACCCGATGTATGTGTAATTGCTGTGCATACCAACCTGCATGTTGAAATGGCAAAACTGGCGCTCGGTTCCGGTTGCCATGTTTTCCTGGAAAAACCGTTTACGCTCGATGTGGACGAGGGACAAAAACTGGTCGATTTGGCCCGTGCAAAAAACAAAATTTTGATGATTGGCCACGTGGTGCGGTTTATGCCCGCCTACCAAACGCTGAAAAACTGGATCGACAGCGAAGAATTTGGCCGGCTGGAGTTTCTTTCCCTGTCGCGGTTTTCGGGCGTGCCTGCCTGGGGCCAGTGGAAAGACAAGCAGAAAGATTTCGGTTCCTCGGGCGGCGCACTGTTCGACCTCGTGATTCACGACATCGACTTTGCCCAGTGGGTTTGCGGTGTTCCCGAAAAAATCAGCGCCAACTGCCTGCCGGGCAAACTCAGCAACCACGATTATGTTTCGGCACTTTGGAAATACGGTCGATCGAATTGGCATGTAAAAATTGAGGGTGGAAACACCTTTCACACTGCTTATCCGTTTCAGGCCTCGTTTTCAGCCCGGTTTGAAAATGCCAGCGTAGTTTATTATCCGAAAGATCCGGAAAACATCATTGTTACAACCGATACCGAAACCACCTTGGTCCCTGCCGGCGATGCCAATGACGGATTTTCGGGTGAACTGGACTATTTTGTTTCATGCATTATAGAAAACAAACAACCGGAAATGTGCACCCCGGAATCGGCGCTGGAGAGCATAAAGATTTGTTACAGGCACTCCTGATATTTTATCTTTTCAAAATGTTCCTGTAATAATTATAAAAAAAACTGCTCCGGTCAACCAGAGCAGGTTTTTTATGAATAAATTATCCGTTTTTATAGGGCGTTATTTCCCCGGCCGCAGCTTTCTCACCGCAGCACCTGCCTGCCACAATTCCGATTCGCGCATCTCTTTCAGCTCGGCATTCAGGCTGGTTTTATAGTCGGTACTTGAAGTTGAATCCAAAACGCGTTTGGTTTCCACGCCTGATTTTACACTTTCGTACAGCTCGTTGAATACCGGGAGGGTAGCTTCACGGAATTTATGCCGCCAGTCGAGGGCGCCGCGTTGTGCGGTGGCGCTGCAATTGGCATACATCCAGTCCATACCGTTCTGGTCAACCAGACGAATGAGACTTTGTGTCAGTTCTTCCACGGTTTCGTTAAACGCTTCCGACGGGCTGTGTCCGTTGTCGCGCAAAACTTTGTACTGAGCTTCGATTATTCCGGCCAGAGCGCCCATCAGGACTCCGCGTTCGCCGGTAAGGTCGGAATATACTTCGTTTTCGAAAGTAGTGGGGAAGAGGTATCCCGAACCAATGGCAATTCCAAGTGCCAGCGCACGTTCTTCGGCTTTTCCTGTAAAATCCTGGAACACGGCGTAGCTGGAGTTAATTCCGTTTCCGGCCAGAAAGTTTGTACGGACACTTGCTCCTGAGCCTTTTGGAGCAACTAAAATTACGTCCACGTTTTCAGGAGGAATAACACCCGTTTGTTCTTTGTAGGTAATGGAAAAACCATGCGAGAAATACAGCGCGTCACCTTCGTTGAGACAAGGTTCAAGTTGCGGCCAAATGATTCGTTGTGCTGCATCGGATACCAGGTACTGAATAACTGTTCCTTTTTTGGCGGCTTCTTCCACCGGGAAAAGTGTTTCGCCCGGTACAAAACCATCGCGGACTGCCTTATCCCAGTCTTCTTTAAACTCGGGTGCCTGACCAATGATGACGTTGAACCCGTTGTCTTTCATATTCAGCGCCTGGGCCGGTCCCTGAACGCCGTAGCCAATAATGGCAATGACTTCGTCTTTTAATACTTCGCGTGCTTTTTCTACCGGAAATTCTTCGCGGAGGACCACTTTTTCAGTTACTCCGCCAAAGTTAATTTGTGCCATAATTTTTGATTATTGTTTTAAATTTTAATTTTCTTGTTAAAAACGGTGCAAATTTATCATTTTTTATTCAGTTTTTATGCTGAATATTAATCCAGACTTTCAAGTAACGAATCCCGTTCTTTCAAAAATTCGGAGAGCCGTTCGATGGGATCGCGTGTAAGTGCCACCCGGCCTGATCGAATAAACTGCATAACCTTGATTTTGTTCAATTCGTTAAACAATGCCTGTGTTTCTTTCTTGTGTCCGGTTTTTTCAATCACCGTGTATTCCCTGGTAATTTCCAGAATACGCGCCCCTGAATTTCTGACTACCTGTTCAATGGTATCGTTTTCAAAAAGCGCTTCGGTAGGTACTTTATACAAAGCAATTTCCTGGTAAATCATCTCTTCGTTGGTATGGTAAAATGCCTTTAATACATCGATTTGCTTTTCGATTTGCCCTACGATTTTTATTACCAGTTCCCTGGTTGATTTTATCACAATGGTAAATTTGTAAACCCCCTGTATGGCTGATTCCGAGACGGTTAAACTCTCAATATTTACTTTTCTCCGGGTAAAAACAATGGTGATGCGCGTAAGCAAACCAATGTGGTTTTCCGAATAAACCGTGATGATATATTCCTGTTTCATTTTTATCAACTTTTAACTTTTAACTTTAAACTCTGTCCCGATAGCTATCGGGATAAACTCTGAACTCCTACGGTTCCAGCATAATTTCCGAAACCGATGCCCCTGTGGGTACCATGGGAAATACATTGTCTTCCTTTTCAATAACCACTTCGAGTAAATACGGTCCGGGATGATCAATCATTTTTTGAATACCTGTTTCAAGGTCTTCCCGTACTTCCACTTTGTGCCCTTCAATCCCAAAACCTTTACCGATGGCAATAAAATCGGGATTTTGCAATTCGGTAAACGAATACCTCTTTTCGAAGAAAAGCTGCTGCCACTGACGCACCATTCCGAGGAAATTGTTATTCAAAATGATAATTTTCACAGGAAGTTTATTTTGGGCAATTGTGCCCAGTTCCTGGATGGTCATCTGGAATCCGCCATCGCCAATAACGGCAATAACCGTTCGGTCGGGGGCTCCCAGCTGAGCTCCCATACTTGCCGGCAAGCCAAATCCCATGGTTCCCAATCCACCTGAAGTAACGTTGCTGCGTGGTTGCCGGAATTTGAAATAGCGGGAGGCAACCATCTGGTGCTGGCCTACATCGGTTACCAAAATGGCCTCGTGGCTTGTTTTGTCGCCGGCAATGCGAATTACTTCTCCCATGGTCAGTCCCGGTTTTTCGGGGAAAAGGTCCTTATGAATGATTTTTTCATTTTCAATTTTATCGCATTCCCTGAAACGGGCAAGCCAGTCATCGTGTCGGTTTTGTTTCACGTTGTCGGTAAGCATTTTCAGGGTTTTTTTTGCATTTCCGAGCACAGCCACGGTTGCATTTTTAATTTTATTGATCTCAGACGGATCAATTTCAAGATGTATGATTTTGGCATTGCCGGCATAAGCTGTTACTTTGCCGGTTACCCGGTCGTCGAAACGCATACCTACGGCAATAATTACATCGGCTTCGTTGGTTAGCAGGTTAGGGCCGTAATTTCCGTGCATCCCCAGCATTCCCACATTCAGCGGATGATCGGTTGGCAGGGCCGAAAGTCCCAGCAGGGTCCAGGCAGCCGGGGTGCCGGTTTTTTCCACCAGTGCTTTCAGTTCTTCTTCAGCCTGTGCAATAATTACCCCCTGACCGAACAGTACCAAAGGCTTTTTGGCTTCATCGATGATGTCGGCAGCTTCTTTTACTTTGAAAGGATCAATCTGCGGCTCGGGAACATAACTCCTGATTTTCCGGCACTTTTTATACTCGAAATCCAGTGCGCCAAACTGAGCATCTTTGGTTATGTCGAGCAACACCGGTCCCGGGCGACCGGTTTGTGCAATGTAAAATGCCTGTGCAATCGCCTCCGGAATTTCTTCGGGTGTTGTAATCTGGTAATTCCACTTGGTAACCGGCATGGAAATACCTACCACATCCGATTCCTGGAAGGCATCTGTTCCCAGCAGCGGGGAAGCCACCTGCCCGGTGATGCAAACCAGCGGCGTGGAATCAATCATGGCATCGGCAATTCCGGTAATAAGATTGGTCGCGCCGGGGCCTGAAGTAGCAAAGCAGACACCCGCCTTTCCGGTCACCCGTGCATAGCCTTCGGCAGCATGTACTGCTCCCTGTTCATGTCGGGTGAGAATGTGCTTTACATTTTTGTCGTGGTCGTACAACGCATCGTAAATGGGCATAATCGCCCCGCCCGGATACCCGAAAATGGTATCGACGCCTTCTTCCAGCAGGGAAAGAATTACGGCTTGCGAACCTGAAACTGTTTTCTTTGTCATATTTTCGAATTTTTAGATTTTCAAATAACTAATCAATTAAGCGAACCGCTCCCATATCGGCAGATGATACCAGGCTGGCATAGGCTTTCAGCGCTTTGGAAACCTGGCGTTTGCGTTCGGTTGGTTGAAAGGCATTTTCTCCTTTTGCTTCTTCAGCTTTTCGTCGTTCAGCCAGTTCTTCATCTGAAATAACCAGATTGATGGTGCGGTTTACAATATCAAATTCAATTTTATCATTGTTTTGAACAAGCCCGATGGCTCCTCCGGCAGCAGCTTCGGGGGAAACATGCCCCACAGATAACCCCGATGTGCCACCGGAAAAACGTCCGTCGGTAATCAGGGCACAATATTTATCCAGTTGCATCGACTTCAGGTACGAAGTGGGGTAGAGCATCTCCTGCATTCCCGGCCCGCCTTTGGGGCCTTCATAACGGATGACCACCACATCGCCTTTTTGTACCGTGTCGCTCAAAATTCCGTTTACAGCATCATCCTGAGAGTCGAAAACTTTGGCCGTTCCGGTAAATTTGAAAATGGAAGGATCGACACCGGCGGTTTTTACTATACAGCCTTTTTCAGCTATGTTGCCGTAAAGTATGGCCAGTCCGCCATCTTTATTGTAAGCATGTTCAGCATTTCTGATGCATCCGTTTTTTCGATCGGTGTCCAGTTCTGTATAATAATTTTCCTGCGAAGCCAGTTTTAAATTCCGTTTTCCGTCGCCGGGTGATGACAGAAACCGCTGTTTTGCATCGGACGAAAGGTTGTTGTTCATCACATCATACGCTTCAATGGCTTCTTTTAAAGTTCGGCCATCGATGCGGTTTACCGAAGTTTCCAGGAGGCCGCCACGATCGAGTTCGGCCATAATGGAGAGAATGCCGCCGGCGCGGTTCACATCCTGAACATGGTAGTGCGAACTGGGCGCCACTTTACAAAGGTTGGGTGTAATACGTGAAAGCCGGTCAATGTCTTTCATGGTGAATTCTACTTCCGCTTCGTGAGCAATGGCCAGCAGGTGCAGCACCGTATTGGTGGAGCCGCCCATGGCAATGTCCAGTTTCATGGCATTCAGAAATGCATCGCGGGTGGCAATGTTTCGGGGCAAAACCGATTCGTTGCCTTCGAAATAATATTTTTTGGTAGCTGAAACGATTTTCTCCACTGCTTCCTCAAACAGTTTTCTGCGGTTGGCGTGGGTAGCTACAATGGTTCCGTTTCCGGGCAGTGCCATGCCAATGGCTTCAGCAAGGCAGTTCATGGAGTTGGCGGTGAACATTCCCGAGCATGAACCGCAGGTGGGGCAGGCGTTTTGTTCGATTACCGCAAGTTCCTGGTCGGAAACCGACTGGTCGGCAGCCATAACCATGGCATCCACCAAATCGAAATGTTTTCCTCCAATTTCCCCGGCTTCCATGGGGCCGCCAGAAACAAACACCGCAGGAATGTTCAGCCGCATGGCCGCCATTAACATTCCCGGAGTAATTTTATCGCAGTTTGAAATGCAAATCATCGCATCCACCTTGTGCCCGTTGCACATGTATTCCACACTGTCGGCAATCACGTCGCGCGAAGGAAGGGAATAGAGCATGCCGTCGTGTCCCATGGCAATGCCGTCATCGATGGCAATGGTGTTAAACTCGGCCGCAAAATAGCCCTGTTTTTCAATCAGTCCTTTCAGGTATTGCCCTATTTCGTGCAGGTGGGCATGGCCCGGTACAAACTGTGTAAACGAGTTCACAATGGCAATCACCGGGCGGCCAAAGTGTTCTTCTTTCATTCCGTTGGCCCGCCAAAGGCTTCTTGCGCCTGCCATCCGGCGGCCCTGTGTAGTCGTGTTGCTTCGTAATGGAATTTGCATACTCTTTTGTCTTTTTATTCAGTTTTTTTATTAAA
>CAZLGT010000027.1:1724-63440 GCA_964559175.1 uncultured Mariniphaga sp. | reverse complement strand
GCGAAGTTAGGGGTCAGCGGTTCATCTGGCAAGACGAGGTTGGTAGAAGGGATACCATTGTTGAATTTTGCATTAACGATGGATAAAATACTATTACGTTATAAATACCTCTCTGAATGTATGGGAAGTTAAGGTCAAAATGACTTCTTTCTGTATTTTCAATGCGATAAACAACCTTGCCAGACAGGTTCATTATTGTTATTTCAGTTTGCCGATTAAAGTTTTTTAGCTCAAGAGTAAATGAACCGTTATTCGGATTTGGATAAACCTTAATTTGCTTATCTTTTGTGTTAACAAACCGATTGCTAATTTCTGTGGTGATGCTGTGATTTACTGTTATTATAACATTATCTTGTTCAGAATCCAGTATTCCATCGTTTACCACCAAAGCAAACACGTACTGTGTATCCTCTTCAACCTGCGGTGCAGTAAATGTAGGTTGAGCTACATCGTTTGCACTAAGAACGATACCTTGGGGTGCAGTCCAAGAATAGGGAATTAATCAAATATTGGTGGTTTTGTTGTGTTGCCGATTCAAAATTATTCCAACCAGCGCCGGAAATTATTGAACCAAAATCGATATTTATAGTATCAATGTAATTGTGAATCCCGCTGTAAGCTAAAACATCAGCATCTACAACCCTATCCTTCAGTACGGTATGCGCACTATCGTTGAGGTGTATTCCGTCTCCCATATCGAATATTGATTTTACAGTACCATCTTCGTTGGCAATTCCAACCCAAAAATCGATCGCCCCTTCTCCGTATATACTAAATGTCGAATCGCGCATATCCATCAAATTTTGACGCCCTTGTTCAGAAAGATTGCGGGGTTGTGGAGTTGTGATAAAAACCGGGACTTTCATGTCTGTAGCAGCCTGAACTATTTGTTTATAGTTGCTTATTTGTTCTGAAACAGGATAACCCTTTGTTGCATCGTTCGATGGAAGGTTAATAATGATAACATCGGGGTTAAACGATAAAGCCTTCGTTATATTGCGATCATTATCGGGAGAGGGTCTGCCTGCCGGTGCAACATGTCCGCCTGGCATTATGTGATAAGTTGTAAAACTATCTTTGGCAAGATTGGTTACGGTACTTTTCATATTTATTGACTGAACATATTGCCGGTATTGGCTCACCCAGGCATTTGCTTTAATTGTTGGGCCATACCCTTCAGCTGTAGAGGACCCAAGGATCACAATATTGATTTCTTTTTCTTCGGCAAAAAGCTCATTACCCATTGCAAAAACAAAATATGCGACAATTACAAAAAAATATTTTTTCATCTTTTTAAAAATATTTTGAAAAAAAACAAGTGGCATTAGTGCCATAATACCTAAGTTTATTAACTTCAGCTATTAGGCATTGATTTGTGAACAGCATATAATGAGTCATCACAAAACTGAATAAATAATACATCAAAATCTATATTCAGCCCTGAAACATTACTCCTTCATACGCATCATTATTGATTCTATTTCTGAAGTACCCAGGAGTTGCCCCAAACATGTATTTAAAGCATTTTATAAAATACGAAACATTATTAAAACCAGAATGATAGCACACTTCCGTTACAGATATTTTATCATGGCTCAGCATTTCAAAAGCATTCTGCAATCGCACATTCCGAATAAATTCAACAGGAGTATGTCCGGTCATATCCTTCAAGGTACGATAAACCTGGGTAGTACTTATTTGTAATTTTTCAGACAAACTTGTGACATTAAAATCCGGATCAGATAAATTATCTTCTAAAACTCTCCTGACGGCTGAAATAAATTTTTCGTCTTTAGGAATGTCCTTTTCTCTTAATTCGATCATAAAACTTTGTTTCCGGTATTTCTCTCTTATCCGTTTCCTGTTTTGTATCAAGCGGTTTATCCGAACCATAAGTAACCTCTCGTCAAACGGTTTGGTAATATAATCGTCAGCTCCCAATTCATATCCCCGAATCATTTGTTCAACACAATTTTTTGCTGATATAAAAACAAAAGGGATATGACATGTATTCATATTTCTTTTAATTTTTTCGCATAAATCAACCCCACCTGTTCTGAAAACGGAAAAACCTGCAATTACAATTAGAAGATGATTCTCACTGGCTATTTTCAAAGCTTCATTGACATCTGAAACCACTATAAAATTATGGTTCGAAGGAAATGATTTTCTAAGAAAACCAAGCTGCTCCTTGGTGGCATCGAAAACCAAAACATTATGCCTTTCTTCGGAAAAAAACGGTTTCAATATATTTTTCATTGATACTTCCTTTTTGGGGTACGATACAAAATTTCAGCGTAATATTTGCTACTTCGTAAAAAGAGAATTTTAAAAAGGCCCGAAATAAACTCAGGCCTTTTTAAAAACTCTAAACTTTTACATAAACTTCCTTTTATTGTTTTACCACTTTAAAACGACCCAACAGTTCATTTTTGTTGCTTACAACAATCAAATAAATACCGGATGGGTAATTATTGAGAAGCAAACTACCCATATTGCTATTGGCTTCATAATCAATCACCAGACTACCTGCTGAATTGAATACCTGAATTCTGTCTCCTACTTTAACGCCACTAACATTCAATTTCCCGTTTGTAGGGTTAGGATAGATTTCAATTTGCTGAACTCCTGTCAAATCAACAGAAGTCAAATCAAGCTTCAGCTCATACATGACCACTATTTTCCCGTCGGCCGAGGTCACTTTTAGCATATCGCCGTCATCGAGGTCACCCGAGGTTCTTTCATTTCCTTGGGAATCAACCACAATGGCAGTTGCACCCATCGATGGAGTAATTCTTGCGTAGAAGTCACTCAGCAAAGTGGTTCCTGTTGGACCTGCTATGGTGTATTCCACCTGATCAACAGCATATACATTCGACAATACATAAGCCAAATAGGTGCTTTCAAAGATATATTGAGTACGCAACATGGAAAGATAATAAACACGGGTTACCATTCCGTTTGCAGAAGTAACTACTATTTTATCATCCTCAACCAGAGCCCCTTCTGACCTTTCGTATCCCATTTTGTCAACCACTTTTACTGAAGCACCTAATGAAGCAACAATGCTATTAAGGAAGGTGTGAACATTTGTTCCACGAGGCACATAATGCACCAGGTTATCACCTTGAGAAACAGTATATAAATCTGAGAGTATAAACGCGTCGCTTTGTGATGAAAGCGGCTGCAACTGGTAAACAATGCGCGTTAAACCGTCTTCAGCCACTACATCAAAGTAAGTATCGGAGTTTACAGTTACATTTACATAAGTTGTGTCGAAATTCAATTTTATCAGCGACACATAAGCTCCTGAGCCGTCGATGATGTTAAGAGTAGCTCCCCCGGGAATTGTAACATTGTTTAAAATAGTACGCAACTGAGTTCCATATTCAAAACCTGTAACTATTCCTTCACCTGAATTATCATCCTGGGATGCACTTTTAGGGTCGTTAATAATTTCAATCTGATAAAGAGCAGAAGTAAGAACAGCATTTGAGCTTAATCCGTCTTCACTTACCTCAAGAATATACCTGGTAGTGTTTAGGCTGTCGGCAGATAACACAACCAAAGTATCATTCAGGCTGAGCAAATCATCCATGCCCAAGTCAATGCCGTCAGCAAATGATTTTACGGTTAACGTTTGATTCTCATTTGCCTTATTCAGATTACCAAAAAATGCACTTACAGTTGTTCCCGCAACTAATCCTCTTATCTCTTCTTTCAGTGAATATCCGTCGCTAACCTTGTAAACCACAGAAGTAACGGTTGATTTGTAATGCGTAGGTTCGTTCATAAAATGCTGACCTATGTCGTTGCCGCAATTTAAAATATCTAATGACCAGCCGACTCCTTTTGCATTCCAGTATGCCTGATTGGTCCAGGTCCATTCGGTATCATCCGGGTTTGTACCAAACGACCCTTCAGGTTCAGGGTTGCCTTTATAAATATGAGATTTCCGCATATAATTGGTAATCATGGCAGCGTTGCTTCCTCCAATATTCCACGCCGAGCCATCGCTCATGCCAAAAGTCTCAATCAATTCAAAATCAGAAGGATCATTGGCAGGTTTCAAGCCTAATTTGATAGAATCGTTCAGGATTTTAAACATAAACCAACTGGCTGTACTTGTTTTACGAATGGGAGATCCGTAAACACTTGTTTCTTCATCCCAGGGATTCCGGTAAGTACCAAAACTGCCATCTCGCTGTAAGAACTGTACATCCAATTGCTTTGGAACCGGCCATTCGTAACCTGCTCCTCCGGCGGCCAGCATACCATCTGTATTTATGGCACCAAAACAAAAAACATCACCGGGATAAACGATTGAATTTACAGATAAGTCTCTTTCCAGAATTCCCGGTGTTACCATCCATTGGGCTTCGCTTACCCATTTGTATCCGGGAATGTATTTATCGTAACGATCGAGCCATTCTTCTTCGCCCATCCGGGATTGAATTGCAGCTACCGGATCCGGGGCCCATGACATTACAATCATATAATCGCTTAAGTCGATGATTTGATTCCCTGGGTTAACAATCTCCCCAAAACTATTGGACCACTGATCCATGTAAAATAACTCGGAAAGAAATGGTTCAGCAAAATATGGTTGTGTTTTTGACGGATCTTTTTCTTTTATCAGTTCCACATTATAAGTATATGTTTCACTTTCATCTTCTGCGGTAACAATAAAAGAAATGGTTCGATCCTCTGTTGTTCCTGAAAGAGATTTGGCACGGTTGACAACAACTTTTGCATTTATATTTTGGGCTTTTGCAATAAAAGCAGGAATGCCATCCACATCAAAAGGAACCTGAACCCTGTAATTTCGAGTAGTAGGGTTGAAATTGGGGATGGTATCACCCATCCAACCAAAAACTCCCTTGTATTTGGTTGGGATATCTGGCCAGGTAATTGCTGAAAGATAAGCGTTGTGACTGGGATTGTAAGGCTGCACATGAAGGAAATATTCTTTTTCATTTCCATTTTGTGCGGTAACTTTAAGGATATCTCCATTTTTAAGATCCGGTCTTTCAATGCCATCTACCCAAACAAATTCCAAGGTTGCATTGGCAGGTTTTTCAAGGTACTTTAGCAACGAATCGGTGCGAAGTGCATTGGGCAAACCGTGCCATGTGCCAGTGATTGAATCAGTTCCGGAATCATGTCTTGTGACTCTTGGCCAGTCGAGTAAACCACCCTGATTATTGGTAGTTATGGGACCTCCCTGGCTAAAAGTTCCAATATTTATGTGTGATATTGGCACTACAATGTTGGTTGCTGCAGTTGGTTCGGAAACAATAATATCAAATGTAGCGGTTTGAAGGCTCTCACCACAAACATAAATGGTTAGCTTATCGCCCGTTCTGGCGGAACGGTAAATTGAATCCGCATGATTTTCATTCAGATGGTAGTTCCATGCAATTCCGGGTTTTTCTGCCATGTACCGCATAATGTCATCCAATCTGCGAACACCCCACGGAACGGTGAGAGTTTTATTGGCAAAGTCAACATCAATTACTTCCGATTCAAGTGTATTTTCATCCAATACATAGGGACCATGGTTTCCTGCAGTCCACCACAATTTACGCCAGTCAACCCATCCATAACCATACATTCTGGGTATTGCTATCCATTCTGAATCTTCGAGGCCTACACCGCGGGCGTTGTAAAAATCAAGGTTTCCCTGATTCACACTATACTTGCGTACAAGCAACGAATTATAAGTAGCACCTTCAACTCCGGCAACATCATAGGCTCGTGCAAAGTTTTGACCTGCATTATCAAAATTTCCGTTCACCTGGTCAATTACAATGGAATCTCCATTTTCGAAATGCTGTTCCAGATACCAGCAATCGCGACCCTGCGAAACAGCCATAGTTTCTACCATCTCCCAATTTGAAACACTATCGGCCGGGTCTCCATCGGATTCACTTACATGAACCAGAATATCAGCAATATCATATATCTCTGTTTGCTTATTGCGCTCATCCATTTCATGCCCCGTAACTTTCTTTTTGTACATTTTGGGACCGTAGTCATAAGCTGTTGCAATTACAAATGATTCTCCGGGCTGAAGAATTCTGTCGGGCAGGAAAAAAAAGCGATGATAGGGATCCCATGGATCATTCCACACATCAAGTACAGCAGGAACCCATGGAGTCATGTGTCCAAATTTAAACTGACTTAACTGCACGGGGTCATCGCCCACGTTGGTAATCTCACAGTAAGCATTATTCGTCTGGTCAAATCGTGCTTCTGTGATAATCAAAGACCTGTAAGGCTCCTGAGCCTTAAGCAAAAAGGTCATTAACATCAGGGAAAGTAAAAGTTTTAATTTCATGGTACAAAATTTTAAAAGATTAAAAAATAAAAATTATTTATAGAAAAGTGATTCATTTTAATTTACATTTGAGCTAATTAATTTGCATGATATATTGTTGACTATCTTGATGTTGTGCTGTTCAATTGTGTTGCTTTAAAAAAAATTCAATTTCTTTCTGAAGTAGCAGGAAAGCTGGGTCCAACATCCCACCGTGATCAAACCCGTCCAGTTCATATAATTTGATTTTATCATGTCCAATCACTTTCATCATACGCCAGAAATATGCATTTTCTTCATACCGGCCAAGCATTTCAAGTTCTCTGTCTCCCAGAATTAATACCATTGGAGGAGCATCAGGCCTTATATGAAAAAGAGGTGCAAATTCGTCAACTATGGGTTGGGTATCACTTATACCCCTTTCTTTTCTGATGGTTAAATGGGTAATTGTGTGACCGCTAAACGGAACCAGTAAAGCAATCTCATCGGCATCAATTCCAAATTTTGCCAGCCATTTTTTATCGAGGCCAATCATACTTGCCAGATATCCGCCGGCAGAATGGCCTGAAACAATAATTTTGGATGGATCTCCACCAAACCGTTCAATATTTTTAAAAGTCCAGGCCACCGCAGCAGCAGCGTCTTCGAGGTAGGCTGGGCATTTTACCATCGGACTTAAACGATAATTCACTGCAATCACTGCAACACCCCTGTCTTTCAATTCTCCCGGAATCCATTTATTCCCGCTGTTAATACCACCTCCATGAAACCAAATAACCGTTGGAAAATCTTTTTGATTTTCAGGATAGTAAATATCCAGCACACACCGTTCTTTAATATAGGGATCAGAATTGGTGACGGAGTCTTCATAATAAGAAATTCCATATTGCACTGAATACGCTGAATCACTGGTAAAACCGGTAATCACAGAACATAAAAGAATTGAAAGGAATAAAAATCTTATTATCAATGCATTATGCTTATTTTTACTCATTTTTATTTGATTTATTGTTTTACAACATAACCCTGTTTTGTACACTATTCATTTGAATTACTTTGTTGCGATTTCAATTGTCCCGTTTAAAACACCTTTCCCCTTTGCCGTCAGCAGAATTTTTCCGGCTATTTCCGAAGACTGCACAATAGCAGTTGCCTGCCCGTTAAACAGAGGCATTCGAGGCTCATGAAATATGTAAAGGCAAGTAGGATCGCCATTGGCCGAAGCCCTGTAACGACCATATCCTGAAACAGAAAACTCAATCAAACGCTGATCAACCGGACACAAATTCCCGTCTTTGTCAACTACCCGAACATTGATGTATGCCAAATCTTTTCCATCGGCATCAATCACTTCACGGTCTGAAATCAGTTCAATTCGGTGCGGTTTGCCGGCAGTTTTGACAGTTGCCTCTTTTTTGGCTTCACCTTTTTCATTGTAGGCCACCACTTTTATTTCGCCAGGTTCGTATAAAACATCCATCCACATCAGGCGGTAGCGGTGCTGAAGTGATGATTCATTTTTCTTTTGTCGTCCGTAGCTTTTTCCATTTACAAATAATTCAGCTTCAGAATAATTGGTGTAAACAAATACAGGAACTGTATCCACCCCGGCACCCTCCCAATTCCAATGGGGCAGAATATGCAGGGTCTCATCGTTTTTATTCCACAAACTGCGGTACAAATAATAACGGTCTTTTGGAATACTGGCCAAATCAATAATTCCAAACATTGAACTGTGGTTTGGCCAGCCATCCCAGCTATATGGAGTTGGTTCACCGAGGTAATCGAAACCTGTCCATACAAACTGCCCTATGGTCCAGTCATAATCGTCGGCCAGGGCAAAATCATCATCGGGCAGATTCGACCAAATACAGTATTCCAAATCGTATGAAGAAATTTGCTGATCATCATATCTTGGTCTGTCGTCAATTTTTACCGGAAATTTATAAACACCTCTTGAGCTGATCGTTGAGGCCGTTTCTGCGCCCAAAATCAAATTTTGAGGCAATTTTTCATAAGCCTCGTGGTACCGGTGTACGCGGTAATTAAAACCGGGAATATCTATCATGGCAGCGAACCCGTTTTCCAATACACACGAAACCTGATCCATACCACAGGTAACCGGGCGTGTTGGATCTTCGCGATGACAAATATCCTGAAGAAATTTAGCTACTTTGTAACCTTCGGGGCTGCACTGGGTGGGAACTTCGTTCCCGATACTCCACATAATCACGCATGGATTGTTGCGGTAATTACGCACCATATTTACCATATCGCGCTCTGCCCACTCATCAAAAAACCGGTGGTACCCATTTTTAACTTTGGCAATATCCCATTCGTCAAACGGTTCAACCATCATCATAAAACCCATTTCGTCGCACAGTTCAACCAAGTCGGGGGCCGGCATATTATGTGCGGTGCGTATGGCATCGCAGCCCATATCTTTTAAAATTGTAAGTTGCCTGCGCAAAGCGGCAGTGTTTACAGCGGCTCCCAGCGGGCCCAAATCGTGGTGGTTGCACACTCCCTGAAATTTCCGGTGCCGGCCATTCAGGAAAAAGCCTTTGTCGGCAATGTATTTGATATCGCGTATTCCAAAACGGGTGGTATATTCATCGGTTAATTCATTCTCAACATAAATTTTCGAAACAGCTTTGTACAAAACCGGTGTTTCAGGCGACCATAATTCAGGTGAATTAACCAGAAAATTTTGCTCAAAAGGCATGCTATGGTTAATTTTCTGCACATTGTCCTTCATAGCAACCTGGTTCCCCTTTTCATCCAATATTACTGTTTGGATCCGGATTTCCTGACCATCAGGCACATTCTCAAGGGTTGTTTTCAGGTTTACCGAAGCAAACTCCTCAGAAACAAAAGGCGTTGCAATATAAGTTCCCCAAACCGGCACATGGATTTTACTGGTTACAATAAGATGTACGTTGCGATAAATGCCGGCCCCCGGATACCATCGCGATGATTGTTCCGGGTTTTCCAGCCTGACTGCCAACTGGTTGTTTTTGCCGTCGGGATTTAAAAATTCAGTTATATCGAAATGAAACGAATTGTAACCGTTTGGCCAAAAACAAGCCTCCTTCCCGTTCACATAAATGCGGGCTTCACTCATGGCGCCATCAAACAACATCGAAACCTGTTTTTTTTCTTTGTCGAAATCAGCCACATCGAATGTGCGCCGGTACCAGCCCACTCCAATGTAAGGCAACCCTCCTGTTCTGCCAGTTTGTTTATATGCCCTGTCTTCAAGGTTTTGTTCAATGGCAACATCATGAAGATCGTTATTCACATCGAACGGACCGTAAATAGCCCAATCGTGCGGAACTACTACTTTCTCCCAATTCCTGTCGTCAAACCCGGGTTGATGGGCTAAGGGAATATCGGCTTTAATAAATTTCCAGTCTTTATCCAGTAAAACTGAAGTTCTGGTTTCCTGTGCCTGTATCATGCTGAAACCAAACTGAAAAAACAGTAGAATTGAAATTAGCTTCATTTTCATTGAATTATTAATTTTCTGGTTATGTTTTGCTGTTCACTTTTTAACTGAATGAAATAGATTCCAGGCAAAAAGCCTTCTCCAAACAGAAATTGCCTTTCGCCTTCAATTGGAGCATTCTCCAAAAGGGATTGCACAAGCTGGCCCGTTGACGAATAAACTGCAATATTTACGTTGCTCTCTGTATGGTCAATAACAGAGAGTTTTACTTTCCCGGATGAAGGATTAGGAAAAACGTTTACTAAAAACTTATCGGATTCAACCCTGTCAAATCCGGTTTCTTTTTCTGAAACCACAAGAAATTGAGGGGTTTCTGTCAGATTTAAATCTATTATTGTACCCGGATTTTCGATGTTAACCCACTCGCCCTGCTTATCGAAATTTCCGGGAAACACAGAATATGCGTCTTTGGGTTTAAACTCTAGATTCATCTGATAACTGGTGGTTGCCCCGTTATCGGTTTGAGAATAAGTTTTCCTGGTCCATAAGGCATAAACCTTATTATTGTTTTCAGGATTAACAAATTCCAAACAGTAAACTTCATTTTCTCCAACTTTTTCAGCATAGGCAATTGTTCGGCTATAAACAAAATCTCCCAAAACATTTTGCATGGTAGCCAGGTAATACCACGATGGTTTCTTTTCATACCCGGAACTTCTGTCTTTAAACAATCCGCTGGAAGAATATTGTGTAAGGTTGCTGCTGTTTCCATCGGTGGCCATAAACATAAATGCCTTTTCAAATCCCATTTTCAAAAAGATGAAAAACGAGCGCATCAGATAATTGGCTTGTTGTTCAAAAGGCGCGTATGTGTAAGAATGTTTGTTATCGGGTGACAAATAGGTATCCCAGCCAAACTCTGTAATCCACACCGGAACATCAGGCAAAACACGATTGCGCCATTTAAAAAAATCACTAAACCCTTTTTCATAGCCGTATATTTCATTTTCGGGTGAAAAGGCTTTGGAGTGATCAGTACAATACATGTGAACATTCAACACATCGAACGGAACCCTGCCTTCCGATGCCTCTAGTATTTCATGAAAGTAGGTGGAATCCCGTCCTGCCAACCCAGCCAATACATGTTTGGCATCGGGATCAACAGACTTAATGCCAAGCAAAGGATATTCATCGCTTGTTTCAACACCATATCCGCTGTGTGCTGCATTGCAATACTTGGCGTAATTCTGTGCCGGCCATTTTGGCGTTTTCCACCAATAATCGGGTTCATTTTCATCTTCGTAATATTTGATGTAGTTTAACCCGGAAACTTTGTCGGTTGTTTTCAGGAGTGAGTTATCGAACTTTTTCGAACCATACCTGGCAACCAGTTGTCCAAGAAAATCAAGCCTTTCCATATAATCAGTTGCATTGGAACCGTCACCTGTGTTATTTGGAATAGGGGTTGAGCTAACCCAGGATGGATTTTCCAAAACATCAATAAGAACCTGAACACCTAAGTTCTGACATGCATCCATAAATTTATTGTGATTGGGCCATGTGTGGGTATGCGGATATCTGGTGATGTTATCCCACTTGTAATAATCATTTGCAGCTTCATAATGATTCCAGTTGTGGTACTCCCGAATCCATTTAACGGTAACTGAAAGATCCGACAGAAAACCGTTATCATAGGCAGCCACATTGGTATTGGCTCCCATAAAATCTGACATCAGAATTTGTTCTGGCTGTGCTTTTGCCTGAAAAAAACTCAGTACTATAAAAATAGCAGCAAACGTGTTTTTTATAGTACCATCCTTTATTTGGTATTTATTCTTCATCTTTCTTTTTTTTATTTTTTTAAGTCATAGATAATTAGCGATTTTAGCTGCGCGGGATACATATCCAGTTTTATTTCCGAAACACCAGGGAACATCATATTTCCGGTTTTGGCATCGACTACATCGCCTTTAAAAGGCAGCGTGACCGTTACTCCGAATTTATCAGTTAACCCGGTATTCACAACTGCCAGATAGGTGCCGTTTTTCTCTGTTTCAATTTTACGAACCACTACTTCAGCATCTTTTGTTGCATTTTCGAGCAATTCGGAGGGAAGAGCGGGAAGTGCAAGAAAGTTAGCATTGAATTCCCTTACGTATGGGAGTGAAGCCCTGTTGAAGGCAGCAGAGGCCAGATACCCGATGAACCGGGGATCGCCGTGGGCCATTGCCCTTGCCTCGCCAAGCATGGTGTAGCAGTCGTGCCATTCTATATCCGACACAAAATACCCCAATCCCTTCATGGCATTTTCATTTAAACAATAATGTCTGATAAGGGCCAGCCCCGATCCTGAACGGAAACGATCGAAGGCTGTTTTACTGCCCACTGTATATGCTTTATTAAATGTGTAAGTCATCATAGCCCCCTCGGTATTCCTGAAATTATCCGGATCAGGCGGAGGTACGGAATGATTCCACTCCCAGTTACCCCAGCTTTTTACTGGTAGTAACTGCGCTTCCAGGTGCCAGTTGTTGTTGATTTTTTCCTCTAAGCTGAAAACCGGATAATCGCCCGGCAACTTTTTCCAGGCCGCCATGTCATCGGTTATAATGCTATGGCTCTGCGACCACTCGGGATGTGTTCTGCCCGACTCCGTTGCGTCTGTAGTAAACAACACAACCGGTTCGTCATTCACTTCTTCTTCCTTCAGATAGTTGCGCATCGCCAAAAGAAATTCCTTCCGCTTGCCAAACCACCACTGCAGGTATTTATCGTAAAGCCCACTGTCGGTTCTCAGCGCTTCACGGGTAACCAGACCATGATTGGTATCGGTGCTAAACCGCTGAAGTGCAGCATCTGAAAAACTAACCGGATTGGCGCTGGGTCGCGGACGAAGCCATGCACCAACAAAATTTACATCATCTTTATAATCAACAATGGTACGTTCGAGGATTTTTTTTAAATCGCTGTATGTATCCGGATCGGTAATATCAGCATTGGCTTTTTCGGTCCAGGCGATGTGGGTATAGTTGTGATCAGGCAGACTGTCGCCCAGTGGCCGTGCCCTTTTTTCCCTACCAAGTCCCTTTGGACCAATGGTTCCGGCATATTCGTAATAGGGCAGTACATTCAGTTCATAATTCCTTAGCATTTCCATAATTTTCCCCCAGTAATCTTTCGCTGAAGAGGTGTTTATCAACTCACTGTATGGCCCCGGATCCCACCCCTGATTATGCCCAAATTCCAGCAAATCTTTTGAAAAAGTGTTCATACCAAGGAAGTGCATTAATTGAGCTTTATGCTCATACCAGTCGATGGGATTTTTGAGCGCCGGAGGATCATTGGTTACAACACCATCGGCCATCTCTTCCCTGAAAAAAAGATGACGGCGTGGTAAATCTGCAGGTGGGTAATGAATATCCATTTTCAGTGTTTCAAAATCAGGGGCTTCATATAACCTGATGGCAGAAACTGCTGCTCCTTTATTCATTGGTGCATTATAACTATCGAACTGTGAAATGATGACCAGAAAACCATCGTCAGGTCCCTCCGGTCTGTCGCCCGAGTTTCGCGGAAGCTCAATTCCTGCATAATGGTCGTGAAGCCAAAAAAGTGTTTGCCATTTTTTGTACTCGCTGCTATGGGGTAAAGAAATGGATTCGGCATTGCTGGGCACATATGGCGGATGGTAGCTGTCTCCAAGTGTTTTTCCTGTCTGAAGTCCCCGGTTGTACTCTCCCCCCCTGTTATGAATAACGAAACTGCGATCCACATCATCAGGATATTCAATTTCCAGAAAATAGGCTTTGCCGGGTTTCAGCTCACCATCGCTTCCCAGGCGGTATGCCAACCACGTTGTTTCGGAGGAAGGCAAGAGAATCCTGCAGCTTTTTCCCAAGATTGTTTTAACTTCTGTTTCTCCATTCATACTGTTGGGTTCTGAGGATGAACATATAATTTCTTCCACCAGTAGCAAATCATCCATAAACGGAATTTCAGGATGATGATTTTGTGTTTGCTGAGCATAGATATTTGCACCCAGTATCAAATAAGTTAAAAACAGAAACAGTCGAATTATTTTCATCATTTACAAATTATTCACGTTCATTAACAGAGCGAAATTTTTATGAGATTCAGCCACCAGATTTACCATGATTGATTCTATAAAAAAGGTGAAATGGCTTTTTGCCATATTTTATAACCATTGGCATTTAAATGCAGTAAATCTTCCAGATAATTATCATTCACAGGCTTTCCATCACTTCCCAGTAAGGGATCCCAAATATTTATGAAATCGATATTTTCAGATTCTTCGGCATATTGTTTCAATTTCTGGTTCATCTCCAACATGGTTTCCCTGAATTCCCATCTTCGCGGACTGGGTTTCATTGATAAAACAGAAATCCTTATATCCGGATATTGTGTTTTAGTCCAATTAACCAGTTGAACAAGCTCTGAAAAAATAGTGTCTGGCATTTTCCCGACTGCAATATCATTCTCACCTTCGTATAAAATTAACTGTACAGGTTGGTATGGAAGAATCAAACGTTCTTTGAAATAAAGCACATCGCTCATTTGCGAACCGCCAAATCCGCGATTGACTATATTCTTTCCCGGAAAATAATCCCTAACATCTTTCCAGATAGTAAAGGAAGAACTGCCCAGAAGCAGAATCCCTCCTGGTTCAGGCATCGAAATTGAATCCTGACTTTCATACTTTGCGATTGATTCTCCCCACTTTGTTTCGGGATTATATTGCCCTACTATACTATTGGATGAAAAGAGTAAAACGCTGATAAAAACAACAGAAATCTTTAATAAATATTTTTTCATAATAGTTCGTTATTAGTTTGTTGTAACTTTTTTTGCTTGATTCATATTCTTATGCAACCTCTTTCTGAGGTTTTTAATGGTTTCACTGATGGCAGGATCATTAACTATATTGCGATTTTCCTGAGGGTCAATCCGGTGATCGTATAACATTTCAGTAAAAGGCTTACCTTCTTTATCAAACCATTCGGTATATAAATAATTTGAAGTAATGATTGATTCACCTGAGGAAAAGCGGGAATATACGGCATCCTTCCAGGGGATATTCGCATTTTCCAAAAGAGGCAAAAAACTTTTTCCTTGCAGTTGTATGGGTTTTTCCAAACCAGCCAGGTCGCATAAAGAGGGAAAAACATCAACAAACTCTACAAGAGCTTCCGAAATTTGATTCTCTTTAAACCCAGGCGCACGGATAATCAAAGGAGAATGAAGTGATGTTTTGAAGTTTGCATGCTTACACCACAAACTATGTTCGCCCAACTGCCAACCATGGTCACCCCACAGGATTACAATTGTATTTTCTGCCAAGCCCAAAGTACCCAATGCTTCCAAAACCCTACCAATTTGAGCGTCAATATAACTCACACATGCATAATACCCATGAATCATTTTTTTTGCGGTATCATCTGAAACAGGTCCATCTGCAGGAATTCCATAATAGCTGCGTAACTCACCGAAATTATGAATTGCTGCATCTGGAGCATTTTCAGGCCTGTAATAGTTTTCCGGCAAATGAATTTTATCCTGAGGATACATATTCCAGTATTTTTCAGGTGCGTTGAAAGGGAGGTGTGGTTTTAGAAATCCGGCTGCCAGAAAAAATGGGGTTCCTGCCTCTTTTAATCTTTGTAAATCGGCAATTGTTTTTGCAGCAATCTGACCATCAAAATATTTATCATCACTAACGTCCGCAGATTCATAAGGTAGTCCGCGGCTTATTCCGTTCTTCAAAATATCCAGGTTTGTATCAGTCTGATAATCTAAATAAGAGGAAGCTTCCACTGCCGGGTTCCAGGGATTTTCAGACCAACTTTCAGGAATATCGTCAATATGATGAAAAACTTTTCCATTTGAGATTGTGTGATACCCATTTTTGCGAAAATGTTCAGGCAGGCTCACTGCCTCGGGCATATCTACTTTTGCATAGGTGTTGTACCCCACAAATCGATTATTTGTAGGGCGAATGCCAGTTACCAAGCTGGCTCTGGAAGCGCCACAAACCGGCACATTACAATACGCGTTCATAAATATAAGTCCGGTTTCAGCCAACTTGTCAATGTTTGGTGATTTAACAATGGGGTGCCCGTAACATGCAAGTTCCGGCCGCAAATCATCAACCGCTATAAAAAGAATATTGGGTTTTTCATATCTGGTTTGAGCAACAAGAGAATAACCTGCTATAAAAAACAAACCTATTGTATAATATTTAAGACTCCATTTTATTTCCATCTTAAAGCTTTATCCTTTGCGTCTTCATTTCTTAAAAATTGTCAACCAAAACAATAACTGGCCGTTCATTTACATCTAAACTGATTTTACCAGTTGTTGCATTTAAATCTTCACTAATGCCGGTTTCATTTTTATGGGCCAGCATGGTTTTTTTCACTACGGGGGTATTTCCCGTAATTTTTAATTCATAATCCTCGACAACAGTACCGTCAGAAGTCGGGCACCAAAGCACATAAGCCCCTTCTCCGCTTTGCAGGTTTTTAAACCTGTAAATCCAGACATTTTCATTTTCCGATGGAAATTCATCCAGAAAGACCATTCCTGCAAGCGCATTTTTTATGGTTTTCACATAATACCACGATGGTTTGTATTCCTCGTCAACCGTAATAAAACCACACGATCCGTAAACTCCATGCGGGTAGTTCTTTAAATCGTTGGCAAGAAACATCATCATCCGGTCGAGCCCGGCAGCAGCGCCTATCAGAAATGCGCGTGTCAGCCATTGGCCCTGTATTTCTTCCATGGTTATTTTTTCGGGATACAATTTGTGCCCCCAGGCTGCCGACTGGTATGTGTTTTCATCGGTGTCCCAGCCAAATTCACTCAGCCAAACCTCCCTGCCGGGAAGGTTTTTGTTACGCCATTGCACCACTTTCTCCAGTTTTTCCTTCAGGTTATCTTCTTCAGGACTAATTCCGTAAGCATCTTCTTTGGGGTGTTGTTCGCTTCGTGTGTTGCAGTAATGGTGCAGATTTATTACATCAGAAGGAAATGAACCGTCGCGGTGATAATCCGACCATAATTTCATTGCCTGTACATAATGGAGTGATATAGCTGCCAAACCTCCAAATACAAACTTGATTTCAGCATCTGCATTTTTTGCTCCAAAACCTTCTCCCATCTGATTGAGGTGGCCGTCATACGATGCACTGCAAAAAGCAGCAAACTGATAGGGGGTAAAATGCCCTTCAGGGTTTCCCCACCAGCGATTGGGTTCATTCCAGTTTTCAAAATACCGGATATAGCCTAAACCACTTTTTTTAGGCGAAACTTCAGTGGTTCTAAGCAATCTTTCGGGAACAGAACTCCCTCCATAGCGGGCAACAAACTGAAAAGAATAATCAGCCATAATCTTGTAAGAAAACGGATCGTTTGGGTCTCCGCCAAAAGACGGTACATTTTCGTGTTCCCGCCATTCTTCCACATGGCGGTGAATGCAGGGAACACATTCAATGCCCATATCTTTCATTTTTTTATAATACAAGTCACTGTTCCCAAGGCTTGCCCTGGCATATTCGTTTCTCCCACCCGAATTGCTAATATCACCCCAGTCTATTGGAGTTTCCAAATCGGTTACACCGTTCCATCTCCAGGGCCTGTATTCACGCACATTGCCAACCGCCTCATGAACTTTATCCGGAGTATGGATGTAAGAATTCATTCCAATAAACTGATCCATTGGAATGTTGAATGCAACATGTTCGGTTTGATTTTTTTCAGGTATTTTCTTTTCCAGCGGATAGCCAAACAAAATGATTTCGTTTATTGCCAAATCGCAGTTTTGCGGATATTCAGCCTGAAGATTGAATTGTTTTGTCGCATTTTTTTGCAATTGTATAAACTGAGTTTCTGCTGTCCAGTCAATTTTTCTCCACGCATTACTGTTTTGTATCTCTACCGGGTTAAGGTTGCTCCACTCAAACGGACTGCCCGAGGCCAAAATGAGCTGACCGCCCTCAACCTGATTTTCTTTCGGTCCGTCATAAACCCAAACTTCTGTTATTTTATAGGTTCGCCCCAGATTTATAACCAAACCGGCAGGCCAAAATGTGGTCATTCCTTCGGTTCTCCAGCGTGTTGTTGGCGTGCCATTCAAATCCTGTTCATCAAACCAGGCCATCATATCGCCGGACCCTGATTCATTGATAACCATATCTTCCGAAATTTCGATGATTGCCGGTTCAGGAGATGTACATGCACAGATTGAAAAATGGGCTAAAAACAGAATTATTAACTGATAATTTTTCTTCATCGGTTTTGAATTAAATATTTATTTTTCAGGAATTTGAACAATCACTTCATTGGTCTCCAGACATCCATCAAGATGAATTTGATTTCCCGAAATGCCTTTTCCATTCAAATTCAATGTAATTTCATCTACATCTTTTCGTTGAATTTTTATTTGAAAACTTTTCCCCCGGAAATTGCGTGTTATACTAACCTCACTCCAACCGGCAGGAAATTTGGGTTCAACCACCAGCTTATCGAAATCGGGTTTAATACCAATCATTTCCTTTGTAAGCACATTATAAAACCAGGCAACTGAACCGGTAATCCATGTAAACTCCATTTGCAGGGCGTTGTTTTTATGGTCAGGACCGAAACTTCCATTGGCATAAATGTAAGGCGGCATATTCTGTTTGGGGTCGTTATTTTCCCCGGTAAAATATCCGGGGGTAATTCGCTGAAATGCCTGCCAGGCTTCTTCGGTATGTCCCGAGCGAAGCAGCCCCAAAATCATCCAGACATTTACATGGGAATAAACTGTTCCGTTCTCGCAAATACCCGGCTCCATACAACTTATGCGACCGATATTTGGGTCGGGTGCCGTAAAAGTTGGAGCCAGAAGCAGATAACCAATATCCGTTTTCAGCATTCTTTCGGCTGATTCAATAACCTGTTTCGTGCGGTTCTCATCAGCAATTCCGGCAATCATGGACCAACTTTGGGTATTCAGAAAAATTTTTCCTTCCCTGCTTTTATTCGATCCAATAGCACGACCGTTGTCATCAAAACAGCGGATATACCACTCGCCATCCCAGGCATTATCGTTAATTGCTTTTTTAATGTTTTTGTATCGCAACCGGTATTCTTCTTCGCGATCATCTTCCAAATACTCAAACAAATCAACCATTTGCAGTAAAGCTTCTGCGTAAGCCATACTCAGCCAAACACTTTCACCACGTCCTTCCTTTCCAATTGCGGTTAATGAATCGTTCCAGTCTCCGAATTTTATAAGCACCAGATGATGAGCGCCCTTGTTGTTTTCCAGAAAATCCAGGGCACGTTCAATGTGTTCCAAAACAGTTGCCGAACCTTCATCAAAAAATTGAATTTCTTCTGAAAGAAAATCAAAATCAGCCGTTTCCTTCAAATAGGAAATGAGTGTAAAAACCAGCCACAAAGCGCTGTCGGAATAAGGTTTGGTGTCCACCGGGTTCCAACCCCGCAAAGCCATACCACTGGAATACTGATACTGAAAAGCTTCCCTGAGAATTTCCTTCGTTCGTATCGGATTGAATGAAGAAACGCCATAACCATGCTGCACTATATCGCGGTAGCCCATCCATCCCCAACGACACCACTGTGCGCCATAGGCCGTTTGATGTTTCACCCAAACATTCAACATCCGGTTTAAATGTTCGTCCGGGGTTTGAAAATGGTTTCTGGCAATAAACTGCTGATTGTGTTGTTTTAGTTTTTCGAACTCATCATCCATTCTCGGGAGGTATTTCATTTTCAGCGGTTCCACTTCGGCTACTGAATCGCAGATACCCAAAACCAGATTGATGGTTTCTTTTTGCCAGGGTTCCAGTTTCAAATCAAACTGAATAGCTCCAATGGTTGCATCACTCGACCCGATGGAACCTTTACATTTTCCTTCTATAACAACCTGGGGTTCGTTGAAACCATTGTAAAGTCCCATAAAAGCATCACGACTCCCGTCAAATCCTGTAATTTCTATGTCGGGCGCCATAAAGGCCGTTTGATGGTTGTGGGGCGTGATATGCGGATGTTTGTTTGCGATTAATGCATTGTTTTCACTGCTTAGCCAGGTGGTACGAAAAAACATGTCGCCATAGCTGTTGAAGCCCCACTTATATGAAAACTGAAACTGGTTGTAAATGAATATGCTTAAATCACGGCGTTTGTCCGATCTGTTTTCAAAACCCATGGTCCACAATTCGACCGGGTCTTTGCCCTTTGGCACAAAAATGCGAAAGGATGAAGCCACTTTATTTGTTTCTGATCGGATGACGGAATACCCCAACCCGTGTGTGCACTCATAAAAATCAAACGCTTTTTTTACGGGTTCCCAATTCACGTTCCAGTATTCACCGGTATCGTTATCGCGCACATAAATCAAACGACTCATCAGGTGCTCACGTCCAAAAACATCGAAATCGCAAATTCTTCCGATACCTGTAAACAGTTGTACGGCTTCTTTTTCATCCAACTGGTAATCTAAAAATCCGACACCTGTTTGATGCACCGACGAGAACAAAACATCATTCCATAAAAAATTGTCGAATGCCCGCGGTGTTTTTGGGTTTGTAACTGTAAACTCCGTCCCGTCTTCATTAAAATATCCGTACTTGCTCTTATTCATTATATCTATCTTGTTTGATCTTTGATTTTTAAAAGTTCTTATACTACAATGCTTTCCTGCACTGCTCCTGCAGGAATGTCTTTTTGCTTTTTATAATTCTGAATTTTTTTGATTAGCATTTGTGCCACAGGAATGGAAAGTGCCTGAATTGCAGCAATGGCAAGTAACACATAACGCAGCGCAAACTCCGGTGAAGCATATTTTGCAGTTATCAAAAATAACATGCAACCGGCAAAGCGTCCGGCAAATAATCCAGCTTCATGATTAAATATATAGGCGAACTTGTTTCTCTTTTCAATTTCGGCAATGTGGTCGATTACTCCAAGCTGAATGGGAAAATAGGCGGCATCGAGCAACGGGCGGGACAATGAATTGCATATTTGGTAAATGACAACACCAATGGCACTAAAAAAGATGGTATTTACCATTCCTCCGGCCAGAAAGACCAATAACCCAAATGAAAAAATGTAAATGCGGTGTTCCGGTTTTGAAAATCGTCCAATCAGGTATAAAACCAAAGCTGTGATTAAAGAACCGACCGCAACAAGTCCTCCGAGTGACCCTTCCTCTCCAACAAAACTCAGAATTAGCAAAATAGGGAAAAAGAAAATTGCAGCTTGCGCAATTCCTTTAAATGCCCCCAGTACCAGCATCCAATACCAGTCTTTTTCAAATTTGAAAAATATGAACCGGTCGTTTTTAGGGTTTACAAAATTGCCCTGATGAACCATTATGGAGGAAAAAACAGTAAGGCCAAAAACAACCGCTGTTAAAGTTACGTAGGCAGCCTTGGCCGGGTACCAGCCAAATCTCTCGCCTGAAACAATAAAGTAACCGGCGATGGCAGGAACAATAATAAACGTAATGGTATAAAAAAACGTTTCCATACTGAAATAGTAGTTACGGTTTGTGTCGTTGGTGGTGGACAGGGATAAAAAATCGCGGTTTGACCAGAAAAAACCAAATGAAATCCCCATCACAAAACCTGAAATTGAAATGCCTGTTATATCAACCGAAGGTAAAAGCATCATAATGCTCATGGCTACACCACTAAGTAACATACCCAAAGAATAAAGCCGGGCGATTTTTATGCGCCGGAGTAAAATACCGTTTATCAGAAAGGAAACCGGAATGCCAAAGTAAACCATAAGCTGATAAACAACAACGTATGATGTATTGTCTGATTCCCTTAAAATGTAGGCTCCCACAAATAACTCGATGATGGGCAAAACCAGGGCGTAAATCAGGTTGGTCATCAGCAGAATCCGCATATTGCGCGGAAACGATTTAAAATGGTCATATTCTTTTTTAAGTATTCCAAACATACCTTTGGTTATAATTTTAGTTCAATTAATGTAGTTCCTGAGCTTAACTTCATTTCAGAATTATGCCAAATAAAGACGCCTTTTATGCCGGGAGGCAGGGTAACCGACCCCTTCAGCCCGTCTTCTCCTTCCTTCACTAAATCAACTGAAATTTTTCCTTTGGGGTGAGGCATTTGCCCTTTAACAAATTTCAGATCTCCCAAAGCAGGTTCAATTTTAACTTCTTCAAATCCCGGTTTCATTGGCCTTATGCCACAAACAGTGGCCAGAAAATCGTAATTCGGACTTGCGCCCCATGCGTGGCAATCCGAACGCTCCTTGTCTTCTCCTTCAACTGTTGTGGTTAATCCGTCGTTAAGCATATCGTACCAGGGGGTCAATTGTGACAGGTATTCATTGGCAAGTCCGGCTTTTTGCATGGCCTGGAACAGATAAAACCTGAAGTAAATTGTTGTTTGAATGAGCGAAGAATCATTCAGAATCTTTTGCATAACTTCCGTCTGATCTTCCTTCGGAAAAGTATTGGAAAGTACGCCTAAAATATTGGTATGCTGGGAATAAATCTGTTCATACGGAGTATCTTTCAATAATTTTTTAACGGGATCAAAACAGCGTTCATATACAGCCTTTTTAATGTCTGATGCAAGGGATGCGTAACGCTGAGCTTCACAATCTTTTCCGTAGAACCCGAATAATTCACCGGCTTTATCAAGTGTGTGGGCAAACTGCAACGAAATGAGCGCTGAGTTTGAAGTATCGACCCCTGCCGGAGTTCCAACCATAAAACCATCTGTCCAGTCGCAGAAATTGAACCAGTCCAGTGGCCCAAGCATTCCACTCTCGTCAATTCGTTGTTCAAACCAATCCAACACAGAATGCATGCCCGGTAAAAATTGTTTTACAAATTCCTGGTCGTTTCGGTGCATATAAAAATCATGCACCATTTCAATCCAGTAGAGCGAAAAAGGAGGAATGACCTGAATGACATTTGTTGGCCCCCGCGCCGCAGTTAAACCTTCGGGAATTCTTGACTGATCGGCCTGAAGGATGGCATTCCTCATCAAACGGTCGTCACCCGAAATGTAAAGCGATATTAACGCCTGAATCCGGGTATCGCCAATGTACTGAAGTTGTTCCCAGTAGGGGCAGTCCATGTAGGTTTCTCCGGCACATAACCGGGCAGCCCGCCAGCTCATTTCCCATATTTCCTGAAGCCGCGGATTATCACTTGCAAATCCCGCTTCTTCAGCAAATGGATATGCGGTAAAAATATTATGGTAATTATTCAGAAAAAGAGGTTCTTCTTTGGTCTTAATTTCCAGTTGAACATACCGGAATGTCCTTATCCATAAAGGCTTGAAATTTCGCATTTCGCCTCCATCAGGGAAAAAGATGTCGTAATAACCTTCAATTTCCTTTCCGTCTATATGATTTCTGTTTCCTTTTTTCCCATTCTCATCATAAAGCGCTTCGGAATAAATTACTTTAACAGAACTGTTTTTCCCGGCTGAAACCGTCAATTCAGGATAGCCAACAGTCAGGACTTTATGATCCAAAAGCATAATAATTTTGGAATGTGCCGGAATCTCCAGGGCTTTTTCATTTTTCAGAAATCCCTCATGAACTGGTGCACCTTCGCTTCTGGCAATTTTTTCAAACCGGGTAATTTTCTGTTCCAGATGCGGGATATTTCTTGGTACCAAATGCCAGTTTACGCCGTGTAAATACCCACGTCCGGCACCTCTTTCCAGATTCCTTGGATTCTGCCACTCTGAATCATCGAAATTTAATGACTGCCATCCCCACGGATAAAGACTTCCGTCGATTGAATCGCATGGACCGGCCACATAAAAGTGCCTGACCATTTGCCTGGTTACCGGGATAGCTTTAAAAGCTTTGTTCTGACTTACCAACCAGCTTTGTTGTCCGGTATTTATTTTTTCACCCAGATAATCCTTCCCCTGTAAAATAAAAGCTGTTTTGGCCGAAAACTGAGCAACAGGACGATGTTCTCCCAAATTGAATACTTCAGCAGCAATGATATTTTCACCTTTTTTCAGAAACGGAGTGATATCAACCGTTTCGTAATTCCAGTACTGAAGTGTGCTTCTGGCCGGACCGTGAGCTACCTCGGCTCCGTTTACATATAGCCGGTAACGATTATCTGCTGAAACATAAACAGTTGATGAATCAATGACTTCCTCCAACCAGAATTTTCTTCTGAAATTAAATACTCCGTAATCAAAAACAGAGGCGGAAGGGTGGGTAATCCAGGTTGATTCCCAGCTATGCCTTTGATGGTCCCAGTTGAGGTTAACCTTGACGTCTGTTTCCTGGGAAAATCCCGTTAAGGTTATAAAAACAAACAAAAAAAGTAGTTGATTCAATTTTTTCCAACAGTTCATTCCGTTTTGGTTTTTGGTTTAGTAACAATTTTTACTTTTCCCCATTTAACTTCCCGGTACATGGGCATAAATGTTTTGGTTTCGTAATGTGCCTGAAATTCAATTTCGTGCCCGGGAGGACAATCTTCTGCAATTTTCAAAACAGAACTTAAAGTATATCCGTCAGGCCATCTTCCGGGCAACATTTCATCCACCAGAACTTCTTCATCTGCCACCACATAGGTGTCATCGCTGTAAAGCCTGAGCCGGTGGCCGTTTTCATACAACATAATCCGTTCGCCCGCCGAAACCATTCCATCGCCATTACCACACCCGAAAACCAAATTCCTATCATTTTTTTCTGAATCATCCGGATTTGGTGCAGTGGATACAACACGTCCATCATCAACCTGAATGTTTTCAAATTCCGGAACATCGTAAAAAACAGGCAGTAGTAACCAATCGTTGAATTTTTGTGAGCCGTAAGTCATTTCCACCTTTAAACGGATCCAGGCAGGTGAACCGTCAACCGGAGGATTTTTTGAACTGAAAATTTTGAACGGTTTTGTGCTGATTATATCCTGATTTTCAGAGAAAACGATTTCCTGTTCCGGAGACGAAATAGCTAAAGAAGAATCGGTTGAAGAAAGCCTGACTATTAATTCTTTTTCCGGATCAAGTGCTCCTGTCCGGTTAAAAACATCAACTACCAACTCTTCCTCCTGCTTAATTCTCAGGTACTTTCTGTTTGAAGAAAGCCTGTACTTTAGTGCTGCAAATTCAGGATGTGCTGTTTTGTTTGAAATGCCAACTTCAAAACCTCCTGCTTCCAGATTAAAATTCAACCTGCCATCATCATCTGCTTTAATGGATATTCTTTCCAGTATGTTTTCTTTCAGATTAAAAATGCGTACATCATAATCATTGCCCGGTTCATACAAAGGCGCAGTGAAAATTTTTGTCTGGCAATTTTTAACAGGAGGGCCATCCGGAAGCCATTTACGGGTATAATAACCGAAACCGGTTTCATCCACATTGCGAAGAACCAAAAATCCGGGCTCATCTTTATTGCTTTTCACAGTGTAGTCCCATTTTTCAAATACTTCGCAAAGGTCGGAATGCGACCACTTTTTTTGCAGCGAAACAGGATTATCAAATTGATTTACAACGAATTGAATTGCGGATTCAAAAACTTTTGCTTCACCGGGAATGTCGATATTATGCTCGCCTTCCTGTTTTTGGTAGGTGTAATTTTGCAGTTCGCACCAACCGGCGCCGGCAGCCACTTCATCGTTTAAACCAGCCATGGGGCAATTGGTGCGGTTAATCTGAAACAAACCAACATCCTCCAAATTTTCAAGAGTATAACGTTGTTGATAAAGCGTATGGTTATCAGGCAGGCCGACAAAAAACTCAGGACTTCCAACAATGTTTACTGCGGCTGAAACCATTCCGGGATATTTACCGGCAAGGTAAAACGACATAAAACCGCCCATGCTGAAACCAATAATTCCCCTGTGATTTCTGTCTGTTTTTGTTCTGAAAGTATTATCTATGTGGGAAACCAATTCCGGAAAATAATCTTTCATTTCGATGTCGTATTTCACGTCATGATGATTACCAATATTGTATGGCCGGGGTTCATCTTCTTCCATGCTTCCGTCCCACATTACCAGAATAATCTGATATTTATCGATGAGCACACCAATTTTTTCATATTCCAGGTTTGCGCTTCCACCAGAGAATGATCTTCCTCCCCAGCCATGAAAAAAATAAATAACCGGATATTTTTTTTCACTTTGCAAATAATCTTGAGGGAGATATATCCGGTATTTTTTTTCTTTTCCGAAAACTTCGCTGTGGTGTTCTAAATCCTGATAAGGTTGACTTTTCGCAGCAAACCCTGACAGTAATAGTCCACCTATCAAAATCATCGGAACCAATGAAAGATATTTCTGCTTATAACTCATATAATTTTCACCAACTAAGGATATTGGGTACTATTGGCCAAATTCGGATTCAGAAGAATTTCTCCGTAAGGAATCGGGGCATGGTATTTTGTTTTATCAACCGTTCCTTTTGGCTCCAGATCCAACGGGTCTTTCAGGGCTGCCATTTCTTCAACCTTTTCAGTTCTAATCAAATCAAACCACCTGGAGAACTCTGCAGCCAGTTCCCAACCCCTTTCCTCAATTATGGCATCGCGAAAATCCATTTTACCCATCCCTTCGGGTAAATCAACCAATTCGGCCCGGTTTCGCACCTTGTTAACAGCCTGATATGCTTCGTTATTTGGAGTCCCATCTGCCATTGCCTGTGCTTCGGCATAGGTTAACAAAACCTCGGCAAATCTTAAAAAACAGATGTCCCGTCCTGTCATAAACAAATGCTCAAAACTATCCAGCCAACTCAGGGCACCGTCTCTGTATTTTGCAATGTAAGGGTGTTTTGTTGAACTGTTTTCAAAAGTTACAGTTGGATTTCCCTGTTTATCTAAAAATTGTGTGTGAAAAGTTGCATCTTTTCGGGGGCCATCCGGAAACCTGTTGTAAAAACCTACCTCAAAAAACACATCATCCCATCCGCTTTCTTCTCCTGGCATTGTGGGATAACCAACAATTGTAGTCAGCTGAGGATTACCGGGGATTCCGGTCATTTGGATTGTCCAGATGAACTCATGGTTTTTTTCATTGGCCATCGTCCACAAATCGGCAAAATTGTCTTCCAGGGTATATGGACCATTATCAATTACATCTTTTGCCATTGACGCAGCCAAAGCATATTTTGATTCATCTTTTAACGGCCAGCCAGCCATTGTAAGGTAAACCGAGGATAATAATGACTTAGCTGTCCAACTGGAAGGTCTTCCCGGTTCACCCGGCCAGGAAGAGGGCAAATTATCCTTGGCAAAATTTAAATCATCAACAATTAATTCATAAACAGAGGAAACCGGAGATAATTCAATTTCAAGGTCTGTTATAACAGATGTTACCAGCGGCAAATCACCATAAACCCTTGTTAACCAAAAATATGCAAATGCTCTTAAAAAGCGGGCCTGTGCCACACATTGGTTTATAAAAGTTTCGCGGCCATCCACTTTTTCATAATTTTCAATCACATTGTTTGCCGCATAAATTAAATCATAATGGTTTTTCCATGCCGCACCGGGTAATGCTGCGTTTATATTAGTCGGATTAAACTGGTCGAATTCCCTGTAATCGCCTTTATTTCCACCGGGTAAAGTTGTTAAATCATCAGCGCCCATTAATGGAAGCCAGATACGTGTTGACCCGAATCCTCCCCAGGGATCCTGAATAAGTGGCCGGTAAACAGCAGTAACTGCGGCTTCCAAATCCGATTCGGTTTTGAAAAAGGAATCATTTACCAAAGAGCCGAGCGGTTTTTCTTCCAAATCAAGACAAGAAAAAGTTACTATGGCAAGAACAAGAAGGAATACGATTTGATATTTTCTATAATATGGTTTCATAAGTATCATTTTTTATCTGTTTTCATTTTTCAATTAAAAACCAATTTTCAGCCCCAGCGTAAATGTTCGTGTTGCCGGATAAGTACCATTATCAATACCCTGGGCTACATCCGACCAGTTCGGGGTAGAAGATAACTCAGGATCAATCCCTGAATATTTGGTTAATACAAAAAGATTTTGAGCACTTACATACAATCTGGCGTTCCTTAATTTATTTTTTATAAGTCCATTTTGAGGGAAAGTATATCCAAAAGTGACATTATTCAGACGAATAAAACTTCCATCTTCAACAAAAAGGGAAGACTGGGCATAAGTAGTGTTGGTTTCGCTAAACCCGGCAACAGTTGTATTTGTGTTTTCAGGTGTCCACCTGTTCAAAATTTCGACCGAAGTCGGACTTTCAACATCAGTTCCCATTCCAATGATTAACCATCGTGTCTGGTTCCAGACATGATTCCCCTGTACGCCATTCACAAAAATGGAAAGATCAAAATTGCCGTATTGTAAATTTGTGTTCCAACCCCAGACAAAATCCGGTTGTGACGAACCAATATGCATCATATCTTCCCCGCCATAACTTTTGTTGTTGTCCACATCAATGTATTTGGAGTCTCCGGGAACCAGACCGTATTCGGCAGCCGCTGCAGCTTCATGCTGCTGCCATAGCCCGTCAAAAACCAACCCTCTGAATTGCCCAATGGGCTCGCCAACCTTAAGTATAAAAGGAGGGGCAGCATAAGTATTCGAGGTGTAACCTCCATCGGTAAATATTTCGGTTTCACCGCCAAGGTCCAGAATTTTATTCCTGTTGGCGCTTAAATTTATACTGGTGTTTAGTTTAAATTTTGATCTGTCAGCAATTACACCAGCAAGAAAAAATTCAAATCCTTTATTTTCCAACGAACCCACATTTTTTGTCAGTGTGCCTCCTCCCGAATAATCAGGGATATTTACATTCATCAACAAATCGGTGGTTTTTTTATAATAATAGTCCAGGCTACCAGACAAACGTCCTTCCAGTATTCCAAAATCAAGGCCAAGGTTTGTTTGTGCAGTAGTTTCCCATTTTAGATCAGGATTGGCCGCAATTCCCGGCGCGATGCCAATCATTTGATTTGTTGTTCCGTTAAAAGAATAATTCTGGCCCAGACTAAGTAAACTCAGCGTTTTATAGGGTGAAATGGCCTGACTACCGGTAAGACCATAACTTGCTCTCAATTTCAGGTTTTGAATCACAGAAATATCCTGAATAAATGGCTCATCTGAAATCCTCCATGCAAATGCTCCCGAAGGAAAATACCCATATTTGTTATCGCCGTAAAACTTGGAGGAACCATCGGCCCTGAATGTCACTGTAAAAAGGTATTTTTCATCAAAGGTATAATTGAGTCTTCCCAGAAAGGATTGAAGAGACCAATTGGTAAAATTAGAACCCACCGTTCTTGTATCACCCAAACCAACGTTATCATATCCCAAAGCAATGGTTGGAAAACCAGTCGCCCAGTTTCCATTATACCGTGAAACGAATATTTGTTGTTCATAAATTGCTGAAACATCCAATTTGTGTTTATCTGCAAACAAGTTATTATAGTTAAGCATATTTGTGTTTTGCAGATTCCATGAATAGTTATTGTTATGGCCGGCTTCAGTTATTGATTTTGGCGACCCGGGGGCGGCAGTTTTTAAAAAGGGCCGGTTAACAAAAAATCCATTGGCGCCTCCGCTAACGGAAAAAACCAATCCATTCATTATAGTGAAATTGAATTTTAAGTTGGAGATCGTTTTCAATTCTTTATTGTCAAAAATTCTTTTCAGGGCATAAAAAACCGGGTTTGAAGCGATTGGGCCATAAGATGGCGATTGTGTATAATCGTTTTCATCTTCATCCCAAACCGGGATATTCGGAGAAAAAATTAATGCAGCCCCGGCAGCATCACCTCTGCCATTGTGTGTGTAATTATTTCTTGATTCTTCATAGGTAGTGTACATGGTAAATGCCACGTCAAAATTGTCCCTCAGTTGTGTATTTATATTTGTTCTTAACCCATATCTTTTATAAAAGGAATTAAGAACAATACCCGTTTGATCGGCAATTGTACCCGACAAATAGTATTGGGTTTTATCGGTACCACCACTAAAAGACAACTGATAATTTTGTGTTCCGCCGTTTCTGAAAACTTCATTCTGCCAGTCGGTACCATCTGTTAAAGCCATTTCTGATATTTCATTTGCAGTAAACTGAGGGTTTCTCCCTACTGCCTCCAGTCTGGCATTTATGGTTTCCATATATTCAACAGGCCCCAGCAAATCATACGTTTTACTAATTTGATCAAGGCTGTAAAAAGCATCAAACTCAATTTTTGCATCTCCGCTTTTAGCTGATTTAGTGGTGATTAAAACCACTCCATTGGCTCCCCGCGAACCATAAATTGCTGTTGATGATGCATCTTTAAGAACTGAAATGGAAGCAATTTCATTTGGATTCAGGGAGATAATATCGGCTCCAACAAATCCGTCAACCACATAAAGAGGCTCGTTATCGCCATTAATTGAGTTGGCTCCTCTTATTCGTATTTTCATCCCGGCGCCCGGCGCACCACTTGGCTTTTGCACCTGAACTCCTGCTGCTCTGCCTTTTAAAGCATCCTCAAATCTTATAATTGGTTGTTTTTCAAAATCAGCAGAAGTTACACTTGACACCGACCCCGTCAAATCACTCTTTCTGGTGACCCCATATCCCACCGCAACAACTTCTTCAATTCCAATCGTTTCTTCTTCCATTCTAACATCAATCCGTGTTTGACCGGCCACAGCTATTTCCTGAGTTTTCATCCCCACAAACGAAAAAACCAGTGAGGCGTTCTCCGAAAGATTGGTTAGAAAAAAGGTGCCGTCAGCATTCGTGATTGTCCCCTGGGTAGTCCCTTTTACAACCACCGTAACTCCTGGTAATGGCTGTCCTGATGCATCGGTAACCGTGCCCGAAACGGCAAATTGATCGAATAACTTTGCTTTCCCGCCAACAGGAGTTAAAACGATGTAGCGATCTCTGATTAAAAAGTCCACTTCTTGTTTGTCGAACAACCGGATTAAAATTTCATCTACCTTCTCTTCCTTAAATGTAATGTTCACTTTTTTCGACACATCGATTAACTCGCTGTTGTACAGGAAATAAAATTCACTTTGATTTTGAATGGCATATAATACCTCGCGAATTGTAACATCTTTTAAGTCCAGACTGATTGTTTTGGTTTGCGCATAGCTGCCACTGGCTAAAACCTGGAGGGCACTTATGAGTAGTATCAAAACCGTGTTGCGCATAACAATTAGTTTTTTTCGGTGCTGCCTCAAAAGCAAACGCACCTGGTTTAAAAATTTTTTCATAGTTTTACACTGTTTTAAATTATAGAATGATTTAAAATTACCCTCCGGTCAGAAGCCGTGGGGAACGATGGAAGGAAGTGTTCGCAGCACTTCCTTCTTTTTTTTATAAGATTGGTTTTTTATTGTCTTGCATTTACAATTACTTTTTGGTTATAGTTATTAATGATGGTGAAAATTCTCCTGAATCCTTTTCAGATTTTCCCTGAATATAACGGATTGCGATTCCTGGTGAACTTATTTCTAAAAGTTCCAGTACGCGGTGCAATGGTTCATTATCGAAAGTGGTGGTAAACTTGTAGTGTTTAATTCCTTCATCCGCAATTACTACCCTTACCCCATACCACTTTTCAAGCAACGAAGCCAGTTCTGTTATTGGAGTATCATCTAAAATCATGATGTTTTCGCGCCACGCAATGTATTTCTCAATTTCAATATTCTCTAATGTTACAGTTCTATTTATTTTATCAAATTCAAGAAAATCGTTTGGTTGCAGTTCGCAATATTTCCAGTTTCCTCCGTCGCCGGCAAACCGGAATTTCACTTTTCCCTCTTTCAGCGCCACCTGTATCTGCTCTTTTTCTGGCCATGCATTTACATTAAATTGTGTTCCCATTACTTCCACTTCTGCATCTCCGGCTTTTACGATAAAAGGCGATTGTTCGTTTTTTGTCACATCGAGAAATGCCTCGCCGGTGAGTTCCACTTCGCGTTTTTCTCGGGTAAACGGAATGCCGTAGCGCAGATAACTACCAGCGTTTAGCCAAAGGTTGGTGCCATCGGGCAATACCACATGCGAACGCATACCCACCGGGCTGTGAATATCCTGCCAGGTGATTTCATTTTGGGCCAATTCAGCCAGCGTTTGTTTACTTTCCTGAAAAAAGAGGTTCCAGAAGGTAAAAGCCAGCAGGGGCAACGTTAAAACTGCAGCAATGCGGGTAATTGTTGTGAAAATGCCGTGTGTATTATTTCCCTGATTGATTTTACTGCTTACTGTGTGGTAAGCTTTGTCAACATCCACCGAGGCGGCCTGGTCCATAAGTTTTGCCGCTTCCAGCTTTTTGTCGAAGGTAGAAAACCCTTTCCGGGATTCAATAAAGGTTTTGAATTCAGAGTCGGATTGTTTTATATGGACTTTTTTATTCATTAATCTTTTACTGTTGTAATCACCAAAAATAGTCTGGTTTACTGATAATACAATTCTGAATGAGAAAACACGTAGAAGAAAATGATTTTTTTTGGGTGGTGCGAATTCCGATTCGCACATTTTTATTTGGTCGGCATAAATCGGCGAACCGGAATTCGCTGCACCCTAAAACAACAGCAGCAGAAACAGGTATTCCTTCAGTTCTTCCCTTAAAATTTTCAGGGCATTGGAAATGTGGGTTTCCACCGTGCGTTTGGAAATGGTGAGTTGTTCTGCGATTTGATCGTTGGAGAAGCCTTTGAACCGACTTAGTGTAAAAACTTCGTTCGAGCGGGGCGGCAGTTTGTCAAAGGCTCTTTTGATCCGTGCCTGTAGTTCGGATTCAACGAACAAATCGGGTTGGTAAAGCTGGTCTGTTTCAACCATCTCCCGAAGTTCTGCCCGCACTTTTTCGCTGATTTTTTCCTTTTTCAGGTAGTTCAGCGCCCGGTTTTTAACAGAAGTAAAAATGTAACTTTTCAGTGTGTTTGATTTTTTGATTTCCCTACGGCCTGTCCACAACTTCACAAAAAAGTCCTGCACAATTTCTTCGGCTTCGTCAGTATCGAGAACAATTTGGGAGGCGAAGGTTACCAAACCGGGATAATAAAACCGGAACAGCAATTCAAAGGCAGTCTGGTCGCCGTTAATGAGCCGCTGTATCAGGGTCTCCTCCTTAATCCCGTTGATGACAGTCATGGATACAAATGTAGAAAATTTTTAATACCTCGCCACCAGCGGCATCTTTCTCCCAAATCCGAAAGCCTTTGAGCTCACACGCAAAATGGGCGCTGCCTGAAAACGTTTGTACTCGGTTGTGTTCACCATCCGAATAACTTTTTTTACCGTTTTCGGATCGAAACCCTTGTTTTCAATTTCGTTTGGCGAGAGATTTTGTTCGATAAAGCTGAACAGGATTTCGTCCAGGATTTTGTATTCGGGCAGGGAGTCCGTGTCTTTCTGGTCGGGGCGCAGTTCGGCAGAAGGTGGTTTAACAATGGTATTTTCAGGAATGATTTCCCGTTCACGATTCATAAAACGAGCCATTTTGAACACGTCGGTTTTATATACATCGCCCAAAACAGCCAGTCCGCCGTTCATGTCGCCATACAGTGTACCGTAACCCACAGCGCACTCGCTTTTGTTGGTGGTATTGAGCAGAATATGCCCGAACTTATTGGAAATGGCCATCAGGTATATGCCCCGCGCCCGCGCCTGAATGTTCTCTTCGGCAATACCGGGCTGTGTTCCTTTAAAAAGCGGAGTCAACTCTTTTTCAAAAGCATCCACTGCTTGCTGAATATTTACAATATCGTAGCGGATTTTCAGATTTTCGGCCAGTTGCCGGGCATCTTCCACGCTGTGGTCTGAAGAATATTTGGAGGGCAACAACAACACCCGCACATTTTCAGATCCCAGTGCCCGAACTGCCAGCACAACAGTAACAGCAGAATCTATTCCACCGGAAAGTCCCAGAGTTGCTTGTCTGAAACCATTTTTTTCAAAATAATCGCGGATTCCCAGCACCAACGCATCGTGTATTTTTTCAATGCGGTCTGTTTTGGGCTGAAGTTTTGATGCACCCGGATTTTGGGTATCAACCATCAGAAAATCTTCTTCAAAATACTTCAGTTCCTTTACAATTTCACCCTGTTGGTTGATAAAAACCGAGCCTCCGTCGAAAATAAGTTCGGTTTGGGCGCCGGTTTGGTTCACATAGAAAATGGAAAGTTTATATTTTTTAGCCTTTTTAACAAGCACATCTTTCCGCCAGTTTTCCTGGTTGTACGAAAAAGGCGATGCAGAAATATTCACCACAAAATCGGGCTGCAGCCTGGTCAGTTCTTCCATGGGCGAAACCCGATACAGTTTGTTTTTACCGAACTCGTTGGCAGTGGGTTGTTCGTCCCACAAATCTTCGCAGATGGTAACGGCAATGCGCTCGCCTTTGTATTCAACCACATGAAAATCGGTGTTGGGCTCAAAGTGGCGGTATTCATCGAAAATGTCGTAAGTAGGCAGCAGCGTTTTGTTGTGCACCGACTGAATTTTCCCATCGACCAAAAAGAAAGCAGAATTATACAGGGTCTTCCCCTTTTCCTTTTCGTTGATTCTGGGTGCGCCAACTATGGCTGCTATTCCAATGCACGAGGCGGCAATTTGTTTTACTGTTTCTTCGGCCTTTCGGATAAATTCCTTTTTCTCCAGCAAATCGTGCGGATAATAGCCTGTTATCGAAAGTTCGGAAAAAACAACGAGGTTGGCGCCAGCATTTTTCGCCTTTCCAATGTGTTCAATTATTTTGGCGGCATTTCTTTCAAAATCGCCGATAATGTAATTTAATTGTGCCAGTGCAACTTTCATATTCAGAGTTTAATGTTTAAAGTGAAAGTTTAAAGTACAAATGTCTTATTTTTGGGGCAATTTCGCAATAAAAATTACAGCGACACGTATTGAACTGATAAATAAATAAAATGATAAAAAAAACATATTTTTTACTTCTTGTTACACTTGTCACTTTAATCTCCTGCAACCGCAATCCGCTGAAAGTGGATATTTCGGAAATAGAAACTGAAATAGAAATTGTGCGTTTCGACCAGGAACTTTTTAACCTGCCTTTGCAGGATACACTGGCTGAATTAACAACAATTCGAAACAGATTCCCGGAATTTTTCGACCTGTTCACCTGGAAAGTAATTGGTGTTGGCGGAATTGAAGAAGAGCATTTCCCGGAAATCATGGGCGAATTTATTTCCGATACCATGATTGTGAATGTTAAAACGCTGGTGGAATACGAGTTTTCTGACTTCAAAAAAACGGAAGAAGAATTCGTAGAAGCATTTAAATACTTTCAGTACCACTTTCCTGAAAAAGAACTGCCAACCCTTTTCACCATGATTTCGGGTTTTAATCAGTCGGTGGTTACAGCAGAAAATATTATCGGGGTGAGCCTCGACAAATACCTGGGCCGCGAATGCAGTTATTATAAGCAACTCAGCAATGTTCCGCTGTATAAAATAAAAAACATGCACCCGAAAAAGCTGGTTTCTGATGTGGCTTATGCCTGGGGCATGATGGAATTTGATGAACCAGGAACCGTCACCACCCTGCTCGACCACATTGTGCACCAGGGAAAACTGATGTATTTTGTGGATGCCATGCTTCCCGAGGTGCACGACACCCTGAAAATTGGCTACACGGCAGAACAACTGAAGTGGTGCAAAAACAACGAACCGCAGATGTGGAACTTTCTGGTAGAAAGGAAAATGCTGTATTCCAACCGACGGATGGACATTTTGCGTTTTATTAACGACGGACCATACACGACCGGTTTCCCCACCGAATCGCCCGGCAGAAGCGGCGTTTGGATTGGCTGGCAGATTGTCCGGCAATACATGAAAAAGCACGGGGAAATTACAGTTTCAGAACTGATGAAAAACACAGATTATCAGCAAATTTTAAATGATTCCAGGTATTATCCTGAGTAATTATTTAATAAGGCGAATATGGATAGAGTTGCTGATAGGTCATAATGTCGATATAAGTTTTACCATTGATGGGATATTCACCAAATAAAAAGCTTTTGCCACTACTTGCTGCCGAACCGAATATTCCCAATCCTCCTGTCACGTTGGAATAAACCGGAACGGGCTCGGCAAACGGATTGTCCTGCACCAGATCCTGCTGTTCGAGCGACCGGCTGAAAAGGAAAAATTCTTTCGACAGCGTTTCAACTGCAGCCACCACTTCAAGGTATTCGCCATATTCAAAATAAACTTTTCGCCAGGTTTGCCCCCAAAAAGACAGGTCATAAACATCACGGGTAAAAAGCTCATCAGTAAAAAATTCGGCAGATGATGCTTCTGTTCCAAGAATATCAGTATTGCCATACAGATTTAAAACCGGGTCGTTTGAAAAAACATATTCATTGTACTCCATTTCCTGCACAATCGTATCTGTTGGTACGATGGAATCCAAATCTTCAGAACGATAATAACCGTAACCTCCATATTGTCCGTAATATCCGCTTTTGCGTTTTATATCGAGTTCCACACCCCTGTATTTATACACCGATAGTTTGTAAAAATTCCCCTCGTTTCTGTTATCCGGAATTTCCAGGTTCATGTTCAGAAGGTAATATTCATTATAATATTCGTGGGGTTCCTTTTTCATATCACATTTAAAACGGCCCAGTTGAACCGGTTCAGGAACCGTGGTTTCACACCACACCGGATCAAAGCCATCCTTTAAAACCTCTAACCGATAGGTGGAGCCCGCTTTGGCAACCCGGTTGGTGTCGCAGTAAAATCCGTTTTCATAGGGTTCCTTCTCCTCCTCCAGGTAATCCAAATAATAGTATGCGGTATCAATTCGGCTCACATATTTCAATTCCGAAACGAATTCGCCATCTTCGAACAACTTAACTTTTGCTCCGGGAAGCGACTCAAAATACCTGCTTTCATCCAAAACGTGCCTGCTCGATTCAATTTTTATAATAAAATGATTTCCTGGCCGGATAATGGCATTCACAACAATCCTGGGCTGCACATATTTCTCTTTAAACTCAATGGTTTTTTCGCAGGAGAAAAAGTAACCAGCTAAAAACAAAAGCGGTATTATTTTAAAAGAAGCTCTCATTTTTCAGAATTTAAATGTGTATGAAATGGATGGAATCAAAGGAAATAAACTTAATTGTTTTAATGCAGGCTTTGACTCTTCGTAATACTTCCCCTCTTCGTTGTACCCGGAAATGGTATTGTATCCCCAGAACAGGTAAAACGGATTTTGCCTGTTGTATGCGTTGTAAACACCGAGCGACCAGGTGCGTATGCCCCGCTTTTTTTGCCGGTGAAAATTCACTCCTGCATCCAACCTGTGATACGATGGCATCCTGTAATTGTTTCTTCCGCCATAATACTCAATAATGTTAGATCCCCACCTGGACAGGTTTACATTGCTGGAAGAATATTTCTGCTGCGCCAGAGTGGTGGCGTTTCCGGTACCGAAAACCCAGGTCAATCCCACATCAACATTGTCTGAAAACTGATGTGTAAGCACAAAACTAATGTCGTGCCTGCGGTCGTATTTCGCCGGAAAAATCCGGCCAAAATTAAGGTTTTCGAATTGCCGGTCGGCTTTCGACCAGGTATAACCCAGCCAGCCTGTGGTTTTTCCAATGTTTTTTTCCAGAAGCAATTCCAGTCCGTAGGCCCAACCTCTGCCGGTTTCAATTTTCGATTCCCAACCCTCGCCAATTCCGGTAAACGAAGCGCCTTCCTTGTATTCAATCAGGTTGTCCATGGTTTTGTAAAACAGTTCGGCAGATAAATCAAAACCTTTGGGCAATTGATAAAATCCGCCCAATGCCACCTGATGTGAAACCTGCGGTTCAACCTGTTTGGTAGCCGGAAGCCACAAATCGGTAGGCAGGCTTATGGTAGAGGTGGAAAGCAAATGAATGTACTGGCTCATTTTGGCATACGATGCTTTTACCGACCAGTTTTCGGAACCCAGAAAGCGCAGCGAAGCCCGGGGTTCAAACGAGGTGTAATTTCTGCCCTGCACGGTAAAAAGCGAAAAATGTGCGCCAATATTTACCTGAAACTTTTTCGAAATATCAAAAATATCCTCTCCAAAAATCCGGATTTCATTGGCAACCACATTTTTATTCCCAAACGCAGTGTCGCGCGGAGCCGCAACATTTTCTTCATCGATAAATCTGAAGTGATTAACACCGGGGGTAAACGTGTGGTAAATGCTGCCAATCCCCATTTTTACCGAATGACGTGCCGAGGGAAAATAATCGAAGTCGATGCGGGCGGCAAAATCTTCAATTCCTGAATCGTAATCGAAAATATCTTCTGTTTTTTTGTTGTCGCGGGTGTTTACCCTAAGCGATTCGCTTCCCACATTAAAATTGTACTTACTGTATGTGAGGGTAACATTGCTGAAAAGTTTCGGATTAAACACGTAATTCCACCGCAATGCGTTGGTTACATTTCCCCATTTCAGACCCGATTCAAACCGGTCGTCGTAACGTATATGGTTTTCAACAAAATATCCTTCCTCAATGGTATAAGCTTTATCAAGGCCCAGATACGACGAAAAATGGAGCCTGCTTTTTTCAGAAAAAATATGATTTATTTTGGCATTTAAATCATAAAAATAGTATCCGCCCATGTAGTCGTAGCCATCGGTTGAACGGTTCACGATTTCAATAACCGGGCGTGCGAGCAGATCGATGTATGTTCTTCTTCCGGAAACAATAAACGATGTTTTGTCTTTCACAATAGGTCCTTCCAGCGAAAAACGGGACGAAATAAGGCCAATCGAGAATTCACCTTTCATCTCTTTCATGTTCCCTTCTTTCATGCGAATATCGATTACAGAAGAAAGCCTTCCGCCAAACCGGGCCGGGAAACCACCTTTGTACAATTTAACCGTCTTCACTGCGGCAGGATTAAAAACCGAAAAAAAACCAAAAAGGTGGTTGGCATTGTAAACAGGCACGCCATCGAGCAAAAACAGGTTTTGGTCGGGACCGCCACCGCGAACATAAATACCGCTTGTGCCTTCGGTTCCCGACTGAACTCCCGGTAGCAACTGAATCACTTTCAGCACATCGGGTTCGCCAAGCAAAAGCGGAATTTTCGATAATGTAGCTGTTGGAATTTCTACCATGCTCATTTGGGTACGTGTTACTTTTGAACCTTCGCTGCCGTAAACTTTTACTTCATCCAGCGCAGTCATCAACTCCAGTTCCACTACAACACTTGTATCTCCGGTCAAAATTAATTCCGATTCCATTCTGTTGTATCCCACATAGGAAAAAACAAGATGGTTTTCACCGGCATTCAGGGAGAGGCTAAAAAACCCATATTCATTGGAAATAGTCCCCCTCATGGATTCTTTTTCGTAAATATTTGCATTTATCAGGCTTTCTCCGGTGCTCTTATCTCTGACATAACCGCTTATTGTAACTGTTTGCGCGCTTGCATAAACACAAACTAACAGAAACAGGATCCCAATAAAATGTTTTTGCATTCGATTTGATTTTTTAACAAAACTAATTTTGGGTTAATTTATTTTATGCAAACCTAAGGAAGATAGTTAATAAAAAAATTTTAGAAACGTTAAGAAAAACAAAATGGGGTAAATCACAAAGAATTACCCCATTCACTATACGTTTTTGAATTTTTACAGTTCCCTGATTTTGATATTGCGGAACCAAACATCGTCGCCATGGTCCTGCAGGGCGATGTAACCCGATTTGGCCACATTGGCCCAGTCTTCGTTGAGGCCGGGAAATTTTGAACCGGCAACCAGTTCGTTCCACTCATCGGTCCACAGGTGATATTCCAGCACCGTTTCGCCGTTTTGTTTGTGCACCACAGTTCCGCGGTAAACCAAAACTTCAGCCGAGTTCCATTCGCCGGCAGGATTTGCATTTTGCGGTTTTGCCGGAATCAGGTCGTACAGCGAACCGGCCATGCGGTTTCCGTCTTTTCCGAGCATGGCATCCGGGTGGCGTTCGTTGTCGAGAATCTGCATTTCGGGCGCAGTTCTGTATATTGGCCATCCTTCCACTTCTTTTCCCAGGTAAAAGATACCCGAGTTTCCGCCTTCGCTCACTTTCCATTCCAGTTTCAAATGGAAATCAGAAAACTCTTTGTTGTAAAGGATATCGCCGCCATCTTCAGCGCCGGCCTCTCCCCTGCCTGAACCCTGGCAGAACAACGTTTCGTCCTCCACTTTCCAGCCGGCAGGAAAATGTTGCTTGTTTACTCCGCGCCAGCCTTCACTGGTTTTGCCGTCGAACAACAACACCCAGCCCTGCTCATTTTCTTCCTGAGTTAACTCATTTGGCCCTGCTTCTTCTACAGCCGATTTTTCTTCGGCATCATCCGATGATTTTTTTTGTCCCCCGGTGCATGAAATTCCAAAAATTAAAGCACCTGCAAAAAGGAAAGAAATAATTTTTTTCATTTTTAATTCTATTTAATTGGTTAAAGATTCATTTAAACTAACTGTTATACAAAAATAAATGAAAAAGGTTAAATGCCAAACTTTTAACGTCATCCTTAATTAATTAACATCATTGGTAATTTGCCCCATGCAAAATTAAAATTTTCAGATTTTCTTTTGTAAATTCGGTAATCATTTTCTGTACAAACAAAAAACAAAATTTTAGTTTATGAATTCAACAGAAAAACCGAAAAGAATAGGAATTTTAACTGCCGGCGGCGACTGCCCGGGATTAAATGCGGCTATCAGAGGAGTAGGTAAAACCGCAATTGTTGAATACGGAATGGAAGTATTAGGCTTTAATGCCGGATATCTGGGACTCATCAATAAAGACTACATCGTTTTAAAAGAATCGCAGCTTTCCGGAATTTTAACCGAAGGCGGTACCATTTTGGGAACTTCGAGGGAAAAGCCCTACAAAATTGCAAAAAACGGGAACGACGATCGGGATAAACCGGAAAAAATAAAACAAACATACAAAGAACTCGGGCTCGACTGCGTGGTTTGCATTGGCGGAAACGGAACCATGAAAACCGCCAGTATGCTGGCACAGGAAGGGCTCAACGTTATTGGAATTCCCAAAACTATTGACAACGATGTGTGGGGAACCGATGTAACTTTCGGATTCGATTCGGCTGTGCAAATTGCCACCGAAGCCATTGACCGGCTGCATACTACCGCCAACTCGCACCAGCGGGTAATGATTATTGAGGTGATGGGACACCATGCCGGCTGGCTGGCCCTTTATGCAGGAATGGCTGGTGGAGGAGATATTATTTTACTTCCTGAAGTTCCTTATAACATCCGCTCGGTTTGCAAAAATATTGAAAAACGGTACGAAGACAACAAGCCTTACTCAATTGTAGTGGTGGCCGAAGGAATAGAGCATCCTAAAAAAGGCTCGGCCGCTGCTTATCTTTCCGAAGCCATTACAACTTACACCGAAATTGAAACACGGGAAACTGTACTTGGCTATGTTCAACGTGGTGGAAGTCCAACTCCCATGGACCGGATTCTGGCCACCCGCTACGGAGCATTTGCAGCGCAGTGCATAGCAGAAGGATGCTACGGAACTATGGTAGCCATAAAAAAAGGCGACCTGACAACAGTACCTCTCGATGAAGTAGGAGGAAACCTCCGGCTGGTTGATCCCGATCATCCGCTCATTCAAAAAGGAAGAAAAATGGGTGTTTCGTTTGGGGATGAGTATTTGTAACGTTTCTTAAAGCGTAACAAACACCAATTTTTTTGTTTCAAAGAACTCCTCTTCAAAGTATTCCGATAGATCCTGAACAAAAGCAGTTTTCCGGAAAGGGCGGATTTCGCCTTCCAGATTTCCTCCTTTCAGGTAAATAACTCCGTTAGGCAGTGCATTTTGTTGTTTTAAAGATATGTTTTTTCGAATCCAGGACACAAATTCGGGAAGTTTTGTTACGGCGCGACTTACAACAAAATCATACTTTTCTTTCAACTGCTCTGCTCTGATTTGCTCTGCCGAAACATTGTCAAGGCCTAATGAACAGGCCACTTCTTTTACCACTTTAATTTTTTTCCCAACAGAATCTATCAGATGAAAACGGGTATTCGGAAAATAAATAGCAAGGGGAATTCCGGGAAATCCTCCGCCGGTTCCCACATCAAGCACCTGTGTTCCGGCAGTAAAACGAACAAATTTTGCTATTGCCAGCGAATGCAACACATGCCGCTCGTAAAGGGCATCGATATCTTTACGGGAAATCACATTAATTTTGGAATTCCAGTCGGCATATAGCGGAAATAACTGCTTAAAAAGCAGTATCCTATCTTCCGGCAATTCAGGAAAATACTTTGTTATTATTTCAACACTTCCGTTCATTCTTCCTTTCTTATTTCAGTACTTTCGATAAGCTTGAAAAGCATTTCGCGTGCCCGGAACAACTGAGCTTTTACAGTGCCGAGCGGGATGTTTAACTCATGGGCAATTTCTTCGTATGAAAACTCGCGAAAATAGCGCAGTTCAACCAGTGTCCGGTACCGGGGTTTTAACCTTCGCACAATATGATGCAACAAAATGGCTTTCTGCTGCCGTATCATTTTCTCTTCAGGATTGGGGTCTTTCGACTTCAGCTTTATGGTTTCGTTATTTTCAGAAGTATCTCCGTTGTTTTCAATGGCAATGAAAGTGCCTTTTTTTCTGCGCAAAAAATCGATACAGTTGTTCGAGGCAATTTTAAAAAGCCATGTGCTAAAAGCATAGGTTGGAGAATACTGGTGCAGGTTTTTAAACGCTTTGCCAAAGGCTTCAAGTGTTAAGTCCTCGGCATCGTTGCGGTTGTTAACCATTTTGAGCAACATAAAAAAAATGGCGTCTTTATACCGAACCAGCAACCGGGTAAAGGCTTTCTCGTCACCTTCCAGGGCCTGTTGCACCAATTCATAATCCAGACGGGCCTTGTCCGATAAATTTACTTTTTTCTTTTCCATTTTTTCTTTTGGCCGCGATTGTAATTCAGCAGACTGTAAAATACCTTCAAAACCGGTATAAAACAACCAACTAATAACGAAGGTAAGAATAATTTCCCTTCGTCCAAGCGGTTTAGTATCTTTTTTATGATAAGCGAATTGCCCAGCAATAAAACAAACAGTAACCCTGAAACTATGGGAAGGAAAGCAGGAATAACAACAGGAATCAAAATGGTCAGCATAACAAAAAGCCATTTTGTCAACTCGAAAAATCTAATCCAAAACTTTCTGCCTGCGGGAAGTAGTCTCTGAATACTGATTTCCTTTTGCAGCAATTCCCAAAATTGGTTTGCCCCTATGCTTAAATCCTTTTTAAACACTGTCGCATTATTTAGCAACAAACTGGTTTTTGGTTTGCTTATGAAAGCATTGATAACCAGTTCGAGATTGGCAAAAGGTTCTGCAATTTTTCCGCGAAATCCTCCTACCTCAAAATATTTCTTTTGTCTAAAAGCTACATTATCTTCAGAAATCACATAAGGCAGCCCGTTCAGAATAAATCCAAAACTCTTTAATTGCTGAAAAAAATATTCAACCCTGAAAAGCAAATGAATGAAACTATTGCCGGATTGGACATTGGAATAACTCACCACAAGGTCTTTACCTTCATCCAGATTCTCTGAAACAGTGGCAAGCCAATGTTCATTGAACTGATTTACCGACGGAGGCACAACCATAACCCACTCATTATGTGCTGCTTTTAACGCAACGTTTTGTGACAGTTTTTCTGAATAACGCGTTTCCTGGCTTAACGATGAAACCTTCAGCCTTGGAGAATTTGCGCGGAAAGCCCCCAAAACAGTCAACGAATTATCGTGTGAAAAGTCATCTACTGCCACTACTTCAAAATCAACGTTATTCAACGAAAGCAACCGGGGCATATTTTTTCGCAGGCAGTCCTCTTCGTTGCGCAGCGTCATCAAAATTGATACTGGGTTTCGCTGACCTCCGGCCTGCTTTTTTTGAATAGCAACGCGCCCTGAAAAAAAGGCCATATAAACCACCCGCACCAAAAAGAGCAGGGCAAAAGTACCCGCTATTGCCCATTCAGCAGGGTGCATACTCAGGGCAGCATTTTGAAACGATTCCAGCATTCAGATTAATTAAAGGAAATTCGGTGTCAAAAATGGAAACATTCGGTTCAATTTCAAAATTCAGAGGTGAAAAAATATTCCTCTCAAATTAAAAATTATTAACACCCTGAATGACTTCAAATTCCCTCTCTATTCAAGTTTAATGGCTATATTTGCGCCCTGAAAAAAACGGGCAATGGAGTTTAAAATAACAGCAACTGAAAAAGGTTCACGGGCCAGGGCCGGATTGATTTCCACCGCCCACGGCCAAATTGAAACGCCAATTTTTATGCCGGTGGGAACTGCCGGATCGGTAAAAGGCATCCATTCGCGTGATTTAAAAGAAGACATTCAGGCACAGATTATTTTAGGCAATACGTACCATTTGTATTTACGCCCGGGAACTGCCGTAATTGAAGCTGCCGGCGGACTGCATAAATTTAACCGCTGGGATGGCCCCATATTAACCGATAGTGGCGGCTACCAGGTATTTTCGCTGGGCGACATCCGGAAACTGAGTGAGGAAGGCGCACGGTTTCAGTCGCACATCGACGGTTCGTACCACCTTTTTACTCCGGAAAGTGTAATCGATATTCAACGCTCCATTGGCGCCGATATAATTATGGCTTTTGACGAATGTACTCCCGGAGATGCTGATTACGAATATGCCAAAAAATCACTGGAACTGACACAACGTTGGCTTCACCGCTGTTTTGAGCAATTTGAAAAAACGGAACCGAAATACGGGTATCCCCAGTCGCTTTTTCCCATTGTTCAGGGAAACACATACCCCGAATTGCGAAAACAGGCGGCCACTCACGTAAAAACATTCAATGCCGACGGTTATGCCATTGGCGGTTTATCGGTAGGCGAACCCGAAGAAGTGATGTACGAAATGACCGAGGTGGTAAATGCAGAACTGCCTGAAAACAAACCGCGTTACCTGATGGGCGTTGGAACACCGGTAAACATTCTGGAAGGCATTGACCGGGGTGTGGACATGTTCGATTGCGTGATGCCTACCCGCAACGGAAGAAATGGAATGCTTTTCACCTCAGAAGGCATTATCAACATCCGGAATAAAAAGTGGGAAAACGACCATTCGCCGATCGACACCAACGTCACTTCCTTTGTGGACCACTATTCAAAAGCATACCTCCGGCATTTAATCATTTCAAATGAAATGCTGGGAGCACAAATAGCCAGTCAGCATAATCTGGCCTTTTATTTGTGGCTGGCAAAAACAGCCCGGCAAAAAATAACCGAAGGCGCATTTAAAAACTGGAAAAACGAAATGGTGAAACGTTTAAAAAACAGGTTGTAACAAGGCATGAAGTTCTATAAAACCATCGACATATACATTACCAAAAAATTTCTGGGGACATTCTTTTATGCCATTGCCCTCATTCTCAGCATTGCAGTAGTGTTCGACATGTCGGAAAACCTGGATGAATTCCTCTCGAAAGACATCTCCTGGCTGACCATCATTTCAGAGTATTACCTGAATTTTATTCCCTATTTTGCCAACCTGTTCAGTCCGCTTTTCACATTTATTGCCGTTATCTATTTCACATCGAAAATGGCGTACGACACTGAAATTATTGCCATTCTCAGCAACGGTGTTTCCTACACGCGACTCATGCGGCCTTACATGGTTTCCGCATTTGTTCTGGCCTCTTTTTCGTTTGTTTTGGGAAACTATGTAATTCCACCGGCCAATGAAACGATGAACCTGTTCAGGCAATTTTACATCGACAATAATCCGCAGGTGGTATCCAGCGAGAGAAACATTCACCGACAGATTGAACCCGGTGTTTTCATCTATATGCAAAGCATTAACGCCAACAATGTGGGCTACCGCTTCACCCTGGAAAAATTTGACGATTCGAAGCTGGTGGAAAAAATAACTGCGGATAATATCCGGTGGGACGAAGAGTCGGGGAAATGGATTTTAAACAATTGGTGGAAGCGTAAAATATACGACAACCACGAAGAATTTGAAAAAGGATACCGCATGGACACTACCCTGAACATGACTCCCGCCGACTACAGGGTGGTTAAAAACGAAATGGAAAACTACACCACGCCCGAACTTAAACGTGAAATAAATTCGATGAAAATGCGGGGAGTGAATACCGTGGAATGGGAGCTTGAAAAGCACCGAAGAGTGGCTGGTCCTTTTTCAGCATTTATCCTTACCATTATTGGCGCCGGACTGGCTTCCCGGAAAATTAAAGGAGGTCTCGGGCTTCATCTGGGGCTGGGGCTGCTGCTCAGCTTTTCCTATATCCTGTTTATGCAAATTTCAACTGTATTTGCGGTTAGCGGAAACACATCGCCTTTGGTGGCCGTGTGGATACCCAATTTGGGATACAGTGTCATCGCCTTTTTTGTATTCCGCTGGGCCGCCAGGTAAACTTAACCATTTAAACAAAACATCTCATAATTCGATTTGATTGTATTAACAGAGGTTAAAATACATATCCCGATACATGTTTTACAGCAGTCAACTAAAAAAATTTATACTTTTGTTTCGGTTTTCAGAAAATTAAAACACTCTTTGTTGAAGGGAATTTATTAATTAAAAACAAGCTTTTATGTCATTAAGAAGTAATGTTCTTGACCTTCGGAAAAGGAAAAGAGAGGTACAAAAAGGCGGCGGCGATAAAGCCATCGAGAAACAGGCAAAAATGGGTAAACTCACAGCCCGTGAGCGAATACTGGCCCTTTTGGATAAAAACTCATTTCACGAATACGATCTTTTTGTGGAGCACAGTGCCAAAGATTTTGGAATGGATAGCAAAGTGCTTCACGGCGATGGTGTGATTATTGGAACAGGAACAATATACAGCAAACCGGTTTGTATTTTTGCACAGGATTTTACTGTAGCAGGTGGTTCGCTGGGATTGATGCATGCCCGGAAAATCACAAAAATTATGGACCATGCCCTGAAAATGAGGGTGCCGCTGATTGGCATCAACGACTCAGGGGGCGCCCGCATCCAGGAAGGTGTTAATTCTCTGGCAGGATATGGTGAAATATTTTTCCGAAACACACTTGCTTCGGGCGTAATCCCGCAAATATCAGTTATTCTTGGTCCATGCGCCGGCGGGGCTGTTTATTCCCCTGCACTCACCGACTTTGTTTTTATGGTTGAAAACATTTCAAAAATGTTTATTACCGGACCAAGCGTAATCAAGTCGGTGTTGGGCGAAGAAATTTCGATGGAAGAACTGGGCGGCGCCCGTGTTCACGCCGAACTTACCGGCAACGCTCATTTCTTTGCCACCAGCGAGTTGGAATGCTTCGAGCAAATAAAAAAGCTCATCAGTTATATTCCCCGGAATAATGGCACCCGTGCCATGCCATTCCCGCCCAAACCTCCCAAAAAAGGAAAAAAAATTGAAGACCTGGTGCCCGGAGACCCCCGCATTCCTTACGATATGCGCGACATCATAAAAACCATAACTGATAGTTCTGAATTCTTTGAAGTGATGGAGAATTTTGCACCGAACATTATCATCGGATTTGGCCGTATGGATGGCGAAACCATCGGATTCGTAGCCAATCAGCCCATGGTTTTGGCCGGAGTACTCGACACCGACAGTTCCGACAAAGCAGCCCGCTTTATTCGCTATTGCGACGCTTTTAACATTCCCATTGTAACACTCGAGGACCTGCCCGGATACCTGCCCGGAGTGGACCAGGAACATGCAGGCGTTATCCGCCACGGGGCAAAAATATTGTATGCCTATAGTGAGGCTACCGTCCCAAAAGTTACTGTCATCCTCAGAAAAGCGTATGGCGGTGGCTACATTGCCATGAACTCGCGCCATTTACGTGCCGACTTCGTTTTTGCCTGGCCTACCGCCGAAATTGCGGTTATGGGACCAGAGGGTGCGGCTAACATCGTTTTCCGCAAGGAAATTTCTGAAGCAGAAAACCCGGAAGAAGTGCGCCAGCAAAAAATTCAGGAATACAAGGAAAAATTTGCAAATCCATACGTAGCAGCAGCGCAGGGTTACATCGACGAGGTGATTGAACCGCGGGACACACGAGGCCGGATTCTGCACGCATTAAAAGTTTCCGAAAATAAAAGTGTTTCCATGCCTAATAAAAAACATGGAATTCCACCATTTTAATCCGAAAAAAATACGGGTATGACAGAAGAAAAAGATTTTAAAACGTTAGTGGTTCAGGGGGCAGTTTATAAAACCACCTATACCTGGAAATTTGAAAACCGGGTGGTCTGGGAAACCCCGAATCCAAACCATATTTATTCGTTTATTCCGGGAACAATCATCGATATTTTTATAAAACCCCGCCAAAAAGTGAAAGAGGGAGAAACCCTGCTTCTGCTCGAGGCAATGAAAATGCAAAACCAGGTTCGTATGCCTTTCGACGGGGAAATTGTGAAAATCTATGTAAAAAAAGATGAAATTATCCCAAAAAGATTCCTTATGCTGGAAATCAAGCCGGTAAGGATAAAATAGATTCTTTGAAACATGAAAAAAGGCAGTAGGTATGCATACCCACTGCCTTTTTTTTGAATAAAATTTCCAGCAGACTATTTTTTTTCTAATTGTCATATTGGTCCAAATCATAATCATAGGCAAAATATTATAGATAGTCTTTAATGTTTAAATACCAATCTTTAGAAAAAAGGAAAAACCATATTCCTAAAACTTCAGTTGCTCAAAATTTATTTCTAATTTATATTGCGATAGACATAAATATCATAATAAATATTTTGCTGAGAATCAACTCCGGATTTAGGTTCTAATGTTTCAAAGATATATTTTCCATCTTGGAATCTCTTACCAAGATCTGAGCCTTCAATAAATTCTTGTTGGTTCTTGATTTCATTTAATTGACTGCTAATTTGAATAAACAAATCCTTATTAACTGTATGAAAAATAATAAGATCAGAAATCTCCAAAATATCAAATACATGAATCCCTTTATTTCCAATTTTTTCTGTAAACACAAAAATGCCTTTTAATCCTTCAAAAAAATTCAATTCGCCCAACTCTTTTTCAATAAAACTCTTATCTTCAATATTATCCAACAAATACACTAAAAAATCCTTATTTATCTTTTCAAACAATATTTCATTTAATTGTTTTTCTACAATAAATTTAGTAGGTACCCACCCAATATGTGTTTCCTTTAACCAATCTGGTTCAACAACTTGAATTTTTGCCCAACTATTTGTTAATTTTAATATTTTGACCTTTGTAGAATGATCGATATGTGCGAACTGTATTTTATTTGAGAAGCTAGAAAACTTTTCATTTATTAGCTTATCAAAATTATCCCCCGGTCCAGTTCTTAATGCTATTTGCGTACCTTCTATTTTATAAATCTCCCCGACAACTAAATTTTGTGAAATTTGAAATGAATCTTTATAATTGGAATAGCTTTTAACTTCTTGAGAAATACGATTTTCAAAGCTTGATCTATTATTTTTACACGAAAAATCATTTACTAAAAATATAATTGTAATAAACAAAACGAAAATAACTGCAATTATAAAAGCCACACTATTTAACTGACTATTAACAACTTCAATATTATTTGTCTTTAATAAATTTGTTACATATTCTTTTGATTTTACCAAAGGTATTTTTGTTTCGTCATGATATAGCTTAACCGCACCCATTAAACTTTTATGCTTTTCATATTCACTTATTATTTTTTTATCCAGTGCTTCTGCTGATTTGCCCACCTTCAATAAATAAGCATCTTTAGATTTAAATCTATTACTGCAACTTAAACAAGTGATATAAAGATTTTTACTTCCAATAGTTCCAGCCAAAATCCCTATTCCACCTGTCAATATAGCACCAGCAAAAGCCTTTTTACCACTAAAACCAGCTTTTTCTATATGTAATTTCTTTGATAAACATTTAGGACAAGCTAAATAATCAGAATCATCACTCTGCAAAGGGAAACCACAATGTGGACAACTCACTGCTTGACTACTTACTTCTTTTTCACATTCAGGGCAATTAATTAATGACATTTATACCAATTTAATATTCAATCAAAAAGTAAATTATTTTTATTTTATCATAAAGTTGTTTCTTAAATATCTCTTTTCACTAAATAAATTATTCTGAATTTTTAAAATGCCTTTTTTTACAAAATCACAATTTTTCTTATATTCATTTTCATCATCACGACAATATCGTTTGATTTTCTCAATAATATTCTTTGATTCGTTTGCAACAATTTTTTCAGATTCAGCTTTGTTAATCATTTGATTCAAATGATCTAAAGTAACTAAATAATGCTCAATATTTTTTCTTGTTTCATTCTGTAATTTTATTTCTCCTGAAGTTAAAATTTGCACACATATAAAGTTTCTGACATATATAAAGATACCTGAACTTTTCTTATTATTTAAAATTTGACAAGCTGTATCATAGTTGTGTTTCAAATATTCTAAATTTACCTTCATTTCAGAAAATAATCCTTTAAATAGATTTTTTTCTTTTCTTAATTCTTTGCATTTATTATTTATAATTACGATTAAAGTTGCAAGAATAGCTCCACCAAGGCCGCTTAGAACAATATTTAGGATAATTCCTTGATCAAAAAAAATAAGTAACTGCATGTGCAAAATTTAAATTAGTTATTCATCTTGGTTTAAAGTTTTTCAGTTTCCTCATTAATAATAAAAAAACTAACAGCAAAATTAAAAATGTTTAGTTAATATCCTATTCCAAAGATAGATAGTCCTACTCCACCCTCAATCCCGTCACCAGCTTTTTACTCCGAAGCGAAAACCAGCTCAATCCGGCAATCCAGAGAAATCCGTTAATGAGAATTATTGCAGTAATTAGTGCCACTGTTCCCAGCGAAGCATCGGTGTTGGAGGAAATGAATGAAGGAAGTGTGGCCACGACTGCTGTCACGAATCCGGTTAAAACACCGGCAGCCAGTAAAAACAGGTATTCGTTTACCAGCAAACGGAACAATTGCCGCGTACCGAAGCCGATGGCCTGCATCAGTGCAATTTCGCGGCGGCGTTCCAAAATGGTGCGAGCCAGAATTATTGCAAGACCAATGGTTCCGAGAATCATTCCCAGTGCGCCAAGCGCCAGAAAAATGCTCAGGTAGGTGTTGGTAACCGAATAAAATTCCACCAGCCGTTTGGCCGTGGATTCCATTTCCCAGCCAAAATCGCGGTAAACCGAACGAAGTTCTTCACCGATGGCTTCTTCCTGTTCCGAATCGCCATCGATAAGAAAAACATACGAACCGCTGCTGGATGGATAGTTCAACAGAAAATGTTCGTTGGAAATTATTACGTATCCCTGAAAAATGGAAGGTGTAGTTCCTGCAATAAGTTTTAACCGAAGCGTATCTCCTTTTTCGTTTTGGTAAAGCAACTCATCGCCAACCTTTTTTCCCAGTCCCCACTGAATAACAGTCTGGTCGGCAATGGCCGGAATGGAACCATCTTCCAGCGGTTCACTCAATGCAGCCCAGGGGTCTTCGGCATCCAGCCCTTTCATGCGCGTGGCAAATGAAAAACGTCCACTTAATGATCCGGGGTCAACACCCAAAATGGCCGGTTGTGCAATCCTGTTCAGGTTGAGGCAGCTTGCATCGTCGCCTTCCACCTGCCGGAACTGAACGGCAGTAAAATCTTCGTAAATGCCTTCTTCTGCCCTTTTTTCAGAGTCGTTCAGATTGTAAAGCACCGGCATGGTTGTTTCAGCGAAATAGAGAAAACCGCCTGTTCCGCTCGATTGATCCTGCGAATTGGCCAATAAATCGAGTTTGTAGGAACCGGTGGAAATGACCAGAAAAGTTCCCAGGGCAAACAAAATAACCACGGTTAATGAACGTCCCCGGTTACGGGCCAGATTCAGCCATGAAAGCCTTTCCAGCCTGATTTTTCCGGTTTTTTGAATCTCCATCCCCAACAGGATTTTCCGGTAAGCCAACAGCAAACCAAGCAACAGCAATCCACCCGACAAAAAGAAAAGCATGGGATTAAGCTCACCGGAGCGAATCAGTTGCATCAGCAACAAAATTACCGGGATAACCAGGGAAATCCACATCAACGCATCCAGCGCAAGACGCCTGCTTTTTTTCATTTCAGAACCGGTACGTTTTTGCAGTTCGGCTGTTTTGCGGTTCTGGTAACGGTAAATGGAAATAAAAATGGCGCCAAGCGAAACGCCCAGGCTGATGATCAATCCCAGAACCAGGGTAAACGGGAAAATTTTTATGAGCAGTACATTGGTGCGCACAATATCGAACCAAAGGGAGTTTAAAATTTGAAAAACGGCTTTGGTATAAAAAACCGAAAGGGCCAATCCCAGAATTCCACCGGCCAGCGCAACGGCAAATCCTTCCAGCAAAAAAAAGCTGCGTACCTGCCTTTCTTTGAAACCCAGCGCTGAAAGAATTCCCACTTCTGCCGAACGGGTTTCGAGATTCAACCTGAATAGCAAAGCCGTGAGAATTATGGCCGCTGCCAGAATAAAAAAGCTGAGACCCAAAAACAACCCACTGAAATCGGTACCGTCCTGAGCAGCAGCAAGTCCCTGTTCACGGATGGACTCCACCGCCATGCCCAAATCGGATGGGCGGATGTTTTCGGCAAAAACCTGCCTGTAATGCTTTTCATCAAATGAATCTGCCGGGTATCTCACTGCTGTGTAAACTCCAAACCGGTTTTCCCACATTTCAAGCGCTTTATTGAGCGAAACGTAGGCTTTCGGTGCGCCTCCCCATTCAGTCCAGTAATCTTCATCTTTATCGCGGATGGCATCCAAATCGATGGGCACACCGGCATCCCATTCACGGCAGTGTCCGGCATCCGAGAGTCCGGGCAGCCAGGGCATTCGGGTAGAATCGGCCCAAACTTCCGTCATGGGAACAATTTCTTTCAAGATAAAATCATCCTCACGATCGATTAACTGCCGCAGCGGTCCTATTTCCAAATATTTCAGTTTAATGGGATCGCCCAATTTTGCATTCAAATCGTCGGCAGCCCATTTGGTGAGAATAACTTCGTTGTCGGCCAGTTGAGTGCCATCCAGCGATGAAACAAATGAATAAGGGATGGTAAGTGATTGATGGAGATTGGTAGAGATTAATTGTGATTGGTGGAGATTGGTGGAGATTCCGTTCACAAAATAGGTAATCATCGGTTTTGCATCGGGCAGTTGTTCCAGAATCTGCGCTACTTTGGGTTCCATAAAAACCCGTTCGGTTGAAATTTCCAGTTCGCCGGTGGCGACAGTGTGTTTCATTTTCAAACCGGCATCGGCAGGGGTCAGACAGTTTTCAACCGATTTTCTAATTTCATCGGTACCCAGATTTGCAGAAATCAAAATGTGATTGGCTTTGCCTTCAAACTCCATTAAACGGTTTAGCCGGTCAAGTGAAATAAAAATATTGTACGGTGCTGTTTGTGAAGTTTTCAGGCTAAACCGACCCATATCTTCTTTATCCACTACTTTTTTAATGGTCGCACGCAACGACACACTGGTTTCTTCTGCCGAAACAAACGGGGCATTCATGGGAATAAGGCTCGCTTTTTTTACCCGAACCAAAATATTTCCGCCCTCGTCAACCTCCAGCCGTTCGGCCAGGTTCCGACTGATAATTATTTCATTATCTGCCAGTTCAGAATAAATTTCAGATTGTGCAATTTTTTCAAAGTTTTCATCCACGCCAACAACCTGCACCCGGTTTACACGGTTCTGACCGCCGTCGGCAACAGCCACCCCTTCGAGCAACAAAACGGGTGCAGCCTGAATTTCGGGGTTGTCGGCTTCCATTTCAGTTGCCATCTCCTGCCGGAAATAGCGCTCAGTAACCGCCACCAGATGTGTGGTTTCGCCCAACCGAAAGAAAGTGGTTTGCTCCAGGCTATGCCTCACCGAATCGCCGATAATAAGCGAACCAGTTAAAACCATTGTACTGATTGCCACTCCAAAAGCTACCAGCAAATTGGCTTTCAGGTAATGGAAAAACGATTTTAATATGTAGTTTAACTTCGTCATAAAACTTCTTAATCCTTTACTTTGTCAGCCCCGAAAGTTACCTGGGGTGGACGCTGACAGGTCGTTAAAAATCATTTAAAACACCAAATTATTCCAAACTTTCTTTTTCAGTAGAACTCCATCAAACATTTTCTGTTTTTAAACACTGACCTATATATTCGATACTTTGATTAAATCGGCAAAAACTCCGGCTGCCGTTACCGAAGCCCCGGCGCCGTATCCTTTTATCAGCATCGGAAATTCGTTGTAGCGCTCGGTGGTGTACATCACCAAATTGTTGCTGCCTTCCAAATCGTAAAACGGATGTCTGGAGTCAACTTCCTGTAAACCGATTTGCGCTTTCCCGTTTTCGTACTGGGCAACAAACCGCCACTTTTTGTTTTCAGTTTCCAGCATTTTGCGTTTTTCTTCAAAGCCGGCATCGATTTCCGAAATGTTTTTCCAGAAATCATCCAGAGTTCCTTCCATAAATTCATCGGGAACAAAACGTTCGATGGTAATGTCTTCCATTTCGAGCGGATAGCCCGATTCGCGGGCCAGAATCAGAATTTTTCGGGCCACATCCACACCACTCAGGTCCACCCTCGGGTCAGGCTCTGAAAAGCCTTGTTCCTTTGCCATTTTAATGGTTTGGCTTAACGGAATTTTGGCTGAAATGGTATTGAAGATAAAGTTCAGTGTTCCCGACAAAACGGCTTCGATTTTTAAAATCCGGTCGCCTGAGTTTACAAGGTCATTCAGTGTGTTGATAATGGGTAATCCGGCCCCCACATTGGTTTCAAACAAAAATTTCACACCTTTTTGTTTGGCAATGTTTTTTAACCCGATGTAATTTTCATAAGACGAAGAAGCTGCTACTTTATTGGCCGTTACCACCGAAATGTTGGCATTCAGAATTTCCTTGTAAAGCCCGGAAACTTCGTCGGAAGCGGTACAGTCCACAAACACGGAATTGTAAATGTTCATATCTTTCATTTCGTCCACAAATTCCTGCAGGCCCGATTGTATTTCCGATTGCTCCAGGGTTTCCCTGAAGGTATCCATGTTGATTCCTTCTCTTAAAAAGGCCATTTTTTTGGTATTTGCCACTCCGGCAAGTTTTATTTTCAGGTGTTTTTCATTCAGTAGTTTCTGCTGTTGTTTCTGAAGTTGCTGCAGCAAACTGCCTCCAACCGTACCAATCCCCATCAGGAACACGTTCAGTTCCACATTTTCGGAAAGGAAAAACGATTCGTGCACCACGTTCAGGGTTTTGCGCAGTTCCGAAGTTTTTACCACCCACGAAATGTTCAGCTCCGAAGCGCCCTGTGCAATGGCGATAATGTTAATCCCGTTTTTCCCGATGGTAGAAAACAACTTACCGGCAATACCGGTGGTTTGCTTCATATTTTCGCCCACAATGGCCACTACAGAAAGTTCGTCTTCAATGGCAAGTTTACTTACCTGCCCGGCCTCAATCTCCTTCTCAAATTCGGCCCTGATAGCACTTTCGGCCACTTCCACTGCCTGACCGTCGATGGCCACGCTGATGGAATTTTCGGAAGAAGCCTGTGAAATGAGAATGACATTTACATTTACCCGCGCCAGAGCAGTAAAAAGGCGCATGGAAATTCCGGTAACACCCACCATGCCAATTCCCTGCAGGGTAAGCAGCGTAATTCCCGATATAGATGAAATTCCTTTAATTGGACGGTCTTTGGGCGTTTTGGCACTGCTTAAAATGAGTGTGCCTGCATTTTCGGGTTTAAATGTATTCTTTATGTGAATGGGAATTCCTTTCTGATAAACCGGCAGAATGGTTGGCGGATAAATCACCTTTGCACCAAAGTGAGAAAGCTCCATTGCTTCGGAATAGGTGAGCTCGGGTATGGTATAAGCTTTACTGATTACCCGTGGATCGGCTGTCATAAAGCCATCCACATCAGTCCAGATTTCAAGGGCTTCGGCATCAAGGGCAGCCGCCAAAATGGCTGCGGAATAATCCGAACCTCCCCTTCCCAGTGTTGTAAATTCACATTTTGCATTTTTGGCAATGAAGCCCGGCAAAACAGCAATTCCTTTAAATCCGGTAAATTCCTCCCTTATTTTTTGATTGGTAATCCTGAAATCAACCTGTGCTTTTCCGAAATTGCTATCGGTTTGAATAAGTTCAGCAGAATCTGTGCGAATGGCTCCCTGAATAAATTGAGCCACCAGGTGCGAAGAGATTCGTTCGCCAATTCCGGCAATGCGATCGAGGGTTTTCGGAGTAAGCTCGCCAACCAGGGTGATGCCCGTAAGAATTTGCTCCAGCTCGTCGAGTAGCTCCTCGGCAATGTAAACCATGGCGCCCGTTCCGTTGAAAAGCTCATCGATGGCTTGTTTATGCCGTTTTTTAATTTCTGCCAGAAACGGGTGAAAATCATCAGTCCCTGTAGCAGCCACCATGGCAGCCTGCAAAATTAAATCGGTAACTCCCCCCAGTGCCGATACTACCACTACAGTATCGCTTTTTTGCTTCAGAACAATTTCACTGACCCGCCTGATATTCGCTGCCGAAGCAACTGAAGTTCCGCCAAACTTTAAAACCTTCATTTAAATTGCTGTTTTGGTTAAAAAAAACTGGATGAAACGACAGACGCGGTTCACCCAGTAATATCTGTCTGTTGATACGTTTTTTAAGTTGTTGTTTTTCCCGTAATGGCTTCCATGATTTTTGTTTCCAGTTCCTGCGCCAGTTCCGGATTGTCGAGAACCAGGTTACGAACTGTTTCGCGTCCCTGGCCCAGCTTTGTTTCACCGTAGCTGAACCACGAACCGCTTTTCTTAATAATGTTGAACTGTACCCCAAGGTCGATAATTTCGCCTGATTTGGAGATGCCTTCACCAAAAAGAATGTCGAACTCGGCTTTCCGGAAAGGTGGAGCTACCTTGTTTTTAACTACTTTCACCCGAACGTTATTCCCTGTGGCATCCTCACCATCTTTAATCTGGCCAATGCGGCGAATATCCAACCGCACCGAAGCATAAAACTTCAGGGCATTACCCCCGGTGGTTGTTTCGGGGTTACCAAACATCACACCTATTTTTTCGCGCAACTGGTTGATAAAAATGCAGCAGGTTTTGGTTTTGCTGATGTTGGCCGTAAGTTTGCGCAAGGCCTGAGACATGAGCCGTGCCTGCAATCCCATTTTGGAATCGCCCATTTCGCCTTCCAGCTCGGCTTTTGGTGTAAGCGCTGCTACCGAGTCGATGACCACAATGTCAATCGCACCCGAACGCACCAGGTTATCTACAATTTCCAGCGCCTGCTCACCGTTATCGGGTTGCGAAATCAGCAGCTCTTCAATGTCAACACCCAGTTTTTGGGCGTAGTAAGGGTCGAAAGCATGTTCGGCATCAACAATGGCAGCAATGCCGCCTGCTTTTTGGGCTTCGGCAATGGCGTGAATGGCCAGTGTGGTTTTTCCCGATGATTCCGGGCCATAAATTTCAACTACACGGCCCCGCGGGTAGCCGCCAATTCCCAATGCCACATCAAGCGCAATGGACCCCGACGAAATAGCCGGCACATTGTCAACAACCCGGTCGCCCATGCGCATGATGGAGCCTTTACCGTAACTTTTTTCAATTTTGTCCATCGTAAGCTGAAGTGCTTTCAGCTTCTCTTTGTTCATTTGTGTTTTTTCTTCTTTCGTCATGTTCAGAACAGGTTAAAGGTTCAAACTTTTTAAAATCTGATTTGTATGATCTTTTGTTTTTACTTTTTCGAAAATTTCACGTATTGTTCCATTTTCATCAATCACAAAGGTAGTGCGTAATACGCCCATGTATTTTTTTCCGTACATGCTTTTTTCACCCCAGGCGCCATAAGCCTGCAGAATTTCTTTACCGGTATCGGCAATCAGGTTAAATTTCAGTCCGTATTTATCCCTGAATTTCTTGTGAGATTCCACACTGTCGGGGCTTACGCCAACAACCTCGAAACCTTTTTCAATCCAGGCATTGTAATTATCGTTTAAATTGCACGATTCGGCTGTACAGCCAGGCGTATTGTCTTTCGGATAGAAATAAAGTATCAGTTTCTTTCCGGAGAAATCGCTTAACCCGATTCTCTTTCCATCCTGGCTTATTCCTTCAAAACCGGGCGCTTTATCTCCCACTTTCAGTTTTGTCATATTTTTTATTTTTTTCGAAGATTTACAAATATACGTTATTTAATGATAAATATCAGGCAACTTTTTTAACAGTTTACCAATGTTTAAATCCTTATAATTATATGGCATTGCACAATTTTTGTAATTTTACGAGATGTTAAAAACACGATGCGGACCATGCAAAGTAAAATAAACAGTATCAGGTTAACGTGCTTTCTCTTTCTTTTGTTTGCCGGAAACCTTGTTGTTTTGGCGGGCGGACAGGATGTTTCGGCAGTGAAAGCCATGCAGCTGTTCGATGCCGGAAATTTCCCTGAGGCGGAAAAAATGTTCAGGTTGCTGCTGGAAGAAGACCCTGGAAACCCGATGTTAAATTATTATTACGGTGCTTCCCGAACCGAAAACGGGCATTACACCGACCGCGATTTACAATTCCTTGAAAATGCCAGAAAAAGCATGATTCCCGACCGTTTGAATTATTACCTCGGCATTCAACACCATGCCCGAAACAACTGGGAACAGGCATTGCGCTTTTACAATCAGTTCAGAATGAGTGTTCCCGAAAATGAACAGCAGATGCTGAATCTGGCACAAAAAATTCAGCAATGCTTCGAACAGGTAAACCCTTTTGAAAAGGATGTAACCACAGAGCCACCGCCTCGCCAGGTTGAGAAAACTGAATTGCCGGACACCCAACTCATTCACAAAGAAGAAGAATTCACAGAACAACCAAAGGAGACGGTTGAGATGGAAGAAATCCACACGGAGCCACAACCTGAATATACCGGAGAAACAGCAACTGCACTTTTACCGGTTTCTTCCGTAACTGACAGTTTGCTGATTTCGGCTGAAATACCCGAAACTTCGGAACCCGAAAATTTGTCTATTAACCGGCAGGCACTTCCCGATTTACCCGGAGTGAAACCGACATATACATTGCCTTCGGGTAATCCGGTAGAATTTCAGGTGAACAGCGACATTACCTACCTGTTCGATTCCCAGTTTCAAACCCCGGAAGGGCAAGAGCTTTTTGAAAAAGGCAGGGCGATTAGGGAAAAACTGGATAATGACCGGAAACAAGCCGAACAATGGCGCAGAGATTACAGGAAAACAGGCGACCCCGAAGAGAAGGCAGCACTGGGAGAAAAAATTCTTGCATACGAAACAGAATCCATCAATCTGAAAGAAATGATGAATCGTTTCTTTTCAGAATCGAGAAGATATGAAAATGACTTCTGGCAGGCTGCAGGTTCTGTGGAGATAAATAACTTTTTAATTGAACTCGACAAAATCAAAGCCGTTTTAACCGAAGAAGATGAAACAACAACTCCTGAAGTTGAAACGGAAGAATATTTTCCGGGGGTACTTCTTCCCGGAAACACTGCAACCATACACGACTCCAGAGACAGTGATGCCACAAGGCAAATCCAGGGCCAGCTTGTGTATAAAATTCAGGTTGGGGCCTACAGCCGCGGTGTTCCGGCATACCGGCAACGGCTTTATAATAAATTATCGATGATTCGCCGGATTGAAAACTACACCGACGAAAACGGGGTGGTTGTTTACACCACCGGAAACCTTACAAATCTGGAAGATGCGGAAAAAATGCGCAACCAGGTGAGGCAGGAAGGAATACAAGATGCGATAGTTGTACCCTATTTTAACGGAAAAAGAATAACTTTGGAGCAGGCAAAAAAAATAGAAGCAGGAGATGACATCGAAAGAAACTAAACGAAAGCCGGCTGATGAACGGCAAAATGAAGTGTTTGGCGAATATGCGCTCATCCTTCACAACGACGATGTGCACAGTTTCGATTACGTAATTGAGGCGTTGATTGATATCTGCGATCACGATTACGAACAGGCAGTGCAGTGTACACTCATCACCCATCACAAAGGCTTTTGTGATATCAGAAACGGAAAACTCGAAGCGCTGAAACCTTTGAAAGACGCGCTGAAAGAAAGAGAACTTAATGCCACTATAGATTTAAAACCATGACTGCATTTGCCATTATATTGCTCATTTTGCTGGGACTGCTCTTACTGCTTATCGAGTTTGCAGTCATTCCAGGTGTTACCATTGCCGGTATTGGCGGTTTTGTTTTGCTGGGATTAAGTGTTTACATTGCCTTTGTTTCCTACGGAACCGGCATTGGTTTTTTAACGCTTACCTTTGTTTTGGTGGCATCGCCGCTTTTGATTTTCTATTTTTTCAAGTCGAAAACCGGAAAAAAAATGGTTTTGGAATCGTTTATCGACGGCAAAGTTGATTCAATGGACCTTGAAAAGATTCACGTAGGAGATACAGGAAAAACCTTGGGCAGACTGGCTCCCTCAGGAAAAGTAAAAGTAAATGGTGAAGTAATGGAGGCTCAATCAACAGGCGGTTTTATTGATCACAATACAGAAATTAAAGTATTAAAAATATTAACGAATAAAATTATTGTTGAACCTGTAAAATAAAAAAAATGGAATCAATAGGTACATTTGGTGTAGTGATTGGCGTAATCGTCTTACTTTTTATCGTTCTCTATTTCATCCCCATCGGGCTGTGGTTTTCAGCCCTCGTTTCCGGTGTAAAAATTTCGTTGCTTCAGTTATTTCTGATGCGTTTCCGTAAAGTTCCCCCGGGAGTTATTGTACGTGCGCTCATTGAAGGCACAAAAGCCGATGTGGCGCTAAGCCGTGATGCGCTTGAGGCACACTACCTTGCCGGAGGACATGTAGCACGGGTTGTGCATGCCCTTGTGTCGGCTTCAAAGGCAAACATCGATTTAACTTTTAAGGTAGCCACAGCCATCGACCTGGCCGGGCGCGATGTGTTCGAGGCCGTTCAAATGTCGGTAAACCCGAAAGTGATTAACACGCCTCCGGTGACTGCCGTATCCAAGGACGGAATTCAGCTTATTGCAAAAGCACGTGTAACTGTTCGTGCAAGTATTAAACAACTGGTTGGTGGCGCCGGCGAAGACACTGTGTTGGCACGTGTTGGCGAGGGCATTGTATCCTCCATCGGCTCATCGCACTCCCACAAAGCCGTGCTCGAAAATCCCGATTTTATTTCAAGGGTTGTGCTCGAAAAAGGCCTCGACGCAGGAACAGCTTTCGAGATTCTTTCCATCGATATTGCCGACATCGACATTGGTAAAAACATTGGCGCCGGATTGCAAATGGACCAGGCCGAAGCCGATAAAAACATTGCACAGGCAAAAGCAGAAGAAAGACGTGCCATGGCCATTGCCCTTGAGCAGGAGATGATAGCCAAAGCACAGGAAATGAAAGCCAAAGTAATTGAGGCCGAAGCAAAAGTTCCGCTGGCCATTGCCGATGCATTTAAAAACGGCAATCTCGGAATAATGGACTACATGAAATACAAAAACATTATGGCCGATACTTCAATGCGCGACTCAATTGCAGGCGAGGAAAGAAAGAGCAGCGATGAATAAAACGCAATTGTTAAGAAATATTTAACTGCTTATGTTTTAACATTCGCTTAACTCAAAATTCGAAATCGGACTTTATCTTTGCAGCATAGTTTTAGTTCATAGGTTTAGGTTTGATTAGTTTTATTGGTTTAGTTAGATGAAAAGGACGGGTGTTGACCTGTCCTTTTTTATTTACATCAAACTGTTAAGAAATGTTTAACAACACATTTTTTAACATTTCTTTAACTCAAAAACAGAAATTCGACCTTATCTTTGCAGCATAGTTTTAGTTCATAGGTTTAGGTTTGATTAGTTTTATTGG
>CAZLGT010000027.1:0-1624 GCA_964559175.1 uncultured Mariniphaga sp. | reverse complement strand
TTTAGTTAGATGAAAAGGGCGAGTGTTGACTCGTCCTTTTTTTATAAAAGCCTCTCCAAACCTCTCCAAAGAAAAGAAGTTAATTCCCAATCAAAAAAAACGACAAGCTGAAACAATTTATTTTCATGTTCCCTTTTGAGATACTGAAACCATATCCTCCGGATATTCCGCATCTACCAAAAAAAGCCCCTGACCCGGCGCCGATGTACCCGCCGCTTTTCTGTCTTTTTTTTCAATGATTTTTCTGAAGCCTTCCAAAGAAAGTTTTCCTTTACCCACTTCGAGAAGCGTTCCCACAATGGCCCGAACCATATTTCGCAAAAAACGATCGGCCTTTATTTTAAAAACGAGTATCTCCCCTTCCATTTCCCAATCGGCCTGATATATTTTGCACAAATTTGTTTTTACATCGGTATGCAACCGGCTGAAACTGGTGAAATCATCGTATTCAAAAAGAATTTCTGCGGCTTCGTTCATTTTTGCCACATCCGGTTTTCCGCGATAACAAAATGCAGTTTCGGTTTGAAACGGATTTTTTTCGGTGGTAATATAATAATGGTAGGTTCGCGAAATGGCACTGAATCGTGCATGTGCATCTTTTGGCACCGGCCAGATTTTTTGAACGGCAATATCGGCAGGCAAAAAACTATTTAACCGAAACACCAGTTTCTTACAATCCCGAATTTCTTCTGAAGTATCGAAATGCAATACATAAAATGAGGCATGAACGCCTGTGTCGGTGCGTCCGGCTCCCACCACTGAAATTTCTTCCCTTAAAATGACAGAAAACGCTTTTTCCACAACCTCCTGCACAGAAACTGCATTGGGCTGAATCTGCCAGCCGTGGTAATGGGTTCCTTTAAAACTGATTTGAGCAAAATAGCGTTGCATTGTTCTGTTTTATTTTCAACTTCAAAAATAACAGAAAAATCCCTGAAAATTTGTCACCCTCTATTTTTCTGAAAATCAAAAATTTTTATAACCAACACCTACATCTACCGTCATTCAGGCATTTAATCCCTTAAAAATGGCACATTTTTGTCCGTGGTATTTTGTTTGATGCTATTTCAACAGAAATTAAAACAATGTTTAACTTAAAAAATTAAAGGAGGGTTTAGCCATGACACTTGCAAGAAGATCAGAAAGCAATTTCCCGTCGTTATTCGACAGGTTTTTTAACAGCGACTTAATGGACTGGAACCTAACCAATTTTTCCGGTCCGAACAACACACTGCCGGCTGTAAACGTAAAGGAAACCAATGACGAGTACATTTTGGAGGTTGCAGCTCCGGGAATGACAAAAAAAGATTTCAAAGTCAATTTCCAGAACAATGTGCTTACCATTTCTTCTGAAAAACAGGAAGAAAAGAAAGAAAATGACGACAATTACACCCGGAGGGAATTCAGCTATCAGTCATTCCAGCGTTCGTTCACTGTTCCGCACAACGACGTGGACAGCGACAAGATAAGCGCTAATTACGCTGATGGCATCCTGAACGTGAAACTTCCCAAACGGGAAGAAGTAAAACCGAAGCCGGCAAGAGAAATTAAAATTTCGTAATGAAAACCAAAGAGGCTGTCTCAAAAGGGCAGCCTCTTTAATTTGTTGATAATCAACAATCAA
>CAZLGT010000026.1:0-63492 GCA_964559175.1 uncultured Mariniphaga sp. | reverse complement strand
TTTTAGCACATTGTTGAATTTTGCATTAACGATGGATAAAATACTATTACGTTACCACACATAAAAATGAACCGAGTACAAAGAAATAATTGTAATATTTAGAATAAATTTCAAGTAGCTACTTTTCAAGCAGCTTTTTAACTAATATAAAATAAAAAAAATGAAGTATTACACCAGAAAATCACACACAAATTACATGCTTGCTTTATTAATCTTATTGTCAAGCTTTACCTTAAGTTCTTGCTCTAAAGATAGTGATAATGAACCAGAACTAGAACCAGGACAAAGTCTGGGTATTGTTACCATACCTAATCTGCGAGACATGGGCGGTTACAAAACTACAGATGGAGAAACTATTGCCAGAGGATTGGTATATCGTTCAAACCAACTCTACGCAATTAGTGAAAATGATATGCTTTTGCTTGCAAAACTCAATCTTAAAAATGCCTTTGATTTGCGTACCGCTGATGAGCGAGATGAGAAACCTGATGAACTGCCTGCTGGTGTCAACAACGTTTGGCTGGATGTACTGGCTGACGACCCAACTTCTGGGCCGGCAAATCTGATAGGACTTTTACAGGATCCTCAACAAGCCAATATTGATCTTGGTAATGGCCAAGTTGAAGAGAAGTTTAAGGAAGCTTACCGCCAGTTTGTTTCTTTACCAAGTGCACAAACAGCATTCAATGAATTATTCCTATCGCTTGGAGACGAAAATGAGTTGCCGGCACTCTTCCATTGTACCACTGGTAAGGATAGAACCGGATGGGCAGCAGCAGCCCTTCTGACCCTTATTGGCGTGCCAGAGGAGGAGGTTATGGAGGATTACTTGCGTAGCAATGAATACATTCTCCCAATGTACGCTGATCTTATCCAACAATTTGTTGATGCAGGCGGAGAACGAAACATTGTCGTATCCATCCTTGGTGTGAAAGAAGAGTACCTCAATGCTGCATTTGAAGAAATGCATACAGAATATAGCAGCATCGAAAATTATTTTTCTAAAGGCCTAGGCATAAGTGTTGACCAACAGACAGCCTTGCGCAATTTGTACCTTAATAACAAATAGGCGAGCAACATTGTCCTGCAATAGGGAAAAGACGATGAGGTATTAATATTTTTTTCACTAACGTAAGGACATGCCATTATTTATTTAATAGCAGCGCGTAAATATTTTAAGACTGATATAACGGATGTAAATTTATAATAAAAAATGACGTAATTTTAAGGGTTGTGGCTAGCTTTTACTTTATACTGACAGGTGAATGCTCTGAAATTTACTAATTTTCTTATACTAGACATTATTAGTAAAAATTATCCAGAATAAGAAATCAAATTGCTTTGGCAAGAGTATAATTAATTAAGCATGAACTTTTTGAATAGAAATTACGTGTGGTAATCGAGTAGATGGCCGATGAGCCGTTAAGCCCACCGGAGCACCTCTCCCACCACCGTGCGTACGGGTCTCGTACACGGCGGTTCGCCAGATATCAGTATTCCGCTCTTTTCACCAAAATACCTTCTGCCCTTGTTTATGATATGGCTAGACTGAGTCACCCCAAGAGCTTCCATATCGAATTACAGGCAAACCTGACGTTCAGCCCTTTCCGCCAGCTGGCGGATGAGACCTCCGCCGTTTAATGACAGCTCGTTTCCTTAACCTACTATGGCCTCTGCTGACTTCCCGCCTAATGGCGGGGCCTCCCCAGGTAAGAGCATCTTCCCCGTCCGACCACTTCAGCCGGGCGGGCTTCCTCCAATCACTGCCGCATCTACTTGATAAGCACTCTCCCCTTCGGGCTTTTGGACGTTACAATGATGTGCTTGCTTATCCAACTTATCAAGCCTCATATGCGATTCCTGTTCGTCAGTACCGGAGTTTTCCGCCAGCTGGCGGATTCCTTCACTGCTTACCTCACGGTAAACCAGCTTGCTCCCGATAGCTATCGGGACTAACGGTTCGAGGCAGCCTGTCCCGCAGAAATGCGGGATTACCCCCGCCCGTAAGGGACTTCCCGTCTGACCGCTTAAGCCGGACGGGGCACCCTCTGGAAATATTTCATGCTACACACTATTGTTTAACCCCAAAAATTTGTATTTTCATCTCATTATTATTGTTTATTTTCAATGGTATTCGATGGAACTTACGTTTCAACATTTTTTCAGAGCTTTCAGTAGGGTGTGCAAATGCTCATGCTGGGCACACACAGCATGTTAAAGCATTGCGCGGAAAGAAGTAACTTTGAGCGAAGTACATATAAACAAACAGGCTGATGGATTGATAGGTTGTGCTTCTAAAGCGCAACGCTTCAAATTCCTATACGTTAGGTGGCATAATACGCATTGACTCAAAGTTGTTGTAAATTTGATAGGTTTAGTGTATTTTTGATAAAAATATAAACGATATGATTGTTGAACGAACTAATAATCAAATAGTAATAAAAGTGTCGCAGCAAGTGGATACATTTGGATTCCAGAGAATTATGGATTATTTAGAGTATCTTGAGATAACATCTAAAAGTAAGGCGACACAAGATGATGCGGATAGACTTGCTGATGAGCTAAATGAAAACTGGTGGTCTAAAAACCGCAAAAGATTTGTTAAGTGAGAATAATCGTTGATGCCAATGTTGTTTTTAGCGCAATCCTTAATACAAATAGCAGGATAGCTGATTTGCTATTGAATTCAGAAGGAACGTTTGATTTCTTAGCTCCGGATTATTTACGAACAGAACTTAGAAAATATCATAGCAAGATTTCAATGATTTCAAAAATGACAATAAAGGAAATTGAAATTATTGAATATAAAGTTACAAAACCAATTAGGTTCATGTCAGAAATTCATATTCCTGAAGATAAGTGGATATTGGCGGAGGATTTAGCTAAGGATATTGATGATAAAGATATTCCATACGTTGCCTTTTCCTTATTTTACAATTGTGATATTTGGTCAGGAGACAAAGTTCTTAGGAAAGGATTGGAGAATAAGGGATTTAAGAAAATCATTTCTACAGAGGAGTTGTTTGTGCTAAGAGAAACAAAAGTAAGATAAAGAAAAAATTACGCCACCTAATAGCAAAATATAATTAATTGTGGCTTAGGTGCTGATAATCAACATTATAACTCGCATCAGCCTCGGTGCTTTTCGACAGGAAAGCACCACGCAATCCGCAACTTATCATATTTGCGGAACGTTAACGTGCATTAAAAGAAACCAAATATGAAACATTGTAACATTATTCTGATTAGCCTTTTGTTAATATTATCAATTGGTTGTAAAAAAACAAAAGAGTCATTTACTGAATTGGACACTCTTATTGAATTAAATGCAGTTAGACAAAGTACACCAATCGAGGATTTTGCTGGATACATGGGTATGAGTACTAAAGATGGTCGCTTTTGGGACAACGTATTTCCTGATGTAAAAGGAATTTCAGATTCACTTGAAGATGTAAAAATCTATTATACATGGTTAAACAATATTCAAGCTCTATTTCAAGCCTACAAAGCTGGAATGGTTGAAAGAAAGGACTTTGAATTTTATTGTCAGGCATGGGGAAGTGATACCACAAATTGTATCTCCAATTATGTGAAAACATTCGTAATTATTGCAACAGGAGTTTCCAAGACCGGACAAGCTTATTACCTATTTGACTCTGATAATGATTTTGACTTGGCGGATGAAATTCCCTTTGAAACATCGAAAGGAACTGAACATTTCTATGGTAACACAAATAAAGAATTTCAGCCGCACAAAGTAATTTATGAGAAGATTATTGATGGTCAGATTGAACAAGATTCAACCTGGATTGCCTTTTTTGAAAATGAAAATGGTATGTGGTTGCAATTCTGTGAAAAAGCAACAGCAAAATTTCAATTTGATTCAATAAACTATAAAATTGAGGTTCGACCTTCAATAAGTTATCGATACAAGGAGAGCACAACCTTTAAGGTTTCAAGTGCTGCGAATAAAAAAAGCAAAGATTTCAATGTAGGAGAATATCTAAAATTAGGTAATTCTTACTATCAATTAGATTGTAGCAGTGATGGTTTGAAAATCTTTTTAACAAAGGAGACAAAAGCTCTAACCAATGGAAGTACGCAAGTTGGGATGCCACCCGTCGGTTTTACTGCAAGGACTTATTCTGGAGACTTCATAGATTTCCCTTCTGATTATAAGGGAAAATTCGTTCTTCTGGATTTTTGGTCAACTGGCTGTGCGCCTTGTGTACAAGAAATCCGGGACTATTATATTGATATCTACAAAAAGTATGGTGGAGAGCAGTTTGAAATTATTGGCATTGCTGACAACTTGCCCCATGAACTTGATAATTTTATAGAAAAATACCAGGTTCAATGGACAATAATTCCAGACAAGGGAAAAAAGGCAATACAGAAAAAGTATCATATTTTTCAATACCCTACATTGTATTTAATTAATCCGGAGGGGAAAATTATCGCAAAAGGGGAAGAATTGAGAAGTGGAAAATTTGTATCAATACTGGATGAAAATATAAAAACAAATCAATAACGCACGTTAACATTATGCAAATCTCAGGGCTGCGCCTGGTGGTGCGCGGTCGGTGGGTTGTGTGACATTGAAAGGATACATACAAATATTAAATGTCTGGTAACTAAAATAACTTAAAATGAGATTAATACTAAATAAATTTCCTGATGATGAGAATTTTCAGCCTGACGAAGTTTGGATACCATTAAAAGATTCCGCAAATTTATGGATAGTTCAATTATTTGAACAAGGTTAAACAAAAACAATTTTTTATACTATGAGACCATTTACAAACTTTATTTTCTTTTTTTCTGTTACAACCCTATTTTATGTTTCGGGATGTAACCCAAAAACAGACCAAAATCAAAACCTGGTGGTTAGTACCACCTCGGGTGAAGTGTCTGGCAGTTATAACGATACTGTCTATGCCTTTAAGGGGATACCTTATACCAAAGCCGAAAGATTTATGCCTCCACAGGATCCTGATGCCTGGGACGGAATTCTTGAATGCACGGATTTTGGGCCGGTAGCCAGACAAATAGTGCCCTGGTATCCCGATTCTATACAAAACGAAAGAGAACTCTTCAGTGCAAATGTTTGGACACAGGGAATAATGGATGGCAAGAAGCGACCGGTAATGCTCTGGTTGCATGGCGGCGGTTTTCATGTTGGCGCCAGCAACGATCCCATGACGTATGGTGAAGCGTTGGCTAAAAAAGGGGATGTGGTGTTTGTATCTGTAAATCACCGGTTGAATATTCTTGGTTTTCTTGATCTGTCTGCAAGTGGCGAAAAATTTGCCCAATCGGCCAATGTGGGTATGCTCGACATTGTGAAAGCCCTTGAGTGGATACAAAACAACATCGGGAATTTTGGCGGCAACCCTTCCGATGTGACCATTGTGGGCGAATCGGGAGGTGGCGGAAAAGTTGGAACACTTATGTGTATGCCTGCCGCAAAAGGGTTGTTCCACAAGGCAATTATTCAAAGTGGAACCCTTTTAAACACAATGACAAAAGAAAAATCTCAAGCCCTGGGATTAGCCGTTCTTGAAAATTTGGGACTTACATTAAACGATGTTGAACAACTGGATACAATCCCTTACATGGATCTTGTGAAAGCAGGAAATGATGCAATAGCCAAAATTTCAGGTCCACGCAGGCCCGGATCTTCAACAATGTTTGGTTTTGCACCTTCGGCCGATGGTGTTGTTTTGCTCCAGCAGCCTTTCAGCCCCGGATTTGCCGATATCTCTTACGACATACCCCTTATGATGGGCTCCACGCTGAACGAGATGATGCCCACATTTTATGGCGAAAAAGATATGACAACGGATGATGCAAAAGAACGCCTTGCAAAAGAATATGGTGACAAAACCGATCAATACATTGAGCTGTTTGCAAAGGCCTATCCCGATTATACCCCTCAGGATATTCTGTCAATTGATAAAGTTTTCAGGCCATATACCATACGCACTGCCGATGCAAGGGCAATGGAGACAAATGCCCCCTTGTATGTTTATTTCCTGGCATGGAAAAGTGGTGTTGACAATGCATCGAAGGGTTCTTTTCATGGTTTGGACATTCCTCTGGCATTCAACACAGTTGACCTCAGGCCCGACTGGACAGGCAATACCGAAGAAGCCTGGAAAATGGCCGACAAAATGAGTTCGGCATGGATAAACTTCATTAAATCAGGTAACCCGAATGTTGAGGGGATGCTGCCGTTTTGGGAGACTTATACTGCCGAAAACGGTGCTACAATGTATTTCGATAACGAATGCAGAATTGTACATAACCACGACAGGGAATTGATGAATTTCATTCAACCTATTGATTAGTTGTCAGAGTCATTCATGAATTTTTTGAATAACTCCGGCTGGATTTTTCTGTTTTAACAGTGTGTTTGTATTAAGGGAAAGCGTTGACATGAATTTAAAATAGTAAGACAACAAAGCCGGGAAGATGGCCGGTGAACCGTTAAGCCCAGGGGACCACCTCCTGGCATAGCCATCCCCCGAACTATAACGGGTATAATTTAATCGCAGAATTCCGGCAAAGGGAAGTAAAACGGTTCATTTTTTTATCACCTTCCGGCCCGACCATCCTTCTTCGGAAATGACTTTCAGAAAATAGATTCCCGAAGGAAATCCCCTCAGGGCATCTATCTGCAGTTTTGCGCCTCCGTGCAGTTGCCGGCTAAAAACCAATTTCCCTGCATTATCGGTCAAAGTGAGGGCTCTGGCATTTTCAGGAACATCAACAAAAAATACATCGGTTACCGGATTTGGAAACACCTTCAGCTCCCGTGTAGTTTCGTTAACATTCACTGCCTGGGTAAGTTTTGCAGCAGTAAAATTATCTATACAAAAATAGGTGGGTGTGTTTATTCCCCAATCGCCTGTATCTGACGACTCCATGCCAAAGTGCAGTTTTTTCACAGCGCCCAGGCTACTTAAATTTACCCATTCCCAGGAATTCACAATGTAGTCTTCATTTGAATCTTCAAATTGAAAATCGGCCAGAAAAAAGGCAACCGTATCGGTTAAATTATCCCATGCATCGGTTCCCCAGACAAGCAATTTCAGAAAATCGGGGTCTGTGCCATCCACACCGCCAAATTTTTTGGAAAAGCCATTGCTGTCGCCGTCGCGCATATTCAGGTAGGCATACGTTGAATTGGTTACTTCGAATCCGGTAATTTCAACTTCCGTATCAAACTCCATTTTCAACGCACCCGGCCAGTAAACCACGGCATAATTTTCCGACAGTGCAGACCCGCCGCCGGTAATGGCGCTGTACTGATTCTCATAGCCAGCGGTAACGGTGTCTTTCATATTTGACACCGCAAAACCGCTCCAACTGCCATATTCAAAATTGTAGTCGTTAGGGAACCAGAATCCCCCGCTGTTAAATCCGCCGGCACAGTCGGAACCATTGTAAAAAGAACCGGGTTGCAACTCAACATCATCAAAAGTTGCAAGTTGCTGGGCTTTTGCAGAAAACAGGGCTGCCCACAAGCCCGCCATCAGGTAAAATTTTTTCATTGTAAAATTTTTTGTAGTGAAACAATCATTTTACAATACCAAAACCATGGGAAAAATTTAAGGTAAGTTACCTCCAGCTTTTAATCCCGAAAGCTTACGATATTGTTTATTATCCGAAATGGCAGGTCTTCTGGCTCTCCCCGATTGGCGGCCGCCTTCCCGTCCCGCTCCCGATAGTTATCGGGACGGGGCAGTGGCATGTGTTGCCTCCAACATGAAAGGATTACAGCTGCGGGTACAGCTCCGGATTTTAACCGGATTCCCTTAAATCCCGTCAAGGAACCATTTCGGTGTAAAAATAGGGAAAAATTATTTCCTCGAAAAAAAATGATTGCATTATAAAATAATAATTCGTAAATTGTTAAGTGATTGCTTGGAGAATATTTCTGAAACAGGGAGCATATCACTTCACTTAAAGTGCATAATTATGAATTTCACCGGCAGTTTGAAAGAAGCAATACGCATTGCACAGGCGCTCGCGAAAGAGTACTCCAACGCAGAATTTACACCTGCACACCTTTTAAAAGCTTTGCTGCACAAAAATGTGGGGCTAAACCAAACCCTGATGGACCTCGAACAGGATTTGTTTTACCTGGAAGAATGGGCCGATGTTCGCATTGAATCGTGCCCCAAAACCGGGAATATTCCGGAAAATCCTTCAGGAAACAGCGAGGTACAGGCCGTTTTCAGGGAAGCGGAAAACATCAGGCTCAAACTTTCGCGCGACGAGACCGACCCGGAATGTGTGCTGGTTGCCCTGAGTACACCCGGAGTGGGATTCAGCTACGAGCAATTGAAAACTTTTACCCTAACGCCAAAACAAATTACCGACTACCTGCTCGAAAGCAGCGAGCTCCAGCAGGTTGTGGGCGGAAGTGAAGAAAAAAGTGCTGAAAAAAAACAAAAGCCATCGCAAAACGCACTCCTGAAATTTTGCACCGACAAAACCGAAGAAGCCCGTCAGGGAAAGCTCGACCCGGTGGTCAGCCGCGACAATACCATTCGCGAAATCACCGAAATTCTGGGCCGCCGCAACAAAGCCAACGTATTGATAATTGGCGATGCCGGAGTGGGGAAAACTGCCCTGGTTAACGGCTTTGCCCAAAATGTGGTGGAAGAAAAAGTGCCTGCCGGGCTTGCCGGCGCCATTATTTTCGAGCTCGACTACGGTTCGCTCATTGCCGGCGCTTCCTATAAAGGCGAGGTGGAAGACCGCCTGAAAAAAATCATTGGCGAAATACGCCAGTTCGACAAAGCCATTTTGTTTATTGACGAAATTCACATTTTACTCGACAAGCAGGGAGGCGCTTCCGGTGCTGCCAATTTGCTGAAACCGGAACTTGCCCGGGGAAACCTTACCATCATAGGCACCACTTCCATAGATAACTACACCAAGTTTATTGAAACCGACGAAGCATTTAACCGGCAGTTTGAGCTGATAAAAATTGAAGAGCCCGACGAACCAACCGCTAAACGGATGCTGCAAAAGATTATACCGAAATACGAGGAACACCACAAACTGAAAGCAGACGACGAGGTTATTTCGGAAGCCATCAGGTTGTCGAAAAGGTTTTTAAAAGAACGTTCGTTACCCGAGTCGGCCATCGATTTAATCGATCACACCATGGCAGGCGTTCGGCTGATGGCCGACATATCGCCGGCAAAAATCAGGAGCCTGAAAGAAGAACTGGAACAGTTTGCCCCGGATATGGAAACTCACTTCGCTGAATTGCAATGGTTCAGCTCCGATTTGAAAAACCAGATTTCGCCCATTCTTTTCTCAAAACTCGATGAAGAAGAAGACGGACAACCATTGAACACTGGCGCCGAAATTTTTGAAGCCTGTAAAAAAGTGTTGGAAAAACTGGAAAAAATGGCGGGCGAAACCATTGTGTCACTCAACAAATCGGATATTGGCGCCATTGTGTCGGGGCGCACCGGCATTCCGCTGGGGAAAATTCAGTCGAAAGAGCGCGAACGGCTGATGAGCACCGAGGAACATCTGCAACGAAGGGTGATTGGGCAGGACCATGCCCTGAAAAGCATCGCCGAAGCTATTCTCGAGTCGCGCTCGGGATTGAACAAGGCCGGACAGCCCATCGGGTCGTTTTTCTTTTTGGGTCCCACCGGTACCGGAAAAACCGAACTGGCCAAATCACTTGCCGAATTCCTGTTTCAGGACGAGTCGTTCCTGATTCGGTTCGACATGTCGGAATTCAAGGAAGAACACTCGGCAGCCCTGCTGTATGGCGCACCACCGGGATATGTGGGTTACGAAGAGGGCGGCCTGCTGGTGAATAAAATCAGGCAAAAACCCTACTCCATTGTTCTGTTCGATGAAATTGAAAAAGCCCACACTTCGGTTTTCGATATCTTCCTGCAAATTCTCGACGAAGGAAAATTACACGACCGGCTGGGAAAAGAAGGAGATTTTTCCAATGCGCTGATTCTTTTCACCTCCAACATTGGCAGCGATTACATTGTAGAGTCGTTTAACAAGGGGGAAATCCCGCCGTCGGATACGCTGATGGAAATTATGAGCAACTATTTCCGTCCCGAGTTCCTGGGGCGTCTTACCGAAATTGTTCCTTTTGCACCCATCAGTAAAGACAATGTGGTGAAAATTTTCGACATCCACCTGAAAAGCCTGCTCAAAACACTCGACGAAAAAGGAATTAAGCTTGAAATGGAAACCGAGGCCAAAGAAAAACTGGCCCTTTCGGGCTATACGCCAAAATACGGTGCACGACCCATTGTGGGAGTCATTCGCTCGCAATTGCGCAGGCCTTTGTCGCGCATGATTATTTCAGACCAGATAACCCGGGGTTCAGTAGTCAGACTTTCAATGGACGAAAATGAAAAAGTGGTTTGGAAAATTGATTAACATTTTTAAAAGGAATAAAAACAGAATATTCATTCAAAAAACAAATGATATGCAGAATTATGGAATTGGAGGAACCGAAGTTCCCAATGAAGCAAATGAAGCCATCAGCGAAATTGCTCAAAACAAAACGTTAATGATTGAGAAGTTAACGGCCGATGCGCCGTTTAAACCCGAAATTGTGGAAGGGCTTACTTCCATCGACGACGTATTCAACCACTTTCAGCCTTCGGTTGACATTGACTTTGAAGACGCCGAAGGAACCAGCAGGGAGGAAACCCTCAATTTTAAAGGCCTGGCCGATTTCGGAGTTAAAGGAATTACCGCGCAAAGTGAATTCTTAAAAGACCTGACCAGTCAGAAAGAGCAGTTCCTAAAAATTGTGAAGCAGTTGAAAAGCAACAAACTGCTGCGTAAGGCCATTGAAAACAACGAGACCAAAGAGGCCATGCTAAACACAATGTATGCGCTAATCAAAGAGATTGAAGAGGCTTAGAAAACCAGTTTATGAACTTTAAAAACAATAAAAAATGGCACCACAGGAACAACGTCAAAATATAGAACAATACCGTGAAAAGGTAGCGGAACGTACCGGACAGGTTGATAAACCACAGGAACTGCTTGAGCAAAGCCTTACCCAGCTCTCGAAGGTGGGCGGTTTCGATTTAATGGAGGCAGCCGTAGATGGAATTCAGAACCTGAACCCGGAACGCAAGGCACGAAAAAGGATATTTCTGTCCGAGTCGTCAAAAAAAGAGGAACGCAACCAGTTGAAAAAAACACTTCAGCTTTGGGCGGCCATTCTTTCGTCGTCCGACAATGTGATGGAAATGGTTGAAAGCTGCGAACAAAGTGCACAGGTAGCGGAAGAAACGCTCACGCAAAACCTGGCCAAAGCCATAGAAACCACCAAAGAACTCGAAAAATCTTACCGCACGGTGGCGCTTTTCTTTAAAAATGCCGGCAGTAATAAAATTAAAAATCTGGCTTTCATGAATGCCGATCCTGAACAGGTGAAAGATTTGGACGACACCCGGTTTATCGATACCGTGCAGGAAGAACTGGTGAAAAACTTCGACCGGCTCGATTTACGCGACAATTACAGCCTGCTGGTTGTACCAGGTTACCTGGGTTCAAACAAAGTGGTTGAAAAATGGGCAAAAATAGCTCACGAAAACAAAGTGATGCTGGTTACCGATTTCGAACACCTCGACACACCCGACGATGTGATGGAAATGTTTGAAGCCGCCAACCTAACAGGAGGCGACATTTACAAATCGAATGTATTAATGGCCTGCAACTACCTGGTTGGCCGCAACAAATACAAAGAACTGGGCGAGGAAGAGGAACTTTTTATACCCCCCTCGGCAGCGCTGGCCGGAAACATTTACCAGACGCTGATGTCGCAGGTGGCAGCGGGAAAAAAACACGGCAGCCTGAGCGAAGTGGACGGGGTTTCCTTCGGGTTGAAAAAAAGCGAAATTGCCAACCTCGAAAAAATGGGGCTCATTCCCATGGTAAACGAATACGGAAAAGTGATGGCTTTTTCAGCCAAAACACTTTTCAGCGGCGACAATCTGGGGCTGCAAACCTACTCCGTTGTAAGGGTTTTCGACTATGTGACCAAAGTACTGATGGATTTTCTGAACCGCAGGGCTTTTGAAAATTTCAACTCCAAAACCCGGAAAGAAATACTCAGCCAAATTATCCGCTTTCTCGATGACATTACCGGCCCGGGCAAACTCATCGAAAAATTTTCCATAAAACGGTTCGAGCAGGATCCGAAACAAAAAGACCGGATTTACCTCGACATCCACATGACGCCCTACTTCCCGGCCAAAAACTTCATGATTAAAATGGACGGGCAAAAAGGCGACGACGGAAATGAATGGGATACCGAATATGAACAGAATTAGTGTTTATATATTGTTTAACCTTAAAATTTTAAGTCATGTCATTTAAAGCAACATTTGAAGTGGACGGTAACAAATACCGTGTATTGAGCTGCAGTTACAGTATGCACCAGGATTACGACAACACCGGAAGGCCATCTTCTACCACACGCGGAGGAGTGGTTAACCTGACCATTGAATCGACCGACGACACCAGCCTGTTTGAATGGATGTGCGACAGTTATATGAAAAAAGACGCCAAAGTTACCTTTAACAAGCGCGATGAGGATTCAAAGATGAAAGAATTGGAGATCATAGAGGCTTATATGGTAAACTACGAAGAAGCATTTGACGACACCGGCAGCGGCGCCATGGTTCAGTCCTTTTCACTTTCAGCGCGCTCCATAAAACTGGGCAACGGAGAGCACGAGAACGAATGGGCCATATAGCTCAATTGCATTTTTTTGAGGAAAGAAAAAACGGAAACTCCGCTGTTTTAAATTCTCCTGAATCGTTCATACGTTGGAAAAAACATCCGGCATGTATTTTTATTGGATTGAAAATTTATCATTTATTCTAAAGCTATGTCGTTAACTGCACGTCTCCATATCGATCAACACCCCCGAGAAAATAAAGGAATCAAGGTTTTATCCTACGATTTCAATTTTAGCCAGGAAACAGACCCCAAAGGCATGGCCAACTCCTGGGTAAAGGCTAGCCTTATAAACCTGACCATCACAGGAATAACCGACACCGAGTTGGTTAACTGGATGCTGAACAGATGGGATCGGAAAAACGGCAAAATATCCTTTTTCGGAATCAATGAATCGGGGGTACCCCAGGAAAGCAAATCGCTGAAATTTGAAGATGCAGTTCTGGTGCATTACGGAGAATCGTTTACCGACCAGTCGGACATGATAATCAATTTAAGCATATCGTGCCGTAAAATCACCCTTGCAAATGCCGACTGGGAAACCGAATGGGACATGGAAGAAAATGTTTAACTATTTAAATTAAAAATTTAGAAGAATGGCGCAACTTTCAAAAACAAACATTGCCATTAACCAGAAACCATTAAAAAGCTTTCAGCAGGTAACCATCAACCAAAACCTTTATGGTATTGACCGGTTTGAAATTACCTGCCGGTACGATGCTTTGGAGGATTTGGACGGCTTTCTGGTGGAAAAATCAAAAGACTTCCTGGGTTTTCCCATAGTAATTCAAACCAAATTCATGCAGGGAACCAACGAAAAAGACGGCTTAAATTTCCTTGGTTATGTTACAGAGATTCAAAGTTCGAGAAGTGCCATGGCCGACCGCGATGAAGTAATCATCTCGGGTAGCAGCAAAGAAATCATTTTAAACCGGAAGCCGACCAACAGGGCCTTTCTTGACAATACGCTGGATGAAATAGTCAGAGAAGTTTTAAAGGATTATGAACTTCGCCCTAAAATCAATGCCCGAAACAAAACCAGGTTTCCTTACATTGTTCAATTCGAGGAAAGCGATTTGGAGTTTCTGAAACGGTTGTCCATACGTTACGGAGAATGGTTTTTTTTCGATGGCAGTGAAATGATTTTTGGCGAAATTCCGGAAGCAGAAAAAAACCTGACCATTGGTAACAATCTGAACGATTTCAGGTATGAACTACGGGTGGCACCGGTTCATTTTAGCTTGTATTCTGTAGATCCGTTAACCATAAAAGATGTTTACAAATACAAATCGGGAAACAGTAAAACAGAATCGAACCTGAACGTGTATGGTAAACATGCACTTAACATGTCGAAGAAAGTATTTTCGCTGGAAGGCAAAGATTATTACGAACACCTGAATGTGGACGAGTCGGAATACAAAAAAGGACTTGATACGGTGGGTGAAATCCAGGAATCGGTGGATGCCATTAACCTGACCGACATATCGGGGACGTCCACCAACGGCTTTTTGGCTGCCGGAAATTACGTGAAGGTGAACTGCCCGCAAAAAGATGGAAAAGGAACACTGAATTACGGAAAATACCTGTTGACTTCGGTACAGCATGTGTTGGACAATACACTGACCTATCAAAACCATTTTTCAGCAATTCCCGCAGAAACAGACATCCCTGAAAACACCGATCCCTATTTTGTCCGCTCCTCGTCGAACCAGCTGGGCATGGTTGCCGACAACAGGGACCCCAAAAAACTGGGCAGAATCAGAATTAGCTTTTGGTGGATGGAGAATAAATACATGACCCCGTGGGTAAAAGTAGTTACGCCCTACACACATGTAAACTGCGGTATTTATTTTGTTCCGGCGCTGAACTCGAGGGTGCTTGTTGGATTTGAAGATGGCGATGTTGAAAAACCATATTGCCTGGGTACGTTGTTCGATGAAAATACCTGCCCCGATCCTGAATGGGCAGGAAACAAAGATGAAAAAAACGCTAAAATTCATGCCATCCGGACCCAGAGAGGACAAACGATTGAATTTCACGACGAAAACGGCGCTGAAAAAATCAGGATTTACGACACGGACGGAAACAATGAACTGGAGCTGGATTCAGCCAACAAAAAAATAAAAATCAGAACCAGCGGAAGTATGAACATCAGTGTTGGCGGCACCCTGAAAATCAATGCAAGCAACATCGAAATCAGCGCCGACAGCAATATCACCATGAAATCGGGTGACACGCTGGAACAAAATGCTACCGATATTAACAGCGAGGCAACCGCCAGTCTGAAACAAAAGGCGGCCACCGTTGAAACCAAAGCCGACGCCACATATAAAGCAGAAGGAGGTGCAACTGCCGAAATTTCTTCCGGAGGGCAAACGGTGGTAAAAGGAGGAATGGTAATGATAAATTAAAAACGAATAAAATGCCATTAGCAGCAAGAGTTGGAGATATGCACACCTGCCCGATGCAAACACCGGGCACACCACCTGTTCCTCATGTTGGAGGACCTATTTTACCTGCCGGATGTCCAACCGTTTTAATAGGTGGGATGCCTGCCGCAAGAATTGGCGATATGGCTACCTGTGTAGGGCCACCCGACAGTATTGCGATGGGTTCCTCAACTGTAATGATTGGGGGCATGCCGGCAGCCCGGCAGGGAGATATGACTACTCACGGAGGGACTATTACCATTGGTTGCCCTACGGTAATGATTGGAGGTTGATGAGAAAACATTTTAACAAACAGCATTAAATAATTTGAACCGAAAATAAGGGTTGTATGATCTCACCGATTGACAAAAAAATGCTGGAAGATTTTGGATTCAGAGATTACGACAGCCTGAAAAAATCTTTAAATACTGCACCGGGCAGAAGATCAGGAATGTATGATTTTCAATGGCGCATTAAAATGTCAACCAAATACGGCACACATTATTCCAGGGTTACCATCGAACTTTCCGGTTTCTTTAAAGCGTACGAAGATTATCTCATCCGAACCCAAAAAGAAAATATAAACTACCAACCCAGGCCCGAAACAACCAAAAGAGAAGAATATCTGTTTGGTTCATGGCGCGGAAATCCATGGAAAAAAACACCAACCGGAACAGGTCTCTGGACGATTAAAGATCCGAGGGGATATACCTGGTTCAGGGGAATAGGACGATTAAAACTGGACGAAGCCATTGAGATTTGTGAAAGAGAATCAAAAAAAAGGTTTCCCCCGACCAAACCGGTTCCCAAAATAAACCCGGAGGGCACCTATAAACTAAAACTGGATTATACTACGTGCAAGGCAAGCTACAACAAATACAAAAACAGGGGTAGCATCTGGATGAAAAAGGATTGGTTTGTAGCCTTAATGATATGCCGGAACATTACCACAACCTGGGATACCCGCACTGGCGACTGGAAACCCTGGAACAACAAGTGGTGCAAAATAGCCCACGAAAGACCCGGGCTAACCATAAACAAATATAAATTAAGGGAGGGTAAATTGGAATACATCGATGTGGCCAGATTTGTGATTCACGAGGGTCTGGGTGGGATGGCAAAAGGCGGCTATATTATCGGCGTGGCCTTTGCAGTAGGCGGCGACACAGCAGGTAAAATCATTACCGGCTTTTGCAGAGACAACAATATTCCTTATTACAAACTTTAAAAACAACCATAATAGAATGCATTTAGCCATTGGTAACAAATTACATCTAAAAATCAAATATTTGTTGAAAATTCATTTATTCTTTCCTATTTTTATGGACAAATAAAACTACTGCAAATGAGCGGCACCAGTTTGGCATTAAAAATCGGAAGCCTGGTACTCGGACTAGGTACTTACATGATACTTTTTAAAAAGGTAAAGGGATTGAAAAAATACGGTGTAACCAGCTTAATTTATGTATTGCTTGTTTCACTGCTCTTGTCGGCCTCTACGCTTTTCCTTTATTTGCGTCCCGGAACCGGCGAATTTACTGCTCTTATTTTTGCCCAGCTTGCTGTTATTTCTTTGGGAACCCTGCATGTACTTTTCGCTTCAAAGTTACTGACCTGGTATTCAGACCAGGTTTTCAGCATGAAGCTGGTTTTCATAATCTGTATGTTACTTTTCAGCTACTTATTTACCAACCTGTGTTTTACCTTTTTGGTAGAATCCAATTTGGAAATGGTTTGGCACCTTTCGTCGCTGTGGTTCCTTGTTCCGGTGCTGCTTAATCAAACCGTTGAAAAACTGCTGGAAGTACCACCCAAACAATTTAAAAAATGGCACTATCCGGTAAATATTACCATTGAAGACCCTTCGGATGAGGAGATGGATAACCCGGTGGTTATAAGCTTTGTTTTTAAGAAAAATCCCCAATCGGAAGATGTCACCACCTTCAGGGCAAAAGCGCCGCAGGAAATGAAACTGGGAAGACTTTTCTATTTCTTTATAAACGATTACAACAGCCGCCACCCTGAAAGCCCCGTATCTTTTACCGATGCGAACAATCAACCGCACCCCTGGATATTTTTTAAACTGAGAAGCAAACTGCTTCAACTAAAAACAGCGCTCGACCCCGACGATACCATTTTAAACTGCCGCATTAAAGAAAACGATGTATTGATTTGCAACAGGGAAGTTATAAACGAAAAAAAATCGGACCATGAAACCACTGAATAAAAAAGAGAGAAGCAAAGCTTTTTTCAAAGTAGTAGGTTTATTCCTGCTGAGTTTTGTTATCGCCATTCTGCTGGGTTTTTCCACCATGAATGTGGGAAAGTTGTCGGAACAAAAATCGAATGCAGAACTTGAGAGGTTAAAAAACAACCTGAAATTTCAGGAAGAAGTTTTTGCGCCCAATGTGGGAGAAACCAGTGGTATGCTTTCAAAAATACCAATAGCAAACGAAACGGGCGAGAACCTGGAAGTGTTAAACCAGGATATTGCCGCCCTTTTAAGCCGGACAAAAAATCAGGTGAAAGAGGATGAAACATGGGAATCGAATATGTATAAGGATGTTATTCAGGCGCTATCCGATCTTCAGCTGGCATACAACAACCAGGTGAAACTGAGAGAGCAAATGGGCGATTCTGATGACCTTGGCCAAAAACTACAGGCATGTATTACTGAAAGAGACCGGCTTCAATCGCAACTCAGCATGTTACAGGCAGGTGGCGGTGGCGGTGGCGCCGATGTTGCCAAACTGGAAAAAGATTTAAAAGATACACGGGCCCAGCTCGACAGGTGCAACCTCGAAAACCGGGCGCTAAAACAGGAAATTGAAAAGGTTAGAAACCGGTAAAAAAACTTACGGATTCAGTTTTCCCCAGGCATCGGTTTTTATTACGAATGCTTCCTGTTTTCCATTCACCTTTTGCGTGCCTGCTACCATATAACCCCCATCTTTGGTTTCCAGAAAATCCATAACAAACTGGTCGCCCGGCAAACTCACCGTTTCGTACCTCATCAACTCATGCCCCGTTTTATCAATCCAGTACATGGCAATATCGTAGTCAACACCATTAAAACAGTGACATGCAACCACATAGCCATCTTTTACTTTCATTAATGAGGGTTTGTAATTCAGAATATCCTCACTTTTTACAACACACGGAAGCATGGTGGCACAATCGGTGGGGCCTCCCTTACCGTCAACCAGCGTAAAGCTCACTTCATAGGTCTGGTTGCCGGTCCTCGTTTCTTCTGCTCTAAGTATGGCAAAACCATCCTCCCATGAATTGTCAATGTCCAGTCCCAGAATATTCATATCCGAGGTTATCAGCTGCATGGTTCCAACCCCTCTTCTGTCGATTCTGGCAAACAGAATACGGTACAGGGCATCTTCCTTTTCCTGCCAGTAGCCGGTAAGTGCAAACCCGCCATCTTCCACCGGAATCATTTCTGTAAACATCTTTGTTCCAATAAATTTAAAAGTCCTGTCGGTGAGCGAGATGATTTTTCCCTCCTGGTCTGTTTTCTGAAAAAAAACATCAATGGGGTACCTGTCGTTGAGCGTATTGGCAGCAACCCCTATTTCACCGGCAACACTCAGGGCAATTCCGGGAAAGCCAAAATCGGTTTTAAAATTCTTCGGGGGCTGAAAATATACCGGGCTGCTTATATTTAAATCGTTTTTTAATTCCATTACAAAAAGCTTGTCGGGCGGTTCAATTCCGGCCATCATATATTGGCCGCTTTTCAAAACCGGAGTGAGCCCTGATGTCAGAAAATCAAAATCTTTCCTCGATACAACGCTGCCTGTTTCGTTCAATTTGACAATGCTTGATCCACTATTCCTGTTTTTCAAAACAACGAAGTAATCATTACCCTGTGAATATTCAATATCCAAAACGGTTTCCGCCTGTTGCCCCAGGCTGTTGTTTACAAAGGTGGCAAAATCGCTTCTCAGCGTAAATTCCTTTGACACACGATTTGTTTCGCCGGTTTTTGAATTGATTGCCTCGAGGGTAACTTTGTAATTTCCCGGCGTGGTATATTGGTGGCTTGGCGATTCGGCAGAAGATTCATTTTCAATGGAATCGAAGTCGCCAAAATTCCACTTCCAGGTATCGGCATTGCTGGATTGGTTTTTAAACTCAAACTTTACAGGTACAATTTCTTTGCTGTAAACCGCCTCGAAGCCTGCAACCGGAGGGGCAAGCGGTTTTTCCACCACTACTGTTTTTTCAAGCACATCTTTTTTCCCCGATGCCTGATGAATGGCAGTCAGTTTTACTTTATACTCGCCCGGGTTCTTAAACAGGTGCTCCGGGTTTTTCTGGTCCGATGGGCTGGAAGAGTCGCCAAAGTCCCACTGAAAACTGCCGGCATTTTCCGAAGTGTTTGAGAAAACCACACTTGCCGGAGCGGTGTTGTTCTCGTTTTTCATTTCGAAACTGAAACGGGCTACAGGCTGTTTTGCTTCGGGAACTGTTTCAGTGACAGGCTGAACAACAGGCTGAGCGATATCAGCATCGGTAATGGTAACGGTTTCAGAATAGGTATCGGTTTCTCCTGTGGCGGCATTCTTTGCTGTAAGGGTTACCTGATAGGTGCCCGGTTCCGTGTAAATATGAACCGGGTTTTTCAATTCCGATTGGTTATCCCCGGAACTTTCATTCCCAAAATTCCACAGATAACTGTCGGCGTTTGATGAATTATCGCTGAAATTGATAACTGCCGGCGCAGTTGCATGGTTGTTTTCAATAATGAAATGAGCTTTAACTGCGGGCAGGGTGCCATCGGGCGAAGTTATCACAACCCATTCGGTAGCAGTACTTTCCCTCGAAAAACCGGGGCTGGATGCTTTTAACACTACCTGATACCGGCCGGGATGCTGATAGGTATGCGTAGGGTTTTTCCTGTCCGAAGTGTTGTCGTCTCCCGAGCCTGGGTCGCCAAAATTCCATGAAAACTGAGTGGCATTTAACGATTGGTTTGAAAAAGAGATGGTTGCCGGCCCGATAACATTGTTTTTTGGAATGGTGAAACGAGCCTCGGGTGGTTGTGGTAAATCTGCAATGGTTATAACTTCGTTGTATGTGGCCGGTTTTTTCATTCCCTGCGCCCAGGCAGAAAGCTGCACCTTATAACTGCCCGGTTTTGAAAAAAGGTGTACCGGATTTTCTTCTGTGGATTTGTTTTTTTCTCCCGACGCAGCATCCCCGAAATTCCACTCATACCGGTCGGCAAGTTCCGAGGTATTTTTAAACGTTACGGTTGAAGGTGCTGTATCGGATGATTTGGAATAAATAAATCCGGCAACGGCCACTTTTTCAGCTTCAACAATCACCTCTTTGGTAATGGTATCGGTCAATCCGCTGAAATGATTTTTGGCGATAAGCGTTATCGTATAAGTTCCAGGATTCTTATACTTTAGCCTTCCATCGGTTTTGGTTGAACTGTTTTTTCTCCCGGCAGAAGCATCCCCAAAATTCCACTCGTAACTGTCGGCATTATCAGAGGTGTTTTTGAAATCAACTTTGGCAGGCGCCAGCTGGTTATTGCCCTGAATCTCGAAATTGGCCGTTACCGGCTCGTGTGTTTTAATCTGAAGGCTCTGGTAATACACATTCTCCATATTGGTTTGCGAGTTTCTGGCCGTGAGGGAAATGGTGTAAACGCCACCGGTTTCATAGACGTGGACAGGATCTTTTTCGAATGACAGGTTTGTAGCGCCTGAAGCTGCATCCCCGAAATTCCAAAGGTATTCGTTTGCATACATCGAGTTGTTTGTGAAAGTCACTTCACAGGGAGCGTAACCGTTATTGCCAATGTTTTTAAATTCGAAAAAAGCCTGAGGTTCGTTTTCTTTGTAAGCAAAAACCTCCACCTTTACATCGGCAATGTTCCCGTCGAAATCATCTTTAAAGTACCATACTATGGCTTTCTCCCGTCCCGGGCTGACATTATGCCCTACGTCGCCATAAGCAGCCGTGGTTTTTACCTGAGTGCCCTGCCAGGTAACAAATAAAACTACTGAAAACGATCGTGCACCGTCGGTTGCAACAATATCGTAAGCAACCAGCAATTTCTCATCATCAGAAATGCTTGTGGAAACGTTCGATGCAAAATTCTCCTGCGCTGTTCCAACTCTGGCAACCAGTGCCAGGAAAAAAACAAGGGCCGTGTATGTAAGACTTCGTTTCATACTATTCAGGTATTTAATTCATATTCAGAAAATTATTCTTCATTTTAATATTATCCTGTAGGGCAGCAGATTCACAGAGTCTTGCATCAGCCTGGTCTTCAGGCTTTCTGTTTTGTGCCACAGCTCATCTTCCGGCAAATCTTCCTTTTGGTTCAAAAAAAGAACGACATCCAGTGTGCGGCTCAGGCCTCTGCCCGGCAATGATTCCACCTGCACACCTTTTTTTACTTCGGCAGCTTTTAATTGAGTTCCAAATACCTCGAAACACAAGGCTTTTATATCCTCTGCCGTTACAACTCTTCCTTTCGACAACAAGGATCTCCGGAGTTTATTGAGCTTGTCTTCTTTCGATAGTTTATGCCTGCCGCCCACCGATTGGGTAACCAAGGCCAGGCTTTTATCGTCGATATCGCTTCCCTTATAAACGTTTAGTTTGGTTCCCGGCCTTATGTTATTGGCGTATTCTCCTGCTATCGACCAAAAATCCACACTTATTTTATCGTACTCGGCTTTCGATTCAATAATAAGATACGAACTCAAATCGGCTGAAACACTCGATGAAGTGATGCGCTGCTGGAGCCTGGATAAGATTTGATCCAACTGTTTGAGTTCAAAAGAAATCAAATCGCCTCCCTTTAAAGTGAAGGCGGCGGCTTCATCCCTCACAAGGTCTAACAGATGCCCAATGGTTTCTCTGGCGTCGCGCGAGTCGAACCGGGCAATTCCACCTTGCCTGACAAAATAGGACTTCACTGCACTGTCTGTATTTTCCAAAGAATTCCGGGAAACAAACACCGTGTTGGAACTATCAGACACCCTGGCAACATCGAAAAAAAGATCGTTGGTGAGCAGGGGAATTACATTGGTTCCTTTCACCACCGAGTGGGTACTCTCATTCAATTCGCGGTTAACAACCGGGAAACAGTTGAGTGACACCGAAAAATCGTTGATCTCATCGGCTGTAAACCGGTGAAACATTTCTGCTTCAAGCCAGATGATCCCGCGGCTAAACAGTTCGGGATGCTTTTCTTTGGTTATCCCGGGGATACCGGGCCCCAAAGTTTCCGTCTCAAAATCGCTTTTGCGGTAGTTGTTTGCAGCCAGGGTTATGAAATATTTTTTATAGAAATCATTTACAAAACATGTCGTTTCATAAGATAATTCACGATCTTTTTTTACCAGATTCGACAACGATTCACCTGTTTCGGTTTGTGCCTGCGACAACCCTGACCGAAACTGTACCTTTTTCCCGTTTATCTTCCAGTTTACCGAAGGTATGGCAGAAAAAAAACGGTCGTCATCCACAGGGCTTCTGAATGAAAAACAGAGGGAAAGCCCGTCGAGCAAATCAACCAGCGGGTCTAACCTGATCCCGAGTAACAGGGAGGAACCAGACTCACGGCCCTGCATCGCAACTCCGGAAATGATGTCTTTATAACGCCCGTCGGTTTGATACAGGTTTTTTCCGGCAATCAGGTATTTTACTTCGCCGTTGAAAAGCGAATAGCTGCCTGCCGGTGTAAACCAGATACTTTTTCGGTCTGAATTGTTTCGTCCATCGCCATTTTGCAGCTCCCTGCTCAGATAAAACCGGTAAAATTCATTTATCCTGACTCTTGCCTGAAGTGGTTTGGCAAAGGCCAGGGCATGGGCAGGAAAATGCGAGAACATGTTCCGGCTAAAAAGCACTTCCAGCAATTTATCGATAATTCGTGCATCCGACTGGTTTATTTCCTGCGAAACCCGGTGCACTTCTCCGGCAAATGCGCCTATTAACAGGCTCAGCACCGGATCGAACGAATTGATGTCCTGCACGTCGGGATAGCCCCAGATTTTTGAGGCATTATGAATCATTCTTCGCTTTATGGAATCAACAGAATCAACTGGCATATCATTCTTTTTATTTGTTCAAATCCAAACTCCGGCATGGCGAAAAAAAGCCTGTCCGGTAATCAATATGAAAACGGCCCGATAAAAAAAGTTTCCGTGTGCACCAAGGGCTCATTCGTTTTATCGATAACCCCCTGCACTTTCAATTTTATCTGAGTTTTTATACGTCGGCTGCGAACCATTGCAGCGGTTTCAACCTGCTCAATTTGCAATTCCACGTTCACATTCACCAATCTCTTCTCATTGTTGCGAATGGACTGCAAAACCGAATTCTTCAATTCATCTTTCAGCACATGGGTATTGTAAATATTCTCGAAATCATACTCCGAAATGTCGGTTCCAAAATAAGGGTCGTGTTTCACTTCGTTGTATGAAGTTACCGTAATGAGATGAATCATATTGTGAATCGATTTCTTCAAATCAATCCTTTTTGCATCCTTCTGACCGATGATTGCATCGAACGAAAACGGTATGTCGAGATATTCAGGCATTTTTCATGCTGACTTTGTAACCTTTACTATTAATCGGCAAGGAAGCTTCTTCCCGGCTTTTGTTCTTTCACAAAAATGCTGGTCTCTTTTTTCTTTCCAATGTAAGCCAGCGATTCCAGCTTATCGAACAGCCGTGCAATGATTTGAATGAACTCGCTGAACTGTTCAATGCTGAAAAGTATATCGTAATGTCTGTATTCAAAGTTGATGCAATAAACCAGCAGTTTCTCGAAATCGCCCTGTTTCAGTTCCGACCAGTTGGTAAAATAGTTCAATAACTCTTCTTTACTGGCGGCAGCGGCAGAATCGATGGTGTTACGGATAACCCGGGCTGCATTTGCGATGTACATAAACAAATGAATGGGCGGCAGGTCGGAAATTTCGTAACGCATCCTCAAATGATTGGCGGAAATGTAGCTGAGCAGGTTTTCGGAGAGGGTAAAAACAGATTTGGCCAGGTGGGTATCCTGGTTTTTTTCATTAACTTTCCTGATAATGCTCAGCAAATCGAGTTCCATCTGGCTAAAAAATTTCTCAGCGAACTCACAAAATTCGTTTACCTTTAAATGGCTTCTGACGGTCATGCAGGGTGGAATGTAGTCGTCGCATATTTTGGGAACACCCTGTTCAATTTTCATTTTCCCAATAAAAAACGACAGCGGATGAATGCCTTCCCGGTTCAGGTCATCGCCCGAAATAACACTTATTCTGAAGCCTGGTATGGTAAAAGGATAGCGGGGAGGATCCTCATCTTCGTTCAGTTCTCCGAACGGCTGGCGGTTATAAGGATCGACCGTAAGTAAAATAAAAAATTCGCTTCCTTCGTTTTGGGCATATTGAGCCAACTCCAGCGAGATGTCCGTTTCCAGTTCAGGCAACTGGTGCTCCTCTGTTATTTCAATCTGGCCCCCACCACGCGTAACTGCCAGACACCTGAAAATTTTCACTTTCAAAAACTTTTGGTTATCCATTTTAATAACCGTTTTCACGGAGGTCTCTTCTCCGGCATTCACAGGCAGCAAACCAAAATTCCTGTTGTTCAGAAAAACAGCTCTGGCATCGGTTAATTCATCGGAAAAGGCATTCTCCATCTGTAAAAAATGCGCTTTGCTGATGTTCATTCCATTTTGCCAGTTTACATGATAATGTTTCATATTCTTTCGTCTGGTTTAATTATTAATTTTCAAACAACCGCGTTTTACAGCACTGCATTATAACCCACAAGTGCTTTTTCTTCCTCTATTTCAGAACCGAGAACAAAGGCCTTTTTCTTTTCCGAAGCAACCAGTTTTGTTTCCACATCCACTTCTACCGGCAGAAAGTAGCTGAAAAAACTTTTAAGAAAGCTGTTCATGTAGCCTTTGGTGTAGAACTCCTTTGGGCTGGTGTTTTCCAATGGTCCTATTTTAACCGTTAACCGGCAAACAAAACCGGCAGTTTTATAGCCGGGAACAAAATCTTTTCCCAGTTGCGACTGCCCGAGCATACCTGTTTTTATTTCTGTTTGCTGTTCTTTTTCAACGGGTTCATCCAGTTCGCAGGCATCGGGTTCCATAGAAACTTTTTCCCGGAGGATATCTTCAAGACACAAAGCCGTCAAACGGTAATTTCCGGCAATCAGGTGCGCATAAGGCAGGTATTTAACCAGTTTAGATGCATATTCAGGAGGAATGCTTTTATCCAGTTTCCAGAATCCGGGAATTAATCCGTTCAAATATTCGGCATAAAGACTTTCCAGTTCAACCTCTTCGTTAACAGCTGCCCTGACTCCCTGCCAAAAAATTTCATTTTCAAAAATTCTGAAAAACATCCGTGCTTTTTTTTCCTCTGCTCTCAGCTTCATCGAATCTTTCGCCAGTTCAGCGCCCCCGGCGTTCCTGTTTTCAGGGAAAGGATGCAAAAGAGCCTCGGGCAGCGAATCGTAAACACCTGCACGGTTCAAATGAAGGCCCAACGATTCATCTCCGTTTTCAAAGCTCTCCAATTCGCAACGGTCAATATCCGAAGACCACTTCCTCTTCAACGGTCCATCAAAGGCAGCGAGCAAATCGTCCTGGGAAAGTCCAGGTTTCAACAGGCAGGAAACAACATACTCCGCTCTGATGTCGTAAAGCATTTCATTTATATAACCCAATTTCCCCTGTAAGTTCATTCTTACAATTTAAGAAAAAATTAGGGAATTGTAATGAGAAAAGTTTCAAGTTTTTGCAGACAAAAGAATTTGCTGCTTCCCCGACAGGTTAATGGAACAGAAAATCCGAAGGATTTATGCCCGTTTTAAACGAATCTATTAGCATACCACCTTGCGAATAGCGGTAAACCACTGCATCCTGGGTGTAATCGATGGCGTCGGCAACATAAATTTCACCGGTCAGGGAATCAACAGCCAGATGGTAAAACAGCTTTTCATCTTCCGGAATAAACGCCGAATCGGGAAGGTGACGGCTGTTTACGCCCATTTTGAAAATGCCTTTGTTCAGGTAATAGAGCGAATCGCCGGCTGCGCTCATTTCCAAACCCGACGAAAACATGCCTTCGCTGAACCGGTAAATCTGTTCCATGGTGCGTGTTGCCGGATCGATCCGAACCAAAGCCGAGGGTTGCTCCTCCACAGGCATATTGTCATAACTGCCGCCACAAAGTGCCCAGATTTTCCCGTTTTTATCCACCCGCAAGTCTTTGGGCTGCGCCGGAACTTTTATTTTGTCAATCAGTTGGTCGGTTTCAGTGTCAATCACCAGAATGTGCTCCCCGTTCACCCAATGGGAAACAAAAACATGTTTTCCTACCTGCACCATCTGTTCGGAAGTGTGCCCCTCCAAATCAATTGTTCCGGTAATTTCCAACGTTTCAGGGTTAAAAAGGGTGATGTGGCCGGCATACAAATCTGAGATGTATGCTTTTCCATCCGTAACAAAATGAATGTAACGAGGAGAGACCAGACCGGTTATATTTCTCTGAAATTCAATCGTTCGGGAATCGGCAACCACAATTTTCCCCGAGTTGTTCACAACAATAAACAGCGAATTTCCTTTTTGGGCCAGCGACTGAACCACATCGCCCAGCGGGGCATTGTTTCGCGCCTGAAACAAGTGATTGGTCACCTCTTTTTTTTCGGGATGATAGAACGAAAGCGAACCGTTTCCGTACATAAAATTTCCTTCGCAGGCAATGAAAATGCCGTTTTCGGTATCGAGGTCGAAAAAGATGGTTTCCACCGGCTCGTCGGTACACGACCAAACCAACATAAAGAGAAATGTTATTTTCAGAAAATGCTTCATTGTTTTCTGTATTTTAATGCCACCGAAAAAGTGTATAACCGTCCCGGCATAGCCCGCCACAAAATGCTTTGGTAATTCTGGCCGAACAAATTGTCAACCGTAAATTTCATATTGAATGAAACGTCATTCAAATCTACCTTTTTGTCCACCGCAATTTTGCTCAGAAAATAAGGATTGAGTACCTGTTCGAAAGGCGATTCCCGGTTACTTGATTTGGTGAACCGCTTCCCTACCCCGCTGAAATCGTACTTCAGAGTAAAATTTCGCCAGGTGGTGCTGAAATAAAACCCACCTTTGTGTTTCGGAATGTAAACCAGTTGTTTTCCCCGCGATTCGTCCACCGAACGAACTGCATCCAGATTTGATGTTGCCGTGAATGCATAATTTCCGCCGGAACGAAACCTGAATTTTTTCCAGTCGAGTGCAGCGTTAAACTGGTATTCAAGGCCGCGCGACAAAACATCCTTTACATTGCCGGCTTCCCAGAAATAAGCGCCGCTGGCCGAAGGTTGCCACACAATCCAGTTTTCAATTTCCGACAAAAAGCCGGTCAGTTCATTTCGGAAAACCATTTGCCCAAATACAAAATCGCCGGCCAGCGAAATGTCACCGGTGTAACCGTCTTCGGGTTGCAGATTTGGGTTTCCGCCCGGAAGCCAGTACAAATCATTCAGCGAAGGTTTGTGGTAATTTCGCGCCAGGTTGGAGCGCAAAATCACCGGCAGGTTCTGAAAAATCTGCCACTCAATGCCTGCCGACGGTATCAGCGGAACCACCTTTTTGTCGTAATTTTCGGAACGCAACAAAACGAACGCGGCCAACCGGTTCGAGGGTTTAAAATGCAGATTGAGCAACAGGCTGGTTTCCACGCGGTCTTTTTTGTAACCGCTGCCAGTCTGGTTGTCGGTCGCTTTTACCCGATGGTAATTGGCGTCGAGGCTGACCGTTGCCCACATTTTTTCATCAAACTTTCTGAAAATACGCAGGTGATTCATCCAACCGGTTTCGGCACTTCGCGAGTCCTCGTTTACAAAACCAAAAGCCGGAGTTGCCCGGTAATAGTTTAGCCGGGTAGTGTTCAACCCTGTAAAAAACTGGTAGTTCAAGCCGTCGGAATATTTTTTCCAGTCGTACTGTGCCCTGAACTGTTCATCCTTTTGGTACTCCTCGCGCTGGCTTCCCTGATACGACATCAGTTGCGGCAGGTTCCGGTCGCTTTTCTGAAACCACAACCGCAGACTGGAAACCTGGTCGTTTACATGCCGCAGGTAAAATTCCTGCAGGATTCCGGCTTTACAGTACTCCGCATTTTTCAGCGTGTCCGTCCTTTTGGGAATCACGCCCGAATTGTAAAACGGAAAATCATTTTCGGAGCCATCGTAAAATACCCGGGTAGAGGATTGAAACTGCCTGCCGCCAAACTGCACTTTTAAAAATCCTTTTCGCGAATGAAAAGAGCCGGTTTCAGCCAAACCTTCCAGTTTGAAAGCAGAACCCCAGTCAGGTGAATTTTCAAGATGAATACTGCCGCCCAGTGCGCCGCTTCCCTTGGTCATGGAACTTCCCCCGTGCAGCAGATAAACCTCGTCGGTAAAAAACACCGGCAACAGTGACAAATCGGCCATTCCGCGCATGGGCGAGTTCAGATTCATTCCGTTCCAAAGCACCTGCGTATGCGAGGCTGCCGTTCCCCGAAAACTGGCCGTTGCCGACGAACCCCGGCCATACGATTTGATAAACACCGGCGAATAATCTGAAAGCAGTTCCGAAAGGTCGGCGGTGAGAAAGGAAACCAGTTGCAGCGAGTCGGGCCGCGTAATTTTGAGGCCGGCTTCTTCCACTTTGCGTTTGGCCAGCACCTGAATTTCTTTAATCCGTACCGTATCGGACAAACTCTGTCCGCCGGCAAATCCGGCAACCAACAGTAACAAACCACAAAACAAAAATCTCAACTGCTTCATTTTTTGATGATTTTGTGCGTTTCTGTTTTTGTGCCCTGAACCAATTTCAGATAATAAATTCCCGGTGGCAACGCAGTCAGATTAAGCCGCTGCAAATTCGGGTTAATCTCTTTTTCAAACACCATTTGCCCGCCGGATGTAAATAGTTTTAATGCGGATATAAAACCCCCTCCATTTTGAAGACCTTCAACAATCAATTCACTTTCAACCGGATTGGGATAAACCCGGGAAGCTTGATTTGCTATTGGTGATATCCCGGTGATTATTTTTTTGGAAATCAAAACGGCGTCAACACCAGACGAAATTACCAGCGGAGGTTCGGTCTCAAGAGTAAAAACAGCTTTTCCGTTATTGTCCGTGTAATACATATTTCCGGCAAAAATTTCAGCATTGGCCACCGGCACAAAATCAGTTTCCATAACCTTGTCGTTTGAAAAGATGCATTCGGTTTCGCTCCATTGAACTTCAAGTTCATCTCCTGCCGACGCTGAGTCGGAACCGGCCAGCAACCGGGAATAAATCCACGGTTCGGTTATTTTGGAAACATGGTACAAGGCCACCGTGTCTCCGGCAGAAATCACTTTTCTATCGAAATCATTCAAAAAAGGTTCGTGGTTCAGCCGGGCGATCCATGCACGCGCAAAGGCTTCCGGCTCGGTTTTTCCGCCCCATGCATTGTAAAACCATCCTTCGTTTTCAACGGAATGTAAATAGACTTTCCCACCGGCTGCATCGTCGTCTCTGAAAACAAAAGGCACATTTGCTTTTTGCAATCCTGCCGCCAGTGCGTGAAAAAGAGTTGGTTTTTCTAATCCTGAGTAATCATTTTGCCGGGTTTCAACGAAACTGTTTAAATCGCCCATTCCAACTTCAATCCATTGAAACGGCAACAGGTTCTCGTCTTCGGATTTCATGGTAAAGTAGATCCGGATTTTATCATCGGGAGAAAGCACTTTTAAAGTAACCTGACTTTCAACCTCAAAACCTTCCACAAAAGAAGTTAAAATTGTTTCACCTGACTGCAGGGCCACGAAAAAAGCTTGTCCGTCCCTTTCCATAATTTCTCCAACAGCCGGATTTGAAGAGGTGAACCGCACCGGAATTTCCATTTTTTCCTGTTCGTTATCAAAAACCTGCGCAGCCAATTCCAGCGTGTCGCCGGGATAAACCGATAAAAAATCAGAGAAAAGCCGGATGGTTTCCGGTTTAACCACTTTTAGTGAAACTGTTTCAATTTCGCTTCTGGCAGAAATCCGAATTTCGGTTTCACCTGTTGTATATGCGTTTAACCACCCGCTGTTTTCAGTTTTAAGAATATCTTCATTCTGAGAAGAAAAAGAAATAACTGTTTCCGTTTTTCTGCCTTTTTCGAAATAAACAGCTTCAAGCTGAATCGAATTTCCAACCACAACTTTTGATGGATGGGAATAAACCACCAGGAGATTTTCTTTCCCCGAAATGGCCGGATTAGGTTTTACTGCTTCCACCCAGGCCACATCGGTGGAAATTTCGCCCAGCCAGCCGGCGCTGACCAGACTGCCCGAAACAATTTTCACGAAATGAATGGAATCCAGCTCCACATAATTCCCCAGAGAATCGACTGCCCACGAAATATCGATTGGATCGCCACCGGCTCCTTCAATTTCTTTTGTGTAAGGATTATCAGGAACAAACATGTCAATTCCCTGTCTGTGCGGATGGCTGTCGGCATAACCGAACGCCGGCGGTTTCACTGTTATTTCCTGGTTATTGGAAAAATCGATTTCGGTGGTGAGCAGTGTTCCCCGAAAAGTTACCGAATCGCGGGGGTATTGCGGAAAGTATTGTTGTGTTGGATAATATTCCTGAAGGTTAAAACTGTTTGCTGTTATCCGGCCTGTTCCTTCTGAATTGTCTCTCCATAAAACATCCCGGCTATCGGTTTTAAAATACGTAACTTCGTAATTCTGAACCGTTTTTGAATGGAAATGATGGCTGCCTGCAATCCCGTACCAGGTATCGTCGGGCAGGCCGTTTTGGTTTTCATCCTGCATCACCCAAACCACGCCGGGTTCCGATGAACCGGAAAAGGCATTCCCGAAAAGGGTAAAATCAATCCCGTAAGGATTATCCGGATGATTGATGCAGGCTTCTTCAAATCCCAAAATTAAATAACCGCCAAAACTGCCCAGTGAAACCAGACTGCTGAAGTTTTCAGTCATTCTTTGAGCGGCCTGCGGAGTTCCAATATTTTCGATATTGATGTGCTGACCCGGTGCAGGGCTGAATTCCCACAGTTTTGAGGCTGAATTTTGCGCAAGGCAAACCAACCCTAAAAGTACGAATACGGATAAAATCGTAATTTTTTTCATTCCCCTTTGTTTTTAAACTGAACACGGGGAAATAAAACGTCAGGTAATGAAACCGTCGCTTTTATTCCCGAAAGCATTTTTGAAAATGGCAGGTCTTCTGGCTTGCCCCAATTGTCGGCTGCCTTCCCGTCCCGCTCCCGATAGTTATCGGGACGGAACAGTGGCAAAGGTTGCCGTCAACATGAAAGGCTTACAGCTGCGGGTACAGCTCCGGACTTCCCCGATAGCAATCGGGGTCACCGGATTCCCTTTTGTTGTGAACCATTTTCGGTGCAAAGGTAATAAAACGGGAATAATTTTCTATTTAGAACAACTCATTGATTAAAAAACCTGGTAGTTTTGAATTAAGAGTACAATTGAGAAAATAAAAAACACATTTAATAACTAAAAATGCAGGTTGTTTAATAATTATCCGAATATTCAGTCTGCGCCGAAAGCTTCTTTTGCTGATCCCAAGGAGTTCCTTCGGAAAAAACCGTTACCCTATGGCTTATTAATGCTGATGCAGTGAAATCCGCCACTAAAACGGTTTAAATCATAAGCCGGAACCGGAATAATCTCTTTTGAAGGAAAGACCTTCTGAAATATGCGGATAACTTCATTTTCCTTTGCCTGAAATACTTCGCGGTTGGAATCATTTGTAACATCAACATAAGAAGGCAGGATAACCTGCGAATTTGTAACTATAAAATTCAGGTAGCTGGTAACTGCCGCCGCTTTTCTTTTTCCCTGTGGAGTGGGCTGTTCGAATAGTAACAATGGGGCAAAAGGCACCTGTATCACGTTTAATTTATTTCCATCCTGGTCGGTTGATTCCATAAGAATCCGGTAATTTTCGTCGAGCCGCTTTTTTGCCTCGGCCAAAATGGGGTGAGAACCGGCTTCTTCTTCTGAAACACTACTGATTAAAACAGTTTGTGCATTGGCAAACCGGCAAAATTCATCCACATGTCCGTTAACGCCATTGGGGTAAATATCTTCAAAAATCGGCCCTGTAAACTGGCCGTCATCCTGCGGAATTCCCTGTTTAAGCCAAATAATCTTTTCCAGGTGAAGGGCATTTTTTAGCTCAACCTCAATCACCTCCTTTGTTTTTGGTTTATTCTCCAGTAATTCATGCGACTCAACTAAGATTGCTGTACCTTTCCCGTTTACCTCCCTTGAGCCTCCTGTACTGTTTAGCGGAATTTGAATCAATGGAGTTTTTAGTTTTTCAGCAATCTGATCAACAAATTTTAGCCGTCTTCTGAAATATAAGAAATTAACAAGCTTCCTTTTTCCCTGGTCACTCACCAGATACGCCGGACCAAAATCCCTAAGCCAGGCATTTGCAGGTATCCAGTTCAATGAAACAAAATCAATGTTCTCAAGGTTACTTTCGTATTTTTCAAGAATCATTTTAATATTCTTCTGGTCGGCATTTTCTTTTACAAAAAGTGTAACCTTGTCTTTTTGTGAAATGATTCCCGCAAGTTTTGGTACGATTTCATAAAAATCGGTAGTCCATACAAAACAGGTTGAAGCAGAAGGTTCGAAATCGGCCGGATGATAAAAAGTTTCAGCCTTTTTTGCAGTTGAGCAGCAAAAAATCCCCAGTCCCAACATGGAGATTGCAGCAGTCAGGAATAAAATGTTGCGTATTCTATTCATGCAAATCAATTCAGACCGGTTTTTTATACTTCTTTTCGGGCAATTTTAACGCCCGTAAAACTAAAAATATTCCGGCCAAAACAAACGGCACACTGAGCCACTGGCCCATGTTCAGTGCCATGCCTGCTTCGAAAGCTTCCTGGTCTTCTTTTATAAACTCGATGAAAAAGCGTGCGGCAAAAATCAGAATAAAAAACACACCCGTCAGCATTCCCTCCTTGTTTTTGGAGCGGGTACGCCAATACATATACATCAGTATTCCGAAAGAAATGAAATAGGCCAGCGCTTCATAAATCTGTGTGGGATGTCGTGGAACTGGATTTGGTCCGTCACTGCGCTCGAAAATGAACCCCCAGGGAAGCGTTGTTTCAACGCCGTAAATTTCGGAATTCATCAGGTTTCCCAACCGAATAAAAACTGCCACAAGCGCGGTGGGCACAACAATGCGGTCGATGGTCCACAAAACATTCCGTTTGGTTATCAGTTTGGAATGAATCAAAAGCGCAATGATGATTCCAAGGGCGCCGCCGTGACTGGCCAGCCCTCCGTGCCATACCTTGAATATTTCACCCGGATGTTGCGAATAATACTCCCATCCGTAAAAGAAAACATGCCCCAACCGGGCGCCCACAATGGTGGCAATAATAATGTAAAAAAACAGGGAATCAATCCATTTTTGCGGGACTTTTTCCGATTTGAGCATTTTTTCGCCAATGGAATAGCCGATTAAAAAACCGGAGGCAAACAACAGGCCATACCAGCGAACTGACAACGGACCTAAATTAAATAACTCAGGATTGGCATTCCAGTGGATAAAGTTTAACAGATGTATCATATTCTATTTTTTTACGCACCTCTTCCGTGGCACTGTTTGTATTTTTTACCGCTACCACACGGGCAGGGATCGTTTCTGCCCACTTTCTTCTCTACCCTCACTGGCTGTGGCTTGCTGCGTTCTCCGGTTTGAGTATTTGCTCCCTGCATTGGATTTTCCACTCCGGGCATATCCGATTTCTGGGTTTTGTACCGGCTCATATCGGTTCGTTTGCGCTCCTCAGCCTGCCGCACCTGGTCGGGACTCTGAATCGGAATATGTCCTTTCATCAGGGTACTTACCACATCCTTGTTCACTTTGCTGATCATCATTTTGAACAGATTGAACGACTCGAATTTGTAAATCAAAAGCGGGTCTTTCTGTTCGTAGGTGGCATTCTGAACCGACTGCTTCAAATCGTCCATTTCACGAAGCTGCTCTTTCCAGGCTTCGTCAATGGTATTTAGTACCACCTGTTTCTGATATGATTTCGCCAGCTCTTTCCCTTTGTTCAGGTATGCTTTTTCGAGGTTACAGATAATCTGAAAAATCCGCTTTCCGTCGGAAATGGGAACGACAATATTTTTATAAACCTGAGATTTTGTTTCATATACATTTTTGATAACCGGGAATGCCTGTTTTGAAATCGATTCCACTTTGCGGTTATAACCGTCGATCATCTTTTTGTAAATGCGTTCGGTTATCTCCTCAACGGAAAGTTGTTTGAACTCCTCTCCCGTAACCGGCGATTCGATGGACAACAGCCGAAGCAATTCCATGTTAAAATCCTCGAACTGGTCGGAACCATAATACTCATTCACCAACTCTTCCACCGAGTCATACATCATGTTGAGCAGGTCCACGTCAAGCCTTTCACCGAACAAAGCGTGTTTTCTGCGTTTGTAAATCACCTCGCGCTGGGAGTTCATCACATCGTCGTATTCCAGCAGCCGCTTACGAATACCGAAGTTGTTTTCCTCTACCTTCCGTTGTGCCCGCTCGATTGATTTGGAGATCATGGAGTGCTGAATCACTTCGCCTTCTTTCAGACCAAGCCGATCCATTACGCCCGAAATACGGTCGGAACCGAACAGGCGCATTAAATCATCCTCGAGCGAAACGTAAAACTGCGACGAACCGGGGTCTCCCTGACGACCGGCACGACCACGTAACTGGCGGTCAACGCGTCGGGAATCGTGCCTCTCGGTACCTACAATGGCCAGCCCTCCTGCCTTTTTCACTTCGGGGGCAAGTTTAATGTCGGTTCCACGGCCAGCCATGTTGGTGGCAATGGTTACACCGCCCGAACGACCTGCTTCTGCAACAATTTCTGCTTCGCGGGCATGCAGTTTGGCATTCAGTACATTGTGTTTTATCCCCTTGATTTTGAGCATCCGGCTCAGCAGTTCCGAAATTTCAACAGAAGTGGTACCTACCAAAACCGGACGTCCGACTTTATTCAGTTCCACAATTTCATCGATAACTGCATTGTATTTTTCCCGTTTGGTTTTATACACCAGGTCTTCCCTGTCGTCGCGCACAATGGGTCGATTGGTGGGAATAACAACCACTTCCAGTTTATAAATGTCCCAGAATTCGCCGGCTTCCGTTTCGGCGGTTCCTGTCATACCGGCCAGCTTGTGGTACATGCGGAAATAATTCTGCAGGGTAATGGTAGCAAAGGTTTGGGTGGCCGCTTCTACTTTCACCCGTTCCTTGGCCTCGATGGCCTGGTGCAGCCCGTCGGAATACCGGCGTCCTTCCATAATACGTCCGGTCTGTTCGTCCACAATTTTCACCTTGTTGTCAATCACTACATACTCCACATCCTTTTCAAACATGGTGTAGGCTTTCAGCAACTGGTTGATCGTGTGTACCCTTTCCGATTTCACGGCATAGTCCTGCAGCAGTTTATCTTTCTTTTCAATCAGTTCTTCATGCTTCAGACCGGAATTTTCCAACTCTGCCATGGCTGTTCCCATGTCGGGCATCACAAAAAAGTCGGCATCGTCAAAACCTTCCGAAATCAGGTCGATACCCTTATCGGTAAGTTCCACCGAGTTTTGTTTTTCCTCAATCACAAAAAAGAGCGGGTCGGTTACAATGTGCATGTTTTTGTTGTTATCCTGCATGTAAAAGTTCTCTGTTTTTGTCATGAGGTTTTTCATGCCTTCCTCGCTCAGGAATTTTATAATCGATTTGTTTTTGGGAAGTCCTTTATGTGCACGCAGCAACAACAAACCACCCTCTTTTCTTTCTTCGTCGGTTGCCTTCTCTTTGGTAAGCAACTTTTTGGCATCGATAAATATGCGGTTTACCAAATCGCGCTGGGCTTTGTACAGTTTTTCCACATACCCTTTCAACTCTTCAAACTGTTGGTTTTCGCCTTTGGGCACCGGCCCGGAAATAATCAATGGCGTACGTGCATCGTCAATCAAAACCGAGTCCACCTCATCCACAATAGCATAGTGGTGTTTGCGTTGCACCAAATCTTCAGGGTTAATAGACATATTGTCGCGCAGGTAATCGAAACCGAATTCGTTGTTGGTTCCGTAGGTAATATCGGCATTGTAGGCTTTCCGTCGCGCTTCGGAGTTGGGCTGGTGTTTGTCAATGCAATCCACAGTCAGGCCATGGAATTCGAAAATGGGCCCCATCCATTCGGCATCGCGTTTCGACAGGTAATCGTTTACGGTAACCAAATGCACACCGCGACCGGCAAGGGCATTCAGAAACACCGGCAAGGTAGCCACCAGCGTTTTTCCCTCTCCGGTTGCCATCTCGGCAATTTTTCCCTGGTGAAGCACAACCCCGCCAATGAGCTGCACGTCGTAATGCACCATATCCCAGGTAATTTCGCTACCTCCTGCCATCCAGCGGTTTTTCCACAGGGCTTTTTCGCCCTGCACCGAAATACTGGCACGTGTGGAGGCCAGGTCTTTATCGTAATCCCTGGCGGTAACTTCAACCGTTTCGTTTTCGAAAAAACGGCGGGCGGTTTCTTTCACAATAGAAAAAGCAACCGGAAGAATTTCATCTAAAACCTGTTCTATTTTTTCATCTATGGTTTCTTCCAGTTTGTCAATCTGCTTGTAAATTTCTTCGCTATCCTGAATATCAGCGTCTTCGGCTTTCTCTTTTAATGCGCCAATCTCCTCTTCTTCAGGCTTTATCCGCTCCCGAATAATCGCGCGTAATTTATCGGTTTCGTTTCGCAGTTCGTCATTCGACAGCTCTTTGATCCGCTGGTATTCCTGTTTAATTTGCTCCACTACCGGATTGATCTCCTTAATATCTCTTTCCGATTTACTGCCAAGTATTTTCCCGAGTATTTTGGTTACAAATGCCATGATTTCAGTAATTAAAACATATATAATAAAACAAGTGCAAATTTAGTCAATTGAACAGGGTAAAAAAACGATTGAAATCTTTTTCATGAATTTTCTTTGAAAACCTGCTTAAAAAAATACAAAACAGGATTGTATTCATTGAAAATCACACAAATTATGAACCAATGTTTATTTTTAAGCAAATATTCATCAAAAAACTATATCAATTTTAATTCCTGTTACAAGAACACCAAACAAATTGTCATTAAAACAGAGTGACTTACGACAAACCAGATGCTGTTCTATCCGTTTCAATAAAAAAAGTCAATAAAAACCGACAATTACAAATACAAAAAAAAAGGAAGAATCGAAGAAAACATTCATATCTTAAGAAAAGCGTACAAAATACAATTATGCATGATTTATTACATTCATGTATGATTTCTTGCATTTTTAGTAAATGGAAAACAATCGCTTGTCGTAAATAATTTGGATATTTGTTACGGAAACAAATAATAGAAAATTAACATTTAAAATTTAAGTACTATGAGATTAAAACTTTTACTTCTATCCTTATTGTTAACCGGTATGCTGAACGCACAGGAGCCTTACCGCAACCTAATTATTTCTGAAGCACGAATGGATGGTCAACGAAGTGCCCATGTGGAATTAACAAACATGGGTAGTAAGGACATCAACCTCAACGAGTTCAAGTTTGCATTGATGCGGCCCTGGATTCCCGAGCCTATACTTGATGTATGGAACGACCCATGGGTACCCGAAGGTAACCGGATGTTTATGTTACCCGACAAGGTGTTAAAACCCGGAGAATCTTTTGTTCTAACTACCGCAGTAGATTTTGAACCCAAGCAGTACTACAACCGTGTTGATGGCTTTGAAGGAGGACAACGTCCGAAACAAATCGACATTTACGATTTGGCAGATTTCCTGATTCACATAGCAGAACCCAAAGGAATAAGAAATGTTAACGACAGCGTGACTGTATCAGACAGGTATGATGATAATTACCAATGGGTTTTTGAAACCTGGAACGGCCGTGGATGCTTTATGATTGAGCACCATTTTGCTGAAGGTGACTCGGCTGTAGTTGACCAGGTTGGCGGTGTTTTTGACAACGATGGCGTCAACTTTGCAAATTCTTACGATGTTGCAGGAGTTACAGGAGCAACAAACAATTCGCTGCTTGTTCGTAAATACAGTGTGAAAACCGGAAACCTCGACTTTGCCAATGCCCGTGGTGTAGGCACAGAAGACTCTGAATGGATGGTTGTAGAGCGTCCTGATGATGGATATAATGCATGGCGTGATTTATGGTGGACAGTTGGCAACCATGGTGCCTACGTGCTGGATGAAAATACTCTTGAATCAGACATTATTGATGTAGATTTTGCCAACAAAACCCTGACAGTTCCGTGGGGGATTCGAAGACTTGACGATATTATGCGACACATGGTGAAAAAACCGGGAATTGCCTGGAACTATCATTTTAATCCAAGTATAGAAGACTCCCTTTTCTTTTCTGCCCGAACAGGAGACAATTTAACAGTTTATGTTCTGGGAAATACGCTTCAAACTGCTACATTCGACATTGTAGTTGATGAACCTGCATCCGATGCCAATATCGTTGTTCCAAAAGCAAGAATAAACATTGGATCAGTTTGGGAAGGAGGACCTATCAGAACAAATACACAGTCTGGAATAAGAGGAATCGACTGGCCAAGAGTTACTACCCATGCCAGCGGAGTAGATACCATTACCGGGACATGGCATGGATTACCTTTTGCCATGAGAGCCGATACACTTATGAAATACCTCGAAAAACCGGCCAATGCAGAATGGGAAATTGTATTCTCTGATGGAGTTGAAAAGCCGGATTTGAAAAATGGTGATAAGCTGAAAGTTACTGCACAAAACGGTTCAGAAAAAGAGTATTTTATCCAGATGAGACCTTATGGCGTTAGTCATAATGCAAACCTTGCCTCCATTACATGGCCAGATATTCCTGAACATCACAAGCCTTATTATACTGTGCTGGGATGGAAAGGTGATACAATTGCAGGGTTCAATGCAACAACTCCTAACTACAGGATGCCTGTACCTGCTGATTATTCCGGAGTACCTGCTTTGGTTGCCAAAACACAAGACGAAAACGCCATTGTGAAAGTAAAAAGAGCTGTCTCGCTGGATGGAACTACTAAGGATCGAACTGTTACGTTTACTGTAACAGCTGAGGACGACAGCGTTACCAACACATATAATGTTGAACTGGTTAAGGACAAAGACCTGACAAAAATTCAGCCTTACGAAGCCGAACCCTTTATTTCAGAATATATATACTGGGAACAGTGGGATAATAGTTATTTGGAAATAGTAAACCCAGGCAATGCACCTTTGGATTTAAGCGATTACATGATTGCCATGGCTGGAACCACCAACCCAGCTGAACTTATTACATGGTACATGGAGGACGACGCATGGGGAAGCCGTTTCCGGAAATATATTCCCGGCTATAAATGGGTTGACGAAACACAATGGGCAGTTACTCCTGGTGTTGTAGTCCAGGATTTGGGCGTGAATTCGATTATACAACCTGGTGATGTTTTCTGTTTAGGAGCAATTGCCACAGACGGACAACTTCCTACCTGGTTGCCGGACTATGTTTGGCCTGTTCCTGCACAGCTAGATGTTCAGTTTTTGAACACCGAAGGTAATTATACATATAAAAACCCCTGGGATGAAGAGGTTAACAGTGACCATACACCTTTCCGTCACTGGCAGAATAACAGTCTGTACATTTGGAAAATCCTGAACGATTCCATTAAACTTGGACTAAAACCGGCCAATGACCCTGACGACTTTGAACTGATTGAAACCTGGAGTATGGAAGATGGCTCAGACTGGGTTGTTGGAGGTGAAGTTGTTCAAATGATTACAAACTATATGCGTAAACCGCATATTTATGAAGGCAACACAGGCTTTGGAGAAGCAGGTTCCTTTGGCACTAACCAGGATGACACGGAATGGACCTGGACCAACCAGGCCTACTGGCAGGCACGAAATGCGGGCTGGCCGCAGGAAATTCTATACATAGGCAACGACCTTGGTCAGCACTTCATGTATGAACCTACCCATTACAAATCGACTGTTACATCACCGGTTTACAAAGTAAGCGATGGATTTTCCATGGAAGAAGAAATCAGAGGTGTTACAACAGGAACTACTGTTGGAGCTTTCCTGAGCAACCTGAACAAAGCTGATGAAGGACAGTCGCTTACAGTAAAATCGGGTGATGCCGATTTAGCTGCCGATGACCTACTAAGTCAGGATGATGTGCTGGTTGTTCTTTCGGCCGACAGCACAAATACCTCTCAGTATTTCCTTCAGGTAAGCGAGGAAGGGTTGAGCTCCGACGCTGTTCTTACTTCTGCTCTATATGAGATTGAAATTGAAATCCAACCCAAAAGTGCTTCTGCTGATGCCGAAGCCGGCGAAGGATACATTACCGGATTTGAATACGGTACCCAGTTGCGCACGGTTTTGAACAATGTTACAGTACCTTTAGGAGCTACCCTGAGCATTATTGACGGGGAAGGAGCTTATGTACCTCTGCGAAAACTGAACTTCGATACGACTTATGTGAACGTGACAGTAAATGCAAACACCTTTTTCGATGTAGTTGCCGAAAACGGTGTGACGCGTATCGTTTACCAGCTGCAACCACGTTCGTCTGAAAACGATGCATTCATTCTTTCTGATGTATATACAGTTTCCCAGGGTGAAAACCTGGTTAACTTTATACCGCGCGGAACAAATGTGAATACCTTCCTTGCTAATATTGTGCCTTCTTTGGGTGCAACAGTTAAACTGGTTGATAAAATGGGATTTGAAAGAACGGAAGGTACGCTATATGAGGACGACAAGGTAGTGGTTACTTCTCCCAACGGGCTGACCACAAGAGTTTATCACCTCTCGATGTTACGTACACAATACATACTCGAAACCACTTATCTGGCTTATGTATTGTCGAACGTATATGCAGTTGACCAGGTAGATTATACCATTACAGGACCAACTGGCAGTACCCTGCTTAGTGATTTCTACGCAAGGATTACTCCTTCGTTGGGTGCAACTGCCGTAGTGGTGGATGCCGATGGAAATGAAAAAACATCGGGTGACCTCGATGACGGAGATATGCTGAAAGTGACTTCTGCCGATGGTAAAATTGTGGTTATGTACGAACTGAAACTCGATTTGACTTCTGTTGATTTGACCGGAGTATCGCAAATCGAAATTTACCCGAACCCAACCAGCGGCAAACTGAATATTCGCGGAGCAGAACCAGGTAACCGCATTCAGGTATTTAATGCCAGCGGAGCAATGGTTCGAGACATGAAAGTTCAGAATAGTATTGAAGTGCTTTCACTCGAAGGCCAGCCTGCTGGTATGTTCCTGATTGTAATCAGTAACGACAGCAAGGTACTGGGTCGATATAAAGCAATTAAAAATTGAAACTTTTTATTATTTAAACACTACAACAAGAGCCTGTTACAACAGGCTCTTGTTTTTTAAAATAAACCAGAATGATCCGGCTTTTTTTCATCTTTTTTACCTTGTTTCTTTTTTTTAATTTTGGAATTTCCAGGTCCGGAATTGCACAGATTTCTCCCCAGGAAGCCATTGCCCAAATGAAGAAAGGCATCAACCTGGGCAACACTCATGAACCGCCCACTGAGGCGGGTTGGAATAATCCGCGGGCACAGGAGTATTATTTTGATTTGTACAAAGAAGCCGGTTTCGACGTGGTTCGGATTCCCGTTCGCTGGGATGGCTACACCAGTAAAACACCTCCGTATAAAATCACCGACTACTGGCTCAACCGGATCGAACAGGTAGCCGACTGGGGGCTCGATCGCGGACTGTTCATCGTTATTAACACACACCATGAAGAATGGATAAAAGAAGACTACAATGAAGCAAATAAGACACGGTTCGACAGCATCTGGTCGCAGATCGCCGAACGGTTCAAAAACAAATCTGAAAAACTTCTGTTTGAGATTATTAATGAGCCCAAAGGACTGACACGCACCCAAAACGATGATTTACATGCGCGTGTGCTTTCCATCATACGCAAAACCAATCCAACCCGGCTGGTTATTTTTCAGGGGCACGAGTGGGGTGGATCGGAAGAGTTGATAACCGCAGCTATTCCCGACGACGATTATGTGATTGGATCTTTTCACTCCTACGACCCCTATTTGTTTGGGCTTGAAGGCGAGGGCACCTGGGGTTCAACAGCCGATTACAACCAGCTTGACCGGAAATTTAAAGCTGTGGCCGACTGGTCGGAAGAAAACAATGTACCGGTTTTTCTGGGTGAATTTGGCGCTATCCGGTTCGGTGACCACAATTCGCGCATGCGGCATTACCGCGCCTATCTGGAGCTGTCGTATAAATACGGGTTTGCACCGGTGGCCTGGGACGACGGGGGCGATTTCCGCATAATGGAACGACAACAAAAGGACTGGAACGAAATAAAAGACATTCTGATATACACTACCGCCCAATCGCCCAAACCTTTTGCCGTGGTTTACCAGGATTCGATAATCCAGGTTAGCTGGAGTCCAAACACAACAAACCACGACAGCATTCTTGTACAGCAAAAGCTGGCCACACAAAGACACTTTTCCACAACAGCCGTGTTGCCTGCTGAAGAGCGAACACTGAATATCATCAAACCTGAAGTAAACAAATATTACGATTTCCGCATCATAGCCCATTACACCGACACCACCGACCTTTATTCCCAGCCGGTGCGCGTATTTTTTCCCGAATGGACCCGACCGGTGCGCAGACCTTTTAACGATACGCTTCATGTAATTCCGGGAGTTGTTGAAGCTGAAGATTTCGACGAAGGCGGTGAGGGATTCACCTATCACGATTCCAATTCAACCAATTTGGCCGGAGCCTATCGTCCCAACGAAGCAGTAGATATTTACGATCGTTTGGGAGACGGATACCACGTAGGCAATACCGTGCCCGGAGAGTGGCTCGAGTATTCGGTGAATGTACTCACAGAAGGCTGGTACAACGTCACAATCCATATTGCAACCAATCAGGGGGGAGGGACTTTTCAGATTGAAGTGGATACGGTTTCATCGGGCCCCGTTACCGTAATTGCCAGTAACAGTGCGCTTCACACCATCCCCATTATCACGCAGATGTACCTGTACCCGGGAGAACAAATCATGCGGTTCACCATTTTGAGCGGACCAACATACAACATCGACAAGATGGTATTTGAACTGACAACCAACGCCTCGCAACCGGAAAACCAACAAGCATTGGGATTCTCTTTGTACCAGAATCACCCAAAAGAACTAATTATCACCCAAAAACCCGGAACAGAGCTGATTCAAATCCATATATACAACCTGAATGGAAAACGAATGAAAACAATTACAAAACCGAAACCTACAGAAAAAATTTCCGGCTTTGAGTTGTCACCGGGATTATACATTGTAACCGGTTATTCTAAAAAAGGGCTTTATTCTGAAAAAATAGTAATTCAATAGGACTCATCATGAAAAAATTATCATTTCGGTTCATCCAATGCCGTTATTTCATTTTCAGATTTTGAGCCAGGCATTTATTTCATTAAAATCAATACCTTTAAGGCTGTAAAAATTGTAAAAATTTAACGACCAACTATTTTAATTATGAAACGATTTTCCAGGTTCATTGAAAAAGGCATCATTTACGTCCTCATTTTTTTAATGTCTGTTATACTGGTCCTTGCTACCATTGAGCTGGGATATTATCTTGTAAGGAACCTCATTCAATCAGACTTTCTGATCATCGATTTGGATGATTTGATGGACCTTTTCGGTGTATTTCTGCTTGTGTTGATTGGAATTGAACTGCTCGATACCATCAAGGTTTATCTGAAACAAAATCAGGTGCATGTTGAAGTAGTTGTTTTGGTTGCCATTATAGCCCTGGCCCGGAAAATAGTTGTATTGAAGATAGAAGAACTTGATGGAGGAACCATTATTGGCATCGGAGTGCTTATCATTGCACTGGCCATCGCTTATTACCTCATCAAAAGGGCCGGACTGATGATTTGCAACTTCGACGATGACGATGAAAACAAACCTGTACCCGAACCACCGGAAAAGATAAATTCCCTTTAGAAGAAAAGGGGCCCCGATTTTTGAAACTTTTCTTTTTTACCGGAGTAAAACCCATACACCGAACTCTTGTTCTCAGGTATGAGGATTTTGAACAGTTGGTTCAACCCAGGATTTTTAAGTTTTCCTGGAAAACGGTTTCGCTACCCAAAGATCCTTCCGAAAGATGGCAGGATGACTATTAGTAAATAGATTGTTCAATACCGGGAATAGCCCTGTATTTCAAGATTGGTAAGCCCTGCCAGCTGTGCGTAATTTATTGCCTTTCTGTATTCCTCAATCGTTATCCTTCGGGAGATTTCAGGATATTCATTTGCTTTGTAAACCGGCGTATATTGCGACATCAGGTTCACATAAGTGTCTTTGGGAAGATTTCCGGCAATCCATTCCACAATTTCTTTGGTGTTGCTCGCATTATTTGGCATAACCAGGTGGCGTATCATCAGTCCACTGCGCATCAGTCCATCTTCCGAAGGCCGGGCCACTCCCACCTGGCGGTGCATTTCCAGCAATGCTTTTTTAACATCTTCCGGATAGGTTTCGGCACCGGAAGAATACCTCGAAGCTTTTTCGCCGTCGGCATATTTAAAGTCGGGCAGGTAAATATCCACAACACCATCCAGTAGCTGAAGAATTTCCAGCCGCTCCCAGCCGCAGGTGTTGTAAACCAGCGGAACGTTCAATCCTTTGGAAGCAGCTTCATTGAGGGCCAGCAGAATATGAGGAGAGTAGTGCGTTGGCGTAACAATGTTGATGTTTGGACAACCCATCTTTTGCAGAGTAAGCATCATGTCGGCAAACTGCCGGATGCTTTTGCGGGGCCCGGGGCCGCCCTGACTCACAACCCAGTTGATACAGAATACACATCGCAAACTGCAGTTGGTCATAAAAATGGTACCCGAGCCGCTTTCTCCAACCAGTGGCTTTTCTTCTCCAAAATGCGGATGAAATGAAGAAATCTCCACCCGGGAATTGGAACCGCAAAAACCTCTCTCCCCATTTAACCGGTTCGCCCCGCATTTGCGCGGACAAAGGCGGCAGTTTTCCATCATTTCCCATAATTTTTCACCCCGTTCTTTCAGCTCGCCAGTCCGGTGAAGTTTAAGGTAACCTGGCTCAAAATCCGTTTTGCTGTTTCTGAGATATTCCGGCAGGCCAGCATCCAAAACCGGTGCATATCCGGCAAATGGGGCTATCAGTAGTGATTTGATCATATTTCGTCGCGATACCATGACTGCCTTTATTGAGTTCTTCCATAAAAATACGAAATTTGAACCACCCTTCAAAAAAATAAATGGCCCGGCCAAAATGGTTCGGGTTTTGAACAATCAGGCCTGTAGTTTGCTTCTGTTTTAAAAGGCATGAACAAATTAAGGTTGAAAGCAATGAACAGGAAAATCAAATATAGTATCATTTCAATTATGCTGGCGGTGAAAACTTTTGCACAATCTCCCGATTTTTATCCGCCTACGGTACCCAAACAGGTTGAAATCACTCCGCTTAATGTGGTTTTATATGTAGTTGTCCCACTGCTGATTATCCTGGCTTATTTTTTATACAGGAAATCGCAAAAGAAAAAGCGGCAGGAGGAAAAAGAAAACAAAAAAAATGAATCCTAAAAAATAAATATCATGGACTGGAAAAAAGAAAGCAACACATGGGTAAAAGAGTTTGTATTCAGTAATTTTAAAGAGGCCTTAGATTTTGTGAACCGGATAATGCCGCTTGCTGAGGAAGCAGATCATCACCCCGACATTTTAATTCATTCCTACAAAAAAGTAAAGGTGATGCTGACAACACATTCTGAAGGAAAAATTACGGAAAAAGATTACGCACTGGCTGAAAAAATCGATAAGCTATAACCGGTTTCTTTTCAGAAAAAGTTTTTTCGAACGCATTATTGATTGGAAAAGTGAATTATTGCTTTTCGTTTTGCATCAATCAGTCTGTTTTTAAAGTGATCGCATTGGAAGGCAGGCTCCTGCGTCCGTCCTGAAGGTAAATCTGCACATAATATTGCACGGATGTAGAACCGGCATCAAGTTGGTCGGCATAAGAAGTAACAGATGGTTCAAGCGATCTGACCGCCGTTGGCTCAGCCCCGTCGAAGCCCCGGTACAGAACCACGTAATGGGGTTCGCTGCAGGTGTAACTCCAGTCGGCCTTTACCAGTTGGCTTTCTTCATCGTACGCCGCTGCCAGCTCTATAGGAATTGCCAGCTCCCGCTTTCCACGCACCCTGAAGGAGAGCACTTTACTCATCCCGGAGCTCAGTCCCGACTCATCAATCACTTCCATCACATACTGCCACCTTTTTTGCGAGGGAGGAGGTGTATCGGCAAAGTCAATCTGTCCGTCCACTTTTTCACGTTGAAGCATTTTAACCAGTTGCCACTCTTCGTCATCAGCCGGTTTTCTGAAAATACGGTAAACCAGCACATCGTTGGCCGGACTGGCAGCCCAGGTGATATAGACATTCTCTTCGTCCTGGCGGCCATCGAGGGCAACGGCCACCGGAGGCGGAACAATATCTGGCCGGGTAAGCTCCAGAATATCGGATACCGGCGACATGTTCCCGGAAAAATCCTCAGCCAGCACCTGGTAATAGATATTGCGCGTCAGGGTTTTGATGCTCACCGTATCGCGGTACCACGCCTGTTCGATGGGCGAAGGTGTTAGCGCCACAAATGCATGGTCGGCCTGGTTGGCGTAAAATATACGGTAGCCTTTAACGTCGGGTTCGGGATTGGGGTTCCAATAGATTTCGGCTATGGCATCGGAATAAATGATGCCGTTCAGTCCGGAGGGTTTTGAGGGTGGATCCATGTCTTCTATAGCCGAGCGAACCGGGAAGGACATTGACTGGTTCCCTGATAAGTCAACGGCAATTACCCGGTAATATCCTGCGCCGCGCTCGCTGGCTCTTTCGTCGGTAAACATACTTGCTGACGGGGGAAGCAGCCCATCATTCACTTCAGTGTAGGGCCCTGAAATTCCGGGCGAAAACTGCACATAATACCCGGCCAGATCGGGTTCAATCGTCTCCTTGATCCAGGCCAGATGAACTTGTTCATTGTTGAAAATCTCCGGTTGTAACATCATTGGAGCCGAGGGCGGTGTAATATCGGCCAACTCCACTTCCAGTATTTCAGAATAGGGTGTCAGGTCGGCAAAAGCGTCAATTCCCTGCACACGGTAGAGATACTGCCTGCCTCCTTCAATGCTGTCGCTAAACACATGATGGTACCTCAGATGATCGTACCATACAGCCATATCGGCAGGTGGAGTTCCGTCGGGGAGGCTGCTGTAATACGGCTGGCTGTTGAGCCTTTTCCAGCTACTTCCATTATCCCCGCTTCGTTCGATGTAGAAAGCAGAGCAGTGGTTGCGGCGCCACGAGATGAGCACAGTATGACTATCGCTCTGCAACGATTCTATCCAAAGGGTATCCTGTAAGGGCACATAGGGTTCGCACATAACAATCTCCGTGCTGTTCCGCAATTCGGCTACATCTGATGGTATGGCGCTTTCAATAAGGTAGGTGTAAAGTACGCCTTCGCGGACATCGGTATCGACATACCGCAGGGCCAGAGCATCGGCAATCCCGGCTCTGAAATCGGCTGCCTGAAGGGCTACAGAGTAGCGCATTTCCTGGTTTCGCTGCTGTTTCACCAGCGAATGCACAAAGTTGGTTCCCCCGTCGTCAATTTCCATCTCAATAAACCCTTCGCCATACAATACTTCGGCCACAATGGCAGCAATGGTATCGGATGGACCGAATGCGTCCATCATCCGTTCAAGCGGCCAGGGCATAAGCGGTTCAGGTGTTAACTGTTCGGTAATGTATTGCCCCTCGCTGTTTACAAACGAGCGGGTTATAAGGTAACCATAATCGTTGGCCAGCAGCCATACTGCGGGCTGGTTGGGCGCCCACCTTAAAACGATGCTGTCGCCATAAGCCCGGGCTACCGACTCGATACGAAATTGGCCCGGGACACCTTCGCTCGCCTGGGCTTCAGCCTGATGACCGGAAACAAGTGCGAAGGCAATTAAAACGGTTATGCAGATATACTGTTTCATACAATTTTATTTTTTTCTGAAAATTATAAACTATTGCCAAAAAACGGCAATTTTCTGACCTAATCCTGTATTACTGTAATTAAACTCACGATACTGATTGTCCCACAGCAACGGGTAAACAGTTATCCAACCGTTGGGAATATTCGATGGCAATATGGCTGCCGGAGCCTGCTTTATAAAATTCCAGTTATCCATGTTCTGTTGGAGTGAAAGCCCGTTATCACTGCGGTTGCTGTACCAGTGCAGATAAGCTATATGATATGCCGGCAGGATTATCCGGGTGTCGTTAGAAGGCTGATTGTAACCTTTAATCTGGTAGTTGTAGGTAATCCAGCTTTGAGTAACCAGGTCGCGTTCCTGCCCACCGGTTGTTCCACCCGACCCTTGCAGATTTTCAAACTCAATGGCTTTGGCCATGAGTTTTGTTTTGAAATCGATGTAAGCCTTTTGGTCGGCCTCTGCAATTTGCCTGGTAGTTTTACGGTTGTAAAAAATATGTTGGTTGGGCGCCACACCACCTGTGGCATCGTTCAAATCGTTTAGGCTTACCGGCGCAGGAAGGAAGGTGGATGGGACATTCATCCCCATAAAGATTTCCTTGTTGCTGCCGGGCCAGAAATCGTTCAAATTGCGGGCCGAAGCGGGATACACCGGAAATTGAGGTTGCAACCGGTATTGGGTTCTCACCTGAAGATCGATTCCGACCGGATTAACTGTTGAAACGTTGGGACGTGGCTTGAATGCGACCCTGCTCAACATGTCGTTAATCTGGTATATGCCGTTGTAGAACTGTTCCTGCCATCCCCTGTCATACTGGTTGGCGGGTATATGCTCCTCATAAAAGTTGAGTAATGGCGGCAGAGCTCCACGGTACCCACAGGCTATTGCCTCGCTTTGGGTGTACCCCTGCAGGTCAAGCTTTTCAAACGGTTCGGTTGCCGTTTGCGACTTGCCGTCTTTAAAATAAGGTCCTGTAACATTTCCGAAGGCCTGTATTTTTTCACTCAGGCTGTTGAACCGGCTGGTGCGGAAAAAGATGTTCAGCAGCGTGTCGGTGTACTCAGAAGTGAACTTTTGCAAAAAAGCCATCTGCCTTATGTTCAGCAAAGTATCCTGACCACACCGGTTTACATGATCTTCGATGACCTCGCGGTGCATGGCAGCAATTTGCGCATTCAAGTCAACCGGTTGACTGCTGCTTCCGGGAGCTGTTAATGGCTGTGTACTGAGGTTGGCTGTGGTGAGTGATGATGTTTCAGCACCCGCCAAAGGTGAAAGCACTGTTGAGCTAGTAGAGGTAGTTGTTACCGGTGTTGCCGTTGTTTGGAACGAAGTGGCTGCTGTTGACTGCAGCAGGTTTGAACCGGAGAGTGCCAATGGAATGGCATTGCTCAAATCGGTGCCGGTGGTGGCGGTGAGTTCACCCGAAATATCGGTTGAATTGCTTTTCGACTGGATTACCACGCCCTGGTATGATGGATTATTGAGCAGGTTCCGCACTATCAGCCGGCGGTTTTCCCTTGCCAGTTTTTCGAGGGCTTCATGCTCTTTGCCTTTGTTGATTTTAACCAGTGAAAGGCTGTAAAATTGTTCGTTTTCGAGCTCAGCACGGTTCACCTGAAATCCGATAAAATCTCCGGCGGTGGTAAAAGGCACTTTTTTGGTGTATATTTCGGAGCCCGAAGGTTGCTGTTGCTGGTCGCTCCAGGGGTCTAACGGCTGCTGCGACAACCGTGTGATGCGTGCTTCAATGCGATATTCATCGGTTTCTTCAATAATATCGGGGCGCGCAGCCAACAGATGAACCCCCCAGTTGCCGTCGTTTTTGGTAACAAAACGCTGTCCGTTTACAGGTGTAGAAAAAACAAGCTGGTCGGTGAAATCATCCGGGAGCACACCCGTTTTGAAAAAGGCTTCTTTTACTTCTGTATGCTTCTGTTCTTTCCCGTCAATCCAGGGCCATTTCCACTGACCGTCGCGCCTTTCGCGGGCAGCAGCTACCACGCGTAATTTGTGCATTTTACCGGGTTCAAAATATTCCCTTGTCGGATGTATCAAATTAACAATAGTTGGTTCAAACGGACTGGCCAGGGTTTCCATATTGGCCTGAAAATTCTGATCGGTAACTGTACCTGCACCTCCCACATACAGCAATACACTGTCGATAAAGAACTGGTAGGTTCTCAATTTCCTGGCATCGCTGTCGTACAGGTTGAAGGGATAATTCGGGTTGTCGGAGCCGTCGGACAGATCGACATTGGCGATAATCCGTGGTCTGATAAACGGGCTTTCAGGCTCACCATCGGCTGCCATCTTCATCTCCGTTACTCCGGGCTGAATCTCCTCCAGAATTTTTATATCGGCCAGCGGATTGCCGCCGCCGGGCACACAAACATCGCCAATTTCCACCTCAAATGAGCGGTTTACCTTGATAAGGCCACCCAGCACCGAGCCTTTCACCCGCAGGGTGCCGTATGCCCAGAAGGGATCGGGCATGCCTCCCATCAGGAGCGCGCCGGCGGCAAAACTGGCAAAGGGCACTCTCCCCTTGAAGAACCAAAGCCTGATGTGAATACCCACCTCCCCGCCAAAGTAGGAATAAATCTGTCCGGCACCGTACCAGCCATTGTATCCCACAGGTTTGTTGTTGCAGGTTGCGCCCGGGTCGTGTACCATCATCAAATCGAACCCGGCCAATATCTCCAGCTTACAATAAATGAGCAAATCGAAATTGAAACTTCCGTCGAGATGGGCGCCCATCATCATTCCACGGCGCCCCAGCGATCCCGGATTTGTTCGCCGGGCGGTGAGATTGTCGCGGTTGAGGAATCGTTGCACTTTTTCGGGTATGGGCGGAAGTTCAAATTCGAGAGCATTGCCCAACGCAAAATAGGCGTTGGCACCCAGTCGGGTCTTTATCGGTCCGGCTTCCCAGTCGATAAGAGTTACCTGTACCCGGTCTTCCACAACACCCGGACTGCCAATTGTAAAGTACCATTTTTCGGTGCCATAGTTAGCCCACATATTGATGGGTACTTTGGCTTCTGCTCCCAAAAAATTCACTTCAATACTGGGTTCAAACCAAAAACTCACCTCTTCATTATCCTTGTCGTAAACCATTTCAAAAGGCCCCTCGAACAAACTATTTTTGTTGCCCGGATAATCGGTTAATGCATAAGTATCCCCATATATTCTGAGTGCTGAAAAGCCGTTACCGTTCCAACCACAATCAATCCAGGCGGTTCCGTTTAAAATATTGCCGCCACCCAGGCCGTTGCTCAGGGTAAGTGTAACCCCGGCCCTCAGACCAAAGGCATCTTTTTCAGGAACATACCTCACACCCGAATGGGATAAAAGTGTTTTTTGACCACCGAACTGGTCGGCAGGGTCGTTGGCAAACTGTTCCGCTTTCATGTTGTAGCGTATGCCACCGCCAAATCCTCCAAAAGCCAGCGGGAAGGCTTCAATGGGAGGATTAAATGCCACACCCGCATCAACCATCCAATAGGGGTAGCCGGAAACCGAACCAAACATGGCCAGGGCTTCCACATCGAACAAAGGATCGAAGGTGGCCTGAACAATGCCCCTGACACCCCTGCCATAAGTGGGGTCGTTCTTAAAGAAGCCAAAGGTTCCGGCTACGGTTACCGGACTGAAATTGCCTTCAATGGTAATTTCAGAAATGCTTACTCCGGAAAAACGGGTGGTGGGTGCGGTAAGTCCCGAGTGCAAGGTAACCTCTCCGTCCACATCAACCGAAACCGTCCCGGTAAACACTTCGGCTATGGTCATCTTTCCTTTTAGTCCTAATCCGTAATAGGTATGCTGTTTCTTCTGGAAATAGACCGAATCGAGGGCGAAATCGAACGGACCGATTTTCTTTTGCGGACTGCCGAATGACCAGGTTCCTTCGTCGAGGTAGAAGGTTTTTTCAGAGGAGACGGGGTCGCGGTTGGCAATGCCCATATTTGCAAACTGTATGGAATCGAAACTGAAATCGATGTCGCCGTGCGAAACATTCACAATATTAATTTGTCCGTTCATCAGCAGGCTCACGGCAGCGCCATGCGCATCCTTTTTAATATCAAGGCCGGAGTTCTGATCGATCTTCAGTTTGGCCAGCCACATGCCCATCTCTATGTCATCTTCAGGATGTATGGCAAAGGCATAATCGAGCCGGTCCTGTTCATCGGTGGTGAGGAATCCGGCATAATGCAGGTCTTCGTCAATGGCCGGAACTGTTATCATCCCGGCTACCCGGGCTTTTTCAAAGTCGTTTTTCAGTATATCCAGGGCCAGCGTATCCATCGAGAACGCCCAGCCGCCAAGGTTTCCCGTGGTCAGAGAAACGATGTTGGTTTTGTTGATGTTGCAGCTCACTCCATTGTCATCGATAAGCATATTCGATACATCAACCGACAGGCGGCTGCCCGAGGAACTACCGAATTCCGTAAAGTCTTTTGGCAACTGTACACTCAGGTTTTGTATGTAAAACCCCTGCCAGGCCACTGTTTTCTCCGATGCGGCATATTTGGCAGGGAAGACCATCCCTGCACCCGGGTTTCTCTCTTTTGAGTTATCGTAGGTAATGTTTGAAGGCGTAAAGGTAAATTCGGGCAGGCCATCCACCTGGAAAGGTTCCATGCTGGCAGTGGCAATCCAGTCGTTCCAGTCGGAAAACTGCGTGCGGAACGAGGCAGTTACCTGCTTTGCAGGATCAATGTTCCCATTCCCGTCGTCGGCTTTCAGGTAGCCTGTAGAAAATTTCAGGTCGCAGTCGATGCCGGCCACCTCAAATCCGTCGGTATTCCATTGCACAAAGGTGCCGTTACTGGTATCGCCCAGGGTTGAAGCCTTTTTGAAAATCAGTTGATTACCACCGCCCACATTCACTTCAAAGTCGCCCGCCAGGAAGAGTGTTCCCTGCTGTTCGAACAGGAGGGCATCCGGTGTGAAGCACATGCCCTGACCCACAAACACAAGCCACGGACTGTTGATTGCATCGCTTTCGGGCACCTCAAAAACAGCCATGGTATTCATTTTGGCCGAGGATGGCGTGAAAACCATGCCGATAATGCCAATGTCAACCGGGGTGGCATCGTATGCAGCATTTACAGCCAGCGGCAGGGTTACAGGCGCCTGTCCCATCACCTGGTTCAGCTTTCTGGAAGGTTGCTTCAGCATGTCGTAATACCCCTGTGCTTTTGCCCGGTAGGTGGGTAAATTAAGACCATATTTCTGTTTGTACTGATCGAGTTTTGCATCGGCCCATCCATACGATTTCTGGATGTACCCGGGAACGTAATCTACAAGGTCGATGGTGTCGCTGTAAATTTCTCCGTCATACACCTGCAACTGGTCGTTGATTTTAATGTCGGCAAAACTGACTTTAATGTTTACAGGACTTCCGAATGGCCTCCAGGTTACATACCCGTTCCCCTGATAATGATCTTCGGCGCGGGTGGCCTGCTGTACATGCACGGTAAAATGGCCAACGGTAATATCCTGTCCGGCCAGGTTATCGGTGGAAAAAAACTGTTTGCTGATGTTATCGGCAAGGCCGGGTTCACATTCGGTAATGGTTTCGTGAACGATTTCGGGCTCGGGACGGGGTTCTTCCGGAACGTCGGCTACAGGAGGTAATTCCACAGGCGTGGCCGATCCCCACACAAAACTGCAAACGGGACTTTTCCCCTGATTGGCCATAATTATATTTGAAGTTTGGGCAGTAGGCATAGCCGTAACCTGCATAGCATAGCGTTGTCCGGGCCGCAAAATACTGGCAAACATGTTGGTATCGATTTGGGCTGTTGAAGCCATCATGTTATACAGTTGAATGGCTACCGGGTTAAAATCGATGGCGCTCTGGATATTCTGTCCGGGCATAACTTCTACCATCTTGAGATTGTAAGTAAATTGAGCAGGCGGACCGGCACAGTTAAACATGGGCGGTCGCCAGGAAATAAGCAGCGGATTGATGGGCTCAACCACATCACCGCTTAAATCCAAACAGGCCACAGGAGTTATAAATTCAGGCGACGATGCCGAATAACAAATGGTAAAATGGGTGTTGCCGGGTGCGGAAGCCAGGATGGGCGTTCCGGCATTGGGATTGTATTCATAAGCTGTAATGCTGGCTGTGTAATTCCCCTCAGGCATCAGGTTGCCTTCGCCCGACTCGAACCGGCTGAGACGAATTCCGCGGGTGAGCAGATTATGAAGCTCCAGATGGCCCAACAACTGTCTGAACATCATTTGGTCGAGTACGATGGTTTGATATCCGCCAATTGTGAGCGGACGGTAAGGCGGCATATTCAGCGGCGTTTCCAGTACAATCCGGTCGGGAAAGGTCATTTCGATACGCATACCCACCCAAAAGGACACATTGTTGGGCGAAGTGTTGGTAATGGCCACATTAAAGAAACGGGCGGGATTGTCGAAATAGGTACCAGCCTGCGGCGGGAAAGGTGGCAATGCAGCCGCAGTAATCTGCAATGGTTGCGCTGATGCAAAATTCAGCAGCAGTAAAAACGCTGCAAGAAGGCTTGCGAATATTCTGGCTTTCATATCGTTGATTTTCATTTTCATCCGTATTTTTACATTTAAATCATTTCCTATTTGTGCAAGGGTGCGAATGCTGAGGAACGAACCTGCAAAGGAGCAAAAGTGTAAGTGTATCCTACCCCAATGGTCATGTCGGTGCCGCTAACGCTGTAAAGTCCTTCGCGGTTGTGGTTGTTGATATTGGTCAGGTTCAGCCTTAAATTGGCCGAATGTTTTTGATTATAGGTATATGCGGCGCCTGCCGAAGTCATTACCGATAATCCTTTCACCTCTTCGTTTACATTGCTGAATGAGAGGTTACTGTTGAGAGAAACGTTCAGGTTGCCTTCGGGCAGCAATCTTTTGGTAACACCCAATCCAAGATTATTGGAATTGAATTTATGGAATTCGGATGATGAATTTTGCAGGTTCCAACTGGCCATTACATTCAGGTTCCTGTCGTTTATCGTCAGGTTGTAACCCAGGCCGGCAGCCAGGGTGTTTATATCGCCGAAATCCTGTACCTGTGGGTTCTGGTTTTTGTTGACGCTCAGATTAAGGTTGCCGGAGTACCCGTGGGCTAAATTTCCTTTAACGATGTTGAGCGATGGCGCCAGGGTAAAGTTGTGCATGAGTCTGTCGATGCGCACCGAGTCGGTGATGGCAGCCCGCCCGTCGGTCTGATTTTGGTTAAAACCGTTGTACGATGCGGTAAGGTTAAAATTTTGGGTTAACCGGGCCGTTACATTGGCGTTATATACCATGGCGCGATTAGTGTAAAGCTGCCGTTTCGATACGTTGTCCTCCTGCCCGTGTGCCGACAGTCCCACAACAAGCCGGTTTTTAAAAAACAGTGTGTTAAGATTCACTCCCAGACTTTGCAGGTTATGATTAAAAAAACTGGTTCCCAGCGAATAATAATCGGGTTGAATATACCGGTAAGTGGTAAGCAGGTTATAATTACCCAACCTCAGATTTGCCTTTACATCGCCGGCATACCGAAGGGTGGTACTAAACCGGGGGGTGAAATAGCTGACATACGGATCGAGTTCTTCTGCTTGAAGCTGCATGGCGTGTATATCGTTACTGAACACGCTACCGGCTATGTCGGAACTTATCACCAGAAAATTGCCAATGCTCACCCGGGCGCTTGTTCCCACAACGAGGTTTTCCAGACCTGCCAATTGTTGCCTCCAGGATGGAAGCACAGAACTTGTATCGTCTTTCGCTTTAAAAACAATTACATCCAGATAATTATTTGCACTGCCAATGCCTACTTTCGCCCCCACAGCATTCCTTTTATACATTGGCATGCGGGGCGAGGGAAGCAAAGGATCGTCGCTGACGGCCTGGTTGAGTGTGCCTGCAAACACCCCAATGCGGATAATTTTCCAGTTGTATTCCAGTCCTGCTCCCAAAAAGTTTAATCCACTGTACGTATAGGAAGAGAAATTCATGCTGCGATAACCTAAATGTAACTGCAATGCCTTATACCTCGGGCTCATGCCAAACTGCACAAACGGATGCGTAAACCCGCTGTTGTTGTTGGCATAATAAAAAGCCAGTGGCACATCGAAACCATACACCGAAAAGTTGAGGTTCATAAACAGGTTGTTGGAAAACGGACTGCGGTACCCCAACCCGTTTGACGAGGTAAAAAAGGTATTTTGCGTACCTATACTGCCGGTAATTTTCAGCGGATCGGAACTTCTTAACTGCGAAAAATCCTGCCCTTGCAACGAATTCGTTGCAAAGGCCAGCGCTAACAGCAAGAGTAAAATTGATTTTTTCATGGTTTTCAGTTACTTGTCAGGTTGAATTCCTCTGTAATTTCTGAGAATATTACGGTATTCATATAATTGCAATGCCCGTGACCGGATGAGGTCATTTTTACCCTGCCCTGCCATTTGCAGATTACTCAGGCTCACCTGGAAAGAGCAAATCTTATCCAGGCAGTCATATTCCACATCCCTGTATTTAAGCCAGTTTCTCTGGGATTCCTCCACCAGACTCCGGCAATCGGTTGCGCACAGCTCCAGCACCTCTTGGTAACAGGATGCCATCAGGGCTTCCCAGGCCCGGTAGGTTTCAAGCAGCAGGGTTGTATCGTTTTCCGGCAAAGAAGCATTCTTCTGCAGCATTGCTACCACCTGGTCAATGGGGTGAGATCCTGTATTTCTACCATTCGCCTCCATCATATCATTAATTAGGTTTAATACCGCATTGTTGTGAGTGACTGGCACCGGTTGGAAGAAGCGCATCTTCAGCATTTCCTGAACAAACAGAAACGATATAGCCTTTTGGTTTGATTTTTTTTTCGGATGATTGATTTGTTTTGCAACAAAACACAGACTCCCCAAAACCAAACAAACCTCTAAAAAACAATACATTAACCAACATACACCTGTTTAAATCCATTGCATTCCCGATTTTTCAACAAGCTACATGAATAAGCGGCCTGAGGCAATCAGCATTTAACCCTAATTTAAATAGGGGAAATCACACAATAACAGCTAAGTGTATGAAAACAGGAAACGCAGACAGTCCTGAAGTGCCTGAAAGGAAGTTATAAGGTACAGGCTTATTATCGGATTACCGGCAATGAAAAGCTAAAGGTACTCCCCTTATTTGGGGAGGAGGTTACCCAAATTTTGCCCCCTGCCTTTTGGAGCAGTTCGTGACAAAGAATCAGGCCCAGGCCCGAACCTTTGCCTTTTTCAATTACGGCATCACTGCCAATGGTTTTGGGGTCAATATCGATCCTGAAAAGTTTTTGAATTTCGTTTTCCGACATGCCGGGACCGGTATCGGAAACACTGAAGATGGCCTCTTGTGTGCCGTTCGCTCTGTAAGAAACTGAAATTTCGCTGCCCTCGTCGGAATACCTGACCGCATTTGAAATTAAATTTCGCAGAACGGTTAAGACCAGGTTATTATCGGCAGTCAACTTCTCAGTTGCCCCAACGGAAGTCCGAACATTTATATTTTTCTGTTGAATGAACGATTGATGTGACTCCAGCGCTTTTTGCACCATTTCTTCCGGATTGATTTCCTGATGATGGCTCCGGTGAATATTTGCCTGCGATTGGGCCCAATGCAGCAAATTTTGCAACAGTTCATTCAGTTGGCCGGCCGACTTTTGAAGTTCAACGATGTATGGTTTAATCTCTTCCTTATTCAATCCGGGAAGCGCATTCAGCAATCCGACCGAAATGTTGCGAAATGCAGAAACCGGATTTTTCATATCATGTGAAATGATAGTGAAAAATTTATCCTTGGCAGCATTAAGGTTTTGCAAGTCGTTTGTAACTCTCGATTTTTGGCGGTACAGCCTGGATATAATCACCAGAAACACCAGGGCAATCAGCCCAAAGGCAAGAATGCCTGCCTTTTCAAACCGTGCACGCCTGAGCATAAAATTTTGTAATTCCCGTTCCTGTTTCAGGAGTTCAATTTCTGCCTCCGATTTATCCAGTTCATTGATAATACGCAACTCTTCAAGGGCTTTTTTACTCGCTTCATTAAAAAGAGAATCCTTTAACTGATAGTATTGTTGCATTACCATCAGGGCATTTTGGTAGTCTCCCGTTTGCTCATAAGCTCTTGCCAGGTCTCCGTTGTTTTTCATCACCAACTGCAGGTTTTCCGTTTCCTGAGCAATTTGGAGACTTTCGTTTAACGGATCAAACGCATTATCATAATCTCCGGTAGCCAGGTAAAGATTTCCCTGCTGGTTTAGGGTGATGGCAAGCGATCTTAAATTTGAATTCGCCCTAAAAATGGCAATGGCCTGGTTGTAATAATCAGCGGCTTTCCGGAATTCTTCTGTATCCTGATAAACCGAACCAATGTTGCTGTATCGTATAGCCAGACGGTTATCCAGCCCCAATGCACTTTCGATGGAAACAGACCGGTTTAGGTATGCAAGGGCCTTTTCGTAATCTTTCATACCCCGGTAGGCCATTCCAACACTACTTAACCGTATGGCAATCCGCAAGGAATCATTTTGTAATTCACTCAACTCAAGGCTTCTTCGGTAATAATCAAGCGCCTGGCTGTAATCTTCCCAAATTTCAAAAACTTTTCCAAGATTGTTGTAATTCACGCTGAGTCCGAAAGTGTCTTTGCCTTTTTTATCGATTTCAATCGCCTCCAAATAAGCTGAAGCCGATTTTTCGTAATCACCAAGATTAAACCATGCAACACCCTTGTTTACCAGGCTGGCGCTCATTTCCCCTGGAATATTACCAATAACCGCATAATCGTAACAAAGCTTCGAGTATTTTAAGGCCTCCTGGTATCGATCTAACTGATTTGAAACATAGCCGGCATTTCCAAATGATTCACATACCAGCTGGTAGTCCGGATCTTCCTTTTTCAGCTCCTGCTCTGCGGCATGCAAATAATACGCAGCCGACTGTACCAGGCTATCCTGATAATAATAAGCTTCGGCGAGATCATGGTATAAGCGGGATTTTTCTTCCTCCCGCGCCTGCTCAAGTCGCTCGTGTAATTGCTCAATACTTTCGGCCATTACTTCGTATGGAAGCAGGAAAAACAACCAAATAAGATATGTGTACTGTTTATCCATTAGAGACATTATGTATCTGAAACTTAATTAACTTAATTCAGCAGGAAATTTATATCGAAATACACGCTGGATAAATATACGGCATTTTTTGAATAACATAACGATAAATATTCGAATAGATTAATATTTTCTTCCAAAAATCGATAAATTACAACCAAATCTGCTTTACACCACTCAAATTCTTGTAAAATATTCCTATTTTGTTACCGATTTACAGAAATCACACAATTATGATTAAAATTGTTATTGCTGATGATCACAAAATAGTAAGGGATGGAATTAAAGCGCTGTTGCTTACTCAAAAAAAAATACAGGTAGTCGGAGAAGCATCCAACGGAACCCAGTTAAAAAAATTGGTAAAAGAAACGAAACCCGATTTGATTCTTCTGGATCTCATCATGCCCGGAGAATCGGGTCTGGATGTTATACCCGACCTGTTAAAGCTGGCGCCTGAGGCCCGGATACTTATTCTTTCTTCTGAAATGGATGAAGAAACAGTTTGTGAGGCTGTTTCGAGGGGAGCCATTGGCTTTTTACATAAAAACTCTTCCGAAAACGAACTGATTATGGCCATAGAAGCGGTTTATAACCATGAACCCTACTTCGGGCAAAACATAGCCGGAATTATATACAAAAGTTATACCCGCCGTCTGCAGGAGCATAAATCGAACAAAGAACCCAAAATTACAGATCGCGAAAAAGAAATAATTGCCCTTCTTGCCGAAGGTTTATGTTTTAAGGAGATTGGTGAACGATTGTTTATCAGCCCCCGAACGGTTGAAAACCACAAAAACAATATTCTCAGTAAACTCGAACTGAAAAACACCATTGAACTGCTCCGCTATGCCATAAAAAATCACCTGATTCATCTTTAACACCTGCCACAGCAAACCCCTAAAAAGCTTAATCTGTAATCTTATCCGACTGATTATTAACATCCAGTGTGCATATCCCTTAAAAAGGGATAAGTAAATAAACTTAGCAGATTTGAGGTTTATTACTTCTGGCAGACTTTAAAATTCAGCCTTAACTTGCTTCAGCAAATTGTGCAAACCATCTGCCTTTTATTACGATGGTTGCCAAACATTGCTGTTTTACGAATAAAATCAGGATGAATACAGTGATGACGAAGAAAAAAGATACCATATCAGACGCTGCCAACCTTCTGTTAAGGGCGAACACCAAATTTCTGCAGGGTGATATACCTGCCTGTCGCGATCTTACAGCATCAGCTCTGAAAATGGTAAAAAAACTAAAATCAACCACCGACAACAGCAATGACATTCAGTTAATTGACAAGCAGCTGGCAATTTTATACCAGATGGTATCCTTACCTGAATATGCGAGACTGAACGATGAAAAAAAACCTTTGCCAATAAAAATTAAAGCACAGGTCGATTTGCTTAGGGCTTGTATTTCAAGAGGAAACATAAAAGCCTCGAAAGAAAACCTGAACAAGATAATGAATGTGTTACCTCCGGATATACGTTTTCACCCCGATATCCTCGAAATTGAAAAAATTATACAAAATGAATCAGATAAATAGTACCATTTACTCACCAATTAAAAGAATTATGAAAACAACAATTAAAAAAACTGCAGTACTACTGGCTGCATTTCAATTAACTCCGGCACTGTTTGCTCAAATCCCATCTCCAAAAGGTTTGGCTCGATCAGTTAAAGAATCAGTAATCCAACCACAGGACAAGCAGGGTGTGGTTGATGTGGTAAATGAAATAACGGAGCAAAACACCAATTCACCAGAGCTGGCAGACATCGTTATGAATGTAGCGAATCCCGGTGAAAACACCATTGTATTCTCAAAAACACCCATCAATCCGCTTAATCCGCAAAATCTGACCCGGTCGTTTGTGGCCGGAGATTACATTTATGGACTGGCACTTTTCCCGAAATCAGTTTCGGAAATGGCCCGCCAGGATGACCCATATAAACTCGAAGTAATGATTTCTTATGAAATGGGTGAGGATTTCAGCAATACCACAACCGGCACTTTAAGCGCCGATGCTGTTCAAAGGAATTACATCGCCTTTGAATTTGTTGCCAATCCGGAAACCGTGGTTGAATCTTATACAAATCCCGATTTCAAATTTAAAAAGTATCCTAACCCTCCGGCTTGCGATGGCCCCATACGTGTAGCGGATGATATGAGGCAATGGCCGTCAGGCAAGCACACCGTTTCATTAAAAATGCACCTGAACTACCAGCCGGTGATAACGGGTGAATTTACCATTGAGGGGAATGATTTTTCTGTTTATAAAGACATTCGCGACCAGATTATTGCGGCTGCCGATCGTGGCGCTGCTGCAAGCGCAACAATGCCTGTTGCAAAAATGAACGACAAAGAAACCGAAGCACAAATGCTGACCGCTTTCAAAAACTCAAACGACTGGAAAACAGGAAGGATAAAAGCAAAGGAAACGTTGAAAATTGCCATTGTCGATCCCGACTGGACTATACGCAGGCATGAAATTACCGGGGCTGTACTTCACCGGTATATCCGGGCTGCAATAGCTGTAAAAACAAGTGACGGACAATGTGGCATCTATAAACTTGTAACCTTTCAGCAGGATTATACCAGCGGCCAGTTTCAACCCCTGAAATACGATGGGGCAGGCGACTTTACCCCGGTTGATTGCGCCAACATTAAATAAATCCAACCAGAAAAACAACTACCAGTTACTTAAAAATGGCCGGAAGCCTCCATCACTGCCCGGTCATTTTTAGTACCATTCTCCCCAAAAGAAATATAGGGTTTTTACCTCAAACGTTTTAAGGTATTTAACTTCTGGCACAGGCCTGAAATTCAATGTAACTTGTCAATGCATTTCTGTTCCCGGTTTTTTCATTGAAACAATGCAATAGTCGCCTTTATGAACTAAAAATAAATTGAGATGAAACGAACACTTTTTTTGTACCTGACAATTATCGCAAGCATGGGCCTTATTCTGTTTTTTGCCTGTGGTGATGAATATGAGCCTGATGAATTTGATGCTTCTGTTGTTTCTGTCAGCGATGTGATTCTAAGTAATTCATCTCTAAGTATCTCTGAAGGCGATACTACTGTACTGACTGTTCAGATTCTTCCTGAAGAGGCAACCAACAAGGTGGTATCCTGGCGATCTTCTGAAACATCAGTGGCCTCTGTAACACAAACCGGGAAGGTTACTGCAGTTTTTGCCGGGAACACAATAATTACTGCAACATCTGTGGAAAGCGGCCGGTCAGATTCCTGCTCAGTTGCAGTTCTTAAAATAACTGAAAATGTGAAGGAGATAGTTCTGAATTATTCGGAATTAACCATTACTGTTGGAGAAAAAGCCCAGCTGCTCGCCACAATTATACCCAATGACGCTATAAATAAAACCGTTTCGTGGAACAGCAGCAACACCGGTGTGTCAACTGTTGATTCAACCGGCGTGGTAACCGCAGTTTCGCCCGGAAGTGCAATCATTACCGTAACCTCTGTGGATAGCGGAGTTACCGCTACCTGCATAGTAACTGTTACCGAAGCTGTTGTCCCGGTTACAGGAATTACCCTCAACAACACCACACTGGGTATTGTGGAAGGCAATACAGCTCAGCTTACCGCTATCGTGGCGCCGGCTGACGCTACAAATAAAAATACCGCGTGGACCAGCAGCAACGAAGCTGTGGCTACCGTCAGCCAGACGGGTGTGGTCACTGCCGTGGCGGTGGGTACCGCTGTGGTTACTGCAACCACCGAAGACGGTGGATTTACTGCCACCTGTACAATTACAGTCACTTCTGCTTCGGTGCCGGTTACAGGGATTTCACTCAATCCGACTTCGTTTTCACTGATTTTGGGAGATACGGGTGTTATTGCTGCCAACGTGTTACCTGAAAATGCAACCAACAAAAATGTTATATGGAGCA
>CAZLGT010000025.1:0-65150 GCA_964559175.1 uncultured Mariniphaga sp. | reverse complement strand
CGGAATAAAATTCAGGAAATGACACATTCTTTTTTAATGACGTCGCAGATGCTTTTGCAGTAAACATTTGAAAAATCAGAGATTCGTTTCCTGAACTTCCTGAGTTTCCGCAAAATCATTGTTGAAAAACAGCAGGTTTTTATCCTTTGTATCACACAATTGTGTATATGTTGCAACAACATGCTTAACCGCTTCCCGTCAGATCAGCGCGCTCAGAGTAAGCGTTTTGTTTTACCCTATAAATTCAAATCTGCTAAATTTATTAGTAAGTAAATAAGTAACAATCTTATCGAACAATACTTGTTTGTTGTTATTCAGTTTGTTAATGTTCTAATAAATGCTGAAAATAAATTTAAAGTTTATTAGAAGCTTCAGTAAAAGGTTAGTCATGCAAAACGTGAATGGATTATCGCAGGTAATGATGATTTTAAGATAGATAAAGATAAGGATTAAGATAAGGGACAAACATATAATATTGATAATTAAACAATTTAAAGGTGCAGTTATGAAATTGAATTAACCTTCGATTTCCCTCAGTAGCCGGATGGCATCGTCGCGGAGGGGTTTGTATTTGAAGTTCCAGATTATCAGTCCGACAATGAGGCCAAAAACAACAGCACCTATAAATACAATCTGGGTTTCCATTATTTGAGCATCCCCTTTTTTGTCGAAGGTCAGGCCAATATCAATACAAATCAGCGCCAGCAGCACCCAAATCATCCGCCCCTGAAAAGGCTGGTACCGATGTACCGCCTGCCTGAGCATCTTAACGGTTGGCTGAGAGTAATCCACATACTTGTATTCGTTGTAGTATTTACCGAAAAGTAGCGCAAAAATTAAAAATCCCAGCAAAAAACCGGCACCGCTGATTAGTTCGTCGGTATTTCCGGTTTTGTTGTATTCAAGTACCGACATGATCAGAAATAAAGGAATAAAAAGCCAGTACATGATTTGAATGACTTTGCTGATGTTTGCATACGTGCTGTCTTCGGTTTTCAGTTTTGAAACCAGGTGACTTAATCCGTTGTTTTCTGTTTGTTGTTCAAATGTTTTCATGGTCAATGTTTTTCAGCTTTTCTTTAAGTTGTGTTTTTATGCGGTGAATTTTCACTTTCACGTTGGGTTCGGTTATCCCGATTATGTCTGCAATTTCCTTCATCGATATACCCTCGAGCATCAGCGAAATCAGTGCTTTGTCCATCACTGGCAGCTGGTTGAGCTCGGTTTGAAGTTGGTTCAGCAGCTGTTCCTTTTTCAGTTTTTCTGTCAGGCTTTCATCATCTATCACTGTGGTAACCTTTTGCATATCTCCATACACCAACAGTTTCATGCGGCGATAGGCTTTGCCTGTGAAAGTGAGCGAAGTATTCACCGCCACCCGGTAAATCCATGTGGTGATGGCTGCATCGCCCCTAAAATTGTCAAGGCTTTTCCAGATGTTCACCAAAACCTCCTGGTACATGTCTTTCTGGTCTTCCTGATTGCCGTTGTAGTACCTGCAAATGCGCCGAATCCGGTCACTGTTTTCCGAAATAATGGCTTTAAATTTTTCTTCCTTATTCAATTTTAATCCGGTTTTTTGACTATTTAGTCAGGCAAAAAAAGGAAAGTTACATTTTTTGGGGATTTTTTTTGATGGAGTAGAAAATGAAGCTTATCTACGAAAGAAAACCCTGTCGGAATTTTCTCTCTCGTCGGATTCCATAGGGCAGGCTGCCAACTTCTTTACTTTTCCTGGTTTTCCCTGCCCAAATTCCGGATTAATCACCTTCACTCAACTTAAAACCTATCTGCTTACGTGGCGGAGGATTCTCCTTTTTTTCAATTAATTCGTCCAAATAACTGAAAAGCAATTCTATATTTTTATCCTGACTTTGAAGTTTCTTTTTTATTTCTTCGATATCAAGTTTTAATGTTAAAGTGTCCATCAACATGGTACGCATTTTAACAAAAACTTCGATAATTTTTATACTAACCTGGGTAGCTTTTCCGCTTTTTAATACATTCGCCAATTGGAGAACCCCGTGTTCGGTAAAAACCATTGGCAAAGAACCACCCAAATGCTGTTTTGAAGGTATCGCATTTTGCGATACCATAATTTCAACTTCTTGTTCCGTTAATTGAAACATAAAATTTTCGGGGAATTTATCTTTATTTCGTCTAACCTGTTCCCGCAAACGAATTGCCTTTACATCAAAAAGTTCTGCCAAATCCTTGTCGAGCATTACCTTTTCTCCTCTTATCAGAAATATTTTATATATTATCTGTTCATGTGGCAATAATAATTCAGACTTGTTGATTTTTTTCATTTCTTGGTAATCAGATATTTTGTCGTTTGAATTTTATTTCCTTTGCTTTTCCTCACAAATTATATTCTCTTCAATTCACCTGCTGGCGCTAATTTGTAATTTGCGCCTATTCTGCCAACTGCCACTGCCAACCCTGTCGGAATTTCCTCCCTCGTCGGATTCCACAGGGCAAACTGCCACCTTCTTCACCCTCCCCAGTTATCCCGGTCCAGGCTCCGGTAATGAATGGCTTCCGAAAGGTGGTGTGCCAAAACATGGTCTTCTGCTTCAAGGTCGGCAATTGTGCGGGCTACTTTTAAAATGCGGTCGTAGGCACGGGCAGAGAGGCCCAGCTTGTCCATGGCATTTTTTATGAGTTCGTTTCCGGCTTCGTCTAACTGTACATACTTGCGAATGAGTTTGGAACTCATCTGAGCGTTGGAATAAACGCCTTTGTGTTCGGCAAATCGTTCTTCCTGAATTTTTCGGGCAACAATCACCCGTTTGCGCACTGTTTCGCTGTTTTCAGACGATTCCATTTCGGCCAGTTTTTTAAACGGCACGGGCACCACTTCCAGGTGAATGTCAATGCGGTCGAGCAGCGGGCCGGAGATCTTATTCAGATATTTTTGTACCACGCCCGGTCCGCAAACACAATCTTTGGTGGGGTGGTTGTAATATCCGCACGGACAGGGATTCATGGAAGCCACCAGCATAAAACTGCTGGGGTATTCCACCGAAAATTTGGCCCGTGAAATGGTGATGTTGCGATCTTCCAGCGGCTGGCGCATTACTTCCAGCACCGTGCGTTTAAATTCGGGCAGTTCGTCAAGAAACAAAACGCCGTTGTGCGCTAACGAAATTTCCCCTGGTTGCGGGTAATTTCCACCCCCGACCAGTGCGACGTCAGAAATGGTGTGGTGGGGCGATCGGAACGGTCGCTGGGTCATTAGCGAAGTGTCTTTTCCGATTTTTCCGGCAACCGAATGGATTTTGGTGGTTTCCAGCGCTTCTTTCAAAGTAAAAGGGGGTAACACCGTCGGAATTCGTTTGGCCAGCATCGTTTTCCCTGACCCAGGCGGACCAATGAGAATGATGTTGTGCCCCCCGGAGGCAGCAATCTCCAGCGCCCGTTTTACGTTTTCCTGTCCTTTTACATCGGAAAAGTCAAGCTGATTGTTGTTGATTTGTGCGTAAAACTCGGCACGGGTATCCACAATGGTTTGCTCCATATTTTCTTCTCCGTTCAGAAAATCGGTTACCTCACTCAGGTTTTCGGCGCCGTAAACTTTCAGGTTGTCCACCACGGCAGCCTCGCGGGCATTTTGTTTGGGGAGGATAAACCCTTCAAAACCTTCTTTACGCGCATTGATGGCAATGGGCAAAACGCCCTTGATGGGCTGCAGCGAACCGTCGAGTGACAATTCGCCCATCAGCACATATTTCCCCAGCTTGTCGGAACTGATTTGATTGGAAGCCGCCAGGATTGCTGCAGCCAGCGGCAGGTCGTAAGCCGAACCTTCTTTACGAATATCGGCCGGCGCCATGTTGATGATGATTTTATACCGGGGCCAGCCAAAACCGTTCAGGCGAAGGGCCGATTCAATCCGTTGCTGACTTTCTTTCACTGCACTGTCGGGCAGGCCAACCAGCAAAAATTTGATGCCCTGGGTAACGTCAACTTCAATGGTGATGGTTGTTGCGTTAATTCCGAAAACTGCGCTGCCGTAAGCTTTTACCAACATGAGAATGGGTTTAAATTTGATTCATCTAATTTTTCAAAGTATAAATGTAGAAAATTTAATCTGAAAAAAAAGGATTGAAAACCTTCCATGTGTTAACTTTAGAGGCCAAAACCTAATGGTTAAATTATTTATTTACCGAAAATGATTAATCTGCAGTTACCTGATAATTATGACTTCATCCTTTTTTATCTGGGATTTGTAATCCTTGTTGCCACCATTTTACCCCGCATTTTATCGAAACATTTGATAACTGCGCCCATCGTTTACCTCATTTTGGCAGTAGGTGTTTTTGTGTTTTTTAAGGAGAGCACACTCCCGCACCTGGCCGAAAGTCCTTATCTGGGCAAAAGGCTGACTGAACTGGGGGTTATTATTTCACTCACCGCCGCCGGACTGAAGTTAAAAAAGCCCTTTGCCTGGGAAACCTGGCGTTACGCTTCGAGGTTGCTGCTGATAACCATGCCACTGACTATTGCCTTAATTGCGTTTTTCGGCTGGTGGATGCTTGGTTTTGCACCCGCCACAGCCATGCTACTGGGTGCGGTAATTTCACCTACTGATCCCGTTTTGGCTTCGGATATTCAAACCACACCTCCACATCAGGACGATTCATCGAGTGCACGGCTGGCACTCACCACCGAAGCCGGACTGAACGACGGGCTGGCCTTTCCGTTTACCAATATGGCCATTGCCATGGCGCTTGTGGGAGCACATCCTTCGTTGTGGTTTACCGACTGGCTGTTCACCGATTTTTTCTATAAAATAATTGTTGGCACACTTATCGGTATCGGTTCAGGATGGCTGCTGGCAAAAATTATGTACTGGCTGCCATATCCTAAAACCCACAGTTCGGTGATTTCGACCGGATTGCTCTCCCTAAGCCTCACTCTTTTACCTTATGGACTGGCAGAAATAGTTCATTCTTACGGTTTTATTACTGTTTTTGTGGCTGCCTGTACTTTCCGTTACCAGGAAAGTACCCATGAATATCTGGATGTTCTGCACGATTTTTCAGAAGAAATGGAACGAATTCTTGTGGCTGTTTTATTCACGGTGGCAGGTATATATATCAGCCACGATTTTTTAACTGATTTTCAATGGTACATGATTCCGGCATCATTGGTTATTTTACTTATAATAAGACCAATATCGGGTTTAACAGGTTTACTTGGAACACGGCTCTCCGGAGTAAAAAAACAAATCATCTCCTTCTATGGAATCCGCGGAATCGGGTCCATTTATTACCTGCTGTATGCTTTTTACCATGCCCGTTTCGAACAGGCACGCGAGGTGCTTGCCCTGACAGTGGTTGTTATCATCTTTTCCGTTTTCATTCATGGACTATCGGCCAGGTTTGTAATGGACCGATTTGTAAAAAAGATATGAAACGAGCATGTAAAAAATTTACACCCAAGAAGAGTATTAAACTACATGCGAGTTCCATACTATACCGCTGAAAACAAACAATTTTAATAGTATGAATAAGACGATTTTTTATTGTGGCTCGAATAAAGAAAAAAGATGAAGCTGTGTTGTAATAATGCGATTATGCCAACCGGAATTTCAACATTTTATGGGCGAAATCATTTTAAATCATTCCGTATTTTTATAATTTTGAATATTATTAAAAATATGAATTTGAAATATATACATAGTCAAAATATGAACAAAAGTTATAAAGTTTTGATTATAAAGAAAACAGCCTGGGTTCTTTTTCTTTCTCTGGCAGTTCTTCTTTTTTTGAGTTGCGAAAATGAGGAATCGGTTCCGCCTTTGGAGCTAACAGCAGAAATAAAGCATGTGTCGGAATATGGAGGCAGTGATGGCAGCATCAAGTTGACGGTTACGGGAGGATTGGAGCCCTATGCATTTCTGTGGTCAACCGGAGACACCACCAAAGACCTCACCGGAATTCAGGCAGGGATTTACAATGTGGCTGTAACAGACCAGGCGCCGCAATCGGTAACCGACACTTTTGTGGTAACACAGCCTGCCCTTGAGGGTGTGATGGATGTGGTCGGGAACATCTACAACATTATTGAAATTGGCGAACAGACCTGGATACAGGAAAACCTGCGCGTAACCCATACGCCCGACGGTTCGGCCATTAGCGGGTATGCCTACATTGACAACGAAGATTCCATTGCAAAATACGGCCTGTTATACACATGGGATGTGGCCATGAACGGATCGAAAGAGGAGGGAGCACAGGGAATTTGTCCCGATGGCTGGCACCTGCCTTCCGACGATGAATGGAAGCAACTGGAAAAGGCGCTGGGCATGACACAAGCCGAAGCCAATATGGTAAATACCTGGCGCGGTTCGCCGGTAGGTACCATGATGCTGGACGGCGGTGAATCCGGTTACGAAGCCCAGCTTGCAGGAAGACGGTCTTCAAGCGGAGGCTTCAGCCTGATGGGACGGATGGAATACATGTGGACTTCAACCGAATATACCGGCACTCTGGCATGGCGTCGCTGCCTCGATGCCTATTCCACGGCAGTGGGTCGCTGGAATACATTTCCCAAAAGCTACGGTTTTTCCGTGAGGTGCGTAAAAGATGATTAATACAACTAATATGATGAACTACAAAGTAATTACGCTCTTTTTTGTGTTGCTGGCCCCGATTTGGGCAGGCAGTTGCAGCAAGGACGAACCCGACGAGCCGGGTGAACTGGTATTTCAGTCGCTGGTGGCTGAAAAAGATACCATTGCTCCGGGCGAAACAGTAAAAGTAAAGGCAACGGCAACCGGAAACCGGCTGGAATATTACTGGTCGGCAAGCCCTTTTGGCGACATTCTGGGCTCGGGCGCCGAAATAACCTATGCTGCATCGCCCTGCGGAGTGGGAACAAACCGGATTTCGTGCCGCATCTCCAGCGGGAGCACTCAGGAAGAAACCAAAACCATAGATATTGTTGTGTATGAATAAAAAGTGGATACTGCTGATAGCTGGCGTATTTTGCTGCATCTGGTACACAAAAGCGCAGTGCCTGTCGTCGGTAAATCCGGTGGGGGGAACCGACAACCTTCTGGTGCTGGAGAAAGGTACGGTGCGGGTAATTTCTTTTTATAAATTCGGACAGGGAAACCAGTATTATGAGGGAGGCAACCGTTCTGATTTTGACCTCATCAGCAGGGCTCATTACAACTACCTTTCGCTCATTGGAAGCTACGGTCTCACCAACCAGCTTACCCTGGAAGTGGAATCGGGTTATTTCTTCAACAAAACACAGGATTACAACACCGACCCGGCTTATTCGCTCACCGGAAAAGGGCTGGCAAATACAGTCGTGCTGGCCAAACACAGTCTCCTAACCGACCATTTCAACCGTTTTTACATCACCGGTTCGGCTGGGGTAAAAATCCCCTTCTCGCGTGAATTGCAGTGGTCGGAAAACAATGTGAAACTGCCGGTGGAGGTACAGCCAACCATCGGGGCTTTCGGGGCGGTTTTCAGTACTTCGCTGGTGAAAGAACAGTCGGGCACGGGCATGCGCTACTTTTTCACCAATCGTGTTGAAACACATGCAGCCAACAAAGAAGATTACCGGCTGGGCACATCGGTTTACAACTCTCTCTACATTTCGAAACACCTGCGGCAGCCTGTTTTTAAAGACAACTGGACAGCCATTTTGCAAATCCGCAACGAAATTCGCGCTCACGACACAGTGGAAGGAAAGAAGAAGGAGTCTTCGGGAAGCATATTGTTTTTTGTGGCGCCTCAGCTCAACTACGTCCTGATGGACGAATGGTACCTTTCGGGCATGGTTGATGTTCCTGTTTACCAGCATTTTAACGGCACGCAACTGGGCGCCGGCGTGGGATTTACATTTATTGTTTCAAAAACCTTCGGGATGTAGGTCACTTATGAACTTCAACACGTTTCCCGCACAAGAGTTGCCATTGCACCAATCCAGTTTTCTCCGGCATTCAGGCTTTCCACCAGTTGCAATTTTTCTCCGCCGGCTTCCAGAAACATTTCGCGGTATTCATCTCCAATTTCGATAATCGTTTCCAGGCAGTCGGTTACAAAGGCCGGTGCAAAAACCAGGATGCGCTTTTTCCCTTCCCTCAGTTTCTCCAAAAGGAGGTCGTCGGTAAAAGGTTCCATCCAGTTTTTATCGAGGCGCGACTGAAATCCCACGGAGTATTCGCCTGTTTGCAGGCCAAGCTCCTTTGCCAGCAGCCGGGTGGTGGCAAAGCAGGTGGCTCGGTAACAACGCCGGCCATATTCGGGAATGGATTGCTGACAGGAACACTGTTCCACCCGAATACCCGGGTGACTTTTTTCGAGCTGCCGGTTGGGAAGCCCGTGATAGGAAAAAACCACATGGTCGTATTTCGTAAGATCATATTTCCGGCCCTGTTCGGCAAAAGCCTGAATAAACTGCGGATGGTCGTAAAACTGGTCCACCACTTTTAATTCGGTTTCAGCCCGAAGTTTTTTCAACTCCTGTTTAACAGCCTCCACGGTGGTTTCGGTGGTTGACATGGCATGGTGAGGATAAAGGGGAAATAACACCAGTTTTTTAAAGCCCTGCGCCTGAATTTGCCCGACAACCCTTTTATAGTCGGGGTTTTGGTAACGCATGGCCACAAAAACTTCAAAATTGTTGCCCAGTTTTGTCTGAAGTTTTTGTTTCATTTCGTAAGAATGAAAAATAAGGGGAGAACCTTTTTCGGTCCAGAGCAACTTATACAGCCGTGTTGAATTCTTCACCCGGAAAGGGATTATGATGAAATTCACCAGAAATTTACGAAGCAACCAGGGAAGGTCAATCACCCGCTTATCGTTTAAAAATTCGGTGAGATACCGCCATACAGCGCCAATTTTTGGCTCGTCGGGGCTGCCAACATTCATTAGTAATACGGCTGTTTTTTTGCTCTTCATGTTATTGAATCAATTATTTCTGAAGCCACTGTTCTGCCCTGTTTAATGCGATCGGCAATACCAATTCCGTCGCGAATGTTTCCGGCCAGCACCAGACCCGGAAATTCTTTTTCGAGCCGCGAAATGGCTTTCAGCTTTTCTTCCGATTCCACCCCGTACTGAGGTATGGCGTGCCGGTACCGGAAGATTTTTACAAGGTTGGGCATCCATTTTTTCAGTTGCATCATTTCAGTTAGTTCCTCTTTAACCATCCCCATAATTTCATCGTCGGGCAGTTCAAATATCTCCGGTTTTCGAATCCCTCCCAGAAATACCGAAAGCAATGCACCTTTTTCGGGCGCTCTGTTTTTCAGGAACGAGGAAAGGAATAAAACACCCAAAATGCGGCGTTGTTCAACAGAAGGAACCAGTCCGCCAAATGCACGGAGAGGGATTCCTTCCCAGTTGTGAAATCCCAGTGTAACCTGCACCACTTTGGAATATTCCATTTCGAGCACAGGCTTCAGCTGATTTTCGTCAATGAACGGGAAGAGCTGTTCCAATGCAAATCCGCCGGTGGTGGAAACAACGTGGCTGAAAACATGGTCGCTGTGTTTCGTTGAGAATCCGTTTTCGTTTTGCTGAAAAGAGAGGTTTTTGCAGTTCAGGTGGATATTTTCTTTCCCGATGTGCTTTTCGAGGGCTTGGATAAGGTTGCTCAATCCGCCAGCCACAGAAAAAATTTCTTTGGTTGCTTTTTTTTCGCGTTCGGTTTTGGGCTCTTTTGCTTTTTTCACGGCACCTTTTATAAAACTGCCGTAGTCCTGTTCCAGCCGGTAAAGTTTCGGGAATGCATACTTTGTAACCAGCCGGGCCGGATCGCCCGAGTAGATTCCCAGAATAAACGGATCGATGGCGTAATGGAGAAAGCTTTTTCCCATGCGCCGCAACACCAAACCGGCCAGTGTTTCGTTGGGGTTTTCTCCCTTTTTGCGGAAAGGTTCTCCCAGCAGGCGCAACTTATCGGGAAAAGTAAAAAGCGATGTGGAAATGCCGCTTGTAAGCCCCGAGGGGAGCGGGTTCCATTTTTTCCCTTTCCAAATCCAGCGGGCTTTGGCTGCTTCGTCGGCCACTTCAAGGGTGCAGTCGTCTTTCAGCTCCCCGAGCAGTTCAACCACTTCGGGGCGCGACAACATGCCGGTGTTGGGCCCCGACTCGTAAGTGAACCCGTTTTCATGATGCGTTTGAATGACCCCTCCGGAGTGGTCGTCCTTTTCAAATATTTCAACCTCAATTCCGGCTTTTTTCAGGTAAAACGCAGTGGTCAGTCCGGTTAGTCCTGCCCCCACAATGGCTGTTTTAATTTTTGTTTTTTTCATCATTCTGCTATAAAGCTTTTGAGAACCGCTGGGTCGCTGTTCTTAAATTTGGGTCGAACTGTGCGGCAATATTGCGAATAAAAAACCTGCCGGTCCCGGTGACTTTGAAATTGTCACTTTTTTCAATGTGCAGCAAACCGTCATTTATTAAGCCGCTAAACAGCGACAGGTCAAATTTCAGTATTGCTTTTACCTCGTCTTTGGTGAGTTGGAATGCCGCAGCGGTTTCGTCCAGCGAAACGTATTCGTTGCACATGATTTCGGTAATCACATGCCTGATAACTTTTTCATCCCGGCTGAGCCGGTATCCTTTTTCAATGGTAAAATGCCCGCTGTTGATCGTTTCCACATAGGTATTGGTATCTTTTCCGTTTTGCGCATACACACTTTTGAGCTGACTGATGCCGGTGGCGCCAAAAGCATACACCTGTCCGGTGGTTTCGCGGGTGCAGTAACCCTGAAAATTACGGTGCAGATTGCGGTTTTTCAGTGCAATGCTCAGTTCATCGGTATCTTTTGCGTAGTGGTCGAGCCCAATGGGGGCATATCCGTTTTCTGTAAGAATTTTGAATCCTGCTTCAAACATGGACAACTTCTCATTGGCCTCGGGAAGGCCGCGGAATTCCAGAATTTTTTGTGCCTTTTTTATCCACGGCACATGAGCATACGAAAAAGTAACCAGACGGTCGGGAGATAGCTCCACTGCTTTTTCAATGGTTTCGGAAAACGATTTTTCGTTTTGAAATGGCAGGCCGTAAATAAAGTCGAGGTTTACACCCACATTCCCGAAACTTCTTATCCAGCTCATGATTTCTTCTACCGGCACTTTCGGCGCATCGCGGTTCACGTTGTCGAGCACTTCCTGTTTAAAATCCTGAATGCCCAGGCTGAACCGGTTAAACCCGGCCAACACCAGTTGAGCGGTGTAATTCTCATCCAGCATGGCCGGATGGCACTCGATGGCGATTTCAGGTTTTTCAGAAAAGGAGAAATTCTTGTGAATAACCTCCATAATTTCGCGAATCAGTTCCACCGGAAGAGCGTTTGGAGTTCCTCCTCCCCAATGAATTTGTGAAACTTTGCGGGAAGGGTCAAGCAGTTTTTTTACCATTCCAATCTCTTTTTTCACTGCCTCAACATACCGCTTCATTTTTTTCCCGTCGCGCGTGAAATGAGTATTGCAGCCGCAAAAGTGGCACATTTTGGAACAAAACGGAATGTGCACGTACAGAGAGATGTTTTGCGGCCAATCGCGGTTCGATTCTTCAATGGCTTTCCGGTAATCGTCGGGAAGAAAACCCGGGTGGAAAAAATTTGCCGGCGGATAACTGGTATATCGCGGAACCGGAATATTGTATTTCTGAATCAGGGTTTCAGGAATTTTCATAAATGTTATAAAAATGATTCTTGTATAGCACGGGTATCAGCAATAACAGCAGCAAGCCGATGGCAACTTCAATGGCAAACAGGCCCCGGTAATTGATAGCGTCTGCCACTTTCCCGCTCATAACGGCAATAACAAGGCTGCTCAGGTGCGTAATCACAATCTGAAGAGTAAAGTCAGTGCCCTCGCGTCCTTTCCTTACGATTTTCATGGCCAGGGTATAAACAAACACCGACGACATGGCATACGCAGCCCACAGCAACCCAATGGCAATGTAAACCAGGTAGGCGGCATGGTTTGTAAATGTCAGTCCGAAAAAGAAAAGCGACGCCACCAGATTCACTGAGGGGAAAATCCAAACCGCCTTGTTCAGTCCTTTTTTTCTGATTAAAAACCCGGCGGGAACGGTCATTGCGGCGCCGCAGGCCGTACCAAAAATACCCGCAATAAAGCCGATTTCTTTTACGTCGTACCCCAGGTCAACCATGTAAGGTTTTATCATGGTTAATATTCCAATAAGCCCCGAGTAAAACAAAAACAAAAGCAACAGATGCCCGCCAATTTTTGGCTGCTTGAAAAACCAGACAAACTCGAGCGGTGATATGTTTTTACGCGATTTTTCGAGCTGTTTTTTCTCTTTGGCCGGATAAAGCGAAATAGGAATCAATACCACAAGCACAAAGGCTGCCAGCGAAAAAAGCAGGTATTTCCATCCCCAGTAATGGTATATAACCAGCAACACCCCACTTCCCACCAGTGCGCCAATAAAATTTCCAGCCGATTGCATGCTGTTTCCCAGGCTCCGTTCCCGCTCCTTTAAAATGAGAATGGCAAACGCATCGGTGGCAATGTCGTGTGTTGCCGAAGCCATAAACGCAATGACCATCAACACAATGATGGTGGTAAAATTGGTTTCAAGGTTTAAAAAGCCGATGGAAAAAATAACTGCTGCATAAAACACCTCCGAAACCAGAATCCACTTCCGGTATTGCCTGGTGCTGCTGCACGTTTTGTCAACCAGGGGCGCCCACAGAAACTTGATAATCCATGGCAGTTTGATGAGTTGCAAATAGCCGATGGATTCCAGCGAATAGTTTTCCATGCGCATGATGACCGGCACCACGGTAGAGAAAAAACTCATGGGGATGGACTGGGCCAGGTACAGGCTCAGCAGCGTAAAATACTTGTTGGTTTCTTTTTTAATCATTCGAATCAGAACATTACTTTGAGGTTAATACCCATGGTTGCCGGTTTGCCAATTTGTGCATAGGAGTTTCCCAGGGCCTGAAAATAAAACGAATTATATTCTGTGTTCAGGATGTTTTTACCCCAGAACGACAAGCCAACATTGTTTTTTTCGAAACTTACACGGGAGTTCAGCAATCCGTAATATTTTTGGAAAGCTTCGTTTGACTCGTGCCAGTAGTGTTTGCCAAAGCCGTTGTAGGCCAGGTGAAGCCTTATCCGGTCGAGCCAGCCGGCCCGTACATTCATCTGGTAGTTTCCTCCTGCGTTGAATGAATAAAGCGGAACGTAGGGCAGGTAATTTCCGCTGAAATCTTCGTTGTCGTTTTTCACATACTCCGCAAATTTGGCTTCGTTGTATCCAAAAGCCACCCATGTTTCCAGGTTTTGAACCGGAAGCGCTTTCAGTTCCAGCTCAAACCCTTTGCTTTCCGATTTTCCTGCGTTGGTAAGCATGGAGCCTGCACCGCTGGGCACGGTCTGGTAAATTTGCTGGTTGCTCCAGTCGATGTAGAAAACAGCAAAATTTGCATAAATGCGTTGCTGAAGCCATTTGGCCTTAATACCGGCTTCATAGTTCCACGATTGCTCGGGATTGAAAGATTTGTCTTCCTCACGTTCAAAAGTGGAATTGAAACCTCCTGAATTATACCCTTTGGCAATTGTGGCATAAGGCGACAGGTAATCGTTAATGCTGTAGGTAACCGCTACCCTGGGCAGAATTTCGAAGAAGTCCATATCGTTTTCAAATTCATCGGCCCTGTTTGGGTTGCCGTTTATGAACTGGTCGTCAGTATAATCGAGGGTAGCCTTTTCATAATCGGCACGTATGCCGGCCGAAAAGGTAAAACGGCCGGCATCTATTGTGGATTGATGAAACAGAGCGGCTCCCCGGTTGATATGTTCGTGTGTTTTGGTGTAGGAATAGGATGAAAACGGCAGCCGGAACTGTACCAGGCCGTCTTCGCCATATTCCAGCGAAACGGTTTTGTCGAGCAACTGCCGGAAGGCAAACACACCGAACAACCAGTTGTATGCACCATCACCTGACGACTCGATGTTTACCTCCTGGGCCAGCATGTTCACCTCCTGGTCTTGTGTGACAAACACCAGTGACAGGGGCGTAAAATCCTGATCGATCTCCTGAAAATCGTCCAGTGCCTGCAGGCTGCTAACTGCCCTGACAACAAAACCCGGCGCCGAATAATTCAGATTAAGTCCTGCCGACAACATTTTGCGGTTGTAAATGCTCTCTTTGTCGTAGCTGATGTCGCCCGCTTTCATCTGTTCGTCGTTGAATACAGCATAAGGATACCCGACCTGCCGGCTGTCTTCGTATTGGATGCTGCCCTGGGCGTTAAATTTTTCCGACGGCGAATAAAGGGCCTTCAACTTTCCGGAATAGCTATTGATTTTGTCCACTTCGGATCCGGTGTACATATTTTCGTAAAAACCGGAATTGTGCTGTTGGTTTAAACTTCCCTGTACCGAAAATGATTTGCCAATGGGCTGGTTGTGGGTGATGTTTGACCTGATTTGATTAAAGTTGCCGTAATCCACCGAGATGCTTGTTTCCTGCTCGTCGTGCGGCTTGTTGGTAATAACATTGATTAACCCACCCATGGCGTTTCGTCCGTAAAGCGTGCCTTGCGGGCCGCGCAATACTTCTACTCGTTCAACATCGTAAAAGTCGAAGTTGAAAGCTGCCTTTTCAAAATAGGGGATTTCATCCACATACAAGCCTACCGATGGGGTGTTGATGCGGTTTCCCACACCGCGGATGTAAACCGGCGAAGTTAATTTCGACCCGTATTCGGGCATAAAAAAATTGGGAATCACCGATGAAATACCGGTCAGGTTTTCTATCCGGTTTATTTCAACCATCCGCTCAGAAACCATAGATGCCGAGGCTGGTATGTCGAAAATATTCCGGTTGTACTTGGGCGATTTGATGATTACTTCATCCAGCCTGTAATTTTTCAGGGTGTCGTTCTCGGTTGGGTTGGCCAGCAACGAAAAATGAAAAATCAAAAAATTGAATGTAAAATATCCTAATTTTTTCATGATGATTGTTGAAGAATTAATAAAATTCAGACGCAAAGCGTTAAAACAAGTATAAAATCAAACGGGAAAAAATCAGGCTGCAGGCGGGGGTCGCGAAAACCGGGAAAAATCAAACTCAACTGAAATTTCCGGCAAAGCATTGCCAGGCAATAATTTAAGTATGGTAACAGGAGGTGAAATATTCTTTTTTACAGGATGTTCGCAATAGGTGGAAAAGGAACAGATACAGGCTTCATCTTCGGTTTCGGTTACCTGACATGATGCAACAACCGATACTTTTTCAGTGCCGGACAGCTCGCCTGCATGAGCTTTTTGTATGCCAAAAAGAAAAAAAAAGGCATAGAAAAACACAAAAGCGATGTAGGGTATATGTGTTGAAAACAGACCGACTGTAAACATGTTGCTTTTGTAATTTATTTAAATTGAATGTGCAAAAATAGCATAACCTTGTTCCAAAAAAAACAAACCTGCCATTTTTTTCGTTGTTTTAAGGCATAGCAAGCTTTTCAACTCAAAAAAATAAGTTTTATCGTATTTTTGGCACAAATTCTTATACCATGTTACCAATTTTAGAAAAAACAACCATACTGAAACAAAACGTATCCACAGCAGTTTTATCAGGCAACCCCTGGGCACTTTCATTGCCATTTATTGCTGATGCTGAACAAAATTATTTAAAAGAAAAACTCACATCAGAAACCGAATGGACTATTTACAAACAGCCGTTGGTTTATTTTTTTCACAATCCAAAAGAAGAAAAAAAACCGGTGCAGATGGCGGAGATGGCACGCAGGTCCGGCTCAAAGTTTTATGAGATTTTGAAAAATGAAAAAGCGGATACCCTGCAGATTACCGGAATGGATGGATTGCCCTTAACCCTTCCGTTTCTGGAAGGACTGTTGCTTTCGGCCTATTCCTTTTCCAAATACAAAAAAGAGAAGGACGGTTTTATGCCCGCCAAAATTTTCATCACCGACGAAAATGTGAGTCAGGAACAACTAAATGAACTGAGAAACCTGACACAGGCTGTATATCATGCCCGAAACCTGGTAAACGAACCGCTTTCGTACCTTACTGCAACCCGTTTTTCGGAAGAAATGGAAAAAATGGGCAAAGAAGCCGGTTTTTCAGTGGAGGTGTTTAACAGAAAAAAGATTGAAGCCTTGCGCATGGGTGGCCTGCTGGCGGTGAACAAAGGCAGCATCGATGAACCGACATTTACAATTATGGAGTGGAAACCCGAAAATGCAACCAATAAAAAGCCGGTGGTTTTGGTTGGCAAAGGCGTGGTTTTCGATACTGGCGGGTTGAGCCTGAAACCAACCAAACAGTCGATGGATTATATGAAATGCGACATGGCGGGCGGTGCGGCGGTGGCTGCCACACTTTTTGCAGCAGCAAAAAATAACCTTCCGTTGCATGTGGTGGGACTGGTGCCGGCAACCGATAACCGCCCCGATGGCAATGCCTATGTGCCGGGCGATGTAATTACCATGTTCGATGGCACTACGGTGGAAATCAAAAACACCGATGCCGAGGGCCGTCTGTTGCTCGCCGATGCATTGAGCTATGCCAAAAGATACAATCCGGCTCTGGTTTTGGATATTGCAACGCTCACCGGTTCGGTCGAAATTATTTCAGGCACCCAGGGACTTGCAGCTATGGGGAACAGCTCCGAAGAACTGATGAAGCTAAAACAAGCCGGTGATGAAATTTATGAAAGGGTGGTTGAGCTGCCCCTGTGGGAGGAATTTGCAAAGCCGCTTCAGTCGAATGTAGCCGATTTGAATAACCTCGGCGCGCGCGAAGGCCAAACTTCCATTGCCGGAAAATTCCTGGAACACTTCACCGGCTATCCCTGGCTGCACCTCGACATTGCCGGAGTGGCCTTTCTGCAGGAAAAGGATTTTTACCGCCCCGCAGGAGGAACAGGTGTTGGAACCCGTCTGCTTTACCACTTTTTGAAAAAAATCAATTAAAAACGTAACTTTGCCATCCGTTTTCTTAAATGGAATTAATAATCTGATAATAAACAAGAAATGACAGATACAATAAAAGTTGGAATATCACACGGCGACATTAACGGAATCAGCTACGAGGTAATTATGAAAACCCTGCTCGACCCGCGTATTCTGGAAATGTGCATTCCAATCATCTACGGATCGCCCAAAGTGGCTGCCTACCACCGCAAAGCACTGAATATAAACAACCTCAGCCTGAACCATGTACGCACACCCAAAGAGGCCGGACCGGGCCGGGCACATGTGCTCAACTGCATCGACGACAACATTAGGGTTGAACTGGGAAAATCGACTCCTGAAGCCGGCGAAGCAGCCTTTATGGCCTTAGACCGCGCCGTTACCGACCTGCAGGAAGGATTAATTGATGTGCTTGTTACCGCCCCCATCAACAAAGACAATATTCAAAGTGAAAAATTTAATTTTCCGGGACATACCGAATTTCTGGCACAGCGGTTCAACTCGCCCAACTTTGTTATGCTGATGGTGAGTGAAACCATGAAGGTGGGACTGGTAACCACGCACCTGCCCATTTCAAAAGTTTCTGAACACATTACGAAGGAAGTGATTATATCGAAATTGCGGATTATTTCCGAGTCGCTGAACAAGGATTTTGCCATTACCCGTCCGCGCATTGCTGTTTTTGGGCTGAACCCGCATGCAGGCGACAACGGACTGCTCGGAAAAGAAGAAAACGATATTATTTTGCCGGCCATTATCGAGGCAAAAAAAGAAGGCATTATCGCTTTGGGGCCTTATGCTGCCGATGGCTTTTTTGGTTCGGAAGACTACCGCAAGTTCGACGCCATTCTGGCCATGTACCACGACCAGGGACTGATTCCCTTCAAACTGGCATCGTTTGAACGCGGAGTGAACTACACTGCCGGATTGCCGGCAATACGAACCTCGCCCGCGCATGGCACTGCTTTCGCGCTTGCAGGCGAAGGTAAAGCCTCACCCGATTCGTTCAGGCAATCGTTATTCCTTGCCATCGATATTTTCAAAAACCGGAAAATTCATGAAGAAATTTCCAAAAATCCATTAAAGAAATTTGATTTCAATTCCAATCAGGAAGACGAGAGTGTTGACATAGAAGCAGATGACGATCAAAATTATTAAAATCTTTTCCTATGTACGAATATATCAGGGGGGCAGTGTCCTCGATTAACCCGGCAAGCGTTGTGATTGATGCAGCCGGCGTGGGTTACCTGGTGAATATTTCGCTGAACACCTACAGTAAGCTAACCGGGAAGAAAGAGGCACAACTACTTGTTCATCAGGTAGTACGCGAAGATGCCCATGTGCTTTACGGGTTTGCTGAAAAACGCGAGCGCGACCTGTTTCGTAACCTCATTTCGGTGAGTGGTGTTGGCGCCGGCACAGCCATGATGATGCTTTCCTCGCTCAATCCCGACGAAATTGTTTCTGCCGTAACTACGGGAAATGCAGATGAACTAAAAGCAGTGAAAGGCATTGGCGCCAAAACAGCCCAAAGAATCATCATCGACCTGCGCGACAAGCTCGGTAAAATGCCTGAAAGCGCTCAAATTTTAATTTCATCAGACAATACTCTGCGAAATGAAGCGTTATCAGCATTAGTCATGCTGGGATTCGCGAAAAAGGATGCAGACAAGGTAGTATCGAAAGTTATGAAAGAAAATCCGGAAGCGACCGTAGAGCGTGTGATAAAAACAGCATTAAAAAGGTTATAAAACAGGAATGGAATTGGCCCGTTTTTTACGAAAATTATACTTCTCTTGCCTGCTTGCCACCCTGCTTGCATTTTCTGCAACCAGTATTGCGGCCAAAAGTAGTCTGAACAATTTTTCCTTTGTTCAGCAACAGGACACCGTTGTTATGGACACCGTCGGGCCACTGCCCTTTCCTTTTCAAGACCAGCCTGCTTTTGGCACACCTTCGCAGGATTCTACCAAGCTTTTTCTGAATAAACCCAGCAACATCAACTTCGAAATTGAATACGACCCGGTTACCGGACAGTACATTTTCTACGAAAAAATCGGCAACCTCAACTACCGTCTTCCGCAAGCCATGTCGCTCGACGATTATATCAATTACGAATTCGACCAGTCCATCAGGAGTTACTGGCGGCAGCGCAGCAGGGTGCACGAAATGGACCAGCGCGGCTCACTCATTCCGCAGCTCACCATTGGGGGCGAGGCTTTCAACCGGGTTTTTGGCGGCAATGTGGTGAATATTCAGCCGCAGGGGTACGTAGAGGTAAGTTTTGGTTATCAGGTAAATACTACCGAAAACCCAGCCATTCCCGAGCGTTTGCGCAGAGTGCCTACCTTCGATTTCGACGAAAAAATACAGATGAACGTAATGGGCCAGATTGGTACCAAAATGAACATGCGGGTAAACTATAATACCGAGGCCACGTTCGATTACGAAAACAAAATGAACCTGGAATATACCGGCGATGAAGATGAAATCATCAAACGAATTGAAGCAGGAAACGTTTCGCTTCCTTTAAGTGGTTCGCTCATTACCGGGGCATCCAATTTATTTGGTGTGAAAGCCGAAATGCAGTTTGGACGACTGACAGTAACCACCCTGTTTTCACAGCATAAAGGCGAATCAAAAACAGTGGAAACCGAAGGCGGCGCGCAGGTAACCAACTATGAAATTTCGGCTGCAAACTACGATGCCAACCGCCATTTTTTCCTTTCACAATACTTTCGCGACAACTACGACAAATGGCTGAAAAACACGGCGGTGCCCACCTCGCCAATCACCATAAACAAAATTGAAATTTGGGTAACCAACAAATCGAACAATTTTACCGAGTCGCGTAATATTATTGCATTCCAGGACCTGGGTGAACACAACCCACACATTTTTAACAACATTCCGGCTTTTCAGGAAACTACGGGAATGCCCTATCCTGAAAATGTATTTCCCCACAACGACGCCAATAACCTCTACTACGAAATGGCCAACACATACAGCGACATTCGGATGAATCAGAACATTACTTCCGTATTGTCGCAATTTGCGCCTGATTTTGCCGGCGGACAGGATTACGAAAGAATTGAGCAGGCACGAAAACTCACCTCATCCGAATTTACGGTAAATGAAAGACTGGGATATATTTCTCTGAACACCTCTCTAAACTCTGACGAGGTGCTTGCGGTGGCGTTCAGCTATACATCAGGTGGAAAGGTTTTTCAGGTAGGAGAGTTTTCAACCGACGGAGTTGAAGCCCCCAGAACTCTCATTTTAAAACTGCTGAAAGGAACCAACCTCTCTCCCGGAATTCCCACATGGGACCTAATGATGAAAAACATATACAACCTCGATGCCTATCAGCTTACCCGTGATGATTTTATCCTGAATGTTGTATATCAGAACGACTCTACCGGTACCTTCATCAATTACATTCCCGAGGGAAGGCTCAACGGACGCATTTTGCTGGAAGTAATGAACCTCGACAAACTGAACAAACAGCTCGATCCCTACAAAGATGGTGTTTTCGACTACCTTGAAGGCATTACGGTGAACTCGAACCGGGGCCGGATTATTTTTCCTGTTATTGAACCGTTTGGCAGCCATCTGGCCGATTCCATTCAGGACCCGGCGCTGATTGAAAAATACACGTTTCAGTCGTTGTACGACTCTACACAGGTATATGCCGAACAGGATGCAGAGCACAACAAATTCAGGCTGGTGGGAAGTTACAAAGGCGCCTCGGGTTCCGACATTTCGCTGGGAACACTCAACCTGGCGCAGGGTTCGGTGAAAGTTACTGCCGGAGGTCGCGAACTAATGGAAAATGTGGACTATACCGTTGATTACACGCTGGGACGGGTCAGAATTATTAATCAGGCCCTGCTTGAAGCCGGAACACCCATACAGGTTTCTACCGAAAGCGAAGACCTGTTTACCATGCAGCGAAAAACCCTGTTGGGTACTCATGCCAATTATGCCTTTTCCGATAATTTTAACATTGGCGCAACAGCGCTGTACATGCAGGAAAGGCCCTTAACACAAAAGGTAGATTACGGGGAAGACCCCATTTCAAACCTGATGGTCGGTTTCGATGCCCGCTATTCCACTCAAAGCATGTTGCTTACCAAAGTGGTTGATGCACTTCCGTTTTACACAACAAATACTCCCTCTACCATCGATGTGGAAGCCGAAGTTGCGCGGTTAATTCCCGGCCATTCCAAAGTAATTGAGAAAAGCGGAAATGCCTATATCGACGATTTCGAGGGAACCAAAACTACCATCGACCTGAAGGCGCGACAGGCGTGGAGTCTGGCAAGCACACCCCAGCTTCAGAACGATCTTTTCCCCGAAGGAAATTACAGCAACCGCCTGGAATACGGATTTAACCGTGCCAGACTGGCCTTTTACATTATCGACCCGTTGTTTTTACGTAACAACAGCCTTACACCCGACCACATCAAAAACAACCCCGATTTGCAATCGAACCACTTCGTAAGAGAGGTTTTTGAAAAAGAAATTTTTCCGGCCAAGGAATCGCCGGTTGGCCAGCCCACCAACATTCCGGTTTTCGATGTAGCCTACTATCCCGAGGAACGCGGGCCATATAATTACGATACATACCCCACCAGCTATTCTTCCGGCGTGAACCCCGATGGTACCCTGGCCGATCCTGAATCGAGATGGGGTGGTATAATGCGCCGGATTGAAACCAGCGACTTCGAAACTTCCAACATCGAATTCATTGAATTCTGGATGATGGACCCCTTTGTTTACGATACGCTCGGAATGCACAGCGGCGGTGAATTGTATTTCAACCTGGGCGATATTTCCGAAGATATTTTGCGCGACGGACGGAAATCATTCGAACAGGGACTGCCCACCTCGGAAGTGATTACCAATTTGGATACAACTGTTTGGGGACGGGTGTCCACACTGCAATCGCTGGTAAATGCCTTCGACAATAACCCGGAATCCAGAAGATTTCAGGATGTTGGCCTGGATGGTTTGAATGACGACCACGAACAAAGTTTCTTTTCCGATTACCTCGACCAGCTAAGGGAATTGGTATATGACGATGTTTTTGAAAAATACTACAATGACCCCTCTTCAGACAATTTTCAGTATTACCGCGGTTCAAACCTCGACCAAAACGAAGTGGGAATACTGGAACGTTACAAAAAATTCAACGGGCCCGACGGCAATTCCCCAACTTCTGAAATGTCGCCTGAATCTTATCCAACGGCAGCATCGTCTATTCCCGACATGGAAGACATTAACAACGACAATACCCTGAACGAAAACGAGCGCTATTACCAGTACCGGGTAAACATTAGGAAAGAAGACATGCAGATGGGACACAACTACATAACCGACGTTAAACAGAGCCGGGTGCAGTTGAAAAACGGACAGATTGGAGAGGTAAACTGGTACCAGTTTAAAATTCCGGTGCGCGATCCCGACCAGGTAGTCGGCAACATTCGCGACTTTAAATCCATCCGCTTTTTACGTATGTATATGCGTGGATTTGAAGACCCTGTTATACTTCGCTTTGCAACCCTCGATTTGGTACGTGCCGACTGGCGCCGCTATACCCGCGACATTGGAGAGCCGGATGCCGTTTCGCCCAATGCAAATTTCGACGTTTCGGCGGTTAATATCGAGGAGAACGGAAGCCGTGAGCCGGTAAATTACATTCTGCCTCCGGGAATCAGCCGTGTAATTGATCCTCAGAATCCTCAAATGAGGCAATTGAATGAACAGTCGATGGTGCTGAAAGTGACCGAACTGGAGCAGGGAGATGCACGTGCAGCATATAAGTCACTTTACATGGACTTCAGGAGATACAGACGCCTGAAACTGGAAGTACATGCGGAAGAAATGACCGACTATCCACTGAATGACGATGAACTCCACTTTTTCATCCGGTTGGGATCCGACTACAACTTCAACTACTATGAATATGAAGTACCGCTGAAACTGACACCGCCCGGGCGTTACAACGGCGAAATTGAAAGCGATCGGTATATTGTATGGCCCGATGAAAACCGGCTGGATATTCCGCTCGAAATTTTTACCAACGCCAAACTCGACCGGAATGCCGAAATGCGGATGGCAGGCTCCACACTGGGAATTCAGGATGTGTATGAAACGGTTCACCGGGGCTGGAATAAAGATAAAAACCGGGTGAAGGTAAAAGGCAGCCCGAATCTCGGAAATGTGCAGGTGGTGATGATGGGGATTCGCCATAAAAGAGGCCAGCTGAATACCGGTCCCAAATCGGTGGAAGTCTGGGTAAACGAAATGCGGCTTTCCGATTTTGACCAGAGTGGCGGATGGGCAGCCAACGCGAGGGCGACAACCCGACTGGCCGATTTGGGTAGCATAACCGTGGCCGGACGTACCCGCTCAGCCGGTTTTGGCAGCATCAGCCAGAATGTGAACAGCCGGGCGCTGGAAGACCTCAATGAAATAGACGTAGCTGCTTCCATCGACCTTGGCCGCTTCTTCCCCGAAAAAGCGGGGGTAAGGCTCCCCATGTATTACGGCTATTCGCGCAGTGTACGAAACCCGAAATACAACCCGCTGGAACCCGACATTGAACTGGATAAATCGCTGGAGAGGGCCGAATCGCAGCAGATAAGGGATTCCATTAAGCACATGTCGCAGGATTTGGTTACCCGAAAAAGTCTCAATTTTACCAACGTACGAATCGAACCCCAGCGCCAGCAAACGAAAGCACACATCTGGGATCCTGAAAATTTTGCCGTTTCCTATTCCTACAACGAAATATTCAGAAGGAATGTGAATATCGAATCCAAATTAGATAAAACCTACCGGGGAATGTTTTCCTACAACTACAGCGCCCGGCCTACACTGGTTGAGCCATTCAACAACATAGGGTTACTTCAGAAAGGGCCGCTGAAACTGCTCGGCGATTTTAACTTTTATCCGCTGCCTACCCAAATCTCCTATCGAACCGACTTGTCCCGTCGGTATCATGAAACACAAACGCGGAACATTACCAACCCTGATTTTATATTACCGGCAACCTACGAAAAAGATTTTCTCTGGAACAGATATTTCGATTTGAGATATGATGTAACGCGTTCCATTAAATTCGACTTTTCTTCGCGGGGGACTTCCCGTATCGATGAACCCGAGGGACGTATCAGCAAAGAAATGGACGATTATCAGATGAAAAGAGATTCCATTTTAACCAACCTCTGGAACATGGGAAGGCCAACCCTGTACAACCATAACGTTAATATTTCTTACACGTTGCCCATCAACCGCATTCAGGCGCTTAACTTTATTTCATCGACGGTGCGTTACCAGGGAACCTACGACTGGCAGGCAGGCCCCATTACTGCCGATACCATCAGGCTGGGTAACCGTGTTCAAAATTCCCGGAATATTCAGCTTACCGGGAACGTGAACCTGCAAAGTCTGTACAATAAAGTGCCCTATTTTCAGGAGCTGAATCAGAAGTTTCGCCGAACCGGTGGAAGCCGCTACAGCCTGAACCGGCAAACCAGCGGAGCAAGAGGACAACAACAGCAGCAACAACAACCCGAAAGGCCTGCCGAACAAACCTATTCCGGCAATATTACCCTCGCAGCCAGCGAACCTCAAACCATAACCCATAAGTTGAACACCCGAAAAGTGAGCGTGGTGGTTACCGGCGAAAATGGCGAAGCCGTGCGCGGAAGAACCAATATTGTGGATGCCAATACCATTGAGTTTACGCCGATGGCCGATGGCGGACAAGGAAGCGTTACGGTAAAGGGTGTTCCCGGAGCTCAGACGTTGTTCAGGGACATTCTCGATCTGACCACGCGTATGCTGATTGGAGTGCGTACCATTTCGGTAAATTACAGTGTGAACGGAGGTACCGTTCTTCCCGGCTATTTGCCCGAGCCCAGCTTGTTCGGTGCAGGCACCTATCATCCGGAAGTAAATATGTTTGGACGCGATTTGGGCGACAGCTTTGCCCCGGGCCTTCCTTTTCTGGCAGGCTGGCAGGATTATGGTTTTGCGCGCAGGGCGGCCACCAAAGGTTGGGTAACAAACGATTCGACCCTGAATATGCCCTATTTATTTACCAAAAATGAACGGCTCAGCATAAGGGCTACGGTTGAACCACTTCCCGACCTGCGCATCGACGTAACTGCCGATCGTTCGTTCTCGAAAAACATCAGCGAATTTTATAACTATAATCCGGAGTCGGGCGATTTTATGGCCAACAGCTTTACCGAAACCGGTAACTTCAGCATGTCAACCCTTACCTGGGGAACTGCATTTTTTGCCATGGGTAAAGGTGAGGTCCACCAGTCGGAGGCGTTTGAAAACTTCAGGGAATACCGGCAGGTTATTGCCCGGAGACTGGCTGCACAGCGCGACCCGAACAATGGTTTTGGTTATGATCCTGCTGCACCGCACGCCGAACATCCCGGCTTCCCCGACGGATACGGCCCCAACTCAGTGGAAGTATTGGTGCCGGCTTTTCTGGCTGCCTACCAGAATAGAGATCCTCACGATATTTCGCTCGGGCTTTTCCCATCTATTAAATTTATTCGCCCCAACTGGCGCATCCAGTACGAAGGTATGGTTTCAAAAATTCCGGGTCTTAACCGCATAATGCGGTCGCTAAACTTCACACACTCTTACCGGTCAAGCTACAACGTGGGATCATTCATTACAAACCTGAATTACGAAGAACAGGCCGATGGTTTCAGTTACGTACGCGACATAGCCAACAACTTCATAACTCCTTACGATTTCAACTCGGTAAGCATTATGGAAACTTTCAGTCCGTTAATTAATATGGACATTATGTGGCACAGCGACCTCACGACTCGTGGTGAAATTAAAAAATCGAGAAACCTCACACTTTCCTTTGCCAACAATCAAATCACCGAGGTTTTAAGCGATGAATATACCATTGGCATGGGTTACCGTTTCACCCAAATGGATCTGATTATTAAAACAAGAAACTCGCAGCAGGCTTATTCCAACGACCTGAACCTGAGGGCAGACCTGTCGTACCGGAAAAACAAAACGGTACTTCGTAAAATTGTGGAAGACGACGACCAGATTACCGCCGGGCAAAGCGCCTTTACCATAAAAACTACGGCCGATTACATGCTGAGCGACCGGTTCCAGTTACGGCTGTTTTTCGATAAGGTGCTCAACAATCCGTTTACATCACTTTCATTTCCAACTTCCAACACCAATGTGGGTGTAAGTTTCCGGTTTACTTTGGCACAGTAAAAAGGAAATCTTAATTTTGGGTTCATTTTTTAATAACCCGTTATGGATTTTAGTTTACTGAATTTGGATACTCCTGTTGAAATCATCAATCAGGGAATGAAAAAAAGTCTGATTGGTAATTTAGGAATTGAAGTGACCTTGATTGAAGAGGGTTTAGTTGAAGGTTTTCTGGAGCTCTCGGCAAAAAACAGCCGCCCCGACGGTATTTTGCACGGCGGGGCAAATCTTGCACTCGCCGAAACGCTGGCCGGGCTTGGCAGCATGTTGCTTGTTGATTTATCCGGATGTGATGTATTGGGAACTCAGGTTTCCGGAAACCATACCGGTGTTCTGGCTCAGGGAAAAGCACTGGCCGAAGCAAAAATTATCCATCGCGGAAACAAGACCCACATCTGGAATGTTGATGTTAAAAACGAAGAAGGACGGCTGATTTCAACCGTTCGTGTTACAAACATGATAGTTGAAAGGAATGACTGACACAAAAAAATTCGGAACATTTATAGATAATTTACTTGCAAAAAACTGCCCTTTTGCAATATGGTCTTTGCCCGGGAGCAATACTCCCGAAATTCTGTTGGCCGAAAAAGAGGAGATTGTGTATCTTTCTCAACTCAGCAGGCTTAACGGACAGGAGGGGTTTGTTTTTGCACCTTATCAAATGAATGAAAATGCTCCGCTGGCTCTGTTAAAACCGGGCATTTATAAAAAAGGGATAGATGAAATTGTAAAAATTAATTGTAAAAATATCCCGAAGGAGCCGGTTTTGGAAGTTCAGCCCGACACACCCTTTTTCATTTCGCACGATGCTTATATACAGAATATTGAAACTACCATAAATGAAATAAAAAACTCCAGGCTGGCAAAAGTGATTGTTAGTCGTTTAATTCCCATTGAGCGAAAAAATGAGTCGGTTGGTGAAATTTACATACAGTTATTGCAGCAAACGCCAAACGCTTTTGTTTACCTGGTAAACCTTCCGGCAAACAGAGACGAACTTCCGAAAGCCGGATTATGGATGGGCGCCACACCCGAAGTTTTGTTGCGTTCCGAAGGAAAAACGCTGGAAACTGTTTCACTTGCCGGAACCCAGTCGCGGAGCAACGACAACGATTACAGTTGGCACACCAAGGAAATTGAAGAGCAGGCTTTTGTGTCGAGATACCTGCTCGATGTGTTTTACAAATTCAACATCCATCCCTACACCACACAAGGGCCTGAAACACTTGAAAGCGGTAAGGTTGCACACCTTTCAACCAGTTTCCGGTTTGCAGCAAAAAAGCTGGAAGCCAACCTGGGCGATTTTATTGCCGAACTGCATCCCACACCGGCAGTATGCGGCTATCCCAAGCCAAAAGCGGCGAAGTTCATTCCCAAAATTGAAAAACACGACCGCCGCTATTACACCGGTTATTTGGGTCCGTGGCGGTTGAACGGCGATGTGGGATTATTTGTAAATTTGCGTTGTATGGAAATTTTGCCGCAACAGTATATTTTGTATTCCGGTGGCGGAATTACAGCCCGCTCGGTACCGGAGGACGAATGGGAGGAAACCAATAAAAAGGCAACCACACTGTTATCGGCCATTGAATCAGTGCAAAACCGATGATTTCAAACAAAAAACATATTCAGCAACTGGCAGCCATTCTTCTTACAAAAGGATTTACCGATGTCGTTATTTCGCCCGGTTCGCGCAGTGGCCCGTTGGTACACACGTTTGCAGGCAGCGGGAAATTTAACTGCCGAAGTGTAGTGGACGAACGCAGCGCCGGTTATTTTGCCCTCGGTCTGGCACAGGCGAAACAAAAACCGGTGGCACTGGTTTGCAGCTCCGGCACAGCCACACTCAATTACGCGTCTGCCGTGGCCGAAGCCTTTTATCAGAATATTCCACTGATTCTGCTCACTGCCGATCGGCCTGCTTACTGGATTGACCAGGGCGAAAATCAGACCATCCGTCAAAACAACATTTACCGCGATTTCTGCAAAAAGGAAATTACACTGCCCATGGGCGAATCGGAAAAAGAACTTTGGTTTGCCGGACGAATCATCAACGAAACGCTGAATTTTGCTGTTACAGAAACACCCGGCCCGGTACACATCAACATTCCGCTGGAAGAACCACTTCACGATTTGTTGGATGAAGATTTGCCAGATGTAAAAATTATCGAATCCACAGAAATACAACCGTTATTGCCGGAAAACGAATTAAAAAAACTGGCTGCGATTTTTAATAAAGCTGAAAAAGTATTGATTTTGGCGGGCCAGCAATTTCCCAATGCGCAACTGGAAAAAATGCTGGTTGAGTTTTCGAAAAAAACCGGTGCTGTGGTAGTAAAAGAACACCTGGCCAATCTGAATTCACCGCAGTTTATGGAAAGTGTGGATATTCTGATGACTTCCCTGCTTTCGGAAAACCCGGAAGATTTCAGACCCGATTTGCTCATTACATTCGGCGGTTCGTTTGTTTCCAAACCGCTCAAACAGTTTCTGCGGAAAAACAAACCTGAAAATCACTGGCACCTGAGTTTGTCAGGTCAGCATTACGATACCTATCAGTCGCTCACACGGGTGATAAACATGGAAACTGCTGATTTTTTTGCTCAGCTTTCTGAACAAATGATTTCAAAAGAAAAAGTGTATTTCAACCGCTGGAAAGTAAAGGAACAGCAGGTGAACAAGGTTCGTGAAGAATTTATTTCGCAGGTTGATTACAGTGACCTGAAGGTCTTTGATGTCATTCAAAAGAAAATTCCTGAAAATTCGGTGGTTCATCTGGGAAACAGCTCTCCGGTGCGTTATGCACTTGTTTGTGAAGCAGCCAAAAACGTGGAATACTTTGGAAACCGAGGCACCAGCGGAATTGATGGTTCGTTATCAACAGCTGTTGGATTTGCATCAGAATCTGAAACAATAAATACCATCATTCTGGGCGATCTTTCCTTTTTTTATGATTCCAACGCGCTGTGGAATAAATACATCAAGGTAAATTTGCGCATAATTGTTATCCACAACGGCGGCGGAAACATTTTCAGTATGATAAAAGGCCCGGGCGAATCTCCGGCGTTCAACGAATTCTTTTTTACAGAAAATAAAACCAGTGCCAAAGGAATTGCGCAAACTTTCGGTCTGGATTATTTCCGGGCTGAAAATGAGGCTGATCTGGAACAACAACTGAAAAAATTCTGGTCTCCCGCACAGAGTAAAGCAGCTGTCCTTGAAATTTTTACTGATGCTGAAATGAATACTAAAGTTTTCCGCCAGTTATTTAAGGAGGTTAAAATTGCCATTTAGAAAAAATTGGAGCAACAACTCTTTTTCTATATTTTTGTGAAAAATTTACTGCCATGAGAAAATGGGAAAAACATATTGAAGCTAATCCTGAAATTATGTACGGGAAACCGGTAATAAAAGGAACCCGCATCCCGGTTGATTTGATTCTCGAAAAAATGTCAAACGGACAGAATTTTCAGGAAATTTATAAGGATTATCCGGATCTAAATGAGGAAGATTTATATGCTTGCTTAGCCTATGCAACTTCAGTTTTAAGAAATGAAGTAACTATCCCACTCGCTTCCTGATGAAATTTTTGGCTGATGAAAACCTGGAATATTCTATAATTTCTTTTTTACGGGAAAAGAATATTGAAGTAGTTGCTGTCAGGGATTTAATGAGAGGAGTTCCAGATTCGAAAATTATTGAATACGCATTTGAAAATAGATTGGTAATTATTACATCTGATAAAGACTTTGGAGACTTGACATTCAGATTAAAAAGACCCAATTATGGCATTATTCTTTTAAGATTTTCTGAAGACAATGTATTTGAGAAAGCAAATATATTATGTGCTGCATTAAAAAAGCTTGGTGAAGATGCAGCGAACAAGTTTATTGTTATTGAAAAGAATTCAATTAGGGTCAGATCTTTGGTTTAAAATATTTGAAAAATTATGAATAAAAAACGCAACTGGGAAACCATCAAAGAATACGAAGACATTTTTTTCGATTATTTCGACGGAATTGGAAAAATCACCATTAACCGCGAGCGGTACCGGAATGCGTTCCGGCCAACCACGGTGAATGAAATGAGCGATGCCTTGCGCATTTGCCGCGAAGACCAGCGCATCAATGTGGTGGTGCTCACCGGCGCCGGCGACAAGGCGTTTTGTTCGGGCGGCGACCAAAACGTAAAAGGACACGGTGGCTACATCGATAAAGACGGCATTCCACGCCTGAATATTCTCGAAGTACAGCGCCAGATTCGCAGTATGCCCAAACCGGTGATTGCCATGGTAAATGGCTATGCCATTGGTGGAGGTCACGTGTTACATGTGGTTTGCGACATCAGCATTGCCAGCGAAAATGCCATTTTCGGGCAAACCGGCCCCAAAGTAGGCAGTTTCGACGCCGGGCTTGGTTCGTCGTACCTGGCCAGTATTGTGGGGCAAAAAAAAGCCCGTGAAATTTGGTTCATGTGCCTCCAGTACTCGGCTTCCGAAGCATTGGAAATGGGACTGGTAAACAAAGTGGTACCGTTCGATCAACTGGAAGACGAAGTGGTGGCCTGGGCACAAAAAATGCAGGAACACAGTCCGCTGGCCTTGCGGATGCTTAAACTCGGATTGAATGCTGAACTCGACGGCCAGGTGGGAATTCAGGAATTTGCCGGGAACGCTACCCTTCTGTATTACCTCACCGAAGAAGCCCAGGAAGGCAAACATGCGTTCCTCGAAAAACGCAAACCCGATTTTCAAAAGCATCCTAAGTTTCCCTAAACGAGTGCATTTTGAAATGCAAAACACAATGTTACATTTTTGTAACTTACAATTTTGTAACTTACAACTTAGTTAGCTATATTTGTAACAAAATTGTAACATGGAAACGCCATTTGTTTTTGGAAGGTTAGCCATTAAAAAAAATTTCACCAACAGGGAAGAAGAAAAAAGCAGACTCATCAATAATTTTTTGATGTTGGTTAATACCACGCTGATTTCACCACGGCGATGGGGAAAATCTTCATTGGTTGAAAAAGCGGCACTCGAAGCCGGAAAATCGGATAAAAATCTCAGGTTTTGCTTTATTGATGCATTTAATGTACGAACAGAAGAACAGTTTTACCAGGCACTTGCAACAGAAGTACTGAAATCCTCGGCTACAAAACTTGAAATGCTGATTGACAATGCAAAAACGTTCATGGGAAAGTTTCTTCCCAAATTATCCTTTAGTCCTGACAATCAACATGAAGTTTCGCTGAGCCTCGATTGGAAAGAAGTGAAAAAACAGCCCGATGACATTTTGAATATGGTAGAAAAAATAGCCATTGCAAAGGGATGGAAGTTTGTGGTATGCATCGATGAATTTCAAAACATTGCAACATTTCAGAATCCGGTAGCTTTCCAGAAAAAACTGAGGGCCAACTGGCAAAAACACCAGCACACCGCCTATTGCTTATATGGCAGTAAACGCCACATGTTGATGGATGTTTTTACTGATACTTCCATGCCTTTTTACAAGTTTGGCGACCTGATGTTCCTTGAAAAAATAGAAAAAGAGGATTGGATTAAATTTATTACAGGCCGGTTTAAGGATACAAAAAAAATAATTTCAAAATCAAATGCAGCTTTGATAGCAGATTTGGCCGAATGTCATCCATACTATGTTCAGCAATTGGCCCAGCAGTGCTGGTTTCGAACCAAAGATGAATGCAGTGAAGAAACGGTTTATGAGGCACATGAAGGGATTGTCGATCAGCTTAGTTTACTTTTTCAATCGAAAACCGAAGAATTGAGCAACTCCCAGGTCAATTTTTTAAAAGCATTGCTCCACGATGTGACACAATTCAGTTCAAAGGAAGCGATGGATAGATACAACCTGGGAACCTCTGCAAATGTCGTTCGAATAAAAAAGTCTTTGGAAAACAAAGAAATAATCGATATTCGCGGCAATGATATTACGTTACTGGACCCGATGTATAAAAGCTGGCTGAAAACCAGATATTTTAAAATGCAATAGCTATGGCTGAAGTTAAATCCTGGATAAATGCAGCCCGTCCGAGAACGCTTCCCCTGGCACTTTCGGGAGTTTTTATGGGATGCGGACTGGCATGGTTTTACGGTGCCATCGACGCAACCGTTAGCGTACTGGCCATTGTTACCGCTACGCTCATCCAGGTTTTTTCGAATTTTGCCAACGATTACGGCGACAGTCAGAAAGGCACCGACAACCAATTCCGTTTGGGCCCGACCCGTACCGTACAAAGTGGCGAAATCAGCCATAAAGAAATGGAAACCGGAATGATTGTAGTTGGCGGGCTCAGTTTTCTAACCGGAATTCTGCTGGTTTATCTGGGAACCTGGCACATTTCAAAAATTGCCTTTTTTACATTCATTGGATTTGGAATTTTATCTCTGATTGCCGCCTATTTTTACACTGCCGGAAAAAAAACATACGGCTACATCGGACTGGGTGATCTGTTTGTATTCCTGTTTTTTGGATTGCTGCCTGTGCCGGGGGTTTTTTATTTGAATGCCGGATTTTTACTGGCTGAGATTTTTCTGTTGGCTGTTACCATCGGGCTTTTCAGTACCGGTGTTCTGAACCTGAATAACATGCGCGACATCGTTAACGACCGCAACTCGGGAAAAATTACCATTCCGGTGCGTATTGGCGCACAAAAGGCCCGTTTTTACCATTTGTCGATGATTTTGGGCGGATGGATTTTTGCGCTTGTTTTTACACTAAAATATTTTCAATCGATTTGGCAGTTGCTGTTCCTGGTCACACTCCCGTTTTTTGTACTCGATTTGTGGAAGATTTTTCGTATTCAGAATGAAAAAGAACTCGACCCGTTTCTGAAACGGCTGGCACTTTCCACCCTTGCTTTCACTTTACTTTTTTGTTTCGGATTCATAATTTCAGCCCCATGAAAGCACATTTCAAAAAATACGACCTGCAGTTTAAACGCCCGGCAAAAACTTCGCGTGGAGAATACCGAATGCGAACGGTCTGGTTCTTGTTTTTGGAAGAAAACGACAAAACCGGAATTGGGGAATGTGCGCCGTTGCCCGGTCTCAGCACCGAAACTCCCGAAGAAGTGAAAACGCTCCTGAAAAGAATTTGCACCAATCCGGCTTATTTTGTTGAAAATCCCATTGAAACTCAAAATATTTCTTCTGTTCGTTTTGCCTTCGAAACCGCCTTGCTGGATTTGCAAAACGGAGGCCGCCAGATTCTTTTTCCTTCCGGTTTTTCTGAAGGGAAAAAGAGAATCCTCATCAACGGGTTAGTTTGGATGGGTGAAGCTGATTTTATGTTGCAGCAGATTCAGGAAAAAATTGAAGCCGGTTTTCACTGTATCAAACTAAAAATTGGCAGCCTCGATTTTGAAAAGGAGCTGGAGATTCTCGGCAGCATTCGGAAAAAATACGATGCCGGCCAAATTACACTGCGGGTGGATGCCAACGGCGCTTTCAAACCAAATGAATCGCTGGAAAAATTGCAGCGGTTGGCACAATTCGGTATTCACTCCATAGAGCAGCCCATTGCCGTCGGACAGTGGGAAGAAATGGCTGCGGTTTGCAAAGAATCACCCATCCCGGTAGCGCTCGACGAAGAACTGATTGGCATTTATTCCAACAATGAAAAAGAAAAACTACTCGATGCTATTCAACCGCAGTTCCTTGTTTTAAAACCCAGTCTGCACGGCGGGTTTTCGGGCTGTGAAGAATGGATTGAATTGGCAGAAAAACGTTCAATCGGCTGGTGGGTTACCTCCTACCTGGAATCAAACATCGGGCTGAATGCCATTGCACAGTGGACATTTCACGAAAATGCGCAAGGTTATCAGGGACTGGGTACAGGAAGTTTGTTCACCAACAATATTTCTTCACCGCTTGAAATCAGAGGTGAAGAACTGTGTTCTAATCCTGAGAAAAATTTTGAATTTCCTGAAAACTTGTTTACGACATGAACTTGTTTCCAAAACATATCAAACTGTTGGGTGAAAAAGTTTTGGTGGATGAATTTATCCAAAGAAAATACACCACAGAATCGGAAAATGACCTGGCCGGTTTTCTGAAGGAATGGAATTCAACGGAAGATTTTATTGAAGTGAAAACATCGGGAAGCACCGGCACACCAAAAACCATCCGGTTAAAAAAAGAGTTTGTGGCCGAAAGTGCACAGCGAACCCTTCATTTTTTTCAACTTAAAAAAAACGACCGGATTTTACACTGTCTTCCGATAAAATACATTGCCGGAAAACTGATGGTAGTCCGCGCTCTGTTAGGCGAACTCAACCTGCATTTAGTAGAGCCTTCCACCGATTTTGCTTTTTTGAAAATGGAAAGGTTTCGGTTTGCGGCAATGGTTCCCAACCAGGTTGCCAAAATTTTGAAAGCAGAATCAGAACCGGGAGAGTTGCTGGAGAATATTGAAAAACTGCTGATTGGCGGTTCATCTATTCCTGCATCGCTTGAAAAGGACCTGCAAAAAGTTTCCACCGCCTGTTATTCGAGTTACGCCATGACCGAAACCGCCACACACATTGCCCTGCGAAAAATCAACGGCGCCGACGCCGATGGTTGGTACCACTGTCTGGAAAACATCATCGTTGGTTTATCTGCCGAAGGCTGCCTGCAAATTTTTATGGCCAGGTTGGAAAACCAGCCGCTGCAAACCACTGACCTTGCCCAACTGAAGGATGAAAAAACATTTCGGATTCTGGGCCGCAGCGACAACGTCATTATCTCCGGAGGTATCAAATTTTCGCCCGAGCAAATCGAAAAAAAGCTGGAACCGTTTATTTCAGAACCGTTTTTGATTTCTTTACAGCCTCATGAATCGCTGGGAGAGCAGTTGGTTTTGGTAGTGGAAGGGAAAGATTCCGCTGCAGGAACCAAACGTTTGGAAGAAATTTGCCGGCGGGAACTGGAAAAGTTTGAGCAACCGAGAAAAATTATTTCTGTTTCGGAAATCCCTAAAACGGAAAACGGAAAGGCAAACCGGAAAGGGCTGTTTATTGCATGAGCCGTTTATAATAATCCCGCTATTTTGAGAAGATTATCCAATTCATGATCTGATATATTTTCTTTTTGGGATTTGTCGTAAATGGACAGTAAAAAAACGATTTAGCTACGATTTTAAGGCAGTAAATAATTCGGCTACCTCCACTTTTACCTTTTCCTTTAGAAGAAATTGACATTCGAATTTTGTAACAATCTTTACCCAAAGGCTGTCCGTGTTGCGGATTTTCTTTCAATGATTTTACAAGAGATTTGAAATCGGTTTTTAACGATGGGTATTTCTTTGCAAGCCTTTTTAGTTCTTTTTCAAAAAAGCCGGTAGTATAAATATCAAAGCTCATCTAATAGTTGATCAGCAGTTTTTAGTTTGATTTCACCCCTTAAATGCCTTTCAACCTGATCGAGTGCATTTTTGTTACCCTCCACAAATTCCAAATCCTTCTTTGTCAGTTTTTGTTCCTTTGAAACTTTAATAAAACCAAGGTTTTTTACAAGTTCCATAAAAAAGGAGTATTTATTATCCGGTATGTTTAAAACTACCTGTTTCATAATCTTTTCGTTTACAACAAAACTACAAAAAAATAATTTCATAACACCGGACCCAATTTTTTCACCCAACCAGTCAACCGTTGCCCTGTTTCAATATAACCCGGACCAATCATCAGCAATCCTCCATCGGAAGTGCATACAATCCTCGCGGCCTGGTCGTGCACAAACCGAAATTTAAAAACCGTGTCTTTTACCATTTTACCGTTTTTATCGACCATTAGCAACCACGGACCGATGGTGCCGGTAAAGGAGGTTTCGCATTTGCCGGCAGCCATAATATTCCCGTCGGGCAAAACGGCAATGGCAGTTCCTTTCTCCGAACCTTCGCGGTTGTAATTTTGTGTCCAGAGCACTTTCCCCGTGACATCGAGCTTGGTGAGCAAATAGTCGTAGTCCCATATTTGCTCTTCTGCCGGTACATCCGGATTGTAGCACAAACCGGCCCAGCCTCCTACCAGCATTGCATTGTCAGGAGAACAGCACAGGCATTGTGGAGTAAGTATTTTTTCCGTTTGAGGAAGGTTTGTTTTCCAAAGTTCATTCCCATCGGTATCGATTCGAATAACCTGAACAGTAGCCTTTCCGTTTGCGGGTTGAACCTGGCAGGTGATGCCCAGTGTTCCGTCCCGTAGGGTGCGGATGGCATAACCTTCTGATGCAGTGTCGGTTTCAATATTAAATTCGGCTGTTTTGTTTCCCTGGCTGTCCAGCTTCCAAAGTGAAACCACTGGTTTTTCTCCCTCGCCCGCAAATGTATTCAGCCACCAGATTTGCCCGGATTGGTCCACCGTTACATCGGTTCGCAAAAGAGCAGATTGTTGTTTAGTCACAAATGCCCAAAGTTCTGTAAAAGCAGAGTCAAATGCTACCAGTCGGGCCATAAGCCCTGTATTTTCTGATGAGTTCATTAAAACAATCAACAGCCCGTTTTCTCCGTTGGCAATAATTCTCATGGGAATATCATTTCCGGGGAAATTTATCACTTTGCTTTTTAGTGTGTCGCCCTGGCTGTTGCATTCCAGCAACCAAATGTCATAGCTCCGGTCACCCGGCTTTTTAATGGCGCCCAACAGAATAAAATTCCCTCCCGGCATTTCCAGAACATCGGAAAAATAGTGTGATGCGCGAATTTCAAAACTCTTTTCCCAGGTGATTTCAGGCATTTGGGAAAAAACAGGATGAATTGCAAACAATAATGTTGCAATACAATAGAATAGTTTGCGGTAGTCAGTTAATTTTTTCATGGCCGCTTTAGTTTAATTGATATAAACGACACCTTAAATTACGATAATATGAAAGGAAGGTTATAGAAAAAAACAGTCTGTTATTTTTAATTTTGGAAAATTTTTTATTCTTTTGACCTCAGTAAAAAGAAAAAATGATTCAAAATATAAATACAATATGGCTTCCGTGGTGGGGTCTTCTTACTTAAGTGAGGAGTTTATAGCCATATTGGTATTTTTAAAAGATATTTCAATTTGGACCTGCTCCTCGAAAAGGGCAGGTTTTTTTGTTTAAAACCGAAGAACAAAATGATAAGAAAAGCTGTTGGAAGAGTATTGGAAGGAAAATTAAAATGAAAGTTTACAAAAATACAAACTGGTGGTGGCGAAGCAACTTTTTACAAATCCGTGAAGAGAAGTAACGTTATTGCCCAAAAAGCAAAAAACGGCTCATCGAATCACGGTGAGCCGTTTTTTTTGGATGCCATTGATAATGAATAAGAAACAAAATAGAATAACATGGAAAAATTACAATTTAAACCTGTGGTGCGCAAAATTCTGGCCGACACGGTAACGCCGGTTAGCATTTACCTGCGGTTGCGAACGCTTTATTCAAAAGCTATCCTTCTGGAAAGTTCGGATTACCACGGGCACGAAAATGCCTACTCGTTTGTGTGTTTCAATCCGGTAGCCTGTTTTACGGTCAACAACAGCGAAGTAACCCGCGAGTTCCCGGGAAAAGAGAAAGAGAAATTCATGCTTTCAGAAAAGCGAAAACTTCACGATGAACTGGATGCTTTTTTCAAAACGTTCAGTGTGGAATCCGAAGAAATTAAAATTCCGGCAAACGGGCTGTTCGGGTATATCAATTTCGATGCAGTGCAGCATTTCGAGAACATTCATTTTACAGCGGAAAAGAAAGATGGATATCAGATTCCTGAAGTGAAATATTGCTTCTACAAGTATATTGTGGCCATCGACCACCATAAAAACCAAATTCACATGGTGGAAAACCTGCTCGATGGAGAAACTTCGCAAATGGATTATATTCATCATCTCCTCATCAACCTGAATTTTTCGACGGCTAAATTTCAACCTTTGAACAGCGAAGCTTCGAATATTACCGATGAGGAATACAGGCAGATGGTTACCAAAGGGAAACAGCACTGCTACCGCGGCGATGTGTTTCAGATTGTGCTCAGTCGTCAGTTTTCGCAACAATATGAAGGTGATGATTTTAATGTATATCGCGCACTGCGTTCCATTAATCCATCGCCTTATTTGTTTTATTTCGATTATGGAAGCTATAGGATTTTTGGTTCCAGTCCTGAAGCCGAAATTCGCATTCAGCAAAACAAAGCGTACATACATCCCATAGCAGGAACGTTTAAACGTACCGGCAACGACGAGCAGGACCGCGAACTGGCCGAGCAACTCAGCAATGACCCGAAAGAAAATGCCGAACATGTGATGCTGGTTGATTTGGCCCGCAACGACCTAAGTCGGAATGCAGACCATGTGGTTGTGGAAACTTATCGCGAAGTGCAGTTTTATTCGCATGTGATTCATCTCGTTTCACAGGTTTCGGGTGAAATAACCGACGATACCAACCTGATAAAAGTTCTCGGCGAAACGTTCCCGGCTGGTACGCTTTCCGGAGCGCCCAAATACAAAGCGATGGAACTCATTGACCGGTACGAAAACCAAAACCGAGGCTACTACGGTGGGTGCATCGGTTATTTGGGTTTTGACCGTACAGTGAACCATGCCATTATGATTCGTTCGTTTCTGAGTAAAAACAATCGCCTGTTTTATCAGGCCGGTGCCGGAATTGTGGCCGATTCGAAAGAAGAAAGCGAACTGCAGGAAGTGAACAATAAACTGGCTGCACTGAAAAAAGCCATTGAAATGGCGAAAGAAATTAATTAAAGAGGTTTCAGTCACAGTCACAGTTAAAAGCGACAAGGCAAAACTTGTTGTAAAAACAAACAACAAAAATGGGAAAAATGAAAATACTGGTTATAGATAATTACGATTCGTTCACCTACAACCTGGTGCATGCCATCAAAAAAATTTCGGGTTTGCCTGTGGATGTGTTTCGCAACGATGAAATTGCACTGGGCGAAATTGAAAAGTATGACAAAATTGTGCTTTCTCCGGGTCCCGGACTGCCGAATGAATCGGGATTGCTTTTGGAGATTATTAAAACTTATGCTCCTGGAAAAAGTATGCTGGGTGTTTGTTTGGGCCACCAGGCCATTGGCGAAGCTTTTGGCGGAACATTACGAAACATGAACCGCGTGATTCACGGAATGGCCACGCCTGTTAAACGAACTGCAAGCTACTCTGTTCTTTTTAACGGGTTGCCTGAATTGTTTGATGTGGGACGCTATCATTCCTGGATTGTGGAAAAGGAAAATCTTCCTGAATGCTTCGAAATCACAAGCTTCGACAACGAAGGAATGATTATGTCGATGAAACATAAATCGTTCGATGTGGAAGGGGTTCAGTTTCATCCCGAGTCGGTTTTAACACCGCTGGGAGAAAAAATGATTGAAAACTGGCTAAAAAAAGATGATTAGATTTTTAGACACAAGACTTTTAGACAATTAAAAGAACAAAATATAATGAAAGAAACATTACAATATCTGTTTGAAGGAAACACGCTTTCCCGCGTCGATGCCAAAAAAAGTTTGCTTGAAGTGGGAAAAGGGATGCACAGTGAAGTGGAATTTGCCTCGTTTCTAACTGTTTTTAAAATGCGGCCAATCACCTCGGATGAGCTGGCCGGATTTCGCGATGCCATGGCTGAGTTGTGCCTGGTAACAGACCTTTCGAATTACGAAGCCATTGATGTGGTTGGGACTGGCGGCGACGGAAAAAACACGTTCAACATTTCCACGCTGGCCTGCTTTATCATTGCCGGCGCCGGAGTGAATGTGGCCAAACACGGCAACTATGCTGTTTCGTCAACCAGCGGTTCGTCCAACCTTCTGGAACTCATGGGTTACAAATTCAGCAACGACCTGGCCAAACTGAAAAACGATTTGGACAAAAGCAACTTCTGCTTTATGCACGCGCCGCTTTTTCACCCGGCCATGAAGTACATTGCGCCGGTGCGCCGTGCGCTGAAAGTGCAGACTTTTTTCAATATTCTGGGCCCGATGGTTAATCCGTCACTGCCAAAATACCAGGTGCTGGGCGTAAACAATACTGAAAATTTCAACCACTACAGAAATGTGTACGAAACGCTGGATGTAAATTTTACGGTTATCAACAGCAACGACGGGTACGACGAGGTTTCGCTGACCGATTCAACCCGTTTTGCACAGAATGAAAAAGAAGGATATTTTTCGCCGTCTGATTTTGGGTTTGAAAAAATTCATCCCAAAACTATTTATGGCGGCGACTCCATTGAAGAAGCCGCACGAATATTTATGGATATTTTAAAAGGAAAAGGTTCGCCAGAACAAAACAATGTGGTGATAGCAAATGCTGCGGTCGGATTAAATCTGATTTATGCTGAAAAAAGTTTACCGGAATGTGTGGATATGGCGGGTGAATCGCTGAAAAGCGGGAAAGCGTTGCAAAAACTGAAAGCAGTAACAACATTATAACACGCGCTTAGCGGTTTGGAACCGCTTAGCGCATAAAACAGTGGTATGAACATTCTCGAAAAAATAGTAGAAACCAAAAAGGGCGAAGTTGTCCGGCAGAAAAAAGTGGTTCCTGTGGCGACACTCAAAAAATATCCGGGTTACCAACGGAAATGCAATTCGCTAAAAACAGCTTTGCTGAAACACAATTCTTCCGGAATTATTGCCGAGTTTAAACAAAAGTCACCATCGAAAGGGGAAATCAACTTTGGGGTGAAAGTGGAAGAAGTAACAAAAGGTTATGCAGAAGCCGAAGCAGCAGGATTGTCCGTTTTAACCGATTACGAATATTTTGGCGGAACACTGGCCAGCCTGGGCAAGGCGCGTGAAGTCAATCCCGAAATTCCCATTCTCCGGAAAGATTTTATAATTGACACTTACCAGATTGTGGAAGCAAAAGCGTTTGGCGCCGATGTGATTCTGCTCATTGCAGCCTGTCTGGAAGAAGAACAGGCTGAAGCACTGGCTAAAAAAGCCAAAAGTCTAGGCATGGAAGTACTGATGGAAGTTCACAACGCCGAAGAGTTGAAAATGGTAAATGATTTTGTTGACCTGGTGGGCGTGAACAACCGCAACCTAAAGACTTTTGAAGTGGATGTGGAAACGTCGGTGAAACTGGCAAAGTTTATTCCCGAAAAGTTTGTGAAAATTTCGGAAAGCGGACTCACCGGTGCAGAAACCATTCACTATTTAAGAAAAAGCGGGTTTAAAGGATTTCTGATTGGTGAAACATTTATGAAAACGAAAAACCCGGGTGAGGCCTGTAAAAAATTGATTTCGGAATTATGACAAAAAATCTGAAAATAAAAGTTTGTGGAATGAAATACACCGCAAATCGCGAAGCCGTGGAAAAACTGCCGGTGGATTTTCTGGGATTTATATTTTACCCAAAATCGAAACGGTTTGTGGGGGTAAATACTGAACCGGGACTTTTCCATTCAGCCAAAACCAAAGTGGCGGTTTTTGTGGATGAAAACGCTTTTGAAATCCTGGGGTTGACTAAAAACCTTGGATTTGATTACGTACAGTTACATGGAAAGGAAAATCCGAAAACCTGCCATTTGTTGAAAAAACAGGGATTGAAAGTGATAAAGGCTTTCAACCTGAATGAAGATTTTGATTTTGGTTCGTTGAAGGATTATGAAAAAAGTGTCGATTATTTTCTGTTCGACACAAAAACGAATTTGCCGGGAGGTTCCGGGAAAAAATTCAACTGGAAAATCCTGGAAAAATACAACGGAAAAGTTCCTTTCTTTTTAAGCGGCGGCATTGGACCGGATGATGCAGTAGCAATAAGAAAAATGGAATATCGGCAGCTTTTCGGAATTGACCTGAACAGCGGTTTTGAAGATGAACCGGGAGTAAAAAACATGGAAAAACTCAGTCGGTTTTTAGCTGAGCTGAGACTTTCGGATTTAAAGTGACCCCCTTATATCCGCAATCATGATTTATAGGTTAAGGCTTTGCGGAATATTTCTGCAAATTTTGTGCGTTTGTAAAAAGTAATTATATTTGCACCCGCGTTCTGAGAAAATAGTGAGACTACTATAAAAATATATTGCGGGGTGGAGTCCCGATAGCTATCGGGAGTAGCTCGTTGGGCTCATGTCCGGTAGATGCCGGACAGAGGTTCAAGACCTGCCACAGTTATTAAGTTCTTTTGAAATAAAATATTAAAAATATATTGCGGGGTGGAGCAGTTGGTAGCTCGTTGGGCTCATAACCCAAAGGTCGTAGGTTCAAGTCCTGCCCCCGCTACCAGCAAAAGGAGAGTTGTAAATTCAGCTCTCCTTTTTTAGTTTTAAGCAATCAATTATTTAGGATCTGCAACATTTTTTTTACGTCACTATTTTAAAAAGAATAAGAAGAACCTTATCCGAATTAGACGATAAAAATAAAAACCAGAAAGAAAAAGAAGCCCTTAAAAAATGGCATCAACTCAAGACAGCATTGTTTCGATTCCTGAAAATAGTTTTATAATGGGCAGTAAACAATCGGTTGTTACAGAAATAAACGGCCATATAATTAATGGATGTCGCAATAATTACCTCAACGTTACACTGGGACGAAAAAAGCTGTAATGGGTTTCGTAAACAGAATTTTATACTATCTTTGCGCCCACATTTTCAAAAAAATAATTTTAGAATTATGCCAGCAAAAATGAGATTAGCGCGGCACGGCCGCAAACGTTATGCTTACTACCACATTGTGGTAGCAGATAGCAGGGCGCCACGAGATGGCAGGTACATTGAACGGATTGGCACGTATAATCCGAATACGAATCCTGCTACGATAGATCTCGATTTTGACAAAGCTTACGACTGGCTTGTAAAAGGCGCCCAACCTACCGACACCGTGAAGGCAATTTTGTCTTACAAAGGTGTGCTCTACAAAAAACACCTGATGGGTGGAGTGAAAAAAGGAGCTTTCAGCGAAGAAGAAGCTGAACGCAAACTGGAAAAATGGCTAACTGAAAAAGAAGCCCAGATTCAGGCCAAACGCGAACGCCTGGCCGGGGAAGAGAGTGCAGCCGTTAAAAAACAGATGGATGCTGAAGCCAAACTGAGGGAAGCAAAAGAAGCGGCAATTGCTGCCAGAAATGCTGAACTGGCGGCTGAAGCAAAAGCTGCTGCTGCACCGGCAGAAGAAGAAGTTACTGAAGTAGCTCCGGCCGAAGAAGTAGCTGAAACCCCGGTTGCAGAAGAAAAAACAGAAGCTCCGGTTGAAGAAAAAGCTGCCGAAACTGAAGAGGCTGCAAAAGAAGTTACCGAAGAAGCGCCAGCTCCTGAGAAAACTACCGAAGCAACTGTTGCTGAAGAGAAAGCCGAAACTCCGGCTAAAGAAAAAGCTGCTGAAGAACCGGTTGCAGAAAAAGCTGAGGAGGCTCCGGCCGCTGAAGAAAAACCAGATGAAAGCGAAGAAGCACCAAAAGAAAAGGGCGCTGAATCATAATCAGAAGTTTTTCACACGAAATAAAAACCACGTGCTTTTTAGGCAGGTGGTTTTTTTATGCACAGAACCCTGATTTGCGTATATTTGCAACTAATGGAAACAATACCAAAATCGGATTGCCAAAGGATTGGCTTCATTCGCAAAACCCACGGGGTGCATGGCGAACTGGTGCTGGAGTATGAACCTGAGTTTGAAGAGTCGGTTGTTGAGACCGAACGGTTTTTCCTGGAAATTGACGGGCTGCTGGTGCCATTTTTTGTGGCCGAAGACGGACTCCGGTTTAAGTCGGCCAAAACAGCGCTGGTAACGTTCGACTGGGTGGATACTGAAAAATATGCCCGCCGGCTGGTGGGTAGCCCGGTCTATCTTTTCAACTATGAAATTGTAGATGAACCTGAAGAAGCTGGAACTTCGCAGTTTTTGCATTTTCGGTTACTGGACGAAAAGGGGAAAGAATTGGGCGAAATTTCAGCAGTTGATGATTACTCGGGAAACATTGTTTTTACGGTAGATGCAGAAGGCGGAGAAATTCTGGTTCCGTTTAACGAAGATTTTCTGCTAAAACTGGATCAAGGTCTGAAAATTATTCAGCTACGATTGCCGGAAGGATTGATGGATTAATCGCGTAAAAAAAATAAAACAGCAGCAATAATCGGAATAAAAATCTCGTGTTTGAATACGAATTGGTTTTTCATAACTGAGAAAATTGAAATAAAAATAAATTTTTTTACGAATGGTGCAACTTTCAGCTATTTTGTACGTCCTTACTACATTGCAATTCAAAATCGATTAAAACAATAACCATGAAGACAAAACAATTTTTTCTTTCACTTTTCATTCTTGGATTTCTGTTTTCAAATACCGCTTTTGCCGAGCGGGAAGACCGGGAAGTTTCTTCCTTTTCAGAAATATCGTTGCGTATTTCAGGCAAAGTTCATCTGGAACAGGGAAACCGGCAAAGTGTCCGGGTGGAAGCAAAACCTTCCACACTGGAGGAAATAATCACTGAAGTAAAGGGCCGCACGTTAATTATCCGGTTTAAAAGCAACAACATTTTCAGGCGGTCGTTTAATCCGGGACGTGTTGATATTTACATTACCGTGCCGGAAATCAATGCCTTGTCAGTGTCAGGTTCGGGCGACATTGTAGCCGACAGTAAAATAAAATCGCGCATTCTGGATTTAGCGGTAAGCGGCAGTGGCGATATTTCGCTGAAAAACCTGGATGCCGAGCGGGTGAAAGCTGCTGTTTCTGGGTCAGGAAATATACTGATTGGCAAAGGTGGCGTGGCCGATGAACTGGATGTTGCCCTCTCAGGTTCGGGCAATGTAAAAGCAGAAAATTTTGAAGCCAAAAACGTAAATGCAAAAATTGCCGGTTCAGGAAGTTGCATGGTACACGCCGCTGATTATTTAAAGGCAAGGGTATCCGGCTCAGGAAATGTTATGTATAAGGGAAATCCACAAATTGACACCTCGGTTGCAGGTTCAGGCAGGGTAAAAAAACTCTGAAAAAATTTCTCCTTTATGTAAATTAAATTCTTTAAATTTCCCATGGTTTTCCGTACAGGCCAGAATCAACATCTTGCTGACCAGATGGAAACAAAATTAGTTTTAACTTAAATCACTTATTATGGGAATGTTAAAAGAATTTAAGAGCTTTGCCATGAAGGGCAATGTGCTCGATTTGGCTGTTGCCGTAATCATTGGCGGCGCCTTTGGTAAAATCATCACATCATTTGTAAACGATGTGCTCATGCCACCCATTGGCATGCTTCTCGGCAACCGCGACTTCGGAAACATGCGGGTTATTCTGAAACATGCTCAGGAGGCGGTTATGCAGGGTGACGACATTGTTACTCCGGCTATTGCTGAGGTTTCAGTTAAGTATGGAGCATTTGTGAACACCGTGCTTGATTTTATTATTGTAGCCTTTGCCATTTTCATGGTAATTAAAGCTTATAATAGAATGAAAAGGAAAGAAGAAGCCGCCCCGGCAGCTCCGCCAGCTCCATCAAAAGAGGAAGTTTTGCTGGGTGAAATAAGGGATATTCTGAAAGAAAAAAAATAAGCTGAAATTTACTTACGGATAATGTCAATCCGGCCACCGGGCCAGAGTTTCATAATGCCCGACGGTTGTGCCGGATTGATGTCGTCTTGCCTGTATTCCACAATGTAGTCCACCTGGTTTTTAATATCTTCGGAAATTTCATCGAAAAAAGCCGGCGATTTTTGGCCGCTGATGTTGGCCGAAGTAGAAACGATGGGACGGCGAAACCGCTGCAAAAGTTTAGTAGTAAATTCTTCTTTGGTGAACCGGATTCCGATACTGCCATCGTCGGCAATCAGGTTGTTTGCCAGATTTTTAGCGCCGGGATAAATTACCGTAAGTGGCGTGGTGCTGATTTCCACCAAATCCCAGGCTATTTCGGGCACATCATTCACATAGCGTTCCAGCAAAGCCGGATTTTCCATTAACACCAGCATGCTTTTGGAGTCTTCACGCTTTTTTATCTGATAAATACGGGCAACAGCTTCCGGATTGGTGGCATCGCATCCAATGCCCCAAATGGTATCGGTTGGGTATAAAATTACTCCTCCGCTTTTCAAAACTTCCACAGCTTTCTTAATGTCGTTATGCATGTTTTCTGTTCAAAATTTCGGTGTACAAAGAAATCAATTTTTGGGAATAATTCTCCGGATGAAACAGGGCTGCCCGCTGTTTGCCTTTTTCGGTGATTTCCTTTCTGAAAAGCTCATTTCCCAAAAGCAAAGAAACCTTTTGTGCAATCTCTTCCACTTTTGCAGGATTGCATAAAACGGCGGCATCGCCTGCCGTTTCGGGCAAAACAGAAACCGATGAAGTAATCACCGGACAACTGCAGGCCATGGATTCGATAACCGGAAGGCCAAATCCTTCGAAAACAGAAATGTAAACCGAAAAAATGGCCGTTTGGTAAAGTGCAGCTAAATCAGCTTCAGAAATATTGCTTAAAAACTTCACCTGGCTTTCCATTTCGTTGTCATTGAGAAACTTTTGAATTCCAGCCATGTACGAAGTGGTTTGCTTTCCCACAAAAACGACCGGAACTTTAATTTCCATCGAATGAAGAGCCTGCAGTAATGCTAACTGATTTTTGCGCGGTTCAAGCGTGCCCACCGACAAGATGAACTTTTCGGGAAGGTGATATTTTTTGCGAATTTCAGCAACATTCTGTTTCTCAAAGAAAACCGGAGAAACGGGCTGGTAAATCAATTCAACTTTTTCAGTTGGAACATGAAAAAACGTTTCAATATCGTTTTTGGTTTGCCGGCTGATAGCGATGATTTTATCGGCTGAATGACAGGCATATTTCACCTTTTTAAAATAGATTTTCCGGTCGATCGGCTTGTAAAACTCCGGGTAGCGCATAAAAATCAGGTCGTGAATGGTAACCACTGAAGGGATTTCGCTTTTGTGAATCCCTTTGGGCAGTTCGTTGCTCAACCCGTGAAACAGTTCAACTCCGTGCTTTTTTAACTGCGGAACCAAAAACAGACTTCGCCAGAGCGATTTCATTTTTTTGGCAATCCGGTTTTGTGGAGAAACCACTTTAAACCGGTTGTAATTGCCGAAAAGCCTGTCTTTTATTTCCGGTGTGAATAAAATATACTCGTTCTCCGGAAAAAACCGTTGAAGCGCATTCAGCGTGTTCCGGCTGTAATTTCCCAGCCCGGAGGAGTTGAGGAATGCCCGTTTTGCATCGAAGCCAATCCTAATCTGCATAAACTCCTGTTTTTAAAGCATCAGTAATTAAAGGGTGTTTCCCCCAGAATTTATTATCAATCTCTTCCTGAGAAATAATTTTCGAATCCACCAGAATCTCATAATCTAATGAAATATCAGAACACACATCCCTGATTATGTTTTTTTGCTGCCATGTAAGAATTTTGTCAGTAACAATTAAAACATCCAAATCAGAATATTCATTTCCTTCATTTCTACCCCATGAACCAAAAAGAATTACCTTTTGAATTTTTTTGCCGAGAACTTCCTGTAAGTTCCTTTTCAGATGATTTAATATTTCGATTTTATCTGACATAGAACAAATTTACCAAAAAGGCCGGGTAAAATGCGCCCGACCTCAAATATATTATTTCTTTTGCGCTCACACGTCAAAATCCTTCAGTCCCCCAAAATCGAGGGTGGCAAAATAATCCTCCACGGTTTCGGGGCGACGGATTTGCACCACTTCGCCGTTTTCGCGCAGCAGAAGCTCAGCAGATTTCAGTTTGCCGTTGTAGTTGAATCCCATGGCGTGCCCGTGGGCGCCGGCATCGTGAATGACAACAATATCGCCGGACTCCACTTCGGGCAACATGCGGTCGATGGCAAATTTGTCGTTGTTTTCGCACAAGGAACCGGTTACATCGTATTTTTGGTTGTGCGGCGCATTTTCTTTGCCTAAAACCGTAATGTGATGGTAGGCACCATACATTCCCGGGCGCATCAGGTTCACCATACTGGCATCGAGGCCTGCAAACTGCTTGTAGGTTTTTTTGATGTGCAGAACATTTGAAACCAGATATCCGTATGGTCCTGTGATCGCACGCCCCAACTCAAAAAAGATTTTCAGGGGTGCCAGACCGTTTGCTTCAATTTTTTCTTCATACAATTTTCTAATTCCGGCACTCACATATTCCAAATCAACGGCCTTTTCTTCCGGTTTATATGGAATGCCGACACCTCCGCCTAGATTGGCAAAACTGATTTTCACACCGGCTTTTTCTTTCGCTTCAACAATCAGATTAAAAAGCAATTCCGCCGTTTCAATAAAATAATCGGGATCCAGTTCGTTGGAAGCAACCATGGTATGCACCCCAAACTGCTTCACACCTTTGCTTTTCAAAATGCGGTAACCTTCAATAATCTGCTCGTGGGTAAATCCGTATTTGGCTTCTTCGGGGTGGCCGATAATCAGGTTGCCTTGTTTCAGATCGCCCGGATTATAGCGCATGCAAATGGTTTCCGGCAGTCCCACATTCTTTTCGAGATAATCAATGTGTGAAATATCGTCGAGGTTGATGATAGCACCCAATTCATTTGCTGCGCGGAATTCCGATGCCGGCGTATCGTTGGATGTGAGCATAATTTCATCGCCACTCAAACCAACGCGTTTTACCAGTTCCAGTTCGGCTTCAGAGCTGCAGTCGGCGCCAAACCCCTCTTCACGTAAAATTTTTACCAGGTAAGGATTTGGAGTAGCTTTTACAGCAAAGTATTCCTTAAATCCGTCGTTCCACTCGAATGCTTTTTTAAATCTGCGGGCATTTTCACGAATGGCCTTTTCATCGTAAATATGAAATGGTGTGGGATATTTTTCAATTATTTTTTCAATTTCTCCTTTTGAAAACGGAATATTTTTCTCTACCATACCTTTATAAAATCTTTTGGTTTAATACAAATGTACCATTTGGAATTAACTTTCTGGAATTATTCTAAATAACACGCTGATATTTAGTGGAGAATTAATAAAACCGTTGCATTACAAAAGTTCGGCAACCAGCTCGCGGCTTAAAAATCCGCTGGCAATTTCACTCACTTCGCCGGTCATGCGCATGTTCCAGTTTTCGTCTGTTTCAATTTTCAAATCGCCGCCGGGCATTTTTACGGTCAGGCAGCGTTGGGTAAGACCTTTTTTTACTATAACCGCAGCCACCGCGCAAGCCGAACTTCCCGATGCCAAAGTCCAGCCGGCGCCGCGTTCCCAAATCATCACTTCCACCTCTGTTGGCGAAAGCACTTTGGCAAACTGCACATTAATGCGGTTGGGAAAAAACGAATTGGTTTCAATTTGCGGGCCGAAGGTTTTCACTTCCTTCTCGTCGAGATTATCGGTTAAAATCACGCAGTGCGGATTTCCAACTGAAACGCAGTTAATCAAATAATCGCGGTATTCCAGGTGAAGCGTTTCATCGATGCACTCTTCTTTTTCGCAATTCACCGGAATTTCAGGGGAAGAAAAAATGGCTTTCCCCATATCCACTTTAATGTTTTTCGCTTTCCCGTTTTTTTCCTGAATGATTTCAGCCTGAACCAGTCCACCTAAAGTTTCAATGGTGAACTTCCTCGATTTGGCAAACTGGTAATCAAACAGGTATTTGGCAAAAATGCGCAGTCCGTTGCCACTTTTTTCAGCTTCGGAACCATCCGGATTCAAAATCCGCAATCCGAACTGGGCATTGAAACTGGGCACTTTCAGCAAAATGCCGTCGGACCCGATACCAAAATGCACGTCACAAATTTTCCGGATGGCATTTTCGGTAAGTTTAAAGCTGATTTCATTCTGATTTAAAACAATATAATCGTTTCCCAAACCATGGGATTTTACAAATGAATTTTGCATAACACAAATTTTAATTTTACAAAAGTATTAAACATCAGTCAATTTTCTCTGGCAAAGCTAAACGAATTCTTTGCTCATCAATTTATTTTTAACTTTGCGTACATGTACACAAAAGAGCAGATAATTCAAAAATAATATGGCAAAAATTAATGAAAATTACCTGAAACTTCAGGCGGGCTATCTCGTCCCGGAAATAGGGAGAAGGGTAAGCGAATTTGTAGCTGCAAACCCCGACAAAAAAGTGATTAAAATGGGCATTGGCGACGTTACGCAGCCGCTGGTGCCGAGTGTGGTAAAAGCTTTCCACGAAGGTGTGGACGAAATGGCCAAAGCTGAAACATTTAAAGGGTACGGCCCGGAACAGGGTTACACCTTTTTGCGCGAAGCCATTGCAAAAAATGCTTATCAGGAAAACGGCATCGATATTTCGGCGGACGATATTTTTATCTCCGATGGCTCGAAATGCGACACCGGAAACATCCAGGAAATTTTCGGGCATGACAATAAAATTGCCATTTGCGACCCGGTTTATCCGGTTTATGCCGACACCACCGTGATGTCGGGAAAAACAGGGGGCTATGATGCCGGGCACTACGAAGGTATCATTTACATGCCGTGTACCATTGAAAACGACTTTGTTCCAGAGTTGCCCGAAGAAACTCCGGATTTGATTTTCCTGTGTTACCCCAATAACCCGATGGGTACGGTAGCCACCAAAGAGGAATTAAAAAAATGGGTGGATTATGCCCGCGAAAACAAAAGCATTATTTTGTACGATGCAGCATACGAAGCATTCATTACCGAAGAGGGAATTCCACATTCCATTTATGAAATCGAGGGAGCCAAAGAAGTTGCCATCGAATTCCGCAGCTTCTCCAAAACTGCAGGTTTTACAGGCACCCGGTGTGCGTTTACCGTGGTTCCGTCAGAACTAAAAGCTTATGATTCGGCAGGGAAAGCCCACCCGGTGAAACCACTTTGGAACCGCCGGCAATCGACCAAATTCAACGGTGTTTCCTATCCGGTGCAGAAGGCGGCAACCGCTGTTTATACCGAAGAAGGTAAAACAGAGGTGAACGAAGTAATTGCCTATTACCTGGAAAATGCACGAATTATGAAGGAAAGCCTCACTAAGGCTGGTTATGAAGTTTTTGGCGGTGTAAATGCGCCTTACATTTGGGTAAAAACCAAAGACGGTATGAGTTCATGGGAGTTCTTCGACAAAGTGCTGAATGAAGCCAATGTGGTGGGAACACCCGGTTCGGGATTCGGACCTGCCGGCGAAGGGTATTTCCGCTTCTCCGCATTTGCCGACAGGGAAAGTACCATTGAAGCGATGGAACGGATTAAGAACCTGAAATAGAAGGAAGCCCCTCCTGACCTCCCCAAAAGGGAGGAAAAAGAAATCCGGATTGAGCTATTCAATCCGGATTTCTTTTTTTAAAAATTCCGTTTATTTTCCCGCTGGAAAAATCACTTCCAAGTCTTTACAAATTTTCTCAACCGTAAACAGTTTGATGTCAAGATGTCTTGGAATTGCTGTAATTTTCCCAGCCAGCGGATTATAAAAAATACTGTGTTTCTTTCCTTCCCGAAGCAAAACACATCCATTTTGAGTTAAATGTTTTATGAGCTTTGTGCGTTTCATTCAGAAAAAAGCAATGGTTCTCTATGACTTTTTGTGCCTTCCAAAATGTTTTTTTGAGAAAGCATTTTATTCGTCTCTAATACCAATTGAAGCGCTTCTTTCAGGTTTTCCCTTGCTTCTTCCAATGTTTCACCCTGAGTATTTGCCCCGGGAATTTCCTCAACGTAGGCAGCATACCCGCCTTCCGGAACTTCAACAAAAACAGCCGTAAACGACAAATTATCAACTACCATTTTTTTTATATTTTATTACAAATATACAGGAAATTAAGGCAGATTAGAACCCGAACAATCTGCGAGATAAAAGTCAAACTCTTAATTTAGTTTTCTTCTGGATTAAAATCAAACTGATTCCTTCACCGTAACCTCTCTTTTTACTTTGCTTCCCGGATAGACTTTTAGCGCTGCATCCAGAATTTTAAGGCAAACAGCCAGGTCTTCCTTTTTCAGGACGTAAGCAATTCGAACTTCGTCCACTCCTTTGTCGGAAGCGGTGTAAAATCCTGAAGCCGGCGCCAGAAAAACCGTTTGGTTTTCATATTCAAAATCGGATAGCAACCAGGCACAAAAGTCGTCGGCATTATCAACCGGCAACCGCGCTACTGTGTAAAAAGCGCCCATAGGAATAGGCGAATAAACGCCCTCGATGCGGTTCAACCCGTCAATCAAAAATTTCCGGCGGTTAACGTATTCGTTGTAATTGTTCAGCATATATTCCGGGTCGGCATCCAGCGATGCTTCGGCGGCAATCTGGCCAATCAGCGGCGGGCTAAGTCGTGCCTGGCAAAACTTCATCACATTTCGTTTTACCTCGGCATTTTTGGAAATAAGCGCACCTATCCGCAACCCGCACTCACTATATCTTTTCGAAACTGAATCGATAAGTACCACATTCTGCTCAATTCCATCCAAATGGAAAGCAGAAATATAAGGAGATCCGGTATAGCAAAATTCACGGTAAACCTCATCGGAAAAAAGGTACAAATCGTACTTTTTCACCAGGTCGCGAATTTTATTCATCTCCTCGCGGGTATATAAATATCCGGTAGGATTGTTTGGGTTGCAAATCATGATGCCCTTGGTTTTGGGCGTGATGAGTTTTTCGAATTCCTCCACCGGAGGCAATGCAAATCCGTCGTCAATGCTGGCGGCAATGGATTTAATTACCGCGCCGGCTACAATGGCAAAGGCCTCGTAGTTGGCATAAGCGGGCTCGGGCACAATAATTTCGTCGCCCGGGTCGAGGCAACTCATAAATGCAAAAGTTACCGCTTCGCTTCCCCCTGTGGTAATAATAATATCGTCCACAGTTACATCAATGTTGAACTTGTGGTAATATTTCACCAGTTTTTCACGAAACGAGCGGATTCCTTCACTTGGTGTATATTCAAGAATTTTCCGGTCAATATTTTTAATAGCTGCCAACGCTTCGGGGGGAGTGGGTAAATCGGGCTGACCGATGTTTAGATGGTAAACCTTTACACCCCGCTCTTTGGCTTTATCGGCCAGCGGAGCCAATTTCCGTATGGGTGAATCGGGCATGGCCCTACCTCTTTCTGAAACTTGTGGCATGTTGTAAAATATTTGTAAGGGGACAAATATACAAGTATCAAACTGAAAATAACAATTCCCAAAAAAATTCAATTCTGCATATTATTAAAAAATTAACTTTCAATTTATTAGAGATTCATGTTTTGTTCATCAGATACAACAAAACAGGTTCATTTAGTTAAGTTTTATCATATTTTAGTAATGCCCGGGTATCTATTTTTGTTCTGAAAATTAAAACAGTAAAGCAATGATTATTGGAATTCCAAAAGAAATAATGCAGGGAGAAAGGCGTGTGTCTGCAATTCCCGAGACCGTGAAAAAAATGGTTGATGGCGGTGCTATGGTTCTGTTTGAAAAAGGTGCGGGCGTTGGGTCGCATTACATGGATGAAGCCTATGAAGAGGCAGGAGCTCAGATAATTGATGACGTGGAAGAAATTTTCACACAGGCAAAGGTTATCCTGAAAGTAAAAGAGCCTCAGTTTAATCATGATAAAAACAAGCACGAGCTGGATATGATGAATGAAGGCCAGTACCTGATTACCTTCATTCATCCTGCATCACCAGCCAACCACCAGATGGTTAAGCACATGGCCGAACGGGGAATTATCGGGCTGACACTTGACGGTGTTCCGCGCATCAGCCGGGCACAGGCTATGGACGCACTTTCGTCGATGAGTGCATGTGCCGGTTACAAAGGAATGATAATGGGTATTAACGACATCAGCAAATTTGTACCATTTGTAACCAGCGCTGTAGGTCGTTTGAAACCGGCCACTGTTCTTGTGATTGGCACCGGAGTTGCCGGAATGCGTGCGCTGGCTACGGCAAAGGGACTGGGAGCCACCGTTTATTCGGCAGATATTCGTCCCGAAGCCAACAGTAACGCCGAATCGCTCGGAGCAATTATTGTTGACACAGGTGTTCCTGCCGAAATTGCAGTAAGTGCCGACGGGAAACATGCCAACCAATTGCCCGAAAAATGGCTGGAGGTTGAACGCGAACATCTGAAAGAGACCATTGCCAAATCGGACATCGTTTTTTGCTCGGCACTGATTCAGGGGAAAGTTGCACCGGTTTTACTCACCAAAGAACTGGTTGAAATGATGCAGCCGGGCAGCGTTATCGTTGACATTTCAATCGACCAGGGTGGAAACTGTGCAATTACCACACCGGGCGCCGTTGAAACAAAACATGATGTTATCATTCAGGGAATTAAAAATATTCCGGGCATGTTGTCAACCAGCTCAACCATCATGTTCTCGAAAAATATTTACAATCTATTGACCTTCCTGATGAAAGACGGAGAAATCACGCTTGATATGTCGGACGAAATCGTTTCATCGATTCTGGTAACAAAAGATGGTGAAATAGTGCATGAAGGCGCTATGGAAGCAATGGGAATGAAATAATTGCAGGCATCAGACCTGTTTCAAAAAAAGGATTATGGATTTGATTCAATACATTTTAATCGGCGTTTTTATTGTGGCCTCGGTAGTTGGTTACCTGCTCATCAACAATGTTCCGAGCAGATTGCACACGCCACTCATGTCGGGGATGAATGCCTTGTCGGGTGTAACCATTCTAGGTGCGTTGCTGGCAACAGCTACTGCTCTTTCAACTTCGAACCCTGTAACAGGCTATATTTTTGGCAGCATTGCCATTATTCTGGCGATGATAAACGTAGCCGGCGGATTTGCCGTTACCAACCGCATGTTAAAAATGTTTGGCAAAAAAAAGGAGGAGAAAGATGAACAGTAGTATAATCCTGAGTTTTTCCACAGCCAGTCTGCTGTCAGACCCGGTTTACTATATTCTGTGTGTTGTTCTGGCATCGGCAGTTTTGCTGGGTATTCATTTTATGAGCAAGGTGGAAACAGCCAAACGCGGAAACCAAATCAGCGCGCTGGCTATTGCCCTGGGCATCATTATCACCCTCATAAAAAAAGACATTCTTCCGGTTTGGTTGATTTATCCGGGCATGGTTATCGGGCTGATTATCGGACTGATACTGGCAAAAAGGGTAAAAATGATTCAGATGCCGCAACTGGTTGCCCTGCTGAACGGAATTGGCGGAGCGGCTTCCGCGATTGTGGCCTCCTTTGCGCTCATCACAATGTATCAAAGTCCGGAGATATTCGGAAAAACCACAGCATCGCTGGCTATTGTAATTGGTGCAGTTACGCTGTTTGGAAGTTTGGTAGCAGCCGGGAAACTGCACAAGGTGCTTCCGCAGAAGCCGGTAATTCTGCCTGCCCATGAAGCGTTAACAGGTGTATTGCTGTTGATTTTACTGGCATCAGTTGTTTTTGGTGGCTTTCTGAATATGATTTCAGCACCTGTTTTATTGGTTGTGATGATACTTTTTGCAGCAGCCTTTGGCGTCATATTTTCCATCCGCGTTGGCGGAGCCGATATGCCCATTACCATTTCGCTGCTGAACAGTTTGAGCGGCGTGGCAGCAGCTATTGCCGGTTTTGCCGTCACCGATATTCTTTTGGTAGCCGTTGGTGGAATTGTGGGTGCTTCGGGGTTGTTCCTCACACAAATTATGTGCAGGGCGATGAACCGGAACCTCATGGACATTTTGCTTGGAAAAACTGCTCTTCAGGGCAAAAAAGAGGAAAAAGCAGCTGAAGAACCAGTAGCTAAAGCTGAAGAAGAAAAAGAAGTAGAGGCAAAACCTGCCGACCCGGTGGAGGTTATAAAAGCGGCCAAAAGCGTTTTCATTGTTCCGGGTTACGGCATGGCTTTAGCACACGCACAACACCTGGTTAAAAGCCTGGCTCAGAAGCTCACTTCCGGAGGAGCTACGGTAAAATATGCCATCCATCCCGTTGCCGGACGAATGCCGGGACACATGGATGTTTTGCTGATTGAAGCCGGCGTTCCTTTCGAAGATGTTTACGAAATGGATGACATCAATGATGAATTTAAAGATGCTGATGCCACCATTGTAATCGGCGCAAACGATGTGTTAAATCCGGCTGCCCGTAACGCCGAAGGAACACCTATTTACGGTATGCCCATTTTAAATGTTGACCAGTGCAGCAACATCATCATCTTCAACTACGACCTGCAGCCGGGCTACTCTGGTGTGGATAATCCGATTTACGACCGAAAAAGCGGTGTTTGGGTTATTCAGGGCGATGCAAAAGATACACTGGCTGATTTTCTGACCAAACTCTAATTTACGAAACCAAAAATCAATTCGCTTTTTATCTAACCAAATCAAATTGCCAAAGCCTTCTGTCGGTTGACAGGAGGCTTTATTTTTAAATTTTTGTTGAAATACAGTTTCTGTTTCCGATTTTTCCTGATTGAAACTACCTTTGTCGGGTATTAACATGATTATGGCCACATTTCTTTTCGATGAAATCATTTTCGGGCCGGTGCAGAGCCGCCGGCTGGGCGTTTCGCTGGGCGTAAACCTGCTGCCTGTAAATGTAAAAGTATGTTCATTCGACTGCATTTACTGCGAATGTGGTTTTACACCCAAAAAACACAAGGAGAAAGCCGTTCTTCCCACCCGGCAGGAGGTAAAACAAAAACTGGAAGAAAAGCTGAAAAAAATGGCTGCTGACAATCAGAAACCAGACGTAATTACCTTTGCCGGAAACGGCGAACCCACACTCCACCCGGAATTTTTCGGAATTATTGTCGACACCATCGAACTACGAAACCAACTTACACCCAAAGCCCGGATAGCAGTTCTGTCGAACGCCACCATGCTGCACAAACCCGATGTTTTCAATGCCCTGCTGAAAGTGGAAGACAACATTCTGAAACTCGATTCGGCATTTGAAGAAACGATTGAACTGCTCGACTGCCCCCGCGGAAATTTCAGCCTGCAAAAAGTAGTGGAACAATTGAAAAGCTTCAACGGGAAAGTAATCATTCAAACCCTTTTTGTAAAAGGCGAATTTAAAGGCCAAACCGTTGACAACACTACTGAAAAAGAGATTTCAGCCTGGCTGGAACTGTTGCAAAAAGTTCAACCCGAACAGGTAATGATTTACACCATTGCCCGCGATACGCCGATAGATACACTTGAAAAAATTCCTGTAAAGAAGCTGGATGATATAGCTGCAAAAGTCGAAAAAGCAGGTTTCAAAGCGCAGGTTTCGTATTGAAAATCCGTTTTTTTTGTTCCGACAAAAGAAAACCAAAAATTAAATCGAAAGGAATTTCGTGTACGATTTTCTCTTTTACTTTATTTTTTCCGAACAATAGTCCTCATTTTATTTTCAAGAAACAAATCGTATATATCATTAGTTGATATGGTTCTTGTGTAGCCTTTACTTATTAATCCGTAAGTTAGCTTCTTATCACCAGTCCATAACTTTGCATTCATGTAATTTGCAAGTGCGACAAACAAAGAATCCTTTTCATCAATACCAGCAACCAAATCAACTGCCTCACTAATCACCTCGTCAGGAATTAAAATATCATCAATAAAAATTATTCTGCTTGTAATTTTTTGAAAAGAAATCAGAAATTGTTGATTGGTAAAACCTGTAATGGAGCGTATTTTATCTTTATGGAGCTTAATTTCCTCCTTTAAAAGCATTACAGAATAAAACTGAAAAAAATTGGAGCTATTAATAATGACCTGACCTATTCTGCTTTGTGAGTTTAAAATTGCACTGAATACAATATTGGAATCAACAACGATTTTCATTTCAGATTCCTTTTGTCCTTAACCCTGGTCCAGATTTTATCATTAACTGTCTTTGCAAGGTTATCAACTTCTTCCTGAGTTGCTTTGGATTTTGCTGTATTTTCTTTGTATTCCAAATAATCCAGCATATCCTGCAGTTCAGTTAAATCAACATAGGCAGGGAGTCTTACCAGAATTTCCTTTTTTGTTCTTTCCAAAATCATACCCGAAATTTTGCTTAAAGATATAAAATTTAAAAATGGAAATCTATCCAATTATCTCTCCGCTATCAATTCCGGCATTCTATTTTTTTTTGATTTCTTCTCCGCCAAATACCGGTGTTCTGTTTACTTTCGATAAAAATCACATTTCTGTCCTGTACCACTCCGAGCTGCGACCTAACATGCGGATTCCGGCCACAAAACCTTTCAGTTTCATCAGGTCGCTGCTTTCGAGCCAAACGTAACATTCGTAAGTTTTTCCGGATTTCGGGTCATAAATGGAACCTTTTTCCCACTCTTTGTCTTTAGCATCGTATTCCAAACCGCTTAAAATTTGTAACCCAATTAATGAGCGGTTTTGCAATGCTTTATCCGGGTTATTGTCGTCTTTGGGTGGCTGGCCGTTTTCGTACTTTTCCGGAATCATATACACAATGGTCCCAATGTACTTACCGTCTTTTTTCTCTACCTTAATTTTTGTGGTTTTTTCATCGTTCCACCAGATTCCGGCAATTTTATCGGCTTCCTGCGCAATGCCGGCAACTGCGTACAAGCTCAGTAAAAAAAGAATTACAATTTTTTTCATGATTATTAATTTGATTTCTAACTTTATAGGCCATAAAATTAGAAATAAAACGGATTCATATAGCGAAATACAACATCTTTTTTAAAAATACCATAAAACTGAAACCAAATGAAATTATTTAAACGCATCTTGCTAATCATAGGGCTTCTGATAGTCCTTGCCCTGATTGTGGGTTATTTTTTTCTGAACCATGTAAAAACTGCTGCTCTCCCTGATTATACAAAAGATGTTCAAATTCCGGGGCTGACCGAAGAAGTAACTATTTTGCGCGATTCATTTGCCATTCCGCACATTTATGCCGAAAATGAAGCCGATTTGTACCGCGCCGTTGGTTTTGCCATGGCACAGGACCGACTGTGGCAAATGGATTTGCTGCGACGGGTTACTCAGGGCCGGCTGTCCGAAATACTTGGAGAGGATCAGCTCAACACCGACTTACTGATGCGCGCCCTCCGTATTCAGGAAAAATCAGAGAAAGTGCTCGCTCAATCGTCGCCTGAAATAATTGCTGCACTTGAAAGTTTCTCGGCAGGCGTAAACTTTTACATGGAAAATTATCCGCTGCCGCCGGAATACAGAATATTAAACTACAAACCCGAACCCTGGCAGCCTGTTCATTCCATTAACCTCATCGGCTACATGTCGTGGGATCTTACCTCAGGCTGGAGCACCGAAATTCTGCTTCACAATCTGGCACAGAAAATTTCATCAGAACACATCATGCACCTTATTCCGGATTTAAAAAACCACCCCACTCCTGTTTTTCATCAGGATGTTCCGGCAATTGTTCCCGGTGAAATCATTTTATCGGCCAATACTGAACTACAAAAACTGGGTGTGGAAATATTCAGCGGCAGCAACAACTGGGCGGTTTCGGGCAAAAAGAGCAGAACCGGAAAACCACTGCTGGCCAACGACATGCACCTTGGATTGCTCGCTCCCGGAATATGGTACCAGATGCACCAGGTGGTAGAAGGAACCTTGAATGTTACCGGTGTAGTACTTCCCGGTCAGCCGTTTGTAATTGGAGGGCACAACGACTCGATTGCCTGGGGAACAACCAACGTTACCGTTGACGACCTCGATTATTATGCCGAAACGCTGAACGAGGATTCCACCAAATATTTGCTTGACAGCGAGTGGAAAAATCTGATCATCAAAGAAGAATTCATTAAAACCAAAGAGGGGCAGGAAATCAGGGAAACATTGAAATTCACACACCGGGGCCCGATTGTAAACCGTTTTAACCGTCCAAATGAAACAGCGATCTCCATTCGGTGGATTGGAAACGAAATGAGCGATGAAATACGCTCAGTTTATTTATTAAACCGGGCCAGAAACTGGGAAGATTTTCGAGATGCCGTAAAATCATTTAAATCGGTAAGTCAGAATTTTGTTTATGCTGATGCTGCAGGAAATATCGGAATGCAGAGCGCTGCCGGTGTGCCCATTCGCGAGGGCAGTGGTATTGAAATTTACCCCGGAAATACCAGCCGGTACGACTGGACCGGATTGGTATCGTTTGAAGAATTACCTTATGAATTTAATCCTGAACGGGGTTACGTTTCGTCAGCCAATAACAAAACAGCACCTGATGATTATCCTTACTACATCGGCACCTGGTTTTCCATACCCGACCGCATCGACCGCATACGCGAAATGCTGGAAGAAACCGACAGGCACAGTACAGAAACTTTTGCACAAATGCACAGCGATTACAAATCAAAAAAAGCAGAAAAATTTACGCCGCTATTTGTTGAAGCCATTGAAACCGCAACGGACTGGAATGAAACCCGGCAGGAAGCTCTGAATAAGCTTAGAAACTGGAATTTTTTACTGAGCCGCGAAAGTCAGGCTGCCTCCATTTTTGAAATTCTTTACCGGAAAACAGCTGAAAACCTGACAAAAGACGACCTTCCTGACAGCCTTTTCCAGATGCTGATGGGTCAAAGGATTCTCATTGAAAACCTGATGGCCAATATACTCATGGTTGAAGATTCACCCTGGATTGATGACCAGACCACTTCTGAAACGGAAACCTGGAACGATATTGTCATCAGGGCATTTCACGAAACCGTGAACGATTTAATGCAGGAACTCGGACCAGATGTGGAAAGCTGGAACTGGGAAAAACTCCATACTTTTACCATGAGTCATCCCCTAAGTGCCGTTAAAGTGCTCGATAAAGCATTTAAACTGAACCGGGGACCCTTTGGCGTTCCGGGAAGCTACCATACCGTTACTCCCTTTTCTTATTCCTACAACAATCTGTACCATACAAACCACGGGGCATCGCAACGGCACATTTTCGACCCGGCCAACTGGGACGCCTCAAAAACTGTAATTCCTACCGGAACCAGCGGCATTCCCGCCAGCAAATTTTACCTCGACCAAACCGAAATGTACCTGAAAAACCGCTACCATCCCGATCCGTTCAGCTGGGTGGAAGTATTGAAGCAAACACAATTTAGAATGAAGCTTACGCCCGGAGAAAATAATTAGAAAAAAGGTTCGCAAGTTTTTTCCGGTTGTAGTGTCTTATTCTTAAATCGCAGATGACAAATGATTGAATGAGCGAAACCGAGATCATAGATAAACTCAAGCAGGGCAATGAAGCTGCTTTCAGGGAACTGGTTGACAGCTACCGGCAAATGGTGGTAAACACCTGTTTTGGGTTGCTACACAACACCGACGATGCCGAAGATGTTGCTCAGGATGTATTCATCGAGGTATTTCGTTCGGTTGAAAATTTCAGATCCGATTCAAAAATCTCCACCTGGCTTTACCGCATTGCCGTTAACCGCTCGCTCAACTTTATTCGCGACAACAAAAAACGCAAATGGTTTCAATCGTTCGACGAGGTGGTGGAATCAAAAAAAGAAACGCTGAACCAGTTGAATCATCAAAGTGACGACGACCCGGAATCAGAATTGGAAAACAGCCAGCGTGCAATATTGCTCCACGAAACCATCGATTCGCTGCCAGAAAACCAGCGGGTGGCATTCACTCTGAATAAATACGAAGATTTGGCTTACAAAGAAATATCGGAAGTAATGAACCTTTCGGTTTCTTCGGTAGAATCATTAATTCACCGGGCCAAAAAGAATCTTCAGAAAAAATTACACCACTGCTACAAAAAAAAGTGTATTTAACCGCAAGTTTTTAACCGATTATGTGTCAAACCAATAAATAAAAAATGTGATGAAATGCGAAACACTACATAAAAAACTGATTTTCTTCCTTGAGGGTGATTTGCCCGAAAAGGAAGCAAATGAAATGAAAGCGCATCTTGCTAAATGTGAATCGTGTGCTGCTTTTGCCGAAGATATGCAGAAAACACTGGGAATTATTCAAATTGAAAAATCACCCGAAGTGAATCCTTTTTTCTATACACGATTAAAGGCCCGGTTGGAAAATGAGGAAGTCAAAGAAAAACAGCGGGTTGGATTTCCGGTTTGGGAAAAAGTGTTGCAACCTGCGTTCTTTTCATTGCTTTTGCTGGCAGGAATTTATACCGGAATAAAAATCGGGCAGCCGGTAACTGCTGAAACCAGCCACAGCATTTTTGCTGAAACTGAACTGGTTCCGTTTTTAAACGAAATGAAGGCCGAGCCCATTGAAACCTTTTTAATGGAATAACACAATGACAACACGAAACAAATACCGCATTCTGATTTGGGTGATTGTCATCCTGGTGGCCACTAATCTGTCCATGGGTTTTTCATTCCTGTATCACAAACAGCAGGACAAAAAACTGCTGGAACAAACAGAACAGGAAACCATTGAACTACCCGCCCAGCAGCGCACCCGCTTTTTCAGGGAACAACTGAATCTGGAGCCGGGACAGGTTGAAGTTTTCAGGGAACTGAACCGAAGTTTTAACCGCACTGCATGGCAAATCAACCACCAACTGGAAAGGCTGAGGGTGGACATGGTACGGGAAATGGGACGCGAAAACCCTGATAAACAAAAGCTGGAAAGCATTTCAGAAGATATTGGCGACTTGCACACCCGGTTAAAAAACGAAACCATTGACTATTACCTTTCTATGAAAGAAGTTTGCAACCAGGACCAACAAACAAGGCTAAACGAAATATTCCTTTCCGTTTTGGAAGGAAACGAAGACGTCAGGCTGCCGCAGCGTGGCCGGCGGTTTAGAAATAACAGATGATAATATTGAATAACATTAAAATTTCAAAAATCATGAAGACCGGAAAATTTGCAATTGTTTTAATCGCCCTGATGCTGGGTACCAGCATGATTTATGCACAGGGCAGGAGAAATTTCAACCGCCCGGGGTATGGTTACGGATACGGACCGGGTACTTGTCTTACAGTTCTTTCGGATTTAACCGAAGACCAGAAAGCTAAAATTACCGCACTGGAAGCTGCACATCAGGAATCAATGGCTGAGTTGCGCGTAAAACAACGATCAACTTTTGAACCCATCGAAAAGAATGAGATTCGCGGTGAAATGCTGAAAAAAGTGCAGGCACACCGGGATGAGGTAAAAAGTTTACTTACCGAAGACCAGCAGAAACAATACGATTTGCTGCACGCCCGAACTTATTACGGTGGCCGGGGTTTTACTCCGGGATGCAGGCCTGGACGTGGACAGGCAGGCTACGGCGGACGCGGAGGACGTGGATTCCGCGGAGGCTGGTAATTGAAAAGGAAAACAGAAAACCGGAAACAAACGCCCTGGATTTTTTTAAGTCCGGGGTTCTTATATTAATCTTTTTACCTTGCTGTTTTCAGTAAGTTTCAACTGCTGCAAGTCTGCACCGGTAATCAGGTTTATTCCCGGTTTTTTTCCGGGCTCCAAATTTCCAGACAAGTGGGTTAAACCCAACGCCCGTGCACCGTTCAGACTTGCCCACACGACCAGTTCCTGTAAAGTTACTTCCGGAAAATGTTTTTGAATGGTTACCATTTCCCGCAAAATGGAAAGTTTATGGTTCGACGCCAGACTGTCGGTTCCCAGGCAAATTTTCAGCTTTTCCTTCTGAAAAAGCGATACCGGCGGCAGACGATCTTCAATATAAAGATTGGCATTGGGACAAAGCACCAGAAAAGTATTCTCCATACTCCGTTGCCGCTTCAAAAACTGAATATCTTCCGGCGAAGTGAATGTGTTGTGTACCAGTAGCAATGGGTTTTCCTGGGGAATAAAAGCCAACGAAAATTCAAGCGAACTTTTACCGGTTGGCTGCCAGTGCGAACTGTCAATACCAAGTATTTCATTTATATGCCGGGCAATTCCTCCGCTGCCATCTTTAAAAAACGCCAGTTCATCGTAACTTTCCTGGTTGTGAATGGATAAAACGGATTTTTCTGCCAGCGCTTTTTCGCTGATTTTTTGAAACAGCTTTTCCGAAACCGAATAAGGCGAATGTGGCGTTACTGACGCCGGCAAGTCAAATTCTCTGAACATCGTTTCCACAAATTCAGCAAAAGCAAAAGCCTTTTCTGCCCGCGACGGATGAAACCCAAATGCTTCTACAAACGTGTGGTAGAATATTCTGCTGTTTCGTTTTATTTCGAGCGAGGAGTATGAATTGGAAACATCGCCTACAGTAACCACTCCTGAATTCCACATTTGAAAATCAGCCTGTTCCATTTCTGCTTCCTGACTTTCAACTTCCAGATTCCGAAGTTTGTTAATGGCGCTCAAAAATCCACCCAACCCGGTTTTTTCAGAAATTTTTCCTTTCAGATGCGAAAGCTCGAGGTGGCAGTGTGCATTTACAAATCCGGGAACCAGAATGCCACTGTAATACTCCAGACTGGCTTGCTCCCGAAGTTGTCCGCCTGTATCAATCAAATCCATTACCGTACCGTCATTTTCGCAAACTAAAATGCCGTTTTTTAAGGGAGGCTGGTTTCCGGGGAATACCCAGGTTGCTGCAATTTTTCTCACCTTTTGCCGCGCTGAAGTTCAAGCTCCTGAGGTTCAGTATTTCGGCCCGAATATTCCTGTTCCATTTCATTCAGTTTATTCATGGTCTGCCGGTACATACGTTCAAATTTTCGGGGCTGGCTCGCATAAAATACAAACGACTTTTCGAAAACGGAATCGGGAATCTGATGTTTTTCGAGAATGGAATAATAAAAATTAACCGAACTGCTTTTCTCTATCAGCGTGTCGCGATGCCTTCGGTTATTGAAGGTGGCTTCGGCCAAATGAATATCAACAAGCAAGTCAATCATTTTATCTTCCTGAAGCAGATTTTCAGGCTTTTCAACCGGTGGCTTGCTGCATGAAAAAAAAGCCAGTACGATAAGTAATATAAAAAAGTTCTTTTTTGTTTTCATTTCTCAAGTCTCACAGTCTCAACTTTTGTTCTGTTTAACGGCTGCCAAATTATAAATAGTTTGCAGATCAGGCAACAAACCGGGTGTTAAAAAATCTAATTCAATGCTTGCATAAGAAAAATTCAGAAAACATACAAAAATGATAATTTAGT
>CAZLGT010000024.1:0-65460 GCA_964559175.1 uncultured Mariniphaga sp. | reverse complement strand
GGGAAAATTCGATATTTATTATTCCGGGTTAACCGCCGGAGGGTTTGACACTCCAAAGCCCCTGGCTGCATTGAACACTGCTGAAGACGATTTCGGACTGGTCATCCATCCCGATGAGGAAGTGGGATACTTTGTTTCGCGAAAAGCAGGTGGCGAAGGCGACGACGATATTTATAAAGTACTGTTTGAAGTGGAAGGGGAATACGATTTGGAATTGCTGGTTCAGAATAAAAAAACAAAAAATCCGGTGGCATACGCTAAAGTTGATTTTAACGACAACCGTTCCATTACTGCCGGAAATGACGGTTTGATTCGGCGTAAGCTGGATAAAAATTCCGATTACACTGCCACTTCGGATGTGGAGGGATACGTAAATGAAACGGTTTATATTTCTACCCGAAACAAACCTTTTGGCACACTGAAAGAAATTCTGGAAATAGAGAAACTGGTTGTAGGCGAGGTAATTGTGCTGAAGAACATCTATTACGATTTCGACAAATGGAACATTCTTCCCCAGTCGGCCATTGAGCTGGATAAAGTGGTGAAGCTGATGGACGACAACCCTACGCTGGAGATTGAACTCAGTTCGCACACCGACAGCCGCGGAACTCATGCCTACAACGAGGAGCTGAGCCGCAAACGGGCAGCATCGGCAAGGGATTACATCGTTTCGCAAGGAGTGTCTGCGTCCAGAATCACCTCGCGGGGTTACGGGGAAACCATGCTGGTAAACCAGTGTACCGATGGCGTACCCTGCCCTGAAACATTGCACCGCGCCAACCGCCGCACCGAAATAAAGGTAACAGCCTTCCAGGGAGGAACCCTGTCGGGAACCGACACGCTGACGATAGGCGATACACGGGTGCTTCGGCACAGTCTGCCCACCGAACAGGCCACTGCCGGACCTTCTCATTCGCAGTCAGCTACCGCTACCGGCGACATCTATTATTCGGTTCAGGTGCTGGCAACAGGTAATTCCGTTCCGGTCAGTTCCGATCATTTCCAGGGGGAAGCCGGCATTTTTGAGAAGCGTGTGGACGCGTTCTACAAATATTTTTCAGGAAAGTTTGACACCTACCCGGAAGCGGCAGGGCACAGAGACAGGCTGAATGAGAAATTCCCCGGTTGTTTTGTTGTGGCTTTTAAAAACGAAGTTCCTGTTAATTTGAATGAATTGTAAACCGGAAGGATTTCATTCCTAACATGCGATTTCAGGAAGCAGAACGGGCATTGCGCTTCCAACTATTTCGTTAAAACAGCGGGCTCACCAAATGAGCCAGCGACTCCCTGAGTTTGAAGTGCCATTTCCGCTGTTTCCATTCGGCCAGTTTGATTTCGCGACTGTTTTTCAAATCGGTTTTAAACTGCTTGCTTAGGTCGGCAGTAAAACCCTCGTCGTAAATAAAGGCATTCACCTCGAAATTGGTTTCCAGGCTGCGAAAATCGAGGTTGGTTGTGCCAACGGTTGAAAACACATCGTCAACAATAATGTATTTGCTGTGGATAAAACCATTTTGATAGAAGAAAACCCGCACCCCGGCTTCCAGCAGCTCTTCGATGTAGGAGAACGAACTCCAGTGCGGAATAACGGTATCCGATTTTTCGGGCATCAGAATACGCACGTCCACATTGCTGAGGGCTGCTGTTTTTAAGGCATAAATGATTTCCAGCGGAGGCATTAAATAGGGTGTTGCAATATAAATCCCCGACCTGGCGCCTGCCAACGCCGCAAAAAAGGCCTGGCTAATGCTGTCCCAGTCGGAGTCGGGTCCGCTGGCCGAAATCTGAACCGGAACTCCGGGAGCTTCGCTGAGCTGGGGAAAGTATTTTTTGCCGGTTAAATTTTCGTGAATCACAAAATACCAGTCGGCAGCAAAAACCACCTGCAAACAGTTTACTGCATCGCCTTCAATCTGCAGGTGTGTGTCGCGCCACGGGCCAATGTCCTTTACGCCTTTTACATAGCGATCGGCAAAATTAATTCCTCCGGTGAACCCGATTTTCCCGTCAACGACCACAATTTTGCGGTGGTTGCGGTAGTTCACACGCGAGGTGAGCCGCGGAAACCGCACTTCCATAAACGAATAAATTTCGATGCCGCTTTTGCGCAGTCCGGCAATGTATTTTTTGCTCAGGCCCCAGCTTCCCACATCGTCTATAATAATCCGCACCTCAACGCCCTCTTGGCTTTTCCCAATCAGCAAATCCTTCAGGCGGTTTCCGATTTCATCGTCTTCCAGAATGTAATATTCCAGATGAATGTGGTGCTCTGCAGTTTCGATGGCAGCAAAAATGGCAGCAAAGGTTTCTGCTGCATTGTTCAAAATCTTCAGCCGATTGCCGGTGGTGAGCAGTGCACTGGAGTTTTTCAGCAACAGCCTGATGATGTTTTCCTTCCAGCGAACTTTTGGGGCGAGTTTCAAAAGCGACTGCTCAAACTGACGCAACTGCCTGAACGACAACTGCCGGTACCGGTTCAGGCTTTTTAACCCTTTGCGCGAAAAGAGTTTCTTTTTGCGGTATTCCTGCCCGAAAAACAGGTAAAATACCACTCCGAAAACCGGAAGCAAAATCAGCGCAAGCACCCAGGCAGCCGTTTTAAATGGCGACCGCTTTTCCAGGATAATAAGAATGGCCACCGGAATGGCTGTTACCAGGAAAACCAGTGAAAACAACGACCAAAAATCCAATCCGAACTGCATTTCAAATGATAATCTTATATTGCGGTGTTAAATTTCATAAAAATTCATTGCAAAAACAATTTTGGAATAAAATTCGTAACAAAAAGTGTTTGGAAACAAAAAGGAGAGAGCTATGAAACAATTCATTTTATTAACGGGAGTACTGCTGTTTATCATGGCCTGTTCAACCCCAAAAGGCGTTGTACAGATTGAACCCACCGACGAACCGGAAGCAGTGGAAGATTCGCTGCAGTACGAATTGATTGTTTTTGATGCAAAGTTTGAAACCTGGTATGCTTTTCATAACAATCCCTCGCAATACCGATCGCAACGGTATTACGAAAACTGGAACCGCCAGTATGTAAATGCCTGGAATTACAATTCCACACAGCCGGGAAAACGATCGTTTTTTGAACCCATTGTTGGCTGGGAACCTACCATAGATTACGGGTTTGAGCTGAATCACAAACTGTTTTACTATTTCCTTTATGTGGAGCGGGTTTTAAAAATTGAAATTATGCCGGGCGGCCCCCGAAGCATTGTCCTTTAGGTGCGATTTCGGAAAACGTTCAGCCAGTCGGCATCCAACTGCTCGCTGGCGGTTAGCAAACCCGTAAATTCAGGCGCACGGATTCCCGAATGAAAAAATTTCGCTCCGGTAAACACATGCACTTCGTCCCATAATCCCGCGCAGATAAAACTTTCGAGCAACTGTTTGCCGCCTTCCACAATAACCGACAATACCTTCCGGCGGTGCAACTCATTCAAAATCTGAGGAATACTGTTTTCACCGAAAGAAACTTTTACCCGGTCCACTGCTTCGGTTTCGTCCTGCCTTACCGAATTGAAAACCAGTGTTTTTACCGAACCGTCGAACAATTTCAGGTTTTCAGGCAGCCTGAGGTTTTTGTCGATAACTGCCCTCAGCGGGTTGTTGCCGGCCCAGTGGCGAACGGTAAGCGAGGGATTGTCTTTTTCTGCGGTGTTGGTACCCACAAGAATGGCGCCCTCTTCCGACCGGAATTTATGCACCAGCCGTAACGCCAAATCGCCGGTAATCCAGGTAGGTTCGCCAAAATCTTTCCTGCTCCTAACCATGTCGATAAACCCGTCGGGCGTTTGCGCCCATTTCAAAATGATGTACGGCCGTTTTTTTTCGTGAAAAGTAAAAAACCGTTTGTTCAGTTCGCGACATTCCTCTTCCAGCATTCCCACCTCCACATCAACTCCGGCCCTGCGCAGTTTTTCAATTCCTTTTCCTGCCACTTCCGAAAAGGGATCAACCGTACCGATGACCACCTGCGGAATCTGCTTTTCCACAATCAAGTCGGAACAGGGAGGCGTTAAGCCATGGTGTGCGCAGGGTTCCAGCGAAACGTACAGGGTGCTTTCTTTTAAAAGTTCAGCATTTGCAACTGCATTTACGGCATTCACTTCGGCATGGGCTTCGCCGTATTTCTGGTGAAATCCCTCGCCAATGATTTTCCCGCTGCAAACAATTACGCACCCCACCATGGGATTGGGCGCCACGCTGCCGCCCCCCAGCCGGGCCAGTGCGAGGCAGCGCATCATGTATTTTTCATTTGTTTCCATTGCCGGGAAAAAGGTATCTTTACCCTGCCAAAAGTAACACAATGGAGGCTACTATTCAACACATCGAAAAAGAATTAACCGGTTTGTACCCGAAAACCGAGGTAAAGGCGTTTACGCGGCTCATTCTGGAACACGTTTGCGGCCTCAGCTTTACCGAACAGGTTTTGCTGCGGAAGCAGAAACTGAACGAGCGGCACAAAAAGGCTGTTTATGCTGTGGTGGACCGGTTGAAAAATTACGAACCGGTGCAATACATTTTGGGGGAAACCGAATTTTTTGGGCTGAAACTGAAAGTGACGCCGGCGGTTTTAATTCCGCGCCCCGAAACTGAGGAACTGGCGCACTGGATAGCAGAAACGGCACTTCCGGAAAAACCTGCGGTAATCGATATGGGGACGGGAAGCGGGTGTCTTGCCCTGGCCATAAAAAAGCAGTTTCCGCAGGCACAGGTTTCGGCTACCGACGTGTCGGCAGAAGCTCTGAAGGTTGCCCGCGAAAATGCTGCCCTCAATGATTTGGATGTGCACTTTTTTCAAAGCGATATGTTGCAATGGGGAAAATACGCCTGGGATGAATACGATGTTGTTGTGAGTAATCCTCCCTACGTGCGGGAATCGGAAAAAACAGCCATGTTTGCCAATGTGCTGAAATATGAACCGGAAAGTGCACTGTTTGTGCCCGATGCCAACCCGCTGCTGTTTTACCGTGAAATTGCCTCGTTTGCCCAAACCTATCTGAAAAAAACCGGGTGGCTGTTTTTTGAAATCAACGAAAACCTGGGAGAAGAAATGATACAGATGCTGGAGCATTCAGGTTTTACATCCGTTGAACTGAAAAAAGATGTGTTTGGCAAAAACCGGATGGCCCGGTGCCGCAGATGAATTATTTTCGGAAGAATATTTTTGAAGAAACTTCGGATTTTTTCAAAAACTTTGGCATTTTTACGTCAGCGAAAACAATACACAGATTCAGAACGTGAGAAAACTGGTAAAAATCATATTTATGGCCATTAACCTGCTGGCAGTGCTGGCACTGCTCGGCGCCTATTTTTCGGGGATCATTTCACCTGAAAAAAACTGGATTCCGGCCTTTCTTGGTTTGGCCTACCCGGTCATCCTTGCCGTAAACCTTGCCTTTGTGGTTTTTTGGCTGGTTTTCAGTCCGAAATACGTTGTGTTTTCGCTAATTACCATTATCGCGGGCTGGACTTATCTTACACGATTTATGCAACTTCAGGAGAAAACCTCTGAAGAAACCGAAATAAAGATTTTGTCGTTTAATGTGCACCATTTCAGGGGAGCCGGGGAGCTTTCGCATCACGAAACAGCCAACGAAATTATCCGTTTCCTGAAGGAAGTACAGCCCGATATTATATGCCTGCAGGAAGTACGACTGCGGCAGAACAACATTTTCAACCTGGCCCAAACGGTGGAAGAGCTCGACTTTATCAACCACTACCAGTTTGCCCGCACCAGCAGCACCTTCGGATCGGTAACCCTCTCCCGCTACCCCATCGTTCACATGGATGAAATTCGTTTCGAGAACTCCCGCAACATTACCATTTACACCGATGTACTGATTGGGGAAGATACGGTCCGGGTTTTCAATGTCCACCTGCACTCCTATGGCATCGATCCGCGGGATTTTGCCATCATCGAACAGGGCGTTTCCACCGAAGAAGATATAAAGGAAGCCCGCGAAATGGGGTCGAAGCTGAAAAAAGGGTTCCAGATGCGGGCCGGCCAGGTGGAAACCATCAGGGAAATGATTGAAAAGACCCCCTACCCAATCATACTTTGCGGCGATTTGAACGACATACCGGCATCGTTTTCATACCAGCAGTTGCGCAAAGGACTGAAAGATGCTTTTGTAAGCTCGGGCAAAGGCATGGGCCGAACCTACGTGAATAAACTTCCTTTTCTGCGCATCGACTATATTTTCCACAGTCCTGTTTTCGAATCGTATAATTTTAAAACGCACGATTATCGCCACTCCGACCACCTGCCGGTTTCAACAGAACTGATAAAAAAATAAAATTTGATTTTTTTATCGGAATTTTTACTTTTAACATGTAAAACCAAAATTAAATCAACTTTGACGAAAAACCTGGCACCCATGAAAATCCAAATTAAACAAGCAGGAATTATTCATTACATTAATGCTGAGGAAATTATATATTGCAGGGCTGGACGTGCTTATTGCACAATTTTCTTTTTAAATAATGAGAAATTAACTTGCTCGAAATCATTGGCAGAAATAAGTAAGCTGCTCAACCTACCTTATTTTGTCCGGATTCATCATTCTTTTCTGATAAATTTAAATTTTGTAGTTAAGCAAATAAGGAAGCCTGATAACAAACTATTCGTTTTAATGTGTAACGAAACTTTGCTCCCGATTGCCAGAAACAGGAAACATTACTTCGAACAAACAATGAATAAATTTCTTTCAAAATAAAGTCGGTTATTAGATAAATTTTACCAATGGCAAATTATTTCAATCCAATGGGATAGTAAACTTGACTAATAGGAAATTATTCGTTACAAATCAGCATTTTACCATTGATTTTAAAAGTTGAAAGTAATATTTTTATGGTGAAAAAATTATAATAACGTACCGTGTAACGCCAGTTATGCGGCACATAAAAAACCAAAAAGCATGAAAAAAATTACATCTATTTTCGTTTTGGGATTTTTATCCTTGTCGTTGAGTTGTTTTTCACAAATTAAAGTGAACAGTAATGGTTATGTTGGAATTAACAAATCAAATCCAGCTTATAATTTGGATTGGTTTGGGACCGGCAGGTATTGGGCAACCTGGGGACAATTAATTTTCGATAGCAGTGGTTATAATGGAGTTGCAACAATACATCCATACGAGGACTGGATTGGTTGCCTTGGCCGTTCAGACAAACGTTTTAATATTCTTTATGTTGACCATGTTATAACCAGGGCTGTAACTTATACTTCTGATGAAACCCTCAAAACGAATATCAGGAATTTGAATGGGTCGCTTAACGATGTTTTAAAAATCAGGGGTGTTAAATATGATTTTAAAAGTGATTTCTTTAAAGTTGATAACCCCAAAATACAGAAAGAACTTGAAGAAAACACTAAAAATGAGATTGGATTTCTGGCACAGGAAATAATAGAAGTATTTCCTGAAATGGTTTTTTTGGATAGCACGAACAACCAATATTCAGTTGATTATATTCAGTTGATCCCTGTCCTTGTCGAAGCGATTAAAGAACAGCAAGATATTATTGACGACCTTGTTGCCAGGATCGAAACAATGGAAGAAGATTGTTGCAATAATACCCTTAAAAGGGCTTCGCTTGCTACCGGCACCCATACCAGGCCGGCCGGCAACGAAGCAATTCTGTATCAAAATACCCCTAATCCGTTCAGGGAACAAACCGAAATAAAATGCTATTTACCGGAAGGCACTGTATCTTCAACCTTGTACATTTTTAATATACAGGGGCTTCAACTGGAAGAACACAAAATTCACGGAACAGGCGATCAATTGGTTCGGATTAATGGAAACCGGTTTAAACCTGGTATGTACCTGTATTCCCTTGTGGTAAATGGCAGGGAAATTGATACGAAGAGGATGATATTGACGAAATAAAATATTAAATCATGAAGTTTCTAACAGTATTTATTTTCAGTGTATTTGCAGTAGCGGGATATGCTCAGGAGAAGGGCATTTCTGAACAGGAAATCATCAATAAGCTGTCTTTTATAAAACAAGAAAATAAAAACCGTGAAATTTTTTTTAAAGAAAACTTGTTTTATGATTTTAAAGAAGAAAAAAGCATTAATCCTGTTGGGCTAACTAAAGATTCGTTAAGACATTTCCTTGTAAGCCATGGTTTTTATGACTTCAATTTCGAATATTTTCAAATTAAGGTTAAAAATCCGGAAGAATTGAATGAGTTAAACATCAAAAAGAATCATCCTGACTTTTATAATTTATTGTCAGATTCTTTATACAATAAAGTCACTTTTAATTTTAAAGAGGTAAACGATGGATTGTTAGTCGATGCAATAATTTCACAAAATTTTATTGAAATTGATAAAGTTGATGGTGAAGCGGTTATTGGAGCTGGTTACACTAAACATGAAGTAACATATGGAGGAACCAGCAGGATAAATAACATATTTTACTCACAAACTGATAATTACAAAAATTCCATAAGTAATAGAATAAATATAAATAAGCAGCCACTGCAATTAATTGAAGGAATGAGGTTTAATATCACTATAGATGTGCGTTCTCATAAAAGTATTTATACTACAATTACAAATGACACAGGAAATATACTGTCAATTATAAAAATGAATTAAACTATTAGAAATGAAAAAAATACACATTTTGCTAATAATTTTAGTATTAATAAGCTTAAAAGGATTGTCACAACATCAAAGCTTTGAATTTCAATATTACGGAGGTGCAGCAGCAGATATTAACGGTTTGTCTGATATTGCTGACTTTATTCTACCCTCAGGGACAGAACTCACTTTATGCGATATTGTTGTATATCATCCTAAAACATATTATTCCTCCGGACAAAATGTTCAACATGTAACCAATATTAATATTTATTCATCGAGTAGTAATTTTAATGAAACGATAAATTACGATGCATACGGTAATGTTTATACTAAGCTTTCGTTAATATCAAACCAAACTTCTGACTTTATAATTCAGCAAGATTATTCAGCAGAAACAGATGTAATTTTAACTTCGGGTTTTACATCAAATGCTCCGTTCCCTACTAATATTAGTTCAGAATACACCATGCCCACAGCCAATATTCAGTCTTATAATCCTGGAATTGCCAGTAAAGCGGCATCATTAACCAATGGATGTACAACAATGCAGGAGGCTGTTGAAAAAATAGGACGTTGGGTAATAGGCTCTCTAAATTATGCTGCAAGTACAGACGACAACAAAGATATGGATGCATTAAGTGTTTTTAACAGAAGAACAGGAAATTGTGCCGGATATACAAATTTAGCCATTGCCTTAATGCGAAGTGTGGATATTCCTGCAAGATATGTTTCCGGTGCTAAATTATACCATGAATATAGTTTACCGATACCTGGTTTTATTCCTTCTTCTTTCCCAATGGGGGGTTCTTCGGGACCTCATGCAGTATATGAAGTTGAATATCCAGATAAAGGTTGGGTGATAGCTGAACCCCAGCGCACATTAAATTTTATGCCAACGCATTTTGTGAGGCATCATCACGGGACGGATATGTGCGATAAACTTGCGACAATTTCTTATTCTATTCGACCTGGCGATGTCCCCCCAATATTAGAACTTGGCGATATGTGTGGAACTATTACAAATTTTGATAACAACTATGATTTTCATGATTATTCATGGTATGAATCAAAATGGCCCAGTAAAACTGTAATTAGTGTGGCTCCTGCTCTTGCGACAGGAATAAATGACAAAGTTGAAATTGTAAGTGCAACAAACGAATTCAAAACCGGGGAAAGTGTATCTTACCAGGCAACCTTTACCTCAGGCGACGGCACTACCTATCCTGTTAACTGGGGCTGGGAAATTATCTTGTACCATAGCGGAGGAGATTATACTCTGGTAAGCGACTACAATGCAAACAACCTTTGGGGGGCTGCAACAGAGCCTTTGCTGCCCTCTTACAACTGGCTAATCGATCCTCTCGGTAATATTTACGGAGAGGTTATCGTGACGGTAAATATTAGCGATGGCGATTTTAAGACCGCAAAACTACCTGTAAGCGTGGAAGAATGCACAGGATTGTATCTTTTGAACAAAACCTATACTTCCAATACTACAAAACAGGGATGCTTTGTCACACTAGAAAATGTGAGTGTACAAAATAATGCAAAACTCACTGTCAATTCAGAAATGGGTGTAAAAATTGAGAAAGATTTTAGTATGACAGCAGGAACACAACTCGAAATCAATTAGAGTTGTAACAGACTTGTAAAGAAGTCAAAAGGATCAAGCCACTTTTTTAAAAACATGTGGCTTGATTTTTTTACATCCTGCATATAACCGTTTATATTTTTGTCAGATGTTTCACAATCGAAAAGGACGTATTTTCGTTCTTAATGAGAATGGAAAAACAGTTGAATGGTATTGAAGTTCCCCTGTAATATCATCATAAACTACCCGACAAAATCTTCAGCGCCGTTACTTTATCTTTTTTCAACTGTTCTGCCAGCGCCTCAACGCCGCTGAATTTTTGCTCGTCCCTGATTTTTCCCACAAAAACCAGAATGATTTCCCTGTTGTAAATGTCGCCCGAAAAATCGAAAATATGCACTTCGATGCTCCGGTTGCCGGCATTTCTATTGAATGTGGGCCGGCTGCCGATGTTCAGCATGCCCTGGTATTTTTCCCCTGAAAGCAACACCTCCACAGCATACACACCATAGCCGGGAATGAGTTTATGCGGGTCGGATGCCTCGATGTTGGCCGTGGGGAAGCCCAGTTTCCGGCCCACGCGCTGGCCTTCCACCACTGTGCCGTGCAATGTAAACCGGTAGCCCAGAAATTTATTGGCCGTGGCAACATCGCCCTTCTCCAAAGCTTCCCTGATGCGGGTGGAACTCACATGGGCCTCATCGATTAAAAGCACATCCAGCTTTTCAATTTCGAACCCGAATTTTTCCACACAGTTTTGCAGATATTCAAAGCCTCCTTCGCGGTTTTTTCCAAACCGGTGGTCGTAACCTACCACCAGGCAGTGTGTGTGAAGTTGCTTTACCAGAACTTCTTCCACAAACTGCGAATAGGAAAGCTGCGAAAATGCTTTGGTAAACGGAAAAACAATGAGGTGGTCGATTCCGAAGCGGGCAAAAAGTTCCTTTTTCTCTTCCAGCGTGGTTAACAGCCGCAGATTGGTTTCGCCGGGAGCTGTTACCAGACGCGGATGCGGATAAAAAGTGAAAATCACCGATTCGCCGTTGTGGGAGCGGGCAATCTCCTTCAGCCGGGCAATCACTTTCTGGTGCCCCCGGTGCACACCATCGAAAGTGCCGATGGTAATCACCGGCCGGTGTGCTTTAAAATTACCGATGTCAGTGTATATTTTCACTTTTTTTACTGCTGTCCGGCGAACATAAAGTTTTTTCATGAATTATTGGGTACCTGATGCCGAAAAATAAAAATACATGCAAACTTTTAAATAATGTTATTTTACCGGTTACATATTTTCAAAACAGGGGAATTTGTTAATTTTACGGCCTTTAATTAATAAATGAAATGAAGATCAGCAGGTTAATATTCGCAGGAATCATTGCAACAATACTGTTTGCCGGGTGCAGCAAGGAAGAAGGCATGTTCTCCATCAGCGGGAAAATCACCCATGCCGAAGGGCAAACCATATACCTCGAGGAATTAAAGGTTGCCTCGTCAAGAATGATTGATTCATTAAAAATCGATAAAAACGGGGAGTTCAGATTTACAGGAAAAACAGGCATTCCTTCCTATTATTTGCTGAAGCTCTCAGAAAAAAAATTCATTACGCTGCTGGTAGATTCGGTGGAACAGGTTGTGGTTGAAGCCGACCTGGCCAATTTCGAACGCAGTTACCGTGTTGAAGGATCGCCGGGCTCAGTGCAGGTAAAAACCCTGAACGACCATCTTGCAACCACCCGTAAACGGTTAGACTCCATTCAGTCGCTCCACAATTTATACCGGGGAAATCCCGATTACCGGCAACTAAGGCAGGAATGGGATCAGGCGTTTGATTCCATCAGACAGGCACAAACCGATTTTTCCACGCAGTTTGTAATGAACAATCCCTTTTCGATGGCCAGCGTTTTGGCATTGTACCAAAAATTCGACGATCAGGAATATATTATAAAAGACCTGCAAACCATGCGGGTGGCGGCCTCGGCGCTGAACACCATTTACCCGGGCTCAGGTCATGTAAATGCGTTGTATCAAAACACCGTTGAGCTTTTGCAGGAAGAGCAGTCGGCCCGGTTGCGCCAGTTGATTCAGGAACAGGGCGAAAACAGTCCGGAAATTATTTTGCCCGACCCCGATGGAAATGAAATTGCCCTGTCGTCGTTGCGTGGCAAAATCGTTCTTTTGCAGTTCTGGTCGGCCCTCGACCGCAATTCGCGGATTTTGAACGAGGCCCTTGCGGAGGCCTACCGGAAATACAAAAACAAGGGATTTGAAATTTACCAGGTGAGTGTGGACGATAACCGCATCGAATGGGTCAGCGCCATCGATGAGGACGGCCTGACATGGATAAATGTGGGCGATATGCAGGGCAGCAACCTGGCTGTCAGAAACTACAACATTCAAACCATTCCCTACAATTACCTTCTGAACGAAGAGGGGGAAATTATTGCGCAAAACCTGAGAGGGCCGGGCCTCGACAGGGCTTTATCGCGCCTTCTCAATTGATTTAAACCGAATGCTTTTGCAACCGTGCAGGAAAAGAAAAAAATATACTTTGTTTCAGATGTGCATTTGGGTGCTCCTGCCCTGAAAAACAACCGCGAGAGGGAAATGCAGTTCGCCCGCTGGCTCGATTTCATCAGAGACGATGCAGCAGAACTCTATCTGATGGGCGATATTTTCGACTTCTGGTTTGAGTACCGGAAAGTTGTACCCCGGGGGTTTACCCGTGTGCTGGGCCGACTGGCAGATATGTCGGACCAGGGAATTTCCATCCATTTTTTTGCCGGAAACCACGACCTCTGGGTTTTCGATTATCTTCCCAACGAAATCGGACTTACGCTTCATCGCGACCAACTGGTCACCGAAATTTACGGAAAAAAGTTCTTCCTGGCTCATGGCGACGGACTCGACCCCGCTGACAAAGGATATCTTTTCCTGAAAAAAATATTTACAAACAAAAAACTGCAATGGGTATTCGCCCGCCTTCATCCCAATTTTGCATTTCACCTGGCACACCGCTGGTCTGAATCGAGCCGCTTAACGAAGCTAAACCGGCAAGAAGAATTTAAAGTTAAAAATGAAAGCATGTTTAAATTTGCAGAAAATTATTTGGAGAAAGAGTGGATAGATTATTTTATCTTTGGCCACCGCCACCGGATGGTCGAAGTGGAAGTCAAAAAGAACTCGGGAATGATTCTTCTGGGTGACTGGATTTCAAACTTTTCGTACGGTGTTTTCGATGGCGAAAAAGTAATTTTGAACAAATTTAACTTTTAGCAGTTAGATGAGAAGTTGAACAATTATGGCTAAAGAGAGATATACACGGATTATAGGGACCGGAAGTTACCTTCCGCCAAAGGTGGTGAAAAACCGCGACTTTTTAAACAACACGTTTTACGACCCGATCACCCAAAAACCTTTCGATAAATCGAACGAGGAGATCATTGAGAAATTCAGGGAAATTACAAACATTGAAGAACGGCGGTATATTGCCGACGACCAGGTAACTTCCGATCTGGCGGTAATTGCCATTAAAGAAGCATGCAAATCGGCTGAAATTTCAAAAGAAAGCCTCGATTTTATTATCGTGGGCCATAATTTTGGCGATATTGTACATGGCAATGTGCGCAGCGATATGTTGCCCGGGCTGGCCAATAAGGTCAAAATGAAACTGAACATCAAAAATCCTGAATGTATTTGCCACGATGTTATTTCGGGCTGTCCGGGATGGACACAGGGAATGATTGTGGCCGACGCATTTATAAAAAGCGGATTCATGAAGCGGGGCGTGGTTGTGGGCGCCGATGTGCTTTCGCGCATTTCCGATCCGCACGACCGCGATTCCATGATTTATGCCGATGGCGCCGGTGCTACTATCGTTGAAGCTGTGGAAAGCGATGAACCAACAGGAATCCTCTCCCACTCAAGCCGCTCCGACTCGGTGAGCTATGCAAACCTGCTTACGCTTGGCAGCTCCAACAACCCGGATATGGAAGGCAACGAGCTTTGGATTAAAATGGCGGGGCATAAGCTTTACATTTATGCCATTAAAACAGTGCCCGGCGTGGTAAAAGACAGCATTGAGAAAGCCGGCGTTGAACTGCATGACATCAAAAAAATACTCATTCACCAGGCCAACGAAAAAATGGATGAAGCTATCCTCAGTGGAGTATTCAGGCTGTATGGCGAAAAAGAAATTCCGGATGGAATCATGCCCATGAGTATAAGGTATCTCGGCAATTCTTCAACGGCCACAGTACCAACCCTTCTCGACCTTGTTTTGAAAGGAAAAATTGAAGGCCAGGAAATCAACGAAGGCGACTATGTTGTGCTTTGTTCAGTCGGCGCCGGAATGAACATCAATTCCATCGTTTATAAATGGTGATATTTTTCCGGGGTTCGCCTGGAAAAACTTACTCGTTTTGGTTAAATTGAGCCGTTTTTTATAACGGTTCAAAATTGTTCTGAAATGAGTATTGAAATCTTCATCATCCTTTTAAGTCTTATTGCTATTGCCGCACTGGCTGCCCACTTTTTTTTCAATCTGAAAAATCAGAAAAAAATTTCCCTGCTAAAGAGTGAATTTCAGAACAAAGAAAGGGAATCAGAAAACCTTCGCTTTGAAACTGAAAAAAAGGCAATGGTTTGGGAAGACCGTTACAACACATTAAAATCAGAAAAAGATGGCTGGAAAGATGAATTGCAAAAGAAACGCGAAGAAAATACTTATCTGGTTGGCCAGCTCGAAAAAGCCAAAACCGAATACCTGAACCTACAGGAAAAACTGCAAACCCAAAAAGCTGAACTGGAAGAAATTCAAAAAAAATTCACCACAGAATTTGAAAACATTGCATCTAAAATTCTGAAAAAAAACAGCGAGGAATTTACCCTGGCCAATCAGAAAAATATAGGTGAAGTACTTTCACCGCTCAAAGAAAAAATTCTTTTGTTTGAAAAGAAGGTGGAAGATACTTACCAGAAAGGGCTAAAAGACCAGACCGATTTGCGGGCCGAACTGAAAAAATTGTACGACCTGAACCACCGCATCAGCGAGGAAGCCAGCAACCTGACCAAAGCGCTGAAAGGGGATGTGAAAAAGCAGGGGAACTGGGGCGAAGTGGTGCTGGAACGAATCCTTGAACGTTCGGGTTTAAACGAAGGAGAACAAGGATATCAAAAACAGTTCAGCGACACATCAGACGATGGTAAGCGCATTCAGCCCGATGTGGTCATTAACCTTCCCGACAACAAGCACATCATCATCGACTCCAAGGTTTCGCTGGTTGCTTACGAACGGGCCGTAAATGCACTCACCGACGAGGAACGCACAAAATTTGTAAAGGAGCATCTTTTCAGCCTGAAAACGCAAATCAAAGGGCTGAGCGACAAACACTACCAAACGGCCAAAAAACTGAATTCGCCCGATTTTGTGTTGCTGTTTATCCCCATTGAAGCTTCGTTCAGCCTGGCCATCCAGGAAGACCAGGAGCTGTTTTCGTATGCATGGGACCAGAAAGTTGTGATTGTCAGTCCTTCAACATTGCTGGCCACGCTGCGCACCATAGCATCCATCTGGCAGCAGGAAAACCAGACACGAAATGCCCTGGAAATTGCCCGGCAAAGCGGCGCGTTGTACGACAAGTTTGTGAATTTTATTGGCGACCTCGAGGGCATTGGCAAAAACCTCGATTCAACCCGAAAGTCCTACGAACAGGCTATGAATAAACTGCACACAGGCAGCGGCAATCTGGTGCGGCGTGTCGAGAAAATAAGAAAACTGGGAGCCAAAGCAAACAAAGAGCTTCCACAAAATTTATTAAAAGATTAATTTCAGGAGTTGTTTTTCAAAAAACTCAATACTTCCTCCGAATCTTTTGCGACATCTACCTGCTCATTTTTGTAAACAATTTTCCTTTCGTTATCTATGATAAACGTCCAACGGCTGGTAGTTACAGCCCTTTCAAGCTCAAATGCCTGACCGTTGAATTCGCTTGTAAAGGTGCCGCCGTCGCGGGTGGGGACGCCAAAAATACGGGCAATTTCACCCGTTTCGTCCGATAGCAACGTAAAATTCAAATTGTGGGCTTTTTTAAAAAATTCCAACCCCTCTGCATTATCGCCGCTAACACCCACAACCAGCGCATCCAGCGATTCCAGATCGCTGCTCAAATCGCGGTATGCACAAGCCTGGGCAGTGCAACCGCCGGTCATGGCTGCCGGGTAAAAATAGATAACCATGTATTTTTCACCCATGTAATCCTTCATTTCCCAGGTGCTGCCATCGTCGGCAATGGCTGAGAAACCGGGAACTTTATCGCCAACATTCAATCCGTTCTGGGCAAAAAGGCCAACGGAAAAAACCATCAAAAGAGATAAAAAAAGTGCTTTCATTTTGTCATTTTTATTGTCTGTTATTAATACAGTTAATAAGAAAAAAGGTTTCGGAATGCTTTCGTTTTTTTTGAATTAAAAAACATAAAACACACCTTGTTAACACGGTTGATAAATTTTCATTCTCTGTACATCCAAAAAATTGACAGTCACTGTTTTTTTTGTACATTTATTCCATGTTCAATTAGCATGGGAAGAGCCTATACATACCGTTGCGACCGCTGTGGATTTGAAGATCAGTTTAACGAAGGCCACGGGTTTCTGATTCATCCGCAATCGCTGCATTCCTACCTGCAAAAAAGGGAGGTACTGTTTCACCACAAAACCCACAACCTGCTAAAACACCTGGCAAAACAAAACAGCCAATTGTTTATCGATGCTGGATTTAAAACCTATAAATGTCCCCATTGCCGGCTGTTGTACGATAAAGTGAGTGTAACTGTGACCGACAACGGAAAGGTGGTGCACAAAAGTGAATTCCGATGCAACCAGTGTCGGGCAAGATTAAAACTGACCAATATTCACCGGTTAAAAAAGGCCGTATGCCCTGCATGTAAAAAGCATACATTCCGGCTCGATCCACGGAAAATGGTTTTGTGGGATTAGTCGTTAAAAAAATAAACTTGCTAATAAAGTGAATACCAAACCACAAATTGCAATAATAGTTTCCATTACCGTCCAGCTTTGCAGTGTTTGTTTTTCATTCATTCCCAGGTATTTGCCCACCAGCCAGAAACCGCTGTCGTTTACATGCGAAAGGATTGTTGCACCCGATGCAATGGCCAGAACTACCAATGCCCGTTGCGGGTCGTTTAATCCGAACTCGCTGATTACTGGTGCAATAATTCCGGCCGCAGTAATCATGGCCACGGTTGCCGAACCCTGAGTGACCCTTACAACGGCTGCCAGCAGCCAGGCCAGTAAAATGGGTGGCAATGCCGAATTGGCCATCGATTCAGCCATAATTTGTCCGATTCCGCTGTCAACCAAAACCTGTTTTAAAACGCCCCCGGCGCCGGTAATCAGAATGATAATTCCGGCCGGACCGAGCGCCTTGGTACTCAAATCCAGAATTTTTTGTTTTCCCATTCCCCGCTTAATACACAAAAACCAGGTGGCAATCAGTGTGGCAATTATCAGAGCAGAAAAAGGGTGACCGATAAATTCAAGTGAATCGGTCCAAATCGATTGGGGAACCAGTTCTTTTGATACTGCCAGCCCGGTGAATGTATTTACCAGAATCAAAAGCAGTGGAATAGAAATAATAATGGCAATCATCCGGAAAGGGGGAAAGTTTTTCGGGTCAACATCCTGCGGTTGTTTATCAAAATCGAACGGTGGTTCCAGGTAAATCTTTTTCGAAATATACTTCCCCCAAATAGGTCCGGCAATCACTGCGGTAGGAAACCCAAGGATAATTCCCAGTAAAATTACCCAGCCAAGTTGTGCATTGATGATATCTGCCACAGCAACCGGTCCCGGTGTGGGTGGAATAAAACTGTGGGTGACGGCCAGCCCGGCCAGCAGTGGAATGGCGTAATATAAAAGCGATCGTTTCGTGTCGCGCGACAAAGCATAGATAATGGGAACCAGAATAATAAAACCCACATCGAGGAAAACCGGGATGGCCACCACAAAACCGGTAATCACCATGGCCCAGGAAGATCGGTCTTTGCCAAATTTTTTAACCAGGTAATGTGCCAGCGATTCGGCTCCGCCCGAACTTTCGAGCATCTGCCCAAAGATAGCGCCGAGCCCAACAACCGTGGCCACAAAACCGAGCGTACCGGCCATTCCTTCCTGGATGGCCTGTGTGACAGCACTCAAAGGCATACCTGCCACAATGCCCACATAAATGGCGGTAATCAGCAACGAAACGAAAGCGCTGATTTTGAGTTTCAGCACCATAAAAAGCAACAGCGCTACGGCAGAAACAACAATAAATATCAGAAATGGTGTGGTCATACTGAATCTGATTTAGCTAATTTGCCCTAAAAATAAGATTATAGATCAAAATTGCAGGAATAAAATACGTTTTGTTATGAATATTCAGTCTAAAAAATTGGAGTTGGTTGAGTTGGTTTTAAAAACCGACGAGATCAAAATCCTGGAACTAGCTGGAAAGATTCTGCTGAGAAAAACAGATTGGAGAGATGGTTTACCGGATGAAATAGTTGAATCGGTGGAAAGAGGATTGGAACAGGCAAAATCAGGGAATACAATTTCACATGATAAGGCTATGGAAAAATACTTCTAACGGATTCTATTCCGGTATTGCCTTGGCGACATGCCCATTTTCTTTTTAAAATCACGCGTAAAATAATAAGGATCAGAATACCCAAGTTGAAAAGAAATTTCTTTTACTTTCATTCGTGTGTAATCCAGGAATTCGCAGGCTTTTAATACCTTCAAATGAGAAAAATAACTTAGCGGGGCATAATTGGTTTCTTTCCGGAAAAGAGTGGTAAAATAGGTTGGCGAAAAGCCAGCTTCGTTTGCAATCTGCTGTAATGTCAGTTTTTTGTGGAGGTTTTTTTCCAGAAAATGAATGGCCCGCCGCACCGCCGGGCTCGATTCATCGGCCAAATCGTCGCTGGTGCGGTTGGCATAAATGAACGTGGCCAGAAGGTGTCCAAAACAAAAATTTATATATTCAATGTTCTGATTGTGAAAGCCTTTTGAGAGATTGTTGAAAATTTCATCGAACAGCATTTCGCGGTTGGCCACCATGTTGTTCACCGAGGGAACCAGATTGCGCACTATTGAAAACTCATGACTCAGTTGCCGGGCAATTTTTCCGTTAAAACGGGCAATCAAAAACCGGGACTTTGTATTCAAAACTGAATAATATTTGAATGTTTCACCTTCGGGAACAATAAAAAACTGGTCGCCTGAAACCGGCACCTGTTCGCCGGCAAGCAAAACAATTCCCTCCCCTTTGGTGCAGTAAGCCAGTAAGTTATCAGCGGTTTTCCCTTCCAAATCCCAGATTGTTCCTTCCTCTACTTCCAGTTCACCTGTTTCTGTGAGGTATAAGTCGCGTGCAGCCGGGTTTTTTCTTTGTTCGTTAATCAAAGCCTCCGGAAGTCTGAAATACCTTAATTCATTCATCATAAAATAGAAATTAAAAGGAAATGCCTTCGTTTACTTCATTCGGTTGATAACCGGTTTCAGATAAATCGTACCAGCCTGACAACTGCAGCGAGCACCTTTCCTCTGTTTCCCCGTATTTATCCCACCAACGCGCAAGCGAAACCCGCAGCAACGTGCCGGCGGGAATAGTGTCAACAGGTGATGCAAACCCAACGTATGGCAAACTTCTTTTGCCGGTTTCGCCCGGATACAAATATCTCACTTTCTCATATAAAAGGTATTTCACCATGGGTTTATCAGGAATCCAAAAACCAACACTGTTCTGGGGCAGATTGCACGTTTCGTTTAAAAAACCACTGCCTTTTTCAGACCACAGCAGGCAACCGTCAAACAATTCATCCGGACTTCCCTGCCAGATTTTCGCCTTGCATTTTTCCAGAACATCTAGCATGTGGCGGCTACTGTCCAGCGTTCCCAAATATTCTTTGTGGAGCACATTCACATCCTCGGTATGAGGAGGTCTGAGTTTATACGCTTTCCGGCATTTGATTTCCCAAATTTGCCTGACTTCATAGTCTGTATGAACCGGCGGATTTGCACCATGCTCATCCAATAGCCTTAGAAATCGGCCATTTACGGCCAGCGCGCCCACACAAACCGCTTTCGACAAATGTGTTTTTGCAACGACTAAAATCCTCATTACAAATGTTTTATTTTGTATCCTGACTTTTCAATTTCGTTTGCAACGAGTGAGCGGTGGCAAGCATCGGGATGTTCTTCCACGCAAAAAAACACAATCTTTTTTGCTCCGGCTTTTTCGAGGTTATTTACGAACAGGGTAAAATCGAAAGGCTCTAAAATCTGGTTTTTATATGCAGAAACAAATGCATTGGCCAGATGTGCCCGCTCCCGTTTCAGTTTTTTCTCTTCCGAGTCTGTTTGTTTTTGCAGCCGGCGAATTTCAGGTGGGGGTGCAAGTTCTTTCATGTGTTGGTACTCAATCTTCATTTGCTTCAAGCTGGTTTGTAATCTTTTGCTGTTAACAAAGGCATATTTGGCTCCGCGTACTCCCCTTCGCTGCCTGATGTCGCAAAAAGTATCGACACCATTTACGGTTAATTTTTCGAAGAATTCATCTTCACCTGAATTGTAAACTCCAAGGGTAAAAAACTCCATTTCAATATGATTTCCGGGAAACAAACTCTTTTACGTTGCCAAATAAATCCACGGTTCCCAAACCTTTTGTCAGCTCAGTCATTACCGTTTCCTGCGATTTAACCAGCTTGTCTGAAACAATATGGTTTAATGAGATGCCATTTTTTAATAACTCCTGTCCAATCAATTTACTGCGATGGCATTCGCCGGGGTTGGTTTCACTGCACATGATGGCCAGTTTAATTTTTTTTTCATTGCCCCGAATCAGCCTTTTCAGCCCTTCCTTAAAAAACTTTTTTTCTTTTATCAAATCATAAATTACCTTTCCTTCGGAATCGTAACAGCTTGTATCCGAAGGCAATCCTCCCAACTGGTCTCCCAAAAAAACATAAGAAATGCCGTTCCCCTTTAAACTATTTTCCAGTTCATTCTTATTAAATGCGGGATTCCACTTCGAATAGGGCTTCGACCGGATATCGAGCAGATAGGCAATTCCGAATGCTTTCAGTTCACGGATAAAATCTTCTGTTTTTTTATTTCCGTGTCCAATGGAATATATGGTTGAACCGCTCATAACCCAAAAATACGAAATTAAAGCTCCAAATGAATGAATTAATCAAAGAAAGTAATATTATCCATCTATTTCAAAGAAAATACTATTTTGCAACCATCATTTATCAGTACATTTGTGAAAACCAAAAATATATTGAAGCACCATGAGTGAACTGTTATCAAAAATTGCCGAATGTATCGAATTCGGAAAAATCAATAAAGCCGCACCATATCCACCGAATATGAAAGGACAGGATGGCGCCGACGAACTTACCCGGCAGGCGATTGATGAAGGGGTTTCAGCCCAGCGTATTTTAACTGAAGGGTTAATGGTTGGTATGGAAAAAGTGGGTATCAAATTCCGCGAAAACAAAGTGTTTGTTCCACAAGTGTTGATGTCGGCCAAAGCCATGAGCACGGCCATGATTCACCTGAAACCTTTTTTCCTGTCAGGCGAAGTGAAAGAAAAAGGCACTTTCATTATTGGTACCGTGGAAGGCGATTTGCACGACATTGGTAAAAACCTGGTATCGATGATGGTGGAAGGTAACGGCTGGAAAGTGGTTGATTTGGGCACCGACGTAAAAGCCGATCAGTTTGTCGCTGCAATGAAAGAAAATCAAGATGCTGTTGTTGGTTTGTCGGCGCTGCTTACCACCACCATGGTGAACATGGAAAAAATAACCAAAGCCATAAAGGAAGCAGTACCCGAGGCAAAAGTGGCTGTGGGTGGCGCTCCGGTAACCGATACTTTCCGGCAGAAAATTGGTGCCGATGCCTATGCACCCGATCCGCAGGGTCTGGTAGATTATCTGAATTCACAGGTAGCCTGACATGAATGGTCTGAAACTTATTCAAAAAGCGTTTGCCCTCCAACCTGTGGAACGCGTTCCGTGGGTTCCATTTGTAGGTGTTCACGGCGGGTTTTTAACCGGTGTGGATGCCAACGCCTACCTGAAATCGGCAGCGGAAATTGTTAAGGGAATCAGCAAGTCGGTTGAGGAATACAATCCCGATGGTATCCCGGTGGTTTTTGACCTTCAGGTTGAGGCCGAAGTACTGGGATGTGAATTGCGCTGGTCGGAAACCGGGCCGCCGGCAGTGGTTTCTCATCCGCTGGTTGAAGGGAAAAAACTGAGCGACCTGAAAATTCCCGGGCCCGGCGACGGAAGAATAGCAACGTGTCTGGAAGCAACCAAATTGCTTCGGGAAAAATATCCTGACCTGGCACTTTATGGTTTAATCACCGGTCCGTTTACGTTGGCATTGCACCTGTTGGGTACCGATATTTTTATGAAACTCTATGAGGCGCCGGATGAGGTAAACGAAGTGATGGAGTTTTGCACAGCTGTAAGCCTGAAAATGGCAGAATATTATTTGGATGCCGGTTGCGATGTGATTGCTTTGGTCGATCCCATGACCAGCCAAATCGATCCTGAAACTTTCGAAACGTTTGTTACGCCCTTTGTTTCCCTTATTTTTGAATTTGTCAGAGAAAAGGGGAAACTCAGTTCGTTTTTTGTTTGCGGCCATGCCCAGCAAAACATCGAAGCCATGTGCAATTGCCGGCCCGACAATGTTTCCATCGACGAAAATATTCCGCTCGATTTTGTGAAAGAAATTGCTTTGGAAAAAGGAATCAGCTTTGGCGGCAACCTTAAACTGACGGTAATTTTATTGATGGGCACTCCCGACGATTGCCGCGAACATGCGCTGGAATGCCTCGATTTAGGCGGGAAAACCGGATTTATTCTGGCACCCGGTTGCGACCTTCCGCGCGAAACGCCACCCGAAAACCTGAAAGCTGTTACTGAACTGGTACACGATCCGTATCTGCAGGATGTGGTTCGAACGCTCGAAAAAAAGGAAAGTTCGCTGGAGGTTTTCAATATGAAAGATTACGGACAGGCTGATAAGGTGATTGTGGATATTATTACACTCGATTCCGAATCATGCGCACCCTGTCAGTATATGGTGGAAGCTGTGAAACGCGTTGCGCCTCATTTCGAAGGAGTGGTGGAGTGGCGGGAACATGCCATCAAAAAAATGGAGGCCGTTAGTTTTATGTCGTCGCTGATGGTAAAAAATATTCCCACTATATGCATCGACGGGAAAATAGCTTTCGTTTCCAAAATTCCGCCCGAGCGGGAACTGATAGCGGCAGTTCAAAAACGCATCAACGAAAAGCTGAAACTGAAAATTAAATCGAAACGGAGTGAACTCATTCTGATTGGTGAAGAAGCTAACCAGTGTAACGAGCTGAAAGACCGGGTGGATCGGGCACTGACCGAGTTGGGCAAAGAAGCAGAGGTGAAAATTTTAACCGGCAGAGAAAAACTCACAGCTTTTGGCGCCACGCAATCGCCGGCAGTGGTTACAGTAAATTATAAACTAAAATCAGAAGGAACAATTCCCTCCACAGATGTAATTAAGGAGTGGCTGAAAGAGTTGTGATTTTTTAGTAACTTAGCCTTGTCTTTTTAAAAAGTATGGTTGAAAAACATCAAATATTAAACGAATTAAAAACCCTGCTCGCTTCAAAGCTTGGCGATAACCTGAAAGAGGTGATTCTATTTGGTTCACAGGCTTATGGCGGTGCACATGAATACTCCGACTATGATTTTCTGGTTATTTTAAAAGAAATACCAGACTGGACATTAAAAAGAAAGATTTCAGAATATTGTTATGAAATCGATTTAAAACATGAAGTCTTTACTGATGTTCATGTTCTTGGAGAAGAGGAGTTAAATACTTTGAGAGGAAAACAACCCATTTTTCAAACCGCCATCCAAAAAGGGATTTATGCATGACTATATCAGAAAACGAAAGAAAAGCATTGATTCATTATAGGCTTGAACAGGCACATAACTCTGCAGATGATGCGGAATTGCTGATGAAAAATGAAAAAATTCCAGCTGCCATTAACCGTATTTACTATGCAGTTTTTTATTGTGTTCTGGCATTAGCTTTAAAAGAAGGTTATAAAACTTCTAAACATATGCAGTTAATTGGCTGGTTCAACAAATCATTTATTGCAACAAGCAAAATTGAAAACGACTATGGAAGAATCCTTCGAGACTGCTACGAATACAGAAAATCAGCCGATTATGACACTTTTGTAAATTTTAACCGGACAGATATAGATTTACTTTTTAACGAGATGAAATCTTTTATAAAAAAAATTGAACGATTTATAAATGACAATTAAAACCGGATGGGAAAAATAATTGACAAAATACAACAAGGCAAAATCCTGGTTTCCGACGGAGCGTGGGGAACTTTTTTACAGCAGAAAGGTTTAAAAACCGGCGAATGCCCTGAAGAATGGAACCTCACACATCCCGGTGAGGTTTTGGACATTGCCCGGAGTTACATCGATGCCGGCGCCGACATGATTGAAACCAACAGCTTTGGCGGTACCCGGTTCAAAATGGAAAAATTCGGACTGGCAGATAAGGTTTTCGAGCTGAACAAAGCCGCTGCCGAAATCAGCCGAAAGGCGGCCGGCGATAAATTTGTGCTGGGCTCGGTGGGTCCAACCGGTAAAATCCTGATGATGGGCGATGTTACTGAAGAAGAATTGTACGAAGCTTTTAAAGAGCAAGCGATGGGACTGGAAGCCGGCGGCGCCGATGCCATCATGATTGAAACCATGAGCGACCTCGACGAGGCACGCCTTGCCATCCGGGCTGCTAAAGAAAACACCAACTGCGAAATCTTTTGTACCATGACCTTCGAAAAAACCGTAACCGGCGAATTCCGTTCCATGATGGGCGTTTCGCCAACTGAAATGGTGCAAACGTTAATCGATGCCGGGGCAGAACTCCTTGGCGCCAACTGCGGTAACGGAATAGCCGGAATGGTAGGCATTGTGGAAGAAATCCGAAAAGCAAATCCCGAAATTCCGATACTTGTGCACGCCAACGCCGGCATGCCGGTTTACCGGGACGGAGAAACAGTTTTCCCTGAAAAACCCGAGGAGATGGCAGCACTTGTTTCCAAAATTATTGCTGCCGGCGCCAATGTGATTGGCGGTTGCTGCGGCACCACACCAGATCATATTTGTAAAGTGAGAGAGGTGGTGGATAATAACTGAATGAAAATTCCATTCCATATTATCTCCGGGTTTTTGGGAAGCGGAAAAACTACCTTTCTGAAACGGATTATTGAAGACCATTCAGATAAATTTAAACTGGGAATTATTCAGAATGAGTTTGCCCCGGCCAGTGTTGATGGAGTGGAGCTGAAAAATTCAGGGAAAGATTTTAAACTTCTTGAAATAAATAATGGATCGGTTTTTTGCGTGTGCCTGCTGGGCGATTTTACCCGGTCACTTGAGAAATTTATAAACGAACATCAACCCGACATATTGATTATTGAAGCCTCAGGACTTTCGGACACAACCTCGGTGGCCGAAGTGGTTTCTGCAGGATCGCTTTCCGAAAAAATTTACCTGGCAACCAACTGGTGTATTGTAGATGCCCTTAACTTTAAAAAAGCCGGTTTGATGAGGCAGCGGCTGAGTCATCAAATCCGCATGGCAGATAAGGTGCTGATAAACAAAACAGACCTTGTTGAAAATGTAAATGAAATAACTGATGAAATCCGGAAAATGAATCCGTTTGCTGAAATCAACACAACAACTTTTTGTGACGTAGAATTTAAGCCGGGAACTGCTGCAATTTCTAAATTCTACGCAGAAATGGGTAATCCGCTTACCCGTCCCGAGGTCAATTCAATGGTCATAAAAAGCGGAAAAAAAATTTCAAAAGATGCTTTGGTTCAATTTTTAAATGAATGGGCCCCCAAAGCATACCGGATTAAAGGATATGTTAACTTAACAGACGGCACCACAGTGGCAGTTCAATGTGTTTTCGACAAAATTGAATTAACCGAATATCCGGATAATTTCCTCCCTGCCGAATTGGTTGCTTTGTCAGGTCAATTCTCGCTTAGGCAGTTGAACAAAGCATTCAGAGAACTTTCCTGATTTCAACCATTTGTTTGATTAAGCGCAGACAAGCTCTAAATCGAAATGTAAAATTCCTTCTCAGAACTTCTTAGAAATAATTTAAATTAGCTATTTTAGAACAAACTATTTGGGGATAATGCATGGTTCAGCTACTTTTGTGCCTGATTATTTTCAACACGATTAAATAAACTACTTATGAGCAAGTTTGTAACTGCGTCAATTGGCAGAAAGTTTATAATGAGCATTTCAGGGCTCTTTTTAGTTATGTTCATTGCTGTCCATTTGACTGTGAATCTGTTTTTGATTTTTGACGACAGTGGTGAACTTTTTAACCAGGCAGCCCATTTTATGGCTACCAATCCTGCAGTGAAGGTTATGGAACCCCTGCTTGGAATCGGATTTTTGGTTCACATCCTTTTGTCTTTTGTAATCGAATACCAAAACTGGCGTGCCCGGCCGGTGAAGTACAGCAAAAGGAGCCCGGGCGATTCCAGTTCCTGGGCTTCAAGGAACATGCTTATTTTAGGAGCAATGGTACTGGTTTTTTTAGTTGTTCATATCAGTGATTTTTTCTGGAAGATTAAATTCAATCCGGATACAATTGATAGTGTTGTCATTAATGGTGAACACATGGAAAACACCTATGTATTGGTTTCCAATTTATTTAAAACCAGCATGTTGCACAACGTGCTATATATTATTGGTGGAATTTTGCTGGGACTTCATTTGTCTCATGGATTCTGGTCGGGTTTTCATACACTTGGTTTGAGCAACAAAAACTGGATGAGCCGACTGCAGGTTATAGGAAAGATTTATGCAATAGCAGTTGCATTAGGGTTTGCCGTAATTCCACTTTATTTCATGCTGGGTTTGTATAATTAAAAAATGACAAAATTATGAGCATACTAAATTCAAAAATTCCTGGCGGCCCGCTGGCCGAAAAATGGACCAAACATAAAGACTCCCTGCGGCTTGTAAATCCGGCCAACAAAAAGAAACTCGATATTATTGTTGTGGGTACCGGTTTATCTGGCTCCGGTGCTGCATCCACCCTGGCCGAACTGGGCTACAATGTGAAGGTATTCTGCTACCAGGATTCTCCGCGTCGTGCGCACTCGGTTGCAGCACAGGGAGGAATTAATGCAGCCAAAAATTACAAAAACGACGGAGACAGTGTTTACCGCCTTTTTTACGATATGATAAAAGGGGGCGATTACCGTGCCCGCGAGGCAAATGTATATAGGGCTGCCGAAGTGAGCAATTATGTAATTGACCACTACACAGCCCTTGGAGTTCCCTTTGCGCGTGATTACGGTGGCCTGCTCGACAACCGTTCGTTTGGTGGTGTGCAGGTAAGCCGCACGTTTTATGCCAAAGGGCAAACCGGACAACAATGCCTGCTGGGGGGCTACAGCGCCCTGGCCAGACAAATTCAAACCGGCAAAGTTACCATGTATTCGCGCCGTGAGATGCTCGACCTGGTTGTGGTTGACGGCAAGGCCCGTGGAATTGTTACCCGAAACCTCGTAACCGGCAAAATTGAACGCCATTCGGCACATGCCGTTGTGCTGGCCACCGGTGGTTACGGTACCATTTATTACCTCTCAACATTGGCAGTAAATTCAAACGGATCGGCAGCATGGAAAGCCCACAAAAAAGGCGCTCTGTTTGCAAATCCCAGTTTCATCCAAATTCACCCCACGTCCATTCCTGTGCTTAACGATTTCCAGAGCAAATTAACTTTGATGAGTGAATCGCTGAGGAATGACGGACGTGTTTGGGTACCAAAAGCAAAAGGTGACAAACGCAAACCGGGCGATATTCCCGAAGAAGAACGTGATTACTATCTGGAACGCAGGTATCCTGCTTTTGGGAACCTTGTTCCGCGCGATGTAGCCTCACGGGCAGCAAAGGAAAGATGCGACGCTGGTTACGGCGTTGGTGATTCAGGGCTCTCGGTTTACCTCGATTTCCGCGATGCCATTCAAAGCCAGGGAAAACAAGCCATCGAAAACAAGTATGGAAACCTGTTCGAGATGTATGAAAAAATTACAGGAGAATCGCCTTATGAAACACCCATGCGAATATACCCTGCCGGACATTATACCATGGGCGGGCTTTGGGTAGATTATAACCTGATGACCACTATTCCCGGACTGTTTGCCATTGGCGAGTCGAATTTCAGCGACCACGGAGCAAACCGGCTGGGAGCAAGTTCGCTGATGCAATGCGCCGGCGATGGCTATTTTATTTTACCATATACCATCACCGATTATTTGGCCGAAGAAATCAGAACACCGAAAATACCAACCGATACGGTTGAGTTTGAACAGGCAGAAAAAGGTGCAAAAGAAAGAATTGAGAGGCTTATGGCGGTGAACGGAACGGAAACCGTTACCTCATTTCACAAAAGGCTGGGCAAAATTATGTGGGACTACTGCGGAATGTACCGCAACGAAGAGGGTCTGAAAAAAGCCATGGGGCTGATCGACGAACTTGAGAAAGGTTTCTGGAAAAATGTGAAGGTAAGCGGCGAAGGCGATGAACTGAACCAGGAACTGGAAAAGGCCGGAAGAGTTGCCGACTATTTCGAGCTAGCCAGGCTTCTCTGCTACGATGCACTGAACCGCAAGGAGAGCTGCGGCGCCCATTTTCGCGAAGAAAGTCAGACCGAAACCGGCGAGGCAAAACGCGATGATGCCAACTTTTCGTATGTGGCAGCATGGGAATACAAGGGACCAAACGCCGAACCTGTACTTCACAAGGAAGAGTTGAATTACGAGTTTGTAAAAGTTCAGGTACGAAGCTACAAGTAAAACAAGTTAGAAACTTAACACAGTTTAAAAATGAAAGTTAAGCTTAAAATATGGCGTCAAAAAGATTCCAAAACCAGAGGAAAATTTGAAACATATACGCTGGATAATGTTTCGCCCGGCATGTCGTTTCTCGAAATGCTCGACTATTTAAACAGTAACCTGATTGTTGAAGGAAAAAGTCCGGTTGCCTACGAGCACGACTGCAGGGAAGGAATTTGCGGCTCGTGCGGACTTTACATTAATGGACGCCCGCATGGTAAGCTGAGTGGAACAACCACCTGCGAACTCTATATGCGTGAATACAAAGACGGTGATACCATTACAATTGAGCCATGGAGAGCTGCATCGTTTCCGGTTATAAAAGATTTGATTGTTGACCGCACGGCCTTTGAAAAAATCATGTATGCCGGCGGGTTCATCACGGTTAATGCCGGAAGCGTTCCCGATGCAAATGCCACTCCGGTACCGATTGAAGATTCGCATGAAGCAATGGATGCTGCATCGTGTATTGGTTGCGGGGCCTGTGTCGCCGCTTGTAAAAATTCTTCGGCCATGTTGTTTGTATCGGCTAAGGTTTCTCACCTCGCCAAACTGCCACAGGGAAAAGTGGAAGCCAAAAAACGTGCCCGCAGCATGGTAGCCAAAATGGATGAACTGGGATTTGGCGGCTGCACCAATACCGGTGCCTGCGAAGTGGAATGTCCCAAAAGCATTTCAATTACCAACATTTCCAGGTTAAACCGCGAATATTTAACCGCCCGCTTTGGTGAGTAGTTACCGAATTGAAGGCCGTTTAAAGAGTTCTGGCCTGTTAATAATTCATTTATATAACGAAAAACCCCGGGGCCTCTGCCCCGGGGTCAAAACTAAACCTAACTAAACCAAACTTATGAAAAAACAGCAAATTGCGTTTCGTAATCTGTTATTAATAACGTAAGAACGTTGAATTTGTTTTATTTAATTGTTTTCACAGCTATTAAACAAATAGCAAATCGTGTGCCAAAAAATAATCCCGTTAAAAACAACACTTTTTTCTTCATTTATACCTGTTGAAAAATTCATAAATGGTATTAAGATGAATTCCTGACCAAATCCGAATCCGACACAATATCCAATATCAAAAAATGAATATCTTTGCGAAAAATTTACAGAGCCAGAGGTTTTAAACAATAGAAGGAAAGGAGTTTATGAATACCATTCGCAATTTTTGCATTATTGCCCATATTGACCACGGAAAAAGCACCCTGGCCGACCGCATGCTGGTGCACACCAAAACGGTTGGCGATCGTGAAATGCGTGATCAGGTACTGGACAGCATGGATTTGGAACAGGAAAGAGGAATTACTATAAAAAGCCATGCCATACAAATGGAACATGAGCACAAAGGAACAGCCTACAGGCTCAATCTTATAGATACTCCCGGACACGTGGACTTTTCTTATGAAGTTTCCCGATCCATTGCGGCCTGCGAGGGTGCTTTGCTTATTATTGATGCCACACAAGGCATTCAGGCTCAAACCATTTCCAATCTATATCTGGCACTGGAACACGATTTGGAAATTATTCCGGTACTCAATAAAATGGACCTCCCCAATGCGATTCCCGAAGTTGTGGAAGACCAGATTATTGATTTAATAGGTTGCAACAGGGAAGACATTATTCATGCCAGTGGAAAAACCGGCATGGGTGTGGAAACCATTCTTGAACGGATAATTGAAAAAGTCCCTCCACCCAACGGAGACCCTGACGCTCCGCTCCAGGCGCTTATTTTCGATTCGGTTTTTAACTCATTTCGTGGTGTTATAGCTTACTTTAAAATCAGGAACGGCCAGATAAAAACAAAGGATTTGGTAAAATTTGTAGCCACCGGCAAACAATACGATGCCGATGAAATTGGAGTACTGAAATTAGGGCTTGTGCCGCGTAAAACCCTTTCTACCGGAGATGTAGGGTACATTATTTCAGGAATAAAAACCGCCAAGGAAGTGAAGGTTGGCGATACCATAACACACGTTGAAAATCCATGTGATAAAGCCATTGAAGGATTTGAAGAAGTGAAACCCATGGTGTTTGCCGGGATTTATCCGGTAGATGCCGACGATTATGAAGATCTGCGAAATGCCATGGACAAACTTCAGCTGAATGATGCTTCGCTGACTTTTGAACCGGAATCATCGGCTGCCCTTGGATTTGGATTCCGGTGTGGTTTTCTGGGGTTGCTTCACATGGAAATTATTCAGGAGAGGCTGGAACGTGAGTACGACATGAACGTAATTACTACAGTTCCGAACGTTTCATACCTGGTGCATCAAAACAATGGCGAAACCGTACGGGTTTACAATCCATCGGGCCTGCCAAACCAAACCCTCATTAACACAATAGAAGAACCGTTTATCAGGGCAAGCATAATTACAGCTTCCGAATTCATTGGTCCGGTAATGAACCTTTGCCTCGACAAAAGGGGAATACTGGTTAATCAAAGCTATCTCACTTCCGAGCGCGCCGAGCTTGTGTTCAATCTTCCGCTGGGAGAAATTGTATTCGATTTTTACGATAAACTGAAAAGCATATCGCGTGGATATGCCTCTTTCGATTACCACATGAGTGGCTATAAACCGGCCAAGCTGGTACGGCTCGATATTTTACTGAACGGCGAAATGGTAGATGCACTTTCCACCCTCACCCACTTCGACAATGCTTACCCGTTTGGGCGGCGCATGTGTGAAAAACTAAAAGAGCTTATACCCCGACAGCAGTTCGACATTGCCATTCAGGCGGCGATTGGTTCAAAAATCATTGCCCGCGAAACAGTTAAAGCTATGCGAAAAGACGTTACCGCCAAGTGCTACGGCGGCGACATTACCCGAAAGCGAAAACTGCTTGAAAAGCAGAAAAAAGGGAAAAAACGCATGAAACAGGTTGGAAACGTGGAAGTTCCTCAAAATGCTTTTTTGGCGGTACTGAAACTCGATTAAACGATCAGTTTATACCCCTTCCCGTGAACATTGATAATCTCTACCGAAGATTCATCCTTCAGGTGCTTGCGCAATTTGGTAATGTAAACATCCATGCTGCGGGCATTAAAGTAATTGTCGTCAATCCAGATCGATTTAAGGGCATAATTCCGCTCCAAAACCTTATTTGCATTCTGACAAAGCAGCTTTAACAAATCCGCCTCCTTGGTAGTAAGTTTAACCGATTTCTCGGCATCGGAAAGTGTTTGCTTCCGCGTATCGAACGTGTATTTTCCGAGCGTAAAAACAGGTTCACTGGTAGCCTGAGATTCCAGGGATGTTCTGCGCAGGATGGCTTCAATTCTGAAAATCAGTTCTTCCATACTAAATGGCTTGGTTATGTAATCATCGGCGCCCAGTTTAAAGCCTTCAATTACATCGTCTTTCAGGTTTTTGGCCGTCAGAAAAATAATGGGAATATCGGGATTCACCACACGGATATCCTTCGCCAAAGTAAAACCGTCCTTTTTGGGCATCATAATATCCAGAATGCAAATATCGTAGTGCTCCTTCATAAAACCCTTGTAAGCTGCTTCCCCGTCGGGATACAAATCGGCTTCAAACCCTTTGGCAACCAGGTATTCTTTAAGCAGCAAGCCCAGATTTTCATCGTCTTCTGCCAGCAATAATTTTGTTTTCTGTTCCATGCTTATTTTTTTAATTTTGGTAACAATATACTAAACTTTGTGCCTTTATTAACAGCACTTTCTACTTTAATTTTGCCGTTATGCAGGTCCACAATTTTTTTCACATAACTCAGGCCCAGTCCAAATCCTTTCACATCGTGCACATTGCCGGTTGGAACACGGTAAAACCGATCGAAAATCTGGGTATGGTGTTCTTTTGAGATTCCAATTCCATTATCGCGTACCGAAACGATGATGTGGTCATTTTTATTTTCACTCACTACAGTAATTTCCGGAGTTCCGTTACTGTACTTCACAGCGTTGTCGAGCAAATTAAAAATTACATTTGTAATGTGCACCTCATCACCTTTAATCATTACATTCTCAGACATGAGGTTTGAATTAAGCACCCCGTTCTTATTTTTCACCCTCAGCTCAAAATTGTTCAAAACATTCTGAAGAGTTTTATTCAAATCGAATTCTTTAAACTTCAGTTTCAGCCGTCCTTCGTTAAAAACGGCCATCTGCAACACTTTTTCTACCTGAAAGCTAAGCCTTTTGCTCTCCTGGTTAATAACCCTTGAGATATGCTCAATGGTTTTGGGTGTATTGGTAATGCTCCCGTCCTCGAGCATCTGACTGGCCAGAGATATGGTTGAAATAGGCGTTTTCAGCTCATGAGTCATATTGTTTATGAAATCGTTTTTAATCATGGAAAGCTTTTTCTGCTTGAAAATAACCATGATGGCATACACAAAAATGGCGATGAGCAATCCTGTGAGAATAATGGTAGGAATAATGGTGAAGCCGGTCGCCCTCAGCAGGTACCCCGATCTTTGGGGAAAATACACATACAGGTAGTTGGGCTGCTGCCCGTTATAATCATACGGGAAAAGCAAACTTGGATATTCTTTTTTTCGTGACGGATTATAACCGGGGCTTCCCATTACAAATCTGTCCTGCCCCAGGTTTGAACTCCTTACTGCATACCGGTAATCCAGCTCAATTCCCGATTCATTAAAAATGGCATCGATGGTTTGGGCCAGATACACAGAATCTATCCGCTGGTCCAGGGTTCTGTCTTCCAGCAGAATTTTGTAGTTGCTCCAGTTCATGTCCTTTAGCCATTGTTCTCTTCGTCGTTCCAAATCGAACCCAAACTCGTGAAGTTGCTCAAAAGAAGAAATATCGTTGGGTTGGGTGTTCTGTCCGGGGGTTGGCCCTGGAAAAATAGAATCGGTAATAATTATCTGATATTCTTCCTGAAAACTGCCAAAAAACTGCCTGTCGGAGTACCGGAACTGAAAACTGCTTGTAATTTGTCCGCCTGCCCCCTGACGTGGAAAAATATTAAAACTTCCGGGAACATTGTCCATACCCGGGAACCGTCCGAGGCGGGCGCTTTCACGTGCAATTCGCTGTTCATGCAACTCCAGTTGATCAACTACCCGTTTCAGAGCACCTTTAACCATCTGATCAAACTGCTCTTCCCTGATATCGGAAGCGGTTTTGATAAGGTTCATCTGAATCAGGATTAACCCCGAAAGCACCATTGCCATTAAAACGATTAATGTCAATAACATTTTTCTGCTCATGCAACAAAGATAATTTTAAAGAAAAGTCATAAAAAACCCTCTTAACATTATTTAACAGCAGGGTTTGGAAAGTAAATATTATTAACTCTGAAGGATGCTGCCCTGTCGGTTTGTGTTATATTGCACCTGGTAAGCATGCTATTTTATTTTTCCCAGCAACAACTGTTCAATAACGGCCGGATAGTATTTATATTCCAGTTCATGCACCTTTTTCGCCACATCCTCGGGTGCATCGCCGGGCGATATGATGCAATTGGCCTGAAAAATCAATTCGCCTTCATCGTAATTACGGTTTACAAAGTGAATGGAAATTCCACTCTCCGGTTCGTTGTTTTCCACAACAGCGCGGTGTACACGCAGCCCATACATACCTTTTCCGCCAAATTTGGGCAGTAGTGCAGGGTGTATATTCACAATGCGAAAAGCATCAATCAGGTGATCGGGAACCAACCACAGGAAGCCGGCCAGAACAATCAAATCTACCTTTCTCTCTTTAAGCTTATCCAAAACGCCTGTCGATTCGCAGAACTGTTCCCGGTTAAAAACAAAGGTGTCAATCCCTTCGGCAGTAGCCCGCTGTAAAGCATAAGCATCGGGCCTGTTGCTCCACAACGAATCAACACTAATTTTTTCATTTCCAGCAAAATACTGTATAATATTTTGAGCGTTTGTTCCCGATCCGGAAGCAAAAAGAGCTATTTTCTTAACATTCATTTGATATTGGCTTAATAAGTTGGAACATTCGAATAAATAATTCAAATTTAGAATATTACAGATTTAATATATCCATTGCGAATCATCTTTTTTGTAATTTTTCTTTGAAATATAAACTGTAAATGTATTACTTTGCAGCGAATTTATTAAAAACTCAAATTAGTATTAACTAAAATTTTAGAATTATGTCTGACGTTGCAGCAAAAGTAAAAGCAATTATCGTTGATAAATTGGGAGTTGATGAGAGTGAAGTAACTAACGAAGCATCATTCACCAATGACCTGGGAGCTGATTCACTCGACACAGTTGAGTTAATCATGGAATTTGAAAAAGAATTCGATTTAGCTATTCCGGACGATCAGGCTGAAAAGATTTCAACTGTAGGCGAAGCTATTTCACACATTGAAGAAGCCGTTAAGTAAACCAGCTGGTTTTATGGAATTTAAACGGGTAGTTATTACCGGAGTAGGCACCGTTAATCCGCTGGGAAACACGGTTTCCGATTTTTGGGAAAACCTGAAAAACGGGGTTAGCGGCGCCACTCCCATTACCAGTTTCGATGCTTCGAAGCAAAAAACCAGGTTTGCCTGCCAGGTTAAAGATTTTAACGTGGAGGATTACATGGAACGCAAGGAAGCGCGGAAATACGACCTGTATGCCCAGTACGCCATGGCAACTGCAACACAGGCAATGTCTGATTCGGGGCTCGGCAACGTTCCCTTTGATCACGACAGAGGCGGGGTAATCTGGGGCGCTGGAATCGGCGGTCTGCAAACCTTTTTTGAGGAAGCCAGAAACTACCGGGAAGACAATCCCCGGTTTTCACCGTTCTTTATCCCGAAAATGATAGCCAACATTGCCGGAGGTCTCATATCCATCAGATACGGACTCAGAGGCCCCAACTTCACCACGGTAACTGCCTGCGCATCGGCTTCTCACGCCATGATTGAAGCATTTAACATGATTCGCATGGGAAAAGCCGATATGATGATTACCGGAGGCTCGGAAGCCGCTGTAAACGAAGCAGGCATAGCTGGGTTCAACTCCATGAGGGCTATTTCAACCCGTAACGACGATCCCAAAACCGCATCGAGACCTTTCGATAAAGACCGCGACGGTTTTGTTATTGGCGAAGGCGCCGCAGCTTTAGTTTTAGAAGAATACGAAAAAGCAGTGAAAAGAGGCGCCAAAATATATGCAGAAATAGCAGGCGGAGGCATGTCGGCCGATGCATACCACATGACCGCTCCCGATCCGGAAGCAAAAGGTGCCAGCCTGGTTATGAAATGGGCTGTGGAAGATGCCGGGCTGAAACCCATAGACGTTGATTACATTAATGTTCACGGAACCTCAACCCCTCTGGGCGATATTGCTGAACCCAAAGCTATTATTAACACCTTTGGCGATCATGCATACAAACTTGCCATTAGCGCTACCAAATCGATGACCGGACACCTGCTCGGGGCAGCCGGTGCAGTAGAAGGACTGGCAACCATTCTGGCCATTCAGAACAACTTAATTCCTCCTACAATCAACCATTTTACCGACGATCCGGAAATAGACAACAAACTGGATTTCACATTCAATGTGGCCAAAAAAAGGGAGGTAAATGTTGCCATTAGCAACACGTTTGGTTTTGGTGGACATAATGCAACTGTGGTTTTCAAAAAATTTTAAATCCCTGTGGTTAGAATTATAGCACAACGGATAAAACTCTTTTCATCTCCGAGAAAAGAGTTTTATCTGTTTTTAAAAGAGCTGTTGGGATTTTACCCAACAAACCTGAAACTATACGATTTGGCTTTCATCCATAAATCGGCCTCGGTTTACGATTCACAGGGAAACATGGTAAATAACGAACGGCTCGAGTTTTTGGGAGATGCCATTCTGGGCGCAATCATTGCCGATTTTTTATACAACCGGTTTCCTCAGCAAGATGAGGGATTTCTTACAAAAAACCGGTCGAAACTGGTTAACCGTACTTTTTTAACCCGTCTGACCTTCGACATGGGACTTAATGTGTTTATCGATTCAAACACCACAAAAAACATCGATAAAAGCCACATTTATGGCGATGCACTTGAAGCATTGATTGGTGCAATCTACCTTGATACTGACTATCAAAAAACCAAATATTTTGTCACAAAAAAAATTCTTTCGCAGTTTGTTAACCTCAACGAAATAGAACAAAAAGACACCAACTTTAAAAGTCAGTTGATTGAATGGAGCCAAAAAAACAAAAAAGACATTAAATTTGAAACCATTGAGGAACCGGCCAAAGACAAGAACAAGCAACCCCGGTTTATCTCTTCCATCCTGCTGGAAAACAAAGAACTGGGACGCGGAACCGGAACCTCAAAAAAAGAGGCCCAGCAAAATGCAGCACGGGAAACCCTGAAAAAACTCGAAAATTAACAACTGGCTGCCCGGCTGCCTCATACAATTCACAATTGCTATATTTGCCCCGACATAAATAACACAGATGAACGACATTTTAATATATGGACTGGGATTTTTATCGCAGGTACTTTTTTTTGCCCGCAACATTGCCCAGTGGTTTCTTTCAGAAAAAGAAGGCGAAGTAATTTCACCGGCAGTTTACTGGCAAATTAGTCTGGCAGCTTCTGTGCTCATGTTTATTTACGGTGTGCTGCGCAACGATTTTGCCATCGTGCTGGGACAAATCATCGTTTACATGATTTACATCCGGAATTTACAGCTGAAAAAAGTATGGCGAAAAATGCATTCTATCACACGTTTACTGGCAGTGGCGATTCCATTAACTTGCTTAGGTTGGCTGTTTTGGGGTGACACCTATAATTTCAATTCCATTCTGAAAAACGAAAATGTTCCGCTTCTGCTAATGATTTGGGGCTCCGCAGGGCAGGTCATTTTTACATTCCGGTTTATTTACCAGTGGATTTATTCCGAACAGCGCAAGGATTCTTTTCTGCCACTGGGTTTCTGGGTAATCAGCACCATCGGTTCGCTTATGATTTTCACCTACGCCATTTACCGCCTCGACCCGGTTTTGTTTGCTGCGCACAGTCTGGGACTGTTTATTTACATCCGCAACATTTTGTTGCATTCCGGACGTGGAAGCATATTCCACAAACTGGAAAAGATTCCCTTGTTCAATAAAATAATGGGGAAAATAGCCGATAAATTGAAATAGGCCGGCGCACTAACCAAAAATTCACCGGCCCGGTTTTTCTGTTTTCAGAAGATTACCTGTTCTTTTTTACGATTTCACGCAAAACCACCCAAGCCGGAATTGAAAGAATAAAATAAAAAGCGCCATATAGCGGGGCAATCATACTCACCCTCAGCCCTCCTGCAATCAAAGCAGGAGAAATATCTCCAGCCTGCTGTATGGCTTCAAAAGCCTCAAACATACCAACAGCCTGCGCTAAAAGCCCAAAAATAAAGGAAAGACTTCCGAACATCAGAATGTAGTTTATTCCCTTTCCCGAATAGTTTTTCTTAACAAAGATTTTAATCCCTGATTTGACAACGAAAAAAAACATAGAAAGCCCAAGAAGCGTAATAATGAACATGAAAAAAGGGCCTCCCGTTTTGTAAGTTTCAATTAATACTTCAAATAGACTCATGATTTCAAAATTATAGTTATTTACTGAAACAATGTTAAGGAGAAACCGTGCATTTCCGAAATTTTGTCGATAAACAACATCAAGTTGGTTTCGGATGGTAAATTTTGACGGAATTGTTTTTCATACAGTAAAAGCAGCAGTTTAAAATTAAACAGGTGCAGTTCGTCGATTTTGGTTGGATTTCATAAAAAGTACATGCATTTTAGCCAAATTTGTAAAATGCAGAAATGAATATAAGATTGCCGTCAAAATATTCCCGCTTTTTTTTGCACATCCTTTTCTGGCTGGCTGTGTACCTCTTTTTTATTGTATTTTTCGGACGGTCGAGCCGTGATTATTCCGTTACCATCATTTTTGTATCGATGTTGCTGCCCCTGTCAATTGCCACCACTTATTTTCTCAATTACTTTTTAATTCCGCGTTATCTCTTTACCAAAAAATACAGTCGGTTTACACTTTTTGTGTTTTACACATTTGTGATTTCTGTATGGCTTGAATTATTTATTTCTCTCGGAGTATTTATTTTTATTACCAATTACCAATCTGAAAAAATGAATCCTTTTTCGTTCGACGGTTTACTGTTGATGGTTGGACTCTATTTTATCATTATTATTGCCGTAGCCATAAAACTAATTCGGCGTTCATTTCAAATTCAAAAGAAAAATACCGAGCTCGACAACCGACGTTTTCAAATGGAGCTAAAACTAAAAAAGGCCGAACTGAAACTGCTGAAAGCGCAGGTGCATCCACATTTTCTGTTTAATACGCTGAATAATTTGTACGGACTCACATTGGAAAAATCGGACGACGCGCCCAAACTGGTTTTACAACTTTCCGAAATTCTGGATTACATTTTATACCGCTGCGATGAAAAATTAGTATCACTTGATGAAGAACTGGCCAACCTGAAAAACTACATCGAAATTGAAAAAATCAGGTATTCCGGGAAGCTGAAACTGAACACAAATTTTCCGAAAGAAACCGGCAACCTGAAAATTGCCCCGCTCATTCTTTTGCCATTTGTTGAAAATGCGTTTAAACATGGTGTGAGTCATTTTCCCGGTGTTGCTTTTGTCAATATTAAAATTAGTATAGCGGAAACCAACCTTTTTTCCAAAATTGAAAATTCGAGAAATCCCATGCTGAAAAGAGAGGAAAGCCACAGCAACGGGGTGGGGTTGAAAAATGTTCGTAAACGCCTCGATTTAATTTACCCCGAAAAACATATGTTGAATATTGATAAAAAAGAGAAAACATTTTCTGTAAATTTAACCCTGCAACTGGAGGATTAGTATGTACAACTGCCTGATTATAGACGACGAGCCCATTGCCATCCGGGTAATAAAAAAACACCTGTCGGCTTTTTCCGATTTTAATATTGTAGCCGAATGCAACAACGCCATTGAAGCCATGCCGGTTTTATCGAAAGAAAAAATCGATCTGCTGTTTTGCGATATTCAAATGCCGCAAATTACCGGCGTGGATTTTATCCGGTCGCTCTCCCACCCTCCCAGAATAATTCTCACCACAGCTTATCGTGAATATGCCATTGAAGGGTTTGAACTGAACGTTGTGGATTACCTGCTTAAACCCATTTCATTTGAACGGTTTACCAAAGCCATGAACAAATTTCTGGAAATGGAATCTCATAAGCCAGACCAGACTAAACTTCAACAAGAAAATTCCAATTCCACTCCTGAATATTTATTCCTGAAAGCCGATAAAAAACATTACAAGGTAAACCTCGACGATATACTCTATTTCGAGAGTTTGGGCGATTATGTAATGGCCTTTACCCGCGATAAAAAAATTGTAACGAAAGAAAGGCTCAGCCACCTGGCAGAAAGTTTACCTGCCGACTGGTTTATGCAAATTCACCGAAGCTATATTGTTTCCATTCCAAAAATTGAATCGGTGGGTCCCGGGTTTGTGGAAATCAACAAAAAGAAACTTCCGGCAGGAAGAAGTTATAAACCTGAACTTTTAAAACTCCTCGGGAACAATAAATCGTAGAATTATTACCTTTGCATCTCGTAAAATTTCAGAATGCCGGACAGTAAAAAATACATTAACCGGGAGGGTTGGTTCTCCATTTTCGGAAACATTTTTCTTTTCGTACTGAAATACTGGGCAGGAATTTCAACCGGTTCGCTGGCACTGATTGCCGATGCCTGGCACACCCTAACCGACTCTGTTTCATCGGTAATAGTTTTAATCGGGGGGAAAATCTCACGCAAACCGGCAGACGAGGACCATCCGTTTGGACATGGGCGGGCCGAACACATTGCAGCCATAATTATTGGTGTTATGCTGGCTATAATTGCTTTCGATTTTGTGGTGGGGGCAGTAAATAAATTCATTTCGCGCGAGCAAACAAATTTTGGCCTGTTTGCCTGGATTGCCACTATTGTTTCCATTTTAGTTAAAGAAGGCATGGCACAATATGCCTTTTGGGCGGCAAAAAAAGCCAAATCTTCCATTCTGAAAGCCGACGGCTGGCACCACCGCACCGATGCACTTTCATCGGTTATTATTTTGATTGGAATCGCTTTGGGAAACACGTTCTGGTGGACCGATGCGGTTTTGAGTTTCATTGTGGCAATTATGATTGGCTGGGCCAGCTATAAAATTCTGAATTCAGAAATAAAATCGTTGCTGGGAGAAAAGCCTTCCGACGAGCTGTTGATTTCCATCAGGGAGACCACCCAAAATGAATTTAAAGACCCGCTTCATCTGCATCATATCCATATTCACAACTACGGCAGACATACCGAATTGAGTTGCCACATCAAACTCCCACCTGACATGCCACTGGATGAGGCACATGAAATATGTACCAGAGTGGAAAACATAATTCACACCCGGTTTGGATTTATTGCCACTATCCATGCAGAACCCATCGAACAGCAGCTAATTGGTTAATCCTCTTTTAGGGCGGCTGTTGAAATATTGAATAGTGCATACAGGGGACAAAACTTAAACAATCCGGTAGCCAGTGGCACCAGACCAACTAACCCCCACCAACTATCGAATACGACTCCGATAATGGCCACAATTAATCCTGCAATAATTCTCAACAACCTGTCAACCGGTCCTACATTGCATTTCATATCAATTCTTTTACAGTTACTTCTCTTGAACGTGAACGATTATTTTCAGAATAAGTTCAAAACTCTTCTTCCAATATGTCACAAGCAGTTTTGATAAATCCGGTGCATTTTGTATCGTGTACCCGATGTTCGCTTGCGGCTTCAGCTCCCTCCGGTGTGGAAATATCAAAACCGGTAAGCTCTTTGCATATAAGGGAGCCATGTGCAGCTTTAAACTGCTTATTGAATTTTTTCACCAGCTCTTTGGTTTTGGCTTTGGCTTCCGGGTCAGAGGTTGAATGGCCGTGTTTCATTCCGATTACCATATATGAACCGGTAACGGCTCCACAGGTTTCGGCACAGTTCATGCCGCCGCCAAATCCACTGGCTATTTTCAGGGCAGTGGGGTCATCCAGTCCCAAATCTTCAGCAAACAGGCTGATTACGGTTTGGGCACAATTGAAATTTGAAAACTGCTTTTCGACTAAATCCGATTTTTTGTTCATTTTTGGTTTAAAATTAAAGAATTTTTACAGAATGGAAAATTTAAGCAAGTGCATTAATTTGACAAAGGAAAAATCATTATATCTTGCTAAGGCAATTAATCAAATCGGTCACAGATTTAATGGGAGAAAGATTTCAAGAATTAATGAGTTTTTTATAATACTTTTAAATAGACTCATGTGTAATTTGTATTCAATCTCAGTTTTGCTTGAAAAATATGAACATCAACCAATATCAAGCTCAATTTCATTGCTATTTAGAAGTTGCATTTCAGATATGGTAATAGGATTTTATTTATTAACTTTTAATAAAAACAAAACAACACTTGAAACTGAGATTCGTGTCTTAGACGCTAGCTTTTTGAAATATATAAAAAAAGTCTATCCGATTGAACAAGAACTTTTGTCAAAAGATAAAGACGAAGCCAATAAGAAGATAAACAAATTTGAAAAATTTTTAAAACAGCAATTTAAAGAACTACTTGATGATGAAAATGACTTTAAAGTTCTAACTTCTAAAAAAATTCGTGATAAGTTTGGAACAAATAAAAAATCTTTCCAAGGCGAACTATACAAATCAAATTTAACAGAAGAGAAAATGTTTGAACATCTAATTGCGATTGGTAATGTTCCTTTTAAAAGTATGTATGACTACTATAGATTATATTCTCAATTCCAACATTTTACTTATGCAGGGAAAGAATTATTGCAATTATCAAAGTCCGATTACCTTTATTATTTTATACATACATTACTTCTTTGCTATGATTTTGTTATTACAGTCAATTCTGAAATTCTATATATCGAAGATAATGAACTTAAACAAAACAGAGAGGAACTGATTGATACATTCAAAAATTACAAAAAATGAAACCCGATTCTTAATTAAACAAATCGGGTTATTTTTTTCCATCTCTCCCCTTTGGGGAGATTAAGAGGGGCCTCTATTCTCCTCTTACGGCAGCTACTCCCGGAAGTTCTCTTCCCTCGAGGTACTCGAGCAAAGCACCACCGGCAGTTGAAATATATGACACTCCGTCGGCCAGGTTAAACTTGTTTACACAGGCCACAGAATCGCCTCCGCCAACCAGTGAGAAAGCACCTTTTTCGGTAGCTTTTACAATGGCTTCGCCTACTGCTTTTGAACCTTCGGCAAACTTATCCATTTCGAATACACCCACCGGGCCGTTCCACAAAATGGTAGCTGAATTTTCAATCACTTCCTTAAATTTTGCTATACTTTCCGGGCCGGCATCCAGTCCCTGCCACCCCTCGGGAATTTCGTTGGCCGGAAGAATTTTGGTGTTGGCATTTTCGCTAAAGTCATCGGCAGCTACAACATCGGTAGCCATAATCAGTTTCACCCCTTTCTCTTTGGCCAGTTTTTCAATGTTGCGGGCCATATCCAGAAAATCGGGTTCGCAAATGGAATTACCTACTTCGCCACCATTGGCTTTCACGAAAGTATAGGTCATTCCACCACCCAAAATCAGGTTGTCAACAGAACTTAACAAATTTTCGATGATGGTAATTTTGGAAGAAACCTTGGCTCCTCCCATGATGGCAGTAAACGGACGCTTCGGATTTTTCACCACTTTGTCGAGGCTTTCCACTTCACTTTCAATGAGGTACCCAAACATTTTATCGGTAGGAAAAAATTTTGCGATAACGGCTGTTGATGCATGGGCACGGTGAGCCGTACCAAAAGCATCGTTGATCCAGCAGTCGCCGTTTTCGGCCAGTTGTTTGGCAAATGTTTCGTCGCCTTTGGTTTCGCCATCGTGGAAGCGCAGGTTTTCGAGCATAAGCACTTCACCTGGTTTCAGTGCGACAGCCAAATTTTTCACTTCTTCGCCAATGCAGTCGGGCGCCAGCTTAACTTCAACTCCCAATAGTTTGCTCAAATGACTTACCAAATGGCGCATGGAAAATTTGTCTTCCGGTCCGCTTTTGGGACGGCCAAAGTGCGACATAATCACCGGAGAACCACCTTCTTCAATCACTTTTTTGATGGTTGGCAGTGCAGCCTGCATACGGGTATCGTCTGTAATCTCAAAATTTTCATTTAAAGGCACGTTAAAATCTACCCTGATTAATGCCTTTTTTCCTGAAAAATTGTAGTTGTGAATTGTTTGCATTTTATTCGTTTTTAATGAGTTCTTAAAATTTTAACCAAAGATAAAAAATATATCGGGCTGAAAACACAAGGGCCGAAATGAAAACTTCAAATTAAAAAATGTTTTACAAATGAAGCAAAAACATACCCGCTAACCACCCAAAACCATTATTTTTGGGCTATGTTTTTTAAAAATGTTGTTGGTCAGGAAAAAATTAAAGAGCGGCTCATTCGTTCGGTAACAGAACAACGGATAAGCCATGCACTGATGTTTACCGGTCCGGAGGGGACAGGGAAACTGGCACTTGCATTGGCCTTTGCGCAGTATGTGTCGTGCCGCAACCGGGGAGAAACCGATTCGTGTGGAGAATGCCCCTCGTGCCGCAAATACCAGAAACTTGCCCATCCCGATTTGCACTTTGTATTCCCGGTTTTTCCTACCAAAGAATTTAAAAAACCGGTTTCGGATGATTTTCTGCCCCGCTGGCGCGAAATGATTCACAAAACGCCTTATTTTACACTGAGCCAGTGGCTGGGTTTTATTGAAAACGAAAACGCACAGGGATTGATATACGAGCGGGAAAGTGATTCGATTATCCGTAAACTGAACCTGAAGTCGTTCGAATCGGAATACAAGGTAATGATTATATGGTTGCCCGAAAAAATGCACCAGTCCTGCTCCAATAAATTGCTGAAATTGATTGAGGAGCCCCCCAGTAAAACACTTTTTTTACTGATTACCGAAGATGAAGAATCGGTGATTACAACCATTCGCTCGCGCACCCAACTAATAAAAGTTCCGTTTATAGACAAAGACTCGTTGCGCAAAGCACTGGAAGCCAGCAGTAATATTCCTGCAGAACAGGTTGCTGATGTCGTAAAACTTTCCAACGGGAATTACATAACGGCCATGGAGTACCTCAACCCGGATGAAAGCACGGCCTATTTCTTCACCAAATTTCAGGAAATGATGCGGTTTGCCTATTTGCGCCAGGTTTTTGAGCTCACCCGATGGGCTGAGGAAATGGCCACATTGGGCCGCGACCGTCAAAAAGCGTTCTTTGCTTTTGCCCTCAGGCTTATCCGCGAATATTTTATGATGAACATGAACCGCTCGGGCCTGATTTATATGAAGCAGGAGGAAAAGGAATGGGGAAATAAATTTGCACCTTTCATTAACGAACGTAACATCATTCCGTTTGCCAAAGAGTTTGAACTGGGAATAAAACATATTTCGATGAATGGAAATCCAAAAATCATTTTTTTGGATACTGCCCTGCGCATGGTTAGGCTTATAAAACGATAAAATCTGAATTTGACACCCTTTTCATCATCAAATTGCTATTTATCATTATTTTTGTGGAATGTAATGCAAAAAATGATCGTATTTTTCAGGCTTTATGCATTGCAATGAATGGCATTTTATGGATAATGTAGATACAATTGACAGGGGAGTTTGCTCAAACCGTTTTTGCAGCTGCGACAAGTTACATGCAACCGACTGGCTGAAAGATGTTTCAGGAAGCGATGACAACGTAGATGTGGTTGAAGTCAGATTCAAAAATACCCGGAAAGATTTTTTCAAAAACGTAAACCAACTGAAACTCCAACAGGGAGATTTAATTGCAGTGGAGGCCAATCCCGGTCACGACATCGGCATCGTTTCATTAACCGGCGAGCTGGTTTACCAGCAAATGAAAAAATACAAAGTAACCACCGTTAACGGTGAATTGCGAAAAATTTACCGGCATGCCCGGCCTATGGACATTGAAAAATGGAAAGAGGCCATTGCGATGGAATATGAAACCATGATTCAGTCGCGAAAAATTGCGTCGAGCCTCAACCTCGACATGAAAATTGGCGATGTAGAATACCAGGGCGACGGCACAAAAGCCATATTTTATTACATTGCCGACGGGCGTGTCGATTTTCGTCAACTCATCAGAGATTTGGCCGATACATTCCACATTCGGATTGAAATGAAACAAATTGGTGCACGCCAGGAAGCCGGACGTATTGGCGGCATTGGTCCCTGCGGACGTGAACTCTGCTGCACAACCTGGATTTCAAGCTTTATTTCTGTAACAACCAACGCCGCCAGGTATCAAGAGATTTCACTTAACCCGCAAAAACTGGCCGGACAATGCGGCAAACTCAAATGCTGCCTCAATTACGAGGTGGATTCATACATGGATGCTCAAAAAGATTTTCCACCCAACCATATTCCGCTGCATACAGAATTTGGAGTTTATCAGTTCCTGAAAGCCGATATATTCAAAGGAATCTACTGGTATTCCAAAAAAGGAGATGCCCCTTCAGCCCTGGTGGCATTGCCGGTTGAAACAGTAAAAAAAGTGCAAAAGATGAACCGGGCCGGCCAAAAACCAGAAAAACTGGTTTCTGAAGGCATACAGGTTTCTTTAAAAGCAGAAGACACTTTCCTGAACATGGTGGGACAGGAGGATATCAATCGCTTTAACAAACCGAAAAAACTACGCAAGAAAAAACGGCGAAACCCAAATCAAAATCAAAACCCAAACCGCAGCCGTAACAGAAAACCGAGAAGGCGATGAGAAAAATTATTCAATTTTCCGTTTTTCTGGCAGCCATTTCTATTGGCTTTTATGCCTGCGATTCTGCCCGGGTGTACGACCAGTACCGGAAAATCCCTGAGTCGGGATGGCATAAAGATTCGCTCACAATTTTTACTGTCCCTGTGTCCGATACCCTGCAAAACCACAACCTGTTTATCCAGGTTCGCAATCAAACCACCTATAAATACAGCAATTTATGGTTGTTTGTAGAAATTTTACAACCTGGGGGTAATGTGGTGCGCGACACTTTTGAAATTGTTTTGGCCGACCACATGGGGCGATGGCTGGGCGATGGATTGGGCGGAATTAAAACTGTACAGGCCGTGTACCGCCGTGGTGTTTATTTTCCGGGTTCGGGCGAATACACCATTTCGCTGCAACAGGGCATGCGCGATGAGATTCTGACAGGAATACATGATGTTGGAATCAGAATTGAAAAAATTTCGGGACGTGAGTAAAAACAAACTGGCAAAATTTGAGGAGATGAAGGGCTTTGAACATGTGGTTCAGGCTCCTTACAAAGCGATAAAAAACAACGATTTCCACCTGAAAGGAAGATGGAGAGAGAACTTTTTCGGTAATAACAATCCGATTATTTTGGAATTGGGATGCGGCAAGGGCGAATATTCGGTGGAAATGGCTGAAAAGCATCCGGATAAAAACTTTCTGGGTGTTGATATTAAAGGCGCCCGGCTTTGGAAAGGCGCTAAAATAGCCCAGGAAAAAGGATTGGGAAACGTGGGATTCCTGCGCACCAACATCGAAATTATTGGTCAGTTTTTTGGGCCTGAAGAGGTAGATGAAATCTGGCTTACCTTTCCCGACCCGCAAATGAAAAAAACACGAAAGCGGCTCACTTCCACCATTTTTCTGAAAAAATACATGCCATTCCTGAAAAAAGAGGGGATTATCCACCTGAAAACCGACAGCCAATTTCAATATTCGTACACCTGTGCTTTGGCACATTTAAATGGATTTGAAATTCTGGCAGAAACAGATAATCTTTACCAATCAGATATACAGAACAATACCCTGCGTATAAAAACATTTTACGAAAAGCAGTGGCTAAGCCGGGGGATTCCAATTAAATACCTGGCTTTTCGATTGAATGAAAAGGAATGGAACGAGCCGCAGGAAGAATTTGAAAGAGACGAATACCGTAGTTTTGGAAGAAGCGCGAGGGAAAATTAATCAATATGAGCGATTTTTTCATTAAAGTTTACCAGGTAGTGAAACACATCCCTCCGGGCCGGGTTACTTCCTACGGCGCCATTGCCAAGTATCTGGGGACAGCAGGTTCGGCACGCATGGTAGGCTGGGCTATGAATGCCTCGCACAGCCATCCCGGGTTTGTGCCGGCCCACCGGGTAGTAAACCGAAACGGACTGCTCACCGGAAAACACCACTTCGACACACCCAATGCCATGAAAGAACTGCTGGAAAATGAAGGCATAAAAGTAAAAAACGACCAAATCATCCACTTCAAAAAACATTTCTGGGATCCGGCAAAGGAACTGGGAATTGATTGATTTTGTTAAATTCCGGTATTACGAAAAACGCAATACATAAAATATGAATTGAAATTTATCTTCTGATGTACTGATCTTCATAATATTTCTGGTAGTCGCCCGAAGTTACATTATTCAGCCAATCTTCGTTTTCGAGGTACCAGCCGATGGTTTTTTCTATACCTTCCTCAAATTGCAGTGAAGGCTCCCAGCCAAGCTCATTTTTCAACTTTGTGGCATCGATGGCGTAGCGTAAATCGTGTCCGGCACGGTCTTTCACAAAAGTGATAAGCTTTTCCGATTCCCCTTCGGGCCGGCCAAGCTTTCTATCCATTACCCGGCAAATAACCCGGATAAGGTCGATGTTTTTCCATTCGTTGAATCCACCAATGTTGTAAGTCTCACCCAACCGGCCCTTGTGAAAAATAACATCGATGGCAGCGGCATGGTCATCTACCCACAGCCAGTCGCGTATGTTTTCGCCTTTGCCGTAAACCGGTAGCGGTTTGTTGTTTTTGATGTTGTGGATGAAAAGCGGAATCAGTTTTTCGGGGAACTGATACGAACCATAATTGTTGGAACAGTTGGAAATAACCACCGGCAGTCCAAACGTATCGTGATAAGCCCGCACAAAATGGTCGGAGCTGGCTTTTGATGCCGAGTACGGACTGTGCGGATCGTAGCGGGTTTTTTCGGTGAACATTCCCTCATCGCCCAACGAACCGTAAACCTCATCGGTAGAAATGTGGTAAAATCTTTTCCCTTCTGTATCTTTCCAGATGTGGCGTGCTGCATTCAGTAAATTCACCGTACCAATCACGTTGGTGTACACAAATTCTGTGGGATTGGAAATGGAACGGTCAACATGCGACTCGGCCGCCAGATGAATTACACCGTCGAACTGTTTTTCTTCAAACAGTTTCAAAATGAAATCGCCATCCACAATGTCGCCTTTTACAAATTCGTAGTTGGGCTTTTCTTCAATGTCTTTTAAATTGGCCAGGTTTCCTGCATAAGTAAGCTTGTCGAGATTAACAATTTTATAATCAGGATATTTATTGACAAATAACCGAACAACGTGTGAACCAATAAATCCGGCCCCACCGGTGATAAGGATGGTTTTCATTCTGTATTGTATTTTTAGTTTGAATCAAAAATAGGTAATTAAAAATTAATCGTTTTTCATTTTCTGAAAAACCTGAAAATTATTTACTGAAATCTGCCACCCTGATAAAATTCCTTCCTTCGTCAGATTTTACAGGGTAAACTGAAAACTTCTTACTTAATTCCCCGCACCCGTTTTTCCCATTCCCAGGCCGAAAGCAACGTTTCTTCCAACTCTTTCCCGGCTTTCCAGCCCAGCTCTTCATTGGCGAAAGTTGTATCGGCCCATATTTTTTCTATGTCGCCGGCGCGCCGGTCAACAATTCTGTAATTAAGTTTTACGCCGGTGGCTTTTTCAAAACCTTTCACCATTTCCAGCACAGAAACGCCGGTGCCGGTTCCCAGGTTGAAAACTTCGTAGTTTTGTTTGTTTTTTTTCTGAAGAAGTCGCTCAATGGCCACCACATGCGCTTTGGCCAAATCCACCACATTAATGTAGTCGCGAATGGCCGAGCCGTCAGGTGTGTCGTAATCATCGCCAAAAACTTTTAGCTCTTCACGAATTCCGGCAGCAGTTTGGGTGATAAACGGCACAAGATTTTGAGGAACGCCAAGGGGCAATTCGCCAATCAGCGCCGAAGGATGTGCGCCAATGGGATTAAAATAGCGCAGGGCAATTCCGTGCAACTGCGAATTGGCAGCAATGGTGTCTCGTAAAATGTCTTCGTTAACCCGTTTCGTATTTCCATACGGAGATTCGGCATCTTTACGCGGAGTATCTTCGGTTACCGGTAGCTTTTCGGGTTGACCGTAAACCGTACACGACGAAGAGAACACCATGTGCTGAACGTCATATTTCACCTGACATTCCAGTAAGTTCATCATCGAAACCAGATTGTTCCGGTAGTATAGCAGTGGTTTTTCCACCGACTCACCCACTGCTTTTGAGGCAGCAAAATGTATGATGGCTTCAATGCCTGAATGCCGTTGAAAAAATTCGTTGGTTTGTCCCTGATCGGCCAAATCGAATTTTTCAAACTCTGGTTCAATACCGGTAATTTTTTCAATACTTTTAAGTACATCGATGTTCGAATTGGAAAGGTTATCGACAATAATCACCTCATAACCTGACTCCTGCAACTCCACAACAGTATGCGAACCAATATAGCCAGTTCCGCCTGTAACCAAAATTCTTTTCTTCATTTTTTCTATTTATCTGGTAAAATTAAAAATTTATGGGCAGATAGATAGCTAATTTTCATTGTTCAACCCATTTTTCCTGAAACTTAAACTTTGCCTCAACAGATGTTTTGCTAATTTTACCCTACCAAAAAAATCATCATGAATTTAAGCAAATATATCCGGCAGCTTTTATCTGAAAACGAAACCGTAATCATTCCCGGATTGGGGGCATTTATTACCGAATACAAACCATCGCAGATGGATGAAGAATCCAGTGAACTGGGCCCGCCTTCCAGGGAAATCACCTTCAATACAAAAATCAGAAGCAATGATGGATTGCTGATGGAATTTATTGCACACAGCGAACATATTTCTGCACAGGAAGCACTTCAGAAAATTGAAAAAGAACGTGAAGAAATGCTTTACCAGCTTGACAAAGGAGAGAAGGTAAAAATTAAGGGTATTGGCGGGTTGTATTATGATGAAAACCGGAACATCCGGTTTCTTCCTTCCGAAAAAGAGTTATCTGCACCAGAGGCATTTGGCCTTGAAAAAATATCCTTAAAAGAGGAAGCAGAAAATACTCGTGAGGAAAAAGAAGATGTTATTCCGGTGGACAATTTCAAAGAAGCAACTGAAAAAACAAAGCCTCAAATGGAAGCGGAATCAGTTGCGAAAGAAATGCTGCCAGAAGAGAAGACAGAAGGAAAACCGAAAAAAAAGAGGCGAAGCTGGCTGTGGCTTCTGGTGCTTTTGATTCCGATACTCCTTGCCGGAGTGTTTTTGTTCAGAAAAGAAAAAAAGGAACCCCCTGCACCTGTAAAAATTACTGTTGAGCCGCCAAAACCGGAGGAAATTCCCATTGTTGCATCCGATTCGCTGGTGAAAGATACAGCAGCTGTTGTAGCAGATGAACCCGGCGAACAGGAATTTGCTGAAGAGTTGGAACCTTCGTCCATTATTCAACCGGAACCAACCAAATTTTATCTGATTGGCGGAAGTTTTATCGATGCCGAAAATGCAGAAAAATATTTTCAGCGCATGAAAAACCAGGGCTACGACCCCTTCCATCTGGGAAAACAGGGCAGCTTTTTCCTTGTTGGGCTTGAAATTCACGACAATGAAATTGAAGCCTACGGTGCCCAATATAACTTTTTGGATAAATACCCCGACTCCGGCGTTTGGGTATTCATTCCCGAATAAGAAAAGATAGTATCAAAAACTAAATCAATATTTTATGAATTCTTCAAGAAGAAAATTTATTACAAATTCAGCGCTGGTGGCAACGGCGTTTGGCGCTGCATCAGTAATCCCGTCAAAAGTCTGGGCGGCTAATTTCGCACCTTCCGACAAAGTGAACGTAGCCCTGATCGGGTGCCGAAACATGGGATTCGGAATTCTCCAGCACCACCTCGATACCGGAATGGTGAACTGCGTAGCCCTTTGCGATGTGGACCGGAATGTGCTTAACGAAAAAGCAGAAACAGTTAAAAAAAAATACAACCAGTCGCCAGAACTTTACGACGATTACCGCAAAGTGCTGGAGCGAAAAGACATTGATGCTGTAATTATCGGTACTCCCGACCACTGGCACTGCCTGATGACGGTTGATGCCTGCAGCGCCGGCAAAGATGTTTACGTGGAAAAACCTATGGCCAACACCATTGGCGAATGCAACATTATGGTGAAAGCAGCCAAACGTTACAACCGCATTGTTCAGGTTGGGCAGCAGCAGCGCAACGGCAAGGTGTTCATCGATTCTATGAACCTGATTAAATCGGGAGAAATCGGAACACTGCGAAAAGTGAATATCTGGGCTAATTTCAACTACGGGCTGGGTACCACACTGGTTGAAGATTCTCCTGTACCGGATGGAGTTGATTATAATATGTGGCTGGGACCGGCTCCCGAGCGACCGTTTAACCAGGCGCGTTTTCACGGAAGCTGGCGCCATTTCTGGGATTACGGCGGCGGACTGATGTCAGACTGGGGAGTTCATCTCATCGACATGGGGCTTTGGGCAAAAGACTTAACAAAAGGACCGGAAAAAGTGGTTACTTATGCCGATAATCTCTCCAACCAGGTGATGGCCCGCGAAACCTTCGACACCATGAATGTGATTTTCCCAAAAGATGATTTCGTTATCAATTACGATTTAACCGCCGGAATTCAGCAAGGACCTTTCGATTCAGCTTACGGCATACAGTTTATTGGTGAGAAAGGCATGCTGGTTGCCGACCGCAGCAAGTACCGCCTGTATCCGGAATGGGACGGGCAAAAAAATGCGCCAAAAACCGAAGAGGTACATTACGACCAGGGAAAAGAGTCGCACCGGGAGCATGTGGATAATTTTCTGGAATGTCTGAAAACCAGGAATACTCCGGCTTGCCCGCCCGAAATTGGCAGAGCGGCTGCGGTTCATATGCATATTGCCAACATTGCCGCCCGCGTGGGTGAAACTGTTTTGGAGTGGGACGACACAAACAACCGGTTTACCAACTGCGAAAAGGCCAATGCATTCATTACTCCGAAATACCGGAAACCCTGGAAATTGCCGGAAGTATAAGTCAAATTACCAAAAAACAATTATCAAATAACAAATCATGAATACCCGAAGAATTTTTATAAAAACAAGTATGGCAGCAACTGCCGGAATGCTTTGTACCAATCCGTTACTGGCCATGGGTGCTGAAGGAAAAAGCAAACTCAAAAAATTTGGTTTTATTTCAGGAATTGCCGGCGAAGCCATGAAAGCCGACTGGAAAGGCACGCTGAAAAAAGCAGTGGAGTTCGGTTTTTCGGAACTGGAAGGGGGAACCAATTTTGCCTCCTCACCTCAGGAATTTGTAAGCTATTGCAAAGAAATCGGCATCAAACCCATTGCCGGAAGTGTCAGTTTTCGTTCGTCCAATGAAGAACTAAAAGAAAATTTCGACAAGATAATATCGTTTGGACAGAAATATGTGATTGATTACTGGCCCTGGTACGGCGATGTTCCTTTTGACCTCGAGGATTGCAAAAAATCGGCTGAACGGTTAAATGAAGTGGGAGCTTTGGCTAAAAATCACGGATTGAAATTTTTGTGGCACAACCACGACAATGAATTCCGGGAGATGGAAGAAGGATTGCCATTTGATTACCTGATGGAAAACACCGACCCGAAACTGGTGAATTGCGAACTGGACATTTACTGGGTGAAAAAAGGCGGTAGCAACCCGTTGGAAGTGCTGAAAAAATATGCCGGCAGAATTCCGATTCTTCATGTAAAAGACATGGCTCCTGACGAAGATTTCATCTGTCCGGGCCGGGGAATTATTGACTTTGGCCCCATTTTTAAAAAAGCCAAAAAACAAGGTATTGAACATTATATTGTGGAACGCGACAACGAACCCGACGGGTTGGGTTGTTTGCAGTCGAGTGCAGAGTTTTTGAAAAATTTGCGATTTTAGTCCGGCATAAAAATGGTTTCGAAAGCGTTGAAAAATAAAATTGCCCAGGGCGAGGGTTACTACACCGAATTTAAACGCAATACAAACAGCGATTTAAAGAAGGAACTTGTTGCTTTTGCCAATGCTTCGGGTGGTAATATTTTTTTAGGAATTGAAGATGACGGAACCATTTGTGGTATTCAACACGATAACCATCTCATTTCAAAAATTCAGGAATTTGCAAATGAGTGCGACCCTCCGGTTGAAATTCAAATCAAAACTTTGTCAGATAATGTTTTGCAAATAATTGTTCCTGAAAGCAATACCAAACCTCATCGCACCACTACAGGCTTTTACCTGAGAACAGGAGCAAATTCGCAAAAAATGCGAACCGATTCCATTTTGGAGTTTATTGAAAAAGAAGGCAGGGTAAGGTTTGATGAACGCGTTCGAAATGATATCGATTTTCTGAAAAATTTCTCAACAAACCAATGGAACCGGTTTTTAAGACTTTCAGGCATTTCACCCGATGTGGAACGAGATGCAGTTCTACAAAGTCTTGGAGCAGTAAAAATTCAAAATAACAAACCCCTTTTCACCAATGCGGGATTGTTATTTTTTACGGATTCTCCAGCTGCATTCTTACATCAGGCCTATATCTCCTGCGTTGCATTTCGCTCCCCTAAAAAAGTTGACATTGTTGATCGGAAAGACTTTCAGGGAGATTTTTTCACAAACATTGAGAGTGCGCTTTCGTTTATTGAACGACATATAAATGTAGCTGCAAAAATTGAAGACACCATCCGCGAAGATGTCTGGGAAGTGCCTAAAGTGGCTTTGCGCGAAGCCATTGTGAATGCGGTAGTACACAGAGATTATCTTGAAACGGGGGCAAGAGTTGTATTAGAAGTTTTCCCTGATAGAATTGTAGTTTCAAACCCCGGGGGGCTTCCTAAAGGAATGCCAGAAAAGGATTTTGGAAAATACAGCCTTGCACGGAATGCTTTACTGGCCAATATAATGCAGCGTGCCGGGTTTATAGAAAAACTGGGCACAGGAATAACCCGTATAAAACAGGAAGTTGAAAAAGCAGGACTTCCTAAACCTGTATTCCACTACAATTATTTTTTTGCTGTTGAGTTCACCCGGATGAAATTAATAGAGAAAAGTTCCCAGAAAAGTTCACTCACTGAGGGATTAAATGAGGGATTAAATGAGGGATTAAATGAGGGATTAAATGAGGGATTAAAATCTGTATTGTCAATTATTAATCAAAATCCCGGAATTCAGGCTAAACAAATTTCCGGGATTCTAAATCGCCCATTAAAAACGTTAGAACGTCAAATCAAAATTTTAAGTGAAAAAAGTCTCATTGAACACAAAGGAAGCAAAAAAACAGGTGGATACTGGCCGGGGAACAAAATAACCAGAAAACAATAGATTTTTAAAAAGTTTAATAAAAATATACAGAACCATGTTGGATTTAGGATTCGTAAGCGCCATTCTGGCCGATAAAAGTTTTGACGAGGTAATTGAATTTGCCTCAAAAAATCAGTTTAAGTGTGTGGAAATCATGTGCTGGCCAGTTGGAAAGGCTGAACGCCGGTATGCCGGCGTAACCCACATCAATGTAGATGAAACCGGAGAGGAAGATGTATCCCGAATCAGGAAAATTCTTGCTTTAAATAAAGTGTACATTTCTGGTCTGGGTTATTACCCCAATCCGCTTGATCCAGATGAAAAACAGGCCGGAGTTTACATTGAACACATTAAAAAGGTTATCAGCACAGCTTCAAGTCTCGGAGTTGGTGTGGTGAATACTTTTGTTGGCCGCGACCCGACAAAAAGTGTGGAAGACAACCTGAAAAAATTTGCCGATGTGTGGCCGGAAATAATAAAGGTAGCCGAAGAAAACAACGTGAAAATCGGCATTGAAAATTGCCCGATGCTGTTTACCCGCGATGAGTGGCCAGGAGGGAAAAACCTGGCAACCACGCCGGCTATTTGGAGAAAAATGTTTGAAATAATTCCCAGTGAAGCGTTTGGTTTAAATTACGATCCGTCGCACCTGGTGTGGATGCAAATGGACGAAGTAAAACCCATTTACGACTTCAAAGACAAACTCTTCCATGTTCATGCGAAAGATGTAAAAGTTTATCCTGAAAAACTGAACGAGGTGGGAATTATGGCTTATCCGCTCGATTATCACTCGCCAAAAATTCCTGGCTTGGGAGATGTGGACTGGCGCAGTTTTTTCTCGGCACTCACTTCGGTAAAATACCGCGGCCCGGTATGCATCGAGGTGGAGGACAAGGCCTATGAAGGGTCTGAAAAAGACATCGAAGCAGCTATTCTAACCAGTAGAAATTACCTGAGGCAGTTTTTGGCGTAAAGCCATGCCTCTGGCTTTTTCATACAAATAGCCGGAAATTGTTAACTTTGCACCGTTTTAAAATGTATAATTAAATTGCACAAATGGATATAGCTGTAAAAGAAAAACCGGCATATAAAGTTGCTGATATTAAACTGGCTGAGTTTGGCCGGAAAGAAATCGATATTGCCGAAAAAGAGATGCCGGGACTGATGTCAATCAGGGAAAAATTCGGACCATCGAAACCACTTAAAGGCGCCCGCGTTATGGGCAGTCTTCACATGACTGTTCAAACTGCAGTATTGATTGAAACCCTGGCAGAGCTGGGAGCGGAAGTCCGCTGGGCCAGCTGCAACATTTTCTCCACACAGGACCATGCTGCGGCTGCCATTGCAAAAGCAGGCATACCTGTTTTTGCATGGAAGGGTGAAACTCTTGAAGAATACTGGTGGTGCACCGACCAGGCGCTGAACTTTGGTGACGGGAAAGGCCCTCACCTGATAGTGGATGACGGGGGCGATGCCACGCTAATGGTTCATCGCGGGTATGAAGCGGAAAACAATGTTGCCATTCTCGATATTCCTGCAGATGGCGAAGATGAAGAAGAATTGAACAAGGTGCTGAAACGAATTTTAAATGAAACGCCCACCCGCTGGCACGATGCTGCCAAAGATCTTAAAGGCGTATCAGAAGAAACAACCACCGGCGTTCACCGGTTATACCAGATGAAAGAGGAGGGCAAACTGCTGTTTCCTGCCATTAATGTGAACGACTCGGTAACAAAGTCGAAATTCGACAACCTTTACGGCTGCCGTGAATCGCTGGCCGACGGAATTAAGCGCGCAACCGACGTAATGATTGCAGGGAAAGTAGTGGTTGTAGCCGGGTATGGCGATGTGGGCAAAGGGTGTGCCCATTCCATGCGTGGTTATGGTGCAAGGGTAATTGTTACCGAAATCGACCCGATTTGTGCGCTTCAGGCTGCAATGGAAGGTTTTGAGGTAAAAACCATGGAAGATGCACTCGCAGAAGGAAATATTTTTGTTACCACCACAGGAAACAAGGATGTGATTACTGCCCAACACATGTCGGAAATGAAAGACCAGGCCATTGTTTGCAACATCGGGCATTTCGATAACGAAATACAGGTATCCAAGCTGCACAAGTGGTCCGGAATTAAAAAACTGAATATCAAACCGCAGGTCGATAAATTTACCTTTGAAGACGGGCACAGCATTTATCTGCTGGCCGAAGGACGTTTGGTAAACCTGGGATGCGCCACGGGCCACCCGTCGTTTGTTATGAGCAACTCGTTTACCAACCAGTCGCTGGCTCAAATCGACCTCTGGCAAAACGATTATGAAATTGATGTGTACCGGCTTCCGAAAAAACTCGACGAGGAAGTGGCCCGGCTTCACCTTGAACAACTTGGGGTGAAACTCACCAAATTGTCCGACGAACAGGCCAGATACCTGGGAGTTCCGAAGGACGGACCTTATAAGCCGGAACATTACAGATATTAAGCGGATACATAAAAACAGATGAAAGCGGAACTCTGAAAAGGGTTCCGTTTTTTAGTTGTAAACCCTGATGGAAAAACTGTTCAAAACAGAAACATTGTATTGTTTCAACGGCAGGGTGGCCGGTGATTTGGTGGGATAAGCCCCGCTGATTAATACAAACTGCGACCCGCAACAGGGGCAGTCGGCAAGCACTCCGTCATTTTTAACTATGCAGTTGCGGCTGGCTTCATAAGTACATGCAGCATCAAACGCATACCAGCTGCCCGGAAGTTCGCAATAAACAATGAGGCCTCCATAACCCGCATTCGGAAAAAAAACCGAATTACCGGGCACATTCAGTTCATTTACAATATTCAGGTTAATGGTGTACGACACATAAATTTCGGGAATAGGCGAATCGACAATCTTATCGCACGATGACGAAACCAGTGTCAAAACAAAATAAAGAATGAAATACTTCCCCCATTTCAGAACCAACTGCTGCATTTTTCTTATTTTTACTTCAAACTTTATATTAACGCAATTTATTGCAAAAGTGCAAATAAAATGGATGACATTATCGTAATCATACTGACATTAATTTTTATTGTAGCCGGAATTTTCGGACAAATGAAAAAAAAGCCACCGGTTCAGCAACCCCAAATGGAACCTCAGCATGCTGAAGACGACTTTTGGGATTTGCTGGATGCTGACCCGACAGAACCACGGCCACCAGCCAATGAACCAGTGCCTTCTAAAACCAGAATGGGGAAAAAACCTTCTTCAGAAAATAAATACGATTTTAAACCCGAAAAGGAAGGTACCCGGCTAACAAAACGCAATTTGCCAAAAGGAGACGAAATAAAAAAAGAACGAAGAACAACCCAAAAAAGAAAATTTCCGTTAAAAGAAGCAGTTATTTACAGTGAAATCCTTCACCGCAAATACATTTAGCCTTTATAAACGGTTCATTTTGAATATTTTTGGTAAAAGTTGTTTTTAATATCGGGGAAATTATATACATTTGCCGAAGGAAGAGTTCCGGAAACCCGGAATTCTTTCTGTTTTTTTATAGCTTAAAGTAAAACCAGGAGGACTTTATAATGTCGCGAGTTACATACTTAACAAAGGAAGGATTAAAAAAATTGAAAAATGAGTTGGATCGTTTAACAAATGTGGAACGTCCGGCTATTTCAAAACAGATTGGCGAAGCCATTGAAAAAGGAGACATTTCGGAAAATGCCGAATACGATGCCGCCAAAGATGCCCAGGGAATGCTGGAGGCAAAGATTGCCGAATTGCAGTCGAAAATTGCCAATGCACGCATACTCGATGAGTCGAAAATCGATACTTCTCAGGTACAGATACTGAACAAGGTGAAGATTAAAAACAAAAAGAACAACACCACCATGCAGTACACCATTGTGCCCGAAGGGGAAGCCAATGTGAAGCAGGGAAAAATCTCGGCTACCACCCCTATTGCCAAAGGCCTTATGGGCAAAAAAGTAGGCGATGTGGTTGAAATAAAAGTGCCCTCGGGGCTTATTCCTTTTGAAATTATTGATATTTCACTTTAGCAACTATGGCAAGTATATTTTCAAAAATAGTAACCGGAGAAATCCCCGCATACAAAGTTGCAGAGGACGAAAACTTCCTTGCCTTTCTGGACATCTCACCGGTTGCCGAAGGCCACACACTGGTAATCCCTAAAAAGGAGGTGGATTATCTTTTCGATTTGGATGATGAATTATACACCGGATTGCACCTTTTTGCTAAAAAAGTGGCTGCCGGGCTAAAAAAAGCCATCGCTTGTCAAAAAGTGGGCGTACTGGTTTTGGGGCTCGAGGTACCTCATGCCCACATCCACCTTGTTCCCATGAAAACCGAAGCCGATTTGCTGAATTTTTCAAAAAAAATCCAGCTTAACAAAGAGGAATTTGAAAAAATCAGAAAAAAAATTTCAGAAAATATTTAGCAGAAAGCAAACTACTCATTACAAGTAACCCGGTTAAAAAGCCGGGTTTTTTTATTCCAGAATTTATCAACAAACACTGATCCTCCTCCTTAAAATTGGTAACTTTATGCGACTTTTTTAAAGTTGTTTCATCAAAAAAGGAAGGTACGAAAATGATTCCGTTTACACATTTACATGTTCACTCGCAATACTCCATTCTCGATGGGGCTGCCAGCGTTTCCGATCTGGTTGGGAAGGCTAAAAAAGAGGGAATGAAAGCCCTTGCATTAACCGACCATGGCACTATGTTCGGCATCAAAGAATTTCATGCGGCCTGCAAAAAAGCAGAAATAAAACCAATACTCGGCTGCGAAACTTATGTAGCTGCCCGAAGTTTACATGACAAAACCGATGTGGTTGACCGCTATGGCGACCACCTGATTTTACTCGCTAAAAACAAAACCGGCTATCGAAACCTGGTGAAACTCATTTCTGTAGCTAGCAACGAAGGATTTTACTACAAACCACGCATCGACAAAAAACTGCTGGAAAAACACAGGGAAGGATTAATTGCATCTTCGGCATGTCTTGGGGGCGAAATTCCAGGGCTTATTATGAAGAACCAGATGAAAGAAGCCGAAGAGGTTATTTTGTGGTATAAAAATATTTTTGGTGGCGATTTTTATCTCGAATTGATGAGACACCCTGCTGAGGAGGCACAGCAACGGGAAAACGTTTACGACAACCAGGTGTGGGTAAACGAAGTGCTCGTTCAAATGGCAAAAAAGAACCAGATTAAACTCATTGCTACCAACGATGTGCACTTTACCAATGCAGAAGATGCCGATGCACACGATTTACTTATTTGCCTGAACACCGGAAAAGATGTGGACGACCCCACCCGGATGCGTTACACCAAGCAGGAATGGTTTAAAACGCAACAGGAAATGAACGAACTTTTTTCAGATGTGCCGGAAGCGCTGGCAAATACGCTGGAGGTGGCTGAAAAAGTGGAAGACTTTGAGCTCGACTCGGCGGCAATCATGCCGTTTTTTCCCATTCCTGAGGAGTTTGGCACTATGGATGATTTCCGCAAAGAATACACGGAACCCAAACTGGTTGAAGAGTTTGGAGAAGAAACATTCAACAGGCTGGGAGGATATGAAAAAGTTTTACGCGTAAAACAGGAAACGGAATACCTGAAACACCTTACCTTTAAAGGAGCAGAAGAAAGGTATGGAAATCCTGTTCCTGAAGATATTGCAATACGACTCGGGTTTGAACTGGATACCATCAAATCCATGGGATTTCCCGGCTATTTTCTCATTGTGCAGGATTTTATAAACGAGGCGCGCAGAATGGGCGTTCTGGTTGGGCCAGGACGGGGTTCGGCAGCTGGTGCAGCGGTTTCCTATTGCACCGGAATAACCAACATCGATCCCATTAAGTACGACCTGCTTTTCGAACGTTTTCTGAATCCCGACCGTATTTCGCTGCCCGATGTGGACATCGACTTTGACGATGACGGCCGGCAACTGGTACTCGACTATGTTACAAAAAAATACGGGCAGGATAAAGTGGCCCACATTTGTACTTTTGGAACCATGGCTACCAAAATGGCCATTCGCGATGTGGCACGTGTGCTAAAACTGCCCCTGCCCGAGGCCGACCGGCTGGCAAAACTGGTTCCCGATGCTCCGAAAATGACTTTTGAAAAAGCCTTCAAAGAAAGCCCTGACCTGAAAAGAGAGAGAAAATCGGACAATCCGCTCATTGCGAAAACCATTAAATTCGCAGAAACTCTTGAGGGTTCGGTACGGCAAACCGGAGTGCATGCCTGCGGGGTACTTATCAGCCGCGACCCGCTCACCGACCACATTCCGCTTATGCCCACCAAAGACGGCGAAACGCTGCTTACTACACAATATGACGGCCGCTTTGTGGAAGATATTGGCCTGCTGAAAATGGATTTTCTGGGGCTGAAAACCCTTTCCATCATAAAAGAATCACTCGAAAACATCAAACTTTCAAAAGGAATTGAAATTGATATCGATAACATTCCGTGGGACGATGAAAAAACTTTCGAGCTTTTTAGCCACGGCGAAACCACCGCCATTTTTCAGTTTGAATCCGAGGGAATGAAAAAACACCTGCGCGACCTCAAACCCAACCGGTTTGAAGACCTGGTAGCCATGAACGCGCTTTACCGGCCCGGCCCCATGGAATACATCCCGGCCTACATTGCCCGGAAACACGGGCGCCAAAAGGTGGAATACGATCTGCCCATGATGGAACAATACCTTAGCGAAACTTACGGAATTACCGTTTTCCAGGAACAGGTGATGCTGCTTTCGCGATTGCTTGCCAATTTCACCCGCGGCGACAGCGATACGCTGCGAAAAGCGATGGGTAAAAAAATTACCTCGCTGATGGGTAAGCTGAAGGTGAAATTTGTAAACGGTTGCAAGGCCAATTTCAAATTTATGGACGAATGTAAGCTGGTTGGCAAAAAGCCCGACGATGTGATTGAAAAAATATGGAAAGACTGGGAAGCTTTCGCATCGTATGCATTCAACAAATCGCACTCGGTTTGCTATGCCTACATTGCCTACCAAACCGGGTACCTCAAGGCACATTACCCCGGAGAGTTTATGGCAGCTAACCTCAGCCGAAACCTCAGCAACATTACCGATATTACCAAACTGATGAATGAATGCAGCCGCATGAAACTGAATGTGCTGGGGCCGGATGTAAATGAAAGTTTTTCCAAATTCACTGCCAACAAAAACGGCAATATCCGGTTTGGAATGGCTGCCATTAAAGGGGTTGGAGCCGGAGCAGCAAGAGACATTATAGAGGCACGCAAAAAAAACGGGCCGTTCAAAACCGTTTACGACTTCGTTGAGAATGTTAATCTTCAAACCGTAAATAAAAAGAACATGGAGGCGCTGGCCATGGCCGGGGCTTTCGATAGCCTGGAAGGGCTGAAACGAAGCAGCTTTTTTGCCGGAGAGCATGAAAACGACAGCACCATCTTTATCGAAAAACTCATTCGCTACGGAAATAAAATTCAGACCGAAAGCCTGAGCATGCAGCAAAGCCTGTTTGGAGATCTCGGCAGCAGTGCCGATGTGAAAAAACCAACCATCCCCGAAGTGGAGGAGTGGCCAAAAATTATACTTCTTGAAAAAGAAAAAAACCTGATTGGCATATACCTTACCGCCCACCCCCTCGACGACTACAAGGTAGAAATAGAAAATTTCTGTAGCCGTGATGTTTCACTGAAAGATTTAAAAAACGATATAGAAAAATACAAAGAACGCGATTTTACTTTTGGCGGAATGGTAACCGCTGCAAGGGAGGGAACCTCGAAAAACGGAAATCCGTTTAGCACACTCACCCTGTCAGATTACACCGATTCCTACGAGTTTTTCTTCTTCGGGCAGGATTACGTAAACTTCCACAAATACTGCAAAACAGGACTGTTCGTTTTAGTAAAAGGTACGGTAAAAACCAGGTTTAACAACAGCGATGCTTTTGAATTTAAAGCTACCCACATTGAACTGCTCTCCGAAGCCCGGAAAAACATGGTGAAAAGCGTAACCATCAATCTTCCCCTCGATAGAGTGAACGAATCGATAATTGAAGAAATTGAAAAGCTGGCCAAAAACAATAAGGGGAAAGCATTGTTAAAATTTAATGTTTACGACCCCGGGAGCAACATGTTCATACACCTGTTTTCCCGGAACATACGCATTGAACTTACCAGCCGGTTCCTCAAGTATTTTCAGGAAAAACCTGATATTGGATATAGAATTAATTAGCTAATTTTGTAAAAATTGAAATATTAACATTAAAAACAGAACTATGGCAGTAGAAATTACCGACGCCAATTTCGAAGAATTGGTAGCAAACTCAGATAAACCAGTAATGATAGATTTTTGGGCAGTATGGTGCGGCCCATGCCGGATGATTGCTCCCATTGTGGAAGAAATGTCGCAGGAATACGAAGGGAAAGCCCTAATCGGGAAAGTGGACGTGGACTCAAACCCCAATGTGGCTATGAAGTTTGGTATCCGCAATATTCCAACTGTTCTTTTCCTGAAAAACGGGGAAGTGGCCGACAAGCAGGTGGGTGCCGGCCCCAAACAAACCTTCACTTCAAAACTCGATGCCCTGTTATAAATCTCTCAAAAAAAACAGTGCGTGAATTTCAGGCGGGCCCGTTTCATCGGGAATCGCCTTTCATATTTTAAAAACATACGTTTTGAAAAACATTTTCGACATTGAACAGTTTCACCAGTTCGACAACCTTGGACTGATTGCCCAGGAAGTGGTTGAAGGATTTATTACCGGGTTGCACCGAAGTCCGTTTCATGGTTTTTCGGTTGAATTTGCCGAGCACCGGCAATACAACCAGGGCGAATCAACCAAACACATCGACTGGAAGCTGTTTGCGCGCACCGACAAGCTTTTTGTAAAACAATACGAAGAAGAAACCAACCTGCGCTGCCAGTTGGTTATCGATACTTCCTCATCCATGCTTTTCCCCAGTTTTAAAGGGAAAAAACACCTGGAGAACAAACTGGCCTTTTCGGTTTACACAGCCGCCGCACTCATCTATTTATTGCGAAAACAGCGCGATGCGGTGGGCCTGACCCTTTTTTCCGACGAAATTGAATTTCATACCTCCCCACGCATTTCATCGGTCAATGCCGAACTGATGTATGGTAAAATGTCGGAACTGATTAAACCCGAGAATGCACATTTGCGTAAAAAAACCAACACCACCGATGTGCTGCACCAGATTGCCGAAAACATTCACAAACGTTCGCTGGTAATTATCTTTAGCGACATGATTGACAGCCGGAATACGGAAGAACTTTTTTCGGCGCTGCAACACCTGCGTTACAACAAGCACGAGGTTTTGCTTTTTCATGTTACCGACCATAAACAGGAGCGTGAGTTTCAGTTCAGCAACCGGCCTCATAAATTTGTGGATATGGAAACCGGGCAGGCAGTGAAATTTAATCCCTGGGAAGTTAAAAACCATTACGTTTCAACAGTTAAATCCTATTTCGACGATTTAAAAGTAAAATGCGGACAATACCAGATTGATTTGGCCGAAGCCGACATAAACAAAGATTTTAAGGAAGTTTTGTTGGCTTATCTGGTAAAAAGGAAAAGGTTATTTTAACAGAGAAATAAGGAAAACCACAAATCTTTTAAAAATATTTTTTCTTTTCGGAAAAGCTGTTATTTTTGCAACGCTTTAAAAAAGCAAGCGTTCTGAAGAAACAAAATATTCCCTAGTAGCTCAGTTGGTTAGAGCGGCGGACTGTTAATCCGTAGGTCGTAGGTTCAAGTCCTACCTG
>CAZLGT010000023.1:0-66650 GCA_964559175.1 uncultured Mariniphaga sp. | reverse complement strand
AGCATCCCGGAGAATCGCTCGATCATTACTGGGAAGCTTGTTACACCATGAACGATTCCTGGGGATTCAAAATAAAAGACACAGACTGGAAAAACCCGGAAGAAGTTTACGAAAAACTGCAGGATATTAATGGCAAAGGCGGAAATTTTTTACTCAATGTGGGGCCCGATGGAAATGGAGAAATACCCAAAGCTTCTGTTGATATTTTACTGGAGGTAGGCAAAATGTTGCAGGAGAAAAATTGAATGAACATTCAAAAATTAGTAACATTTTTAAGCCAGAAAATCAATCGTTAATAATAAAATTAACACGATTATGAAAAAAACACCAATTATTGCACTCACCGCATTGCTTGCAATTACCTTATTCTCCTGTTCAGAAAAAAAAGAAAAAAAAGAAATGCCCAACATCGTATTTATCCTGGCCGACGACATGGGCTATGGCGATGTTTCTGCCTGTAATGAAAAATCAAAAATAAAAACTCCTTTTATCGATCAACTGGCCGAAGAAGGAGTGATGTTCACCGACGCGCATACCAGTTCATCGGTTTGCACGCCAACCCGTTACGGGATTTTAACCGGGCGTTACAATTGGAGATCGTCCCTAAAAAGCGGCGTTTTGAGCGGTTACAGCAAATCCTTGATTAAACAGGAAAGAACCACCATAGCTGAATTTTTAAAGGGAAATGGCTACAAAACCGCCTACATTGGGAAATGGCATTTAGGCTGGGACTGGAGTATCATAGAAGATAATGATAAGCCCCGCGATAATTTAAATGCCCGGCCAAAAGTAGATTTCTCAAAACCTGTAAAAAACGGACCCGCAACGCATGGCTTCGATTACAGTTACGGATTTTGCGGTTCGTTGGATATGCCGCCCTATGTTTGGGTGGAAAATGATATACCAACCATGGTTCCCACAAAAACCACTGTTGATACCGGCGACCAGACGTGGTGGCGCGAAGGGCTGACCTCCGATGATTTCGACCATGAGCAGGTGCTCCCGGAAATCACCCGAGAAACAGTGGGTTTTATTGAGGAGAATGCAGGAAATGATCAGCCCTTTTTTGTTTATATGCCGCTTCCGGCACCGCATACACCCATTTTGCCAACTGAACCTTTCCAGGGAAAAAGTGGACTGGAAAATCCTTATGGCGATTTCGTGATAATGGTTGACTGGGTAGTTGGGCAGGTAATGAAAGCTTTGGAGGATAAAGGAATTGCAGAAAATACACTAGTGATTTTTTCTACGGACAATGGATGTTCACCGCAGGCCGGTTTTGAACAGTTGGCTTCAAAAGGCCACTATCCCAGTTACATTTTCAGGGGATACAAAGCCGATATTTATGAAGGCGGTCATCGTGTTCCTTTTGTGGTGCGCTGGCCAGCAAAAGTAAGCCCCGGAAAATCAAACCAGTTAGTTTGTACCACCGATTTGTTTGCCACTTTTGCAGAAATAATCGGTGAAGAAATCCCGGACAATATGGCGGAAGACAGCTTTAGTTTTTTGCCCGCACTGGAAGGAAAATCAGGTTCCCGGGAAAGCATCGTCCATCACTCAATAAATGGTTCGTTTGCGTACCGGAAAGACGATTGGAAAGTGATTTTCTGCCCCGGATCGGGAGGTTGGAGTGCGCCGCGACCCAATTCCGAAGGTATTGAAAATTTGCCCCCGGTTCAGCTTTACAATTTAAAAACTGACAGTGCCGAGGAAAATAACCTTCAGACTGAAAATGAAAACCTGGTGGAACAATACCGCAGTGAACTGGCTAAAATTATAACCGATGGTCGCAGTACGCCGGGTGAACCTCAAAAAAACGACGGCGAATATCCATGGCCGCAAATTGAATCAATCATTCACAAAAACCAATAGGATAATTAATGGATGTCAATATTATCTTCGGAATCTTACTAATCGCCACCGGCGCTTTTTCCGCCGGCAGTTTTGCTGTTCCTTTCGGAAAAATAAAGGGTTGGCAATGGAAAACGTCCTGGATGCTTTACAGCTCCTGGTCATTTTTTTGCTATTCCAGGAAAGGACAACCTGATAACACGTCCAGCCGGAATTTTTGCTGTTCTGTGGGAGGTTTTTCGAATCCTTGCAATAAAAAAAGGTATCCTGCCGGTCCGGGAACGCATCCAGCTGCAGTTTTCTGGTATCCTGCCCGGCAGGAAAGGTTCCGGGAGCCGGCAGGACGGCTTCCCATGGGGCAGGACTCCTCATTACACGGCAGGAAGTGATATTTTTGCAACAAGAGGTGTTTCTATATCATGATAAAACACATAAACATTTGACGGAAAAAGAAAAAATTAAGCTGAATGGTTTTGAGCTTTGTAAGAAATCAATCTTCTGTTGGATGAAACGAGCATGGCAAAATTTTGCCACAAAAGTGGAGCATTAGAATTACCCGTATTGTTCCGGTGATTTCCCTTTCTTTTCAACTATTTTCGGATTAAAGGGGAGTGGACAGTTGCTGTCGATTTTCTCCAACACGATATTGAATTCCCAGGAGTCGCCATAATCGAAAAAATATAAAATCCGCTGGCCTTCGTAAAATTCCAGCTCACCGATGGTTACTTCGTTAACGTAAGGACCGTTTTCGCAGTTGGGTGATTCATAGGCATTCCTCGAATACCTTTTGGCATCCATAAAAAACGAATACAAATGGTCATCGTCGAAATCGAAAGCATCCTGTATTGCATTATGCAGGTCCAGCAAGGTATGCAGGTGCGAAAGCTGGATTTTCCGCCACACGCCTGGCAAAACGGTTACTTTAAAAAGAAAACACCCTTTCTCAATGGCTGGTGCTGCCGAAACCGTATTTTTAATCGTGCCCTTGGGGAAAACCGGCGCCATCATTATGAAGAGTGGCACAAAATCCGGATCATCCTGGACATCCCCTTAAAAGAAGCCCAACTCTATAAAACAGGGGACGTTCCATCGAACAATTTCCTGCCCCAAAAGTATTTTGGATAAACTAACTCCCAATTCTGTTGGGATAACAGCGGCTATTGAATCATCGTAACGGGTGATTTTCTTGTCGCTGCGGGTAATCGGTATAAAATCGCACAAGCCAAAAAAATTGAAATAGTGAATGAGGGAAGACGAATACGAAAACAGAGTATCGTAGTCACGCCTGCCGGAGAATGCGCCTTTTTTTAACGGCTTCCCCGGAATCGAGCGGGCAAAAGCGTGAATAATTTCCTCAATGAGCTAATGGCCAAACCGCATGACTTCCGGAAAATCGAAGGTGTACCAAAAAGTTTCAAAGAGAAAAGCATACTGCTCAAAATGATTCAATTGGTCAAATTCAGCTTTTCCCGGAGCACCGGTCAGCAAGATGTTGCCTTTTGCATCGGCCGTTTTTCGGAACAATTTTCCTCTGGTGCACAGTTGGAACATTAAATCAATCACCGTATAGGATTCCTGCTGGTAGTTTGGCATAGCAACATCCTTGCAGAAATGCAGCAAGGCGTTGATTTCAAAAAGATCCTTTTTCCCCAGGTTGGTTTTCGCTTTCGTCAGCACCGGGTTTTTATCTTCAATGTATCGACAGATTTTATGAAAATCGTCGATAGTTTTATAGATGGCCTGCTCGTTCATTGTCTGAAGTTTTGTAATCCAATTCCTAATGCTATTTAAACCACAAAAATAAATGAATTAACTGCATGTCTGCCTGGCAGGCAGTGAATAAATCATTTTTTATAGTTGACCAGGTTTAGTTTCAAATACATCACTGTATGACAGATGAAAATTTGTACTTTTGGTTAAAAACATTGTTGATTTGGAAACAAAGCGCAGGCTTATCACCTACCTCGTCAGAAGCGACAGGTTTAACGAAAGAACATTGACTTCAGCTTTTAAGTCGGGAGTGATTTTAAAAATTTTGAAGGCAATGAAATAGTGCCATTGAAAAATTTTCTTCCAACCCTCCATTCCAAAAATTACTTTTGTACTTTAGCATCACGTTAAAAAACCGACAAAATCGAAACAGAACAATGACAGGAAATTCGCAGGTACCCAAAGATGTTTTGCCGGACAACCTCAGGCAACTGGCGCCCGAAATATTTACCGGGGGAAAAGTGGACTGGGAACGGCTGAAAACCACCCTGGGCGAAGAGGTGAATTTTAAAGAGGTGACAAAGGTGAGTGAGTTGATGTAAAATTCTGCTCCCTTCGTATTATCAGTTTATAGTGCGACTGAAATAAAAACTGGTGGTTAGGTAAGTTCGAATTTGTATGCCGGAACCACGTGAATCGTGAAACCGTCTTTAAGAACTTCTCCAGGTAACTTGATTCGAAATAAGACAAATATTCCAGAATAGTTGAAGAGGATTTAACCTACATGATTAATCCATTACAAATGGATTAATTATATTGTTGCCATCCAATTTATTTTTTGTTACAGTAAAAAAACTGAAACAAAAAAACGATTTTTTTATTGGCAGTGAACATCAAAATCCCTTACATTTGCTTAAAACCAAAGTTATGAACAAGCAACCGTTTTTCATCGCCTTGCTGGCAATTGCAGGCATCTGTTTTTCTGCATGTAATACGAAAAATACACCCCGGATAAAAACCGGCGGCGCAGAGATCATCGGTTTCCGGGCGCTGCAGTTTGACATGGACAACGTTAAATTACTCGACGGGCCGTTTAAAAAGGCTACGGAGCTGAACGAGCAGGCACTTTTAAATTACGAACCCGACCGTTTCCTGGCTAAATTCAGAAGCGAAGCCGGGTTGGACCCCAAAGCTGAACATTACCACGGATGGGAAGACAACACCATTGCCGGCCACAGTTTGGGGCATTACCTAACCGCTATTTGCCTGATGTACAAATCAACCGGAAACGAAGAGCTTTTACAGAGGGCGAACTACATTGTGGATGAGCTTGCCGAATGTCAGAATGCCGATGGTAATGGCTACATTGGAGCGTTCCCTGGTGGAAAAAGAATTTTGGAAGAAGAAGTGGCGAGGGGCGATATCCGCTCCAAAGGGTTCGATTTAAACGGGATTTGGGTGCCCTATTACACGCAGCATAAGGTTATGGACGGACTTTTTCATGCCTGGAAGCTTTGCGAAAACAAAAAGGCGCTTATTGTAAGTCAGAATTTTGCCGACTGGCTTTACACCGTTGTTGAGGATTTGAACGACGACCAGATTCAGGAAATGCTCAACTGCGAGCATGGCGGAATTAATGAAGCGCTGGCTGAGTTGTATGCGGTTACCGGCAATGAAAAATACCTTGATATGTCGCGCATTTTTCATCACAAGGCCATTTTGGATTCGCTGGCAAACGGAAAAGATATTTTACCCGGAAAACATGCCAACACACAAATACCAAAACTGGTGGGAACGGCCCGGCGTTATGAATTAACCGGCGACGAAAACGACCGTCGCGCATCGGAATTTTTCTGGGACCGCGTTGTAAACCATCATTCGTATGTTACCGGCGGTAACTGCAACCACGAATATTTTGGCCCGCCCGATACCCTGCGCAACAGGCTGAGCGATGAAACTACCGAAACCTGCAACGTGTACAACATGCTCAAACTTTCGGAACATTTGTTTTCATGGGATGCCCGACCCGATGTGGCCGATTTTTATGAACGGGCGCTGTTCAACCATATTTTGTCGTCGCAGCATCCAAAAGATGGCCGGGTTATCTATAACCTTTCGCTCGAAATGGGTGGATTTAAGATTTATCAGGACCCCGAGTGGTTCACGTGTTGCGTAGGTTCAGGAATGGAAAACCACTCGAAATACAGCAGGAACATATATTATCACAACCAACAGGAATTATTCATCAGCCAGTTTATTGCATCGGAACTAACCTGGAAAGAAAAGGGACTGGTGCTCACACAACACACTCAATTCCCCGAAGAACAAAGCACTACTTTTCATTTCATCTGTGAAAACCCGGTTGAACTGACATTGCAAATCAGGTACCCGTACTGGGCTGAAAATGGAATGGAGATCACGGTAAACGGGAATGCGGTAAAAGTGAAAGAACAGCCGGGAAGCTTTGTGGCTGTTAAACGCCAGTGGGAAAACGGCGACCGGGTGGAGGCCCGTTTCCCGTTTTCGTTGCGGCTGGAAACCATGCCCGATGACAGCAACCGCGTGGCATTGATGTATGGTCCGCTGGTTCTGTCGGGCGACTTGGGCCCGGAAGATGATCCCAATGCTTCCGACCCGCTTTATGTGCCAGTGCTTATGACCGAAACCCGCAATCCTGAAAACTGGACCAACCCTGTTCCCGGAAAAACAAATACATTCATAACCCAAAACACCGGCAGGCCAACCGATGTATTGTTCAAACCTTTTTACCTGACACACGAACGACGTTATTCGGTTTATTTCGACCTTTTTACCGAAGAGCAGTGGAATCAGCACCAGGAGGAATACCAGGCCAGACAGGAGCAGATGAAAATGATGGAAAGTCGCACCATCGATTTTTTTCAGCTGGGTGAAATGCAGCCCGAGCGCAACCACAATTTTAAAAGCGAAAAAACCTGGGTGAATGAGCACAAACACAAAAATTACAGGGAAGCCGATCGCGGTGGATGGTTTTCTTTCGATATGGATGTCATTCAGAACGAACCTGTTGAACTTGCATTTGAATACTGGGGAGGATTCCCGGGATCCAAAACATTCGATATTCTTGTGAACGGTGAAAAATTAGCTACCGAAAACATTTCCAATGCAAAGCCCGGGGAGTTTTATCACAGTTTTTATGATTTACCTGCCGGTTTGCCCATAACAGGAGGTAAAGTTGAAGTAAAACTGGTTCCTCACGAGGGTCACCGGGCAGGCCCGCTATTCAGTGTCAGAACCATGCGGAAGTAAATTCTGCCATCATTATCACGCCACAATCTCCACCCGGTTCCCGTCAGGGTCGAGTATTACGCTTTCGTAATACCCGTCGCCGGTGGTACGAGGTTCGCCAACTACCCGGAATCCGTCGCTGCGAAGAATCTCGGTGAGCCGGTCAACTTCGGTCTTGGAATCGACCCCGAAGGCAAAATGTGCCATTCCGGTATAGTGCTTCAGTGAATCGTTCCTGTTTTTCTGAATGCTGGGCATTTCCATAATTTCCATGCGACAATCGCCATCGAATCTCAGGAAATACGAACGAAATTCTTTGGAATGGTTGTGGTAAATTTCTGTTGACGATGCATCGAAATAATGCATGTAAAAATGACGTAATCCTTCAAGATCATAAGTCCAGACAGCTATATGGTCTATTTTCATTGATATGATGTTTTCGATGTAAAGTTATAAAAAAAGAAGCATTATAACTCTGCTTTTTCATCCCATTCCCTGAAAAATTCATCTAAAAACCGTTCCATAAACCGGTGCCTTCGTTCTGCAACTTTTTGGGCTGTTTCGGTATTCATCCGGTATTTGAGCAGCAACAATTTTTCAAAAAAATGATCGTACTTTTTTTATTATTCATCTTCATAAACCGAAAATTCGATTTTTTGTGTAAAACAAATCTCAATAAGATGTTAAAAATAATTTAAACTTTCATATCAAAAATCAGAACCGATGTTTATTACTACTTTTACATTCTAAACTTTACCTTGCCGATAGTTGTTGAAATAAGCGATTTAAATTGAGGGACGAACAGATGACAAAAAAACAAAAATACACCATCCCTGCCATGCTGCAGGAGTCAGTAAAACAATTTGCTGAAAAAACCTCGCTGATTTTTGTCGGAGAAGAAAAATACAGCTACCGTCAAATGGGCGACGACATAGCCCGGGCTGCTGCCTTACTGAAGCAACTGGGCGTTAAAAAAGGAGACAAAATAGCCATTTTAAGTACGAACATGCCTAACTGGGGAGTGGCATTTTTTTCAATTTCGTGGGCCGGTGCTACAGCAGTTCCTATTCTGCCCGATTTTCATGTGAATGAAATTAAAGCGATTATTGAGCACTCCGAAGCCAAAGTGATGTATGTTTCGGAAGGACTATACAAAGTTTTGGATGAGGAAACGAAAAGTATGTTGGACCATTTGATTTTGGTTGATAACTTTTCTGTTATTCCCAAAAATACAGCACCGGGGGAACTACGTAGTCTGGAATGTTCGCTGGCTCCTTCAGCAAATAACACCCAACCCGAAGATGTTGACGAACAGGACCTTGCATCCATCATTTATACATCAGGCACCACCGGCAATTCAAAAGGGGTGATGCTTACACATAAAAACCTGACCTGGACAGCCGAAAAAAGTTACACATTACAGGATATCAGCAGTGAGGACCGGTTCATTTCCGTACTTCCGCTTTCCCATACGTTTGAAAATACGCTTGGATTTTTATTCCCTATAAAATTTGGCGCATCGGTACATTACCTGCGTAAACCTCCGGTTGCTTCGGTTTTACTACCGGCACTTCAAAAGGTAAAACCCACCATCATGCTGGTTGTACCGTTAATCATTGAAAAAGTATTCAAAGCAAAAATATTACCCAAATTCCAGAAAAGCCCGGTTATTCGGTTTTTATATTCCATTCCACTCATGCGGAAAGTTTTGCACCGGGTGGCCGCAAAAAAACTTTATGAAACTTTTGGCGGAGAACTGCGCTTTTTTGGCATTGGCGGCGCCAAACTCGATGTCACAGTAGAACGGTTTCTTTACGAAGGAAAGTTTCCGTATGCCATTGGTTACGGCCTTACCGAAACCTCGCCCCTGCTTGCAGGTGCTGTAGGTAAAAATGTTCGTATTGGCTCCACCGGCATTGCCATGGAAGGCGTACAGCTTCGTTTAGGCGACGCTGATTTGAAAACCGGAGAAGGCGAAATTCAGGCCAAAGGGCCCAATGTAATGAAAGGATACTACAAAGCACCGGAGATCACAAAAGAGGTTTTTACCGAAGACGGCTGGTTTAAAACCGGCGATAAAGGGTGGTACGACAAGGATAACTTTTTGTACATCAAGGGCCGCATAAAAAACATGATTGTGGGCGCCAGTGGTGAGAATATTTATCCCGAAGAAATTGAATCGGTGATTAACAAAATGCGGTTTGTGCTTGAGTCGCTTGTTGTGGAGAAAAAAGGGAAACTCGTAGCCATGGTTCATTTGAATATGGAAGAGGTGGAACAAAATTTCAAACACATGAAAGCCGAAGCCCAGCAATATATCCAGGAGAAATCAGATGAAATACTGAAAGAAATTCATAAAAAGGTGAATGCCCAGCTGAATAAGTTCAGCCGGATTCAACAGGTGATTTCACACCCGAAACCTTTTGAAAAAACACCCACAAAAAAGATCAAACGGTTTCTATACTGGAAAGAATAGTATCTTAAATAAAAATTCAGATTTTTTTGTCAACTGCTGTTTTTGGTTTTCCCAAATCCACCTGCATTTTGTTTTAGATTAATTCTAAAAGAGAAACTTGCAGTACCACACTACAAAATGCGCCGAAATTGTTAATTTTGTGGCCTTAAAATCAATTGGATGGTTACCGAATCGAGATACAACTCAAGAGGGGTTTCAGCATCGAAGGAAGATGTGCACAATGCCATAAAAAACATCGGCAAGGGATTGTTTCCCAAAGCCTTTTGCAAAATTGTGCCCGATATACTGGCAGGCGATCCGGCGTGGTGCAACATTATGCATGCCGACGGCGCCGGGACCAAATCGGCGCTGGCTTACATGTACTGGAAAGAAACCGGCGATCTTTCGGTATGGAAAGGCATTGCACAGGATGCAATGATTATGAACATCGACGACCTGCTGTGCGTGGGCGCCACCGATAATATTCTCGTTTCGTCAACCATTGGCCGCAACAAAAACAAAATTCCGGGCGAAGTGATTGCGGCTATTATCAACGGAACCGAAGAGCTTTTGCAAAACCTGCGCGATTTGGGTATCAGCGCCTGGTCAACCGGTGGCGAAACAGCCGACGTGGGCGATTTGGTACGTACCATTATTGTGGATTCAACCGTGGTTTGCCGTATGAAACGCGACGATGTTATTTCTGCCGGAAATATTTCAGCAGGCAATGTCATTGTAGGACTTTCCTCATCGGGACAGGCAACCTATGAACAAGAATACAACGGCGGCATGGGCAGCAACGGCCTCACATCGGCAAGACACGATGTTTTTGCCAGGTATCTGGCAGAAAAATACCCGGAAAGTTTCGACCCGGAAGTGCCAGCAGATTTGGTTTATTCGGGAAAATATAAGCTGATCGACGAAATTGAAAGACTCAGTATAAATGCCGGCCAGCTGGTTTTGTCGCCCACGAGAACGTATGCACCGGTAATTAAAAAAGTACTGGAAAAATTCAGAAAAGACATTTCAGGAATGATCCACTGCTCAGGCGGTGCGCAAACCAAAGTGCTTCATTTTGTGGAGAATATACACGTGATAAAAGACAATATATTCCCGGTTCCGCCGCTGTTTCAGATTATTCAGAAACAATCAGGAACAGACTGGAAAGAAATGTACAAAGTGTTTAATATGGGCCACCGGTTCGAGATTTACACCCATCCGAAGGTGGCGGAAGAGATAATTTCCATTTCAAAGTCGTTCAACATCGATGCACAAATAGTGGGCAGAGTTAAACCTTTTGAAGGAAATAAACTAACGATAAGCTCTGAAAAGGGAGAATTTGTTTATTAAAAAAAGTTATGGCAGAATACGCATTACTGGAAAAATACGAATCCATCAGGCACCGGTTTGAAGAGGTGCAGCAACAGATTACCGACCCGGCAATTATTGCCGACATGAAGCGCTATGTAAGACTGAACCAGGAATACAAAAGTCTGGAGAAATTGCTTGGTGTTTTCAAAGAGTACAAAAGCATGGTGGATACCATCCATTCGGGAAAAGAAATTTTGGCGGAAGAGAGCGACGAAGAATTGCGCGAAATGGCCCGCGAGGAGATGGAGATGGCCGAAGAAAGAATTCCGGAAATGGAAAAGAAAATCAAAATGTTGCTGGTTCCGGCCGATCCGGAAGACAGCAAAAATGCCATTCTGGAAATCAGGGCCGGTACCGGTGGCGACGAAGCCAGTATTTTTGCCGGCGATTTGTTCCGCATGTACTCCAAATTCTGCGAGAAAAAAGGCTGGCGCATGGAAGTGACCAACATCAACGAAGGCACAGCCGGCGGTTATAAGGAAATTGTAGCTAATGTTACCGGCGAAGGAGTTTACGGAATCCTGAAATACGAATCGGGCGTGCACCGGGTACAGCGGGTGCCGCAAACCGAAACCCAGGGACGGGTGCATACCTCGGCGGCTACTGTTGCCGTGTTGCCCGAAGCCGAAGAGTTCGATGTGGAGCTGAAAGAATCCGACATCAAAAAAGATACGTACTGTTCCTCTGGTCCGGGGGGGCAGTCGGTGAACACCACCTACTCGGCCATCCGGTTGACGCACATGCCCACCGGCATTGTGGTGACCTGTCAGGATGAAAAATCGCAATTAAAAAACCTGGCCAAAGCGATGAACGAACTGCGCACGCGGATTTACAATATGGAGTACCAGAAATACATCGACGAAATATCATCGAAACGGAAAACCATGGTTTCCACCGGCGACCGCTCGGCAAAAATCCGCACCTACAACTGGCCGCAGGGCCGCGTTACCGACCATCGCATTAACCTGACAATGTATAATTTACAAGCAATTATCAATGGTGATATCGATGAAATCATCGAAAAACTGATGATTGAGGAAAATGCACAAAAAATGAAAGAAGCTGAAATTTAAAACAATAAATGGCATGAAGTACATGGTAGCTGAATTGCTTTTCACTGTTTCAGAAGCATGGTATGAAAATGGAATGATTTGCATGAAAATGTCGGATAGCAAAGAAATACGTTTTCCGGTTGAATTAAATAAAAAACTCAGGGAAGCAAATGATAAACAACGAAACAAAATTGAAATTATTTGTAGCGGCACTGGCCTGCATTGGCCCGACCTCGACGAAGATCTTTCTGTATCCGGTATTATGGAAGGCAAGTACGGGTACTAAAAAAATAGAAAATGAATAAACAACAACTTTTCCAACAAATCCAAAAAAAACGCAGTTTCCTTTGTGTAGGTCTCGATACGGACATCCTGAAGATTCCGAAACATTTACTGAATGCAGCCGATCCGGTGTTGGCTTTCAACAGGAAAATTATTGATGCAACCGCCAAATATGCGGTGGCATACAAACCCAACCTGGCTTTTTACGAAAGCCTGGGCTGGCAGGGATGGCATACCCTCGAAAAAACCGTTGAATACATCAAATCAAAATACCCGGAAATATTCCTGATTGCCGACGCCAAACGGGGCGACATTGGAAATACCTCGAATTTATACGCCCGTACCTTTTTTGAAAAACTCGATTTTGATGCCGTTACTGTGGCACCATACATGGGCGAAGATTCGGTAAAACCGTTTATGAGTTATCCTGAGAAATGGGTAATTCTGCTGGCACTCACTTCCAACAAGGGTGCAGCCGATTTTCAATATTTAAAAGTTGAGGAAACGGGTGATCAACTTTTTGAAACCGTGCTGAAAACCTCGCAAAACTGGGGAACTACAGAAAATATGATGTATGTTGTAGGCGCCACCAAAGCCGAAAAACTGAAAGAAATCCGGCAAATTGTACCCGACCATTTTTTGCTGGTGCCCGGCGTAGGAGCGCAAGGAGGCAGTTTGCAGGAAGTTACCAAAAACGGCATGAACAGCCAGTGCGGACTTTTGGTAAACTCATCGCGCGGAATCATTTACGCATCCGGAGCAAGTGATTTTGCAAAAAAAGCAGGCGAAGCAGCCCAAACAATCCAACAGGAAATGGAAATTCTGCTAAAAGCAAATAGCGTTATTTAAAAGGTTGCCGGTTTCTGAATTCCTAATTCCATGAGATTACCGGTCGCCTTCCACATCTTCCAGTTCATTAGTTAAGTCACCGGTGAGATCGGCTTCCAAAAAGTCATTATCACTCGGCAGAATGAGTTCAAAATTATTAATCCGGTCAATTTCAAGAACACCTTCTGTCATTTCAAATGCAAGCACATGACCCCCGAATGCCTCATCGTCAGAAATAAAATGCAGGTGGTAACCCGGTACATTTATGCCGGTTACAAAGGGCGGGCAATAAAATCCGCTCAGCGTACCTGAAACTGAATCGGTTTCAAACTCCGGCTGGTTGGCTGTAACTTCCACCAGAGGCGGATACGGTTTTTCCTGGGCAGGTACACTCCGGGTTTTCATAAAACGGAATGTTCCTTCAATGCGAATGGCAAAAAATAAATTGGCGCTTACCAGGTGGTTATCAATTACTGTTTTTAATCCGGCATAATCAAGTTCGGCAACCCGATAACTGCTTTCGGGCTGAAAAAAAGTAACGGTTGCAAAAGGAGTTTGTGTTGAACCAACCGGCCGGATAATTTCGCCACTTCCCTTCACCTGGTAAAAAGTACCATCGAGCAGCACCATTTCGCCGTCGAGAGCATTAAAAGTGCCGATACCAAAATCGCCCCACCCTGCCAGTTGACTGAGGGTTGTTTCTCCATCGTAAACACCCGTCAATAGTGCATCGATGGTGGAAATCTGCACCACCGTTTGTTCCTTCACTGGCAGGTCTTCTTCGGAGCAGGCAAAAAGAAAAATCAGAAGGACACAAACTGCAACCCGGCTTAAGGTTTTCAATGATTCAGTTTTACAAATACTTTGCATGGTTAAATAATTTTTGTTCCAACAAAACAGGAAGTAAAAGCAAAAAAAACAATCAATCCGATCCAGCTTAATATTTTCAACCCATTCCAGGGCTGGTTATCAGATTTTGCTTTTTTGCCAGTTTAACAAGTATGCTGTTTCTATTTTCAAAGAAACAAAATATGATGTTAACCATATAATTTTTGCATAATTTCGTTAGAGAAATCGACCGATCCAATAAAATGTGCTTCGAATTGCAATGCTGTATGGACATAAAGCAGCTCTCCGTAAAGCTTCCGGGCATTAGAAGAGGTCATTATCAGTTCCCTGAATCTTATCTCCTCTCTCTTGCTCAACATTCCGTCCACCATCCCCTGTATGAGCCATTCATCTCTAAAGTGTAATTTATTCATTTCGGTAAACCTGCAATCAATAATGTTGTGTAATCTCCACACCATCGCTTTGCCAAACAACGTCGTACTCGTTGGTATCTTTCAAATTACCTCCGGAAATATTGAGCGTATAAACCCAATCGTTGTCAATGTAAAATTTAAAATGAAACTCATCTTTATAGTCGGTAAACATGCCGCTTGCATCTTTCAGGTCTGAAAAACTAACTGTTTTACTACCTGTGTATTTAACATCGGCATGGGCACTTTTCACTGGTTTTAAAAAGAAAATCTGGCCACTACGGTTTATTAATTTCCAATACCAATTACAGGGACTGGCGCCTAACCAGCCACACCCCAAGTTTTCCCGGGCTGTACGGAACATACTGATATTGTTATTGCTATCGTAATTTTGAATGTAAAATCTAAATTTGAAATAATCCAAAAAATTTTCTTCCACCGGTTCGGGCGTGGTGAAATTGATTTCAAATTGCTTCTGTGTATTTGCTGCATCAATCCACACCGAATCGGGGCTTTCGGCCCAGCTGAACCGGTAGTTCAAGGTAGTATCGCCTGGCAGAACAACATAATCGGCAGGTTTAAGTCCGTTAAAAGAATATGTCCCGTTCACATCGGTTTTTGCCGAATCGAGAATATCGGAATATACAAACCAGTGGGTGGTCGTGTCGAGGGTAAAATAGCCTTTCAGCAGATAAATTTTAACTCCTTCCAGCGGCGTTTTAATTTCGGGCACCTGAGCGTCAGTCATCATTACTTTCCCCGAAATATCCCAAAAATACGGAGTATCCTCTTCCTTGTTACACGATGTAAATACAAAAATTAGCAGAGCGAATACAAAAAACGTTTTCATCATATATTATCATTTGTTGTAAAATATTGTGAGTGAAATTTTTCGATTCACCAAAAGTTTTCCATTACCGATTCCGGCACTGAAAAATTGATTTCATATTTTTCCTGGCTGCTGTTGGCATCAATCCAGGGTGAATCAGGACTTTCCGACCAATCGAAACGATAGTTTGTTGACGTGTCATTCGGCAAAACCACATAACCATCTGGCTCAAGCCCGTAAATAGAGTAAAACCCGTCTGCATCGGTTATTACCGAATCGAGAATATCATTTTTAATAAATCCGGCAAAGGTTACGTCGAATGAAAAAGTACCTCTCAGCAGATAAATTTTAACTCCCTCCAACGGCGTTTTAATTTCGGGCACCTGGGCATCTGTCATAACTACTTTTCCTGAAATATTCCAGGTTGCCGGAACTTCATCTTTTTGACACGATAAACCAAAAAATGCAATGATAATTAAAACTGAAAAAATGCAATGATCGATTTTTCTTTTCATCCTTTTTGATTTTTGTTTACTGTAAATATTCACTGCACATCAAAAAGTTGGAAAAAAACGAATTAATTCGTGTACCAAATTTCAATCTGATTTTTAATTCGATTGAATGGCAGAAAAAAGTTCCATTTTTTCGAGGCTCTTTTGTAAAATTCTGCGGGCATCGAATAACCGCGACTTCACCGTTTTTTCAGGAAGCAGCAACACTTCGGCAATTTGGGCATACGATAACCCTGCATAATATTTCAGCAGAATAACTTTCCGGTATTTTTCGTCAAGACGGTTAACTGCTTTGGTAATTTCACTGTCCCTTTGCTCACAGAACACTGTTTCTTCCAGGTCTTCTTCTGCCTCACAGCATAGAATTTCGGCCGGTACTGCCACTTTTTTTCGCTTAACATACAGAAGAGCTTTGTTGATGGCAATCCGGTAAATCCAACTGAAAAATTTGTATTCAGGATTATATTGCGAAAGTGACTCGTAAGCTTTTACAAAAACATCCTGCAAAATTTCAGCTGCATCTTCGTAATCTTCAACAATTTTATAAATTACCTTAAAAACCGGGGTCTGGTACTTTTTAACAAGTTGATCGAACTGATTGGTATCTCCCTGAATGATTTGATCAATGATTTGCTTCTCAAAATCCATTTTAGCCGCTTTATCAGATTATAAAGGTTATTGCTGCTAAAATAGATATTGAATATAATAAAAATATTATATTCAATACTGATATTCAGGTTCAAAAAGTATGATTTTTCCCTTCAAAAATTCTGATCACTGCTTTTCAGGTATTCGATCTCCTTTTCAATCGCTGTTTTAATTAGTTCCTCATGAACAGCAACATCGCCCAGCACTTTATCGTTCATCAGAAAAGTGGTACTGCCATCTTCCATGGTATGTACCGCATTCCCGGAACTAAAATTTCCCCCGGAAAACTGATCGATATAATCGAATACCACAAGGTCGAACAGTTTTATTACAGAACCGGTAACAACGGTAAGCCCCATCCAGCTTTGATCGGCATCAACTCCCACTACATACCGTTGCTCTGGAAAGTCGCGTGTCGCATTTATAATTCCCTGGTTCGATCCCGACGACAGCGCGAACAGCAAATTGTGCTCAGGCAGAAGCCGGTTGGTAAGCCGATAGGCCGAATCGGGCATTTCAAAACCTGAAAACCCTGAACTTACAAACTCGGGCGGACTAACACTTCCCCCGGCATCCAGTACTCCCTGGTTAAATCCATCGATGTATTCCGTAAGAAACGGGGCATCGAACCCGGCCACTACCATTGCTTTACAGGGAGTGGCTTTTTGCGCCGAAATATATCCGCTGATATAGGAAGGTGCATAGGTATGAAACGTAACCTGGGCCAGTTTCTCCTGCTCAACTGCGGTGGTTTCCAGTCCCAGCACAAAATGATCTCCATAGTGGCCGTTCAGGTTTTGTACAGCATCTGTAAATTGCGAGCCAACAACAATTATGAGTGCTTCCGGAGCAACATCGCTTTCCAATTTCGGTATCCGGCTAATCCACTGTTTACCGGCCTCCAGCGAATCGGAAATAATATAATTCACCCTAAAGTTGAACTGATGCGTGGTTTTTTCAATGCCTTCGTAAACGCCGTCCACAAAGCTTCGGTCGCCAATCCCTTCGGACGGAAACAACACAAATACCTCGAATTCAGGAACCAGTTTATGTAATTCTTCCTCATTATTGCAGGCCAATGCCGCAACAACAATTAAAAACAATATGGCAAGACTTCTTTTCACCGGGTTACAAATTCGCTTAAACGTATATCGTAAATATTGCCAAAATTCTGGTAATTGTAAAACGACACGTGAGAACCGTTTACGTATGTAAAGCTTTTTTCATAGAGCTCACTGAACGTTATTTCAGGGTTTTCAGCAATGCTGTTATTGATGGAATAGGCAAACTTATCGGCCAGCCAGTTTTTTATTTCCGAATCGTAAAAATTGGCTTTCGAGGTTTCAAACGGGTTGGCGCCAGTCATCAGAATTATACCGGGAGTGGTAATTCTTTCTCCAATTGCTCCAGAATAGCAGGCCTCAAGCGACCAGAACACCTGCCTGAAATTCCCCTTTTGGTGCATGGCTTCAAAAACTGCCTGCCAGTATTCGGGTGTCAGTATTTCGGTTGTTTCCGTCTCCAGCACCATCCCACCCGGTTCTCCATGCCCTGAAGTAAAGATGAAGAGATTACCGGCAGAAGTACTGTTCAAAACTGTTGGGGTCTGCGCTGTTTCGTTTCCGGCAAGAATATTGACCAACGTTTCGCGGGTGATATCCGAAAGGTGGTAGTCAATTTCAACATCTCTGTACAGGTTTTCGCCATCGGGCTCATTACGCACAACTCCCGGCATACTGTTCAATGCTGAATTAGCCAGGTCATCTTCCAGAATCAGAATTATCTGTTCATCAAAAAATCCGTTTTGTTTCAGCAACTGGTAGGCATGCAGCACATCGGCCTGGTGACGGTAGTTTTTCCAGCCTTTTGACGTAGCCATGAGCAGAGCAAAATTATCTTTTTTTTCGGACAAAACAGGCCAGGCACCTGTTTCATTAAACTGCTGTCGCTTATTAGCAATAATGCGGTATGCTGCCGAAGTGGAGCTGATACGCCCCTTTCCGTCGGAAGTATAAAAATCGGTTATTACAAATTGCCCGGCATCTACCCGCCAGCGTCCGTAGGTTGAAGAGGTAACATCGGTAAAAAAAAGCTCATCGTAATTGAGGGAGCCGCTTGCACCACTAATGTCAGGAAAAATGCCCTGCCGCAACAATTCAAGAGCTTTTCCAATTTCGTCCCTTTGCCAGCCGCAGGAGCCAACATGCCCCGTAACAAGCTGTTTCATAGCTGCAACCAGAAGGTCTCCTCCTTCCCCTTGCGAAACTTCAAGTGCAAAGGAAAGAAGCATTACTGCATCGTACATGTTAGCCAGAAAAGCATTGGGATATTTACCGTATTTCACTTTGTAGGAAATGTCGAATCCTGAAGCAGGATCAGAAGTAAGCGTTGTTCCCTCAAGGTTTTCGGCCAGTATGCCCAGGTTCTCCACCAATGCGGGCAGGCAGGCAGCATCGGAAAGAAGAAGCCTTATTTGCCGGCTTTTAAATCTGTACGCTTTCCCGAGGGCGGCATTTTGCTCCGGCGAATTCAGGGCGGCAATTACAGCATCGGGAGCAGTTGAAGCTATTGTCTCCCACGCTGTTTCGCAGGCCTGAACATCACCTGTTTGAATCACTTCAACCCCTGACACTTCAAGTCCAAGTTCTGTGGCAAAAAAACCAAACCAGTCTTCGAATGAAGCTCCGTATTGCGAATCTTCCGTGATCAGTGCCACTTTTCGGGCGCCACCCGACTGTGCCAGCAAAAGCAACGTTTTGGTTTGTGCAATGTCGGGTTCAGCCAGTCGCCAGAAATAGTCTTTCCCGGCAAACGCCCTTGAAATATTCGCTGATGTAGCCACGGGCGCCAAAAGAATTTTCTTTCCGTTTATGAACAGGGGAGCTATCTCAAAAACTTCTGCCGAGGTCATGGGCCCAATAACCGCTTTAATGTATTCGTCGGCAATCAACTCTTCCGAAATGGTTTTCAGATCGTTTTTGGCCAAATCTTTTTTAACCAGTTCAATATCATGGCCAGCCACGCCACCATTGAGGTTGATGTTTTCCACAGCCCAGTCGAGGGCGGTGTCCCAGTTGGAGGCGTAATCTCCCGTCCAGGGCATCATTACCCCGATCTTCAACGAAGGTTTTTGCTCCTCATTTTCCCAGATACTGCACCCGGTAATCATAAAAGCGATTACAATCCAACCTGCTATTTTATTCAACCATTTCATTCACCTTATCCAAATTACTGCTGAAACAATTTCCTGTGGATGGCATCATACGTTCCGTCCTGTTTCTGGTTATTGAGAACCGTTTGCCATCGATCAACAATGTCTGCCGAAGTATTTTTTGAGAAAGCAATATCTTTTCGTGAGGCATTCAGTGCTATCGAAAAAAGTATGGCATTGTTAGCATCCATAACATCCTGACAGCCAGCTTTCCACGGAATAAACTCCACATCGCACGCTATATTCAGATAGTCGCAAATAAAGGCAAGCAATTCGGGTCCAATCCCTTTAGGCACCAAATCTTCAGTAATATTATTAAATGACTTGTACTGCTCGCTGATAAAACGCAGTGGCTGATCTTTTTCAGTATTTACCGGCCCATCATCTTTTTCACACGAAAAAAACAGAAACAAGGTTGAAGTAATAAAAAGCAGAAGAAGGGTTTTTAATCGTTTCATAATTAGCATCCTAAAATTGACTATTGGTCTGTGGAACAAAAGTAATTATTTTATGAGAATTGCAAAGATTTTGTAAAACATGAAAAAATTTCTTCTTTTTTTCCAACTTTTCGTTTGCAACTGAATACTTCAATAAAAACAAATTGATTAATCTTTTAATTATGAAAAACAGATTACAGTTCACAGGATTGGTTCTGCTTGCCGCATTCATCTTTTGCGGTTGCCAAAAAGACGAAACAGATTATGAACTTTTCAGCACTATTTCAGGCAAACTCATTCCGGGTGAAAACGTGACAAACTCCGATTTCAGCGAAATGGTGGTTTTACTGGCAAAACTCGGCGATGGAGTGAATCCGGAGACAGTTACCACAAAAACGGAAGATATGGAGCCAATAGCCGGTTCGGCAATTAAACCTGACGGCTCGTTTGCATTCGACAGCCTCGAGTCCGGAAATTATGTGGTTGTGCTTTCCGAAGGTTTCATTCTGGCACCCGACACATTTGCCGTTTTAACTCTTGATGGGGAGCAAACATTTTCTTTTGGAAACAAAACCGTTGAGCGGATACCCGAGGAAAATTTTTGGGGCCCGAAAGTATATACGGTAAAGTATGTAAACAATTCATTTTTAAACCTGGAAACGGTAGCCATTGACTTTTTTGTGCGTGGAGAAGTAATTAAAACTATTACCCCGGAAGATATAAAAAACAAGATATGGGGAAAGGATAAGTTCGATGTTGAACTTAACATGGATCTTGACCCGAAGTTTTCAGTCACACTGCAAAAAAAATCGGACGGCCAGGAATTTACTTCGGAGCCCATGTATTTTTTCAAAAATACGTATCATTTGGATTACGAAACCCCTCAAAACCTGCTTGTTATCCTTAACGGTAGCTCAGGAGATGACGAATATATCAAATTGATTGTTGAGAAATCGTGGTTTTTCGGTCATAAAATAGAGGTTAAAGGCGCAATAGATTAAAGAACATAAGTTCGTATCCAATAATTACAAAATCAGTAATCAAAAAAAATCAATCTTCTAATAATAATTTTAAAAATATACATTATGAAAAATAAAAATCTGCTTTTTTTTCTGTTTATGGTGGCCACTTTTGTATTCGTTTCGTGTCAGGAAGAAGAAACCGATTATGAACTTTACAGCACTGTTTCAGGTAAACTGTTACCAGGAGAAAATTTAACAGCTGATAATTATAGCGACATGCAGGTGCTGCTTGCGAAACTCGGTGACGATGTAAACCCTGCAAATGTAACCACAAAAACGACTGAAATGGAACTGATCCAATCATCGTTGGTTAGTGCCAACGGCACTTTTGCGTTCGACAGCCTGGAAGCAGGAAATTATGTGGTTGCCCTTTCCGAAGGTTTCATTATGGCGCCCGACACCTTTGCCGTACTAACCGTGGATGGGGAGCAGTCGTTTACCCTGGAGGACAGAACTGTTGACCGGTTGCCGGCAGAAAACTTTTGGGGCTCGAAAACCTATTTGGTGGATTATAAAAACAAAACAAAAGGATTTGCCAGTGATGGAAAATATAAATCGCTGTACGAACTGGTTTCCATTGAATTTTACGTAAATGGTTCCGTGATAAAAACCGTTACACCTGATGAGTTGGATGATGCAGGGAAATTTGCTGTAAAACTCGACCAGGATGACAATCCGCAATTCGTTTTAAAGTGCAAAAGAGTTGAGGGTGGAGAAGAGTTTACCTCGAAAAAACTACACTTCTTTCATTCTTTCTCGGGTGCTCAACAGGCAGATGCCCTCTACGGAAATGAAAGTTATCAACTTGGTGTTTACAAATCATGGCTGTTCGGACATATCATAGAACTTAAAATATATAGCTTTGGAACGGGCGATAGGATATTTTAGGTAATACATTTTGTTTTTCTTTGCAGGAGCAAAAAATGAAAAGTTGCAAAGAAATGGAAAATGAACAACACCAAAAATCTATGTTGCGTGCCATCCAGCTAAATGGAAGAGGTTCTGACAAATGCCCTCCTTATTTGAAAACCATATCCACAGAATTTGGCCACACTAACACCATTATGCTCATTTTGCCGGATTGCTAACCGTGTTTTATCCTTACAAATTTCACTTGTAAAAAGAAAGAAATAAACTTGAAATTCTATCAATTCCTCTATTTTTGCCTTATTGTGAACCATTAATAAAAGACGCTTTTTATGAATTACTTAAAAAACATTTGCCTCCTGTTTTCTGCCTTTCTGCTTATTGCATCGTGCCAAAAAGACCCGGAAGAAAACCCCGGAAACAAAGAAACCCCTTTTCGTTTTATTTCCGAACAATACCAGCCTTTCAACTACATAACAGAAGATTCGGCAGCTGCCGGACTTGCGCCTGAATTGCTGGCCGGTATTTGCGAACAACTGAACATTGAATGTGAAATTGAATTCTTGCCTTGGGAAACCGGCTACGAAGAAGCACTGAACAACGAAAACGCAGTGCTTTTTTCCACAACACTGAATGCCTCGCGGAAGGATAAATTCAAATGGGCAGGTCCGTTTGCTTCGCTTGACTGGAATTTTTATGCAGCTTCACAAACTGAAATTTTTCTTGATAACATTGATGATGCCAAATCAGTTGGAAGTATCGGTGTCATTTCGGATTATGCTATGGAAGATTTTTTGCTGGAAGAGGGATTCGAAAACCTGGTTTATTGTACCGACATTTCCGATGCACTGACCCGGCTTTTAAATGGTGAAATTGACTTGTTCCCCTCCGATAAATATACTACGGAAGCAGCGCTGGAATCTATGGGGCACACGCTTTATGCCGTAACTTCGAAACTAATCATAAAAACGGAATTCCTCTATTTTGCATTCAATAAAAACATTTCAGACGATATGGTTGCAGGCTTCCAAACGGCCATCGATTTGGCAAAGAAAAACGGAACCCTCAGACAATTAACTGAAAAGCACCTGAAAACATCCGATTTCCCGGATATTCTGCAGGTATATACCGAGCCTTATCCTCCACTCACCTTCAGAGGAAAAAACGGCGAAATTACCGGTTACGGTACCGACATTGTAAAAGAAATAATGAAGCGGAACAGTGAATTTTTTGAAATTACTCTTTCATCGTGGAGCAATGGCTACAAGCTGGCACTGAATAATCCCAATGTTTGCCTCTATACTATGGATCGCACTGAAATTCGTGAAGACCTTTTTCTGTGGGTTGGGCCAATTGGTACCAACACCACATTTTTTTATACCAAAGCCGGCTCGGGAATTACCATCCTATCGATAGAAGACGCTAAAAACCTGGATAATGTAGGCACAGTAAGCTCCTGGTTTTCAACTCAGCATTTACAGGAACTTGGGTTTACCAATCTGGTGCAGGACAGCGATCCTGAGGTGCTGGTAGAAAAAATGCTTAACGGAGAGTTGGATGCATTTGTGTGTACCGATATCACTTTTCCTGATATTCTTTCTGAAGCCGGATACCAATACAGCGATGTTAATCCATCGCTCGAACTGATGGCTTCCGACTTTTTTATTGCCTTCTCAAAGAATACCTCGGCAGAAACTATTGAAAAATGGCAGACTGCCCTGAGCAATTTAAAACAGGACGGAACATATAATGCCATTCAGCAAAAATGGTTCCCGCAATAATTTTTACGACTATGGATGAAATGGCCGGCTAAAATTTCAGGATTGAATACCGGCCGCTTCATTTTTTGGGGTGGAAAATATGCTGAAACAAATATTTATTTAACTTCACAATTCATTACCATATGATATTTTAGGAAAAGCGCAGACAGCAGAAACAACAGTTAACGATAAAAAAACATGAAATCAGGAGGATTATCAAAGATCGGATTAGTTGTCAGCTTACTGATTCTGCTGAATTATTTTTCGGCGGGAGCCCAGGGCGAAAAAATCACATTCACTCCTCACTGGATTCCACAAGCCCAGTTTGCAGGTTATTATGCAGCACTTGACCAGGGTTTTTACAAAAATGCCGGAATTGATGTTGAGATCATTCACCTTACAGCCAACATATCGTCGTTCGAGTTCCTGAAAAACGGGCAGGCCCTTGTGGTGTCCTCTTTTTTGATGGATGCCGTTAAACAACGTGCAGCCGGTATTCCCCTGGTTAATATCGCCCAGTTTTCGCAGCATTCAGCTTTAATGATTGTAACCAAAAAAGAGAGCGGAATAGATGAAGCAAAGGAACTCAACAATAAAAAACTCGGCATTTGGAGCAGCGGTTTCGACGACATTCCTCTTGCCTTTATGCGAGAAAAAAAATACAACATTGAGCTGGTGCGCATTTTGAATACCATTAACCTGTTTCTGATGGGAGGCGTTGATGCGCTTACCGTTATGTATTACAACGAATACGACCAGATTATTAACAGCGGCGTAGATGAAGAAGAACTGAATACTTTCTTCTTTTCAGATTACGGCTTTGACATTCCCGAGGACGGTTTGTATTGCCTTGAAGAAACACTGCACAAAAAAAAGGAAGCGCTGCAAAAATTTGTAACCGCAACCATGCACGGCTGGAGATTTGCTGAACAGAACCGCGAGTACACAGTTGATTTGGTAGTTGAAGAAATGAACAAGGCGCATTTGCCCAACAACAAGGCACACCAACGCTGGATGCTCGATAAAATACTGGAATTGCAGAAACCAGGCAATAAAAATGTAAAAAGAGGGCACTTGCTTGAGCAGGATTATCAACGCGCACTGAAAATTTTCGAATCATCCAATTCTGAATATAACAAGGAAGCATTGCTGTTCGAAAATTTTTATCAGCCACTGTTGCAGGAATAATCATTTTTAAAATGAAAAATCATTACAGATGAGGAAAAACAGCCTTTCATTTCAAATAATTTTAAGGGTCCTCCTTTTTTGTATTGTACTGGGCGGGGTCATTTTTGCAATTTACTATTACTACTCGCGCACAACCATTGAAAAAACCACCCGCGAAAACGCCATCAATTTGGCCAACAATACCATTTTTAGAATTGAAGAAGTAATCAGGCCCTCCGAAAAATTACCTGAAAACCTTGCCTGGATGATTGAAACCGGTGCCCTGCCAAAAGATTCAATCCAATCGTTTTTGAAAAAGCTGGTGAAAAACAATCCAGAAATTTACGCCAGTGCTATTGCTTTTGAACCCGGCATGTTTTCTGAAGAAAAACAGGCCTATGCACCTTATGCCTATAAACGCGGAAACGAAATTGAAACAACCGATTTATGGTCGCCCGCATACAACTATTTTTTAATGGACTGGTACCAGATTCCGGCACTGCTGAAAACACCCTATTGGACTGAACCATATTACGATGAAGGGGGTGGCGAGGCACTGATGACAACCTACTCAGTGCCTTTTTATGTCAATGAAAACAGCAAAAAAATTTTCGGAGGAATTATCACCATTGATGTTTCACTTGACTGGCTCACCGATATTGTGAACGAAGTGAAAATTTTTGACACCGGCTATGCTTTCCTCATTTCCCGCAACGGGGTTTATGTAACCCATCCCAGCCGAAATTTCATAATGAATGAAACTATTTTTACACGTGCCAAAGACCAGGAGCAACCCGAATTGAGAAAAATTGGCCGCGACATGATTCAAGGCGTAAGCAACTTATCTGAGATTACATTAAAAGACCGCGGACATGTTTGGGTTTACCACAGGCAACTGCCCTCAACAAAATGGTCTTTAGGTGTAGTTTACCCCCACCGCGAAATGTATGCCAGCCTGCGCACCCTTAATTTTATAATTCTGCTGCTTTCTGCGCTGGGTTTGTCATTGCTTACCTTTTTTACGATTCGGATAATCAACTGGCAGATTAGTCCGCTTACCAAATTTGCAAAATCGGCAAGGATAATTGCCGAAGGGAATTTTGATGCACCACTTCCGGTAATCGAGGCCAATGAAGAAATGAAAGAGCTACACGATTCTTTTGCGTTTATGCAAAAAGAACTGGCCAGCTACATTGTTAACCTGAAGGAAACGACATCGGCAAAAGAAAAAATTGAGAGCGAACTCCGCATTGCACGGGAAATACAGATGGGCATGATTCCACATATTTTTCCTCCCTTCCCAAATTTGCCCGAAATAGACCTGTATGCTTCACTTGAATCGGCCAAAGAGGTAGGCGGCGATTTGTACGACTTCTTTTTAATTGATGAAAGACACCTGTGCCTTGCCATCGGCGATGTGTCAGGGAAAGGGGTGCCGGCATCGCTTTTTATGGCAGTTACAAGAACGTTGCTGCGCTCGGTGGCAGATAAAAATAGAAGCACGGCTGAAATTGTAAGGTCGATGAACAAAACACTGGCTATTAACAATGAATCAAATATGTTCGTAACATTTTTCGTTGCTGTTATGGACATCCAAACCGGAGAACTCAGGTTTTGCAATGCAGGTCATAATCCGCCTGTACTCATCAAAAACAAAAAAGAGGTGAGTTTTTTCAACATTACCAAAGCAATACCCATAGGCCTGTTCGAAGATTTTGACTACACAGAAGAGAGGATACAACTGGAAACCGCTGATCAGTTATTCTTTTACACCGACGGGCTAACCGAAGCGGAAGATGCCCGGGAAAACCTGTTAGGTGAAGAACTGCTACTCGATGTTATTAGAAAGAATGCAGATGCCACACCAAAAAAATTGATTGAATCTGTCATTCAGGCTGTGGCTCAACACGTAGCCGGCCATCCACAATCAGACGATTTAACCATGATGAGTATATCTTACTTTGGAAACATCGGAAAAAATGCATAAAAAGCTGGTAATCAAAAATAAAATTAGCGAGATGGAGCGGGTTATTGCTTTTCTCGAACAGATGGAAAAGAAGTGGAATCTGCCGGCAGCCCTTATTCCCTCTATCAATCTGGTGCTGGAGGAAGCGCTTACAAATGTCATTTTTTATGCTTATGAAGAAGATACTGAGAATGAAATTGAGGTAGATTTTGAACTGAAAGATAAACAGTTAATTCTGGTGATAACAGACAGCGGAAAACCTTTTGATCCAACGAAAAAAAGCGAACCTGACATTAACCTTTCCGCAGAAGACAGGCCCATTGGTGGATTGGGAATTTTTCTCATAAAACAGGTAATGGATGAAGTGTCGTACCAGCGCAACGGAAAATTTAACCAGCTTACCATGTTAAAAAATTGGCAATAAGAGAAAATCTTCATGGGATTTAATCAAATGAAAATAAATAAGTTATAACACTTTTGAAAAATGAAGACGACAACAAAAAAAATTGATGATGGAATTCAAATCTCTGTTGAGGGGCGAATTGACACAACCAATTACAACGAGTTTGAAAAGGCGGTGTATAAAGTACTAAAAGAGAATACACAGCAAATTTACCTCGATTGCAGCGGGTTAAGTTACATCAGCAGTTCCGGATTACGGGTTTTTCTAACGGTTCAGAAAAAAATGACGGCCACCGGAGGAAAATTTAAACTATTTACCATGCAACCTGCCATCAAGGAAATCTTTGACATTTCCGGATTTAGCTCCATCTTTTCCATCTATCCTGATTTGGAAACAGCAAAAAAAGGAAAATAATATTCGCCCATATTTTATCGGAATTGAAATCTTTTAAAAATGAATCAAGTTTCAAATAAATACTTCCAAACGATAATGAATTTTTTGATACCGGTTTAACCAACGATTTGACGGATGACCTGGAAGATGTGGAAGGCAACAGAACATGTATAAAATACGATAAAACTAAAAAAAATATGATAAAACTAAAAAAAATTATAAACGGAATCCTGGCCCTGGTTTTTATCGGCTCCATTCTTTTGTTGTCAGATCTAAGCAACAGAAAAAAGGAAGAAAAGAAAGAATTGAGGGGACCTTCAGAGTCAGGAGTATATGCCAGGGAAGGGCGGCAGTATAAAATTGGGCTCACCTATTTTGGCCCCGACAAATCATTCGACCAGACCGAGCAGGGACTGCTCGATGGCTTGCGTGACCTGGGATACGTGAAAAACAAAAACCTGAAAATAATTGCCCAGCATGCCAACGGAGAGATTGCCAATCTGCAACCCATCCATCTGAACATGGACAACCAGGACCTTGACCTGGTAGTGGTAACCTCCACTCCGGGAATAACAGCTGCCATTTCTGCTGTAAAAAATCATCCCATCGTTTTTACCATGTCGTTTACACCGCTGGAAGCCGGAGCCGGAGAATCGTACACCAACCACTTACCCAACATAACCGGTGTAGGTTCATTCCCTCCAATTGAAAAAACAATGGAATTTATTACTGAAATTATTCCGGGTACGCGGCGAATCGGAACCCTATACAACTCATCTGAAATTAACTCGCAGAAGGTGGTTGAAAAGGCCCGGGAGTACCTGAAACAACAGAACATTGAGCTCATTGAAAATACGGTTACCAATACTTCTGAGGTTTTTCAGGCCATTAACGCTCTGGTTATGCGCAACGTGGACGCGGTATGGGTAACCGGAGACAACACCGCTCTTCAGGCATTTCATGGCATTGTGAGGGTTTGCCGCGACAATAAAGTACCATTAATTATAAACGACAACGAATTTGTGAAAGAGGGCGCCCTGGCAGCGGTTGGGGTGAGCTGGTATGAAACCGGTTACCACTCAGCCTCCTATGTTGCCCGCGTGTTAAACGGTGAAAACCCAGCCGACATCCCCATCGAAAATTTTGTGAAGGAAGCCATTACAATTAATACCGAGGTGGCAGAAATGTTGGAAATTGAAATCTCCGATAAATATTTAAACCCCCTTGCCAAAAATTTAAAAGGAAAAAAATTCAGGTTTTGCCTGGCGCACTATGTTGACAGCCCCAATTCAGAAAATGCTGAAAAAGGCATCCGTGATGAACTGAAAAGAAATGGATTGGAAGAGGGAACGGATTTCACGCTGAAAGTATTTAATGCACAGGGCGATATATCAACTCTAAACAGCATTGCCGACGCCATTTCTGCCGACCATTGGGACATCGTTTTTGTGACCTCCACTCCTACCATTCAGGCTATTTCCAAAAAAATCAACCACATGCCCGTGGTGTTTACCAACGTGGGAGACCCCATTCGCGCAGGACTGGGCGAATCGTTCGAAAAACACTTGCCCAACCTGACAGGCGTTTCCACCATGAGCGATTTTGACGGGATGATTCGCCTGGTGAAAGAAGCAATGCCCGGAATTAAAACCATTGGCACCATTTATACGCCGGGTGAAATAAATGCAGTGGCTTATAAAGAAGAACTGGAAATTGCAGCAAAAAAAGGCGGATTAAAACTCATCGCTGTGCCTGCCAATTCGGCCACCGAAGTGGCCGATGCCTCTTTATCAATCGCCAACAGGGGCATCGAGGCTTTCACGCAAATTTCCGACAACCTGACCGCCAGTTGCGGCTCCTCCATCATTAAAGTGGCCTACGATGAAAAAATTCCCTATTTCGCATTCATTGGAGATCAGGTTGAACAGGGTGCCATTGCTGCCATTTCGCGCGATTATTACTACGCCGGAGTGGATGCTGTTACCATGGCCATCGAAATTCTTGGAGGAAAAAAGCCCTCGGATATCCCCTTTCAACTGGTTCAGAAATCGGCCATAAAAATTAACCCAACTGCCGAAAAACATTTTAACGTTCAGATACCTGCAAAATATTCAGAACAATAATGCCGAAATTAATAAAACACGATTGAAATATGCCATGAAAGGACTTGCTAAAATTACCAATGGATTTTTATCTCTGCTGTTAGTAGGCGGCATTTTGCTATTTTCTGATTTATCAAACAGGGAAAGCAGAACTAAAAAAGCTGATGAACAATACAGGATTGCTATTATCCACTGGGTTCATGCACCGGTAACAGAAAAAATTGAAGAAGGTATTTTGGAAGGATTGGCCGATAACCAGCTTTATGAAAAGAAAAATGTAATGGTAAGCAGGTACAATGCCAGCAGCGATATTTCCATGTTAAACAGTATTTTCAAACAAATAACCAACCAAAAACCCGATCTAATTTTCGTGTCGTGCACACCTGCTTTGCAAGCGGCAATTAATACCGTTAAAAATATTCCTGTGGTGTTTACAGCGGTTGCCGACCCTATTCTTGCCGGAGCCGGTACCTCTGACCAAAACCATATAGAAAACATTACCGGTGTTAGTGTTGTCTGCGATTTTGAAACCATGTGTCGGTTAATTGCTGAAAGCGCACCACAAATAAAAACGCTGGGGTCGCTTTATTGCCCGGATGAAATAGTCTCAGTCAAATTCAAAGAAGATTTTACTGAAACAGCCTCCCGGTATGGCCTTGATGTCAGGTTTTTTCCAGCTAACAATGCTTCGGAACTACCCGATGCAGTTTTGAGTATGACAAATTCAAATATCGACGCAGTTTGCCAGATGGGTGACAATCTACTCTCGTCTGGAATTTCAACACTCATCAAGGGGGTGGTAAATGCAGACCTTCCTTATTTTGAATTCAATTCAAGGCCACCCAACACTCCAATGGAAAGTCTGATACAAATTGATGTTGATTATTTCCACAATGGATACGATGCAGCTTTGCAAGCAGCTGAAATTCTGCTGAAAAAGAAAATCCCGGGTGATATTCCCTTTCAATCGCCTTCCCGGTTAATCATTGAAATAAATACGACAAAAGCTGAAAAATTCGGAATAGAGTTCAGCGAGTCACTAAAAAATAAATCAGTACACTATGACCAATCTACAAATTGAAAAAAAAGAAACCTCCTCGGGGATTGTGCTAAAATGTTCAGGAAGATTGGATGCAAACCGGTCAGGGCATCTCAACGATTATATCGATCGCCTGGTACGCGAGGGGCAGTATTTTATCACCCTCAACCTGAATGGCATTGAATACCTCAGCTCGGCAGGTATCCGGGCGCTGGTTACCCAGTATAAAAATCTGAAAGCAGTGAACGGATTTTTCCACATTCAAACCATGTCGGAAAACGTTTCGCAGGTGCTGGATATGGTGGGCATGATGGAGATGCTCACCCAGGTTCCAAAAATACCCGCATCAGTTGAAGAAGAAAATGTGTTGCCAACTCAACTGAACGATTATGGATTTCGTTTCCAGATTAGTGAATTATCACCGGAGGGGAAAACAACCGCATACTTTTACGGGAAACCAGAGCTGATGTTGAACTCGGAATTTGAGCCGGGAAATGCACGCACTGTAAAATCGGCAAAAAACCATTTTGCCCTTGGTGTTGGCGCCATAGGTGATTCGTTCAGCGAATGCCAGGGGCTGTTCGGGGAATACTTAATGTTGGATAAAAACGTGGCCTGCCTGCCTGCCGATGGCTCCAAAAAACCAGACTACATGGTAAGCAGCGGCCAATTGGTGGCATCGCTTACCGAACTTTACGGCATACATTTCGAAGGGAATTTTTCCCACCTCATGCGCTTCGACCAGGAAAATCTGCAAAATACCATCGGACTGAGTGATTTGGTGAAAACAATCTGCAAACTAACAAATTACAAACAGTTAGGCGTGATATTTCTGGCCGAAAGTGGCGGGTTAATTGGCACCTCGCTCAACGTTCCACCGGTTGGTGGAAAAGATATTTTTTCATTTCCTGAAATTAAAAACAACGTTAACTTTACCACAGAACCGGCACATGCCAAAAAGCTAACCCTTTCGGTGGGCTGTTTCTCTGATAGCACTAAAACGGAATCAAAATTTCTGCGACCACTCAAGCCAGATTCTTCTGTTTGGGGGCATATCCATTCGGCTGTTTTTCCATACATAGCGCTAAAGAAAACGGAAATCAATTTAGACGAAACCATTAATTACCTTTTCAATAATTCTGAACCCACCGATGTTTTGCACCTTATAAACGACTCCAGGGAAATAACAGGATTGGGCGAAAGCCAGTTTGTACAGGGCTTTTGCTGGATTGTACCCTTTGAATCAAATGAAATTATTTCAACCCGATAAATTTTAAATTATGTCACTATTAATAGGTTCAGTTACCATAGGAATAATTCTGGCGCTACTGGCGCTGGGGCTTTTTATCAGTTTTCGCATTTTCAATTTTCCGGATATTACTGCCGAAGGTTCGTTTACTTTTGGAGCAGCAACCGGAGCCTCGCTCATTGTAGCCGGAATGAATCCCCTTTTAGCCAGCGCCGTTGCTTTTGTTGCCGGTATGGCTGCCGGAGCAGTTACCGGAATTATCCATACCCGCTTTAAAATCAATCCGCTGCTTGCTGGTATTTTAGTGATGACAGCCCTCTACTCGGTTAACCTGCACGTGATGGGAAAAAGCAACATGCCGTTGTTAAATGAAACCACAGTGTTTACCTGGGTCGAAAACTTTTCCGTATGGATGTCGGGTGAAGGCACCCGCACCAGCATACTTGGCTGGCAGGTGGCTGTGAAAGACCTCTGGCTGCTGATGTTTTGCCTCATCGGTATCGGTGTTTTCTGTGTTTTCCTATGGTGGTTTTTCAAAACCAACCTCGGTACGGCCATGCGCGCCACAGGCGACAACGACCAGATGATACGTGCGCTTGGGGTAAATACCAATGCCATGATTATTGCCGGCGTTGCCATTTCCAACGGATTTGTTGCCCTGGCAGGCGCCATGCTCGCCCAGTACCAGGGTTTTGCCGATGTACAAATGGGCATTGGAATGATGGTTTGGGGATTGGCAAGTGTCATCATTGGCGAAGCCATAATTAACGACGATAGCCTCGGTTTTGTCATAGCCGGGGCAGTTATTGGTTCAGTGCTTTTCCGACTGCTGGTAGCCATTGCCCTGCGCTGGGGATTGAATCCCAACGACCTGAAAATCATTACTGCCATGTTTGTATTTATTGCCCTCATTCTGCCCGGACTGATGAAAAACAAAAAGAAATTCACCATTAAAAGAAAAGTCCATGCTTAAAATTGAAAATATAAAAAAGACGTTCAACCCCGGAACAGCAAACGAAGTAAAAGCGCTTCAGGGAGTCAGTATCGAGATTGAAGAAGGCAGCTTTGTTTGTATTTTGGGTACCAATGGTTCAGGAAAATCGACTGCATTGAATGCCGTTGCCGGTTCTTTTCTAGTAGATGAGGGGAAAATTATCCTCGACGGGGAGGACATTACCAAATGGAGCGAACACAAACGGGCCAGGTACATCGGCCGCGTTTTTCAGAATCCGTTCAGCGGAACTGCTCCCGGCATGTCAATTCAGGAAAATCTGACACTGGCACTGAAACGCGGGAAAAAGCGCGGGCTGGGCTGGGGGTTGCCCGGGAATGTGGTGAACGAGTTCAAAAAAATGGTAACTCCATTGAATATGGGACTTGAAAGCCGCCTTGAAAACCCCATTGGCAAATTGTCGGGCGGACAACGGCAGGCCCTAACGTTGCTCATGTCAACAGCCATTAAACCAAAACTATTGCTTCTGGACGAACACACCGCCGCCCTCGACCCTAAAACTGCCAGCAAGGTAATTGACCTTACACAGCAGGTTATTTCCAGAGACAAACTCACCACCCTTATGGTGACTCACTCTATGCAACAGGCAGTGAACCTGGGCGACCGTATTATTATGATGCACCAGGGAAAGGTAGCATACGATTTTAAAGGCGAAGATAAGAGGCGGTTGAAAGTGAATGACTTGCTTTCGCTCTTCGATGATCTCCGCCGGAAAGACAATATCGATCCGGCTGTTGCAGAAATGCTGAAAGCCCAGTATGTGTAAAAAAAGGAAAAACAAAAAACATGGAGAATAAACAACACCGAAAATTTATGGCTCGTGCCATTCAACTGGCTGAGAAAGGAATGGAAAAAGGCTGTGGCGGCCCGTTTGGAGCTGTGGTGGTAAAAGACGGAGAAATGATTGGCGAAGGCTATAACAGCGTAATTTCATTGAGCGACCCCACTGCCCACGCCGAAATTTTAGCCATCAGGGAGGCCTGCCGGAATCTTAGTTCTTTTCAATTAGAACAATGCACAATATATTCCTCGTGCGAGCCCTGCCCCATGTGCCTGGGAGCTATCTACTGGGCACGGCCCGAAAAAGTTTTTTACGCCTGCACACGAAAAGATGCGGCTGAAATTGAATTCGACGACCAGTTTATCTACGAAGAATTGGAAAAAGACATGAACCAGCGCCAAATTCAATTTGAAGGCTTGATGCGCGAGGAAGCATTGCCTATATTCAAAAAATGGAAAGAAAAACCAGATAAAAACCAGTATTAAATACAAAAATTTACATCGCTATGTTCCAAAAAGTAATATTGATTCTTTGCTTTTCAATGTGTATAATAACTGCCTGCGATAGTGGCAAACCTGAGTTAAAAATCGGATATCTGCAAATAGCCGATGATCCGGGACTGAATTCGGCCAAAGAAGGATTTATTCGGGCTCTGACCGATTCGGGTTTTGTTGATGGCGAAAACATAAAAATCATCGATAATAATGCAAACGGCGACTTATCAATGATTATTTCCATGCTTCAGTCACTGAAATCGCAAAAGGTAAATATGGTTGTTACCAACGGCACACCATGTATGGTAAGCGCTGCACAAATAATTACCGACATTCCCATTGTATTTACCGTGTCGTTCAGTCCCGAACAGGTGGGACTGAAAACGACGCCAGAAAATCTCCACGGGGTTTTTGATCCGTTCGATACCGAAAGTTTTGTTTCAATGGTAATGAAATGCATGCCCTCTTTAAAAACAGTGGGATTGCCTTTTAACAATTCAGAGCCCAACGCTGAATATTCAGCAAACAAAATAATCCAGTCTTTTGAGAAAGTGGGAGTTCAGGTGGTTACCACATCGGTTACTTCGGCCAACGATATACTCATTGCCGGGCAATACCTTACCACAAAAAGGGTTGATGCGCTTGTGGTGGGCGCAGACAATACAGTAAACCTGGGACTGAATGCCCTTGCAAAAATTGCAGGAGAAACCAAAACTCCTTTGTTTGTAACGGAGCCCTTCCAGGCAAAAAAAGGAGCCGCTGTTGGCCTCGGGGTAAATTATGAACAATGGGGGTATCTTAGTGGGGTTAAAGCTGTTCATTTGCTAAAAAACGGGCGCGTTTCCCCAAAAATTGAAGCAATAACCGAATTGAAGCTTTACATTAATGAAGAAGCCAGTAAGACCCAGGGATTAACGATTCCACAAAGTATTCGGAACAAATATTGATTTTACAAGGAATAACGTTAGTCCAAAAGCCCGGCAAAAATAAAATCGCTTAATTCCTTTGTTCTCAATACGGTTTTATCGTCAGTTTATACTTTTTCACGCCCGGCATCACCCGGTATTTTTGCAGCTGGCGGATGGCGGTTCCACCTACTCCGGAAACCTCGTAATCCACGTTCAGAATGGTGTGAGGCGCTTCTTCCAACTGGTAAGTGTACATTGCCCGCTCCAAATTGTCAGTGGAATATTTGTGCAGGCTGAAGTTGATAAAATCACCTCCGTTAATTAACAGTCCGTTACCGTCTTCATTTTGCACTTTCAGCCAGCGCACATCGCTGCGGTTGCCGTATTCCTGCGGAATAAGGTAAGGTTCGTACATTTCATCGACATTGGAACGATACAACCCAACTTTTGCCCCGGTTTTACGGTCGGGGTAGTTCTCAAACGGCCCGCGGCCATACCATTCCACATTACTGAAAGATTTGGGCAACTGAAACTGCAACCCCGCTTTTTGCAGCATATCGGGCATGGGTCCGTGCGGAATGATTTCCTGTTCCAGTTCGATGGAGCCATCGGCTTTAAAAGTCCAGGTTTCGTTTCGTTCAAAACCCGATGAAAAAATCCATTCATAAGCACGTCGCGAAGGATCTAAAGAGCTGTTTGAAAAAGCGCCGATTTGAATTACAACCTCATTATCAGTAATCTGCTTTAGCCTCATTTCATGCACCTCGGAAACCAGATTCTGCAATCCCAGGGTCCGCAGCTGGTTATCGATGCTGCGGCCAAAGCCGGGTGTCATTTTCTCCTGTTCAAACATGTAACTTCCCCAAGGGTCGATGTCGTTGGCCAGCGGGGCCCGCCAAACGTTAAACTCAGGTCCGTTTTCCAGGTATTCCTTTTCGTTAAACTGCAATGACGTGAGTTTTCCCGTCTTTTTATCCATTGTGTAACGGAAATTCTTTCCGGTAACAACCACAAACTGGTTGTTTTCCTGAGCCGAAACCTTTTCGTTTACCGGAAGGATTTCATCCACATAAATTTCAGCCGGAACCCGAAACTGTTCCCACGCAATTTCGTGGCCTGCTTTGGCCCAATTGGTGTCTTCCCTCAGCAAAAATGAAACTGTCAGCAGGCATTCGGATTTGCTTTCCATTCTCGGCATACGGAATGGAATAGTATCCGTAACTGTCTCGCCCGGCGCATAATCAATCTGAAAAAATCCGCGCTGGATGGTATCCCCGTTCACTGTCAGTTCCCACATGCCTTCCAGATCATTCATATTTTTAAAATGATGGCGGTTTGAAATTTCAACAAGGCCGTTTTTAACATCAACCGCCTCAATTTTAACCGGTTGACCCGATTTTTTAATCTGATGAATTTCCGGCTGAATTTTGCGGTCGGGCCAAATAATTCCGTAAGTGCGTCCGCCAAGTCCCACCGCAAAAAAATCTTCATTTTCAGGTTTGGTATCGGCTTCAAAATCGAGCAATAAAACTGCTCCTTTTTTCTCATTTTTCAGAAAATCTATGGAAACCGCCTTGTCATATATTTTCACCTCATCCATCACCATTTTCGACATGCGCCCGGAATGTTCGCCCTGATCCTGTGTGTCGGCCTCGCGGCCGATGCACAACGGAAAAGGTGTTGAACTGATTTCACCGGTGTGCCGGGTTTGGGCCACCCGTTCATTATTTACAAACAGCTGCAAACTGTTGCCATTGTAAATGCCGGCTATGTAATGCCAGTTTCCGTAAAAATCGTCTTTTACCCGAGTTTTTGCTGAAATCCGTTTTCCTTCGCTGTGAATGTAAAATTCCAGTATTTGCGGATTCTCCATGTGAATGCCGTACTGATATTTTCCCTTCATTAAAAAGGTGTTTGGTTGAGGAATTTCAAACGGTTTCACCCAAAAACCGATGGAAAGCTGGTTTCCGGTAATATCGAGGCTCGGATCGCGGTAAAACTCTACCCAGTCGTCGTGCCCTGAAAATTCGAGACCACGCCCATTTTTCCCTTCTGTGAAAACCGGCCGTCCCATAATTTGTCCGTCATTACGGTACGACGACGAATCGGGTAAAATCCAGCGAGGTGTTTTTAATCCGGGGCTAATCCAGTCCCAGATAGCGCCGCCGGTCAAACGCGGATATTTCCAAATCCACTGCCAGTATTCATCCATACCGCCCAGTCCGTTCCCGGTGGCAGCCAGGTATTCATCCATAAACGAAGCCCGGCGGTCGTTTTCGGGGAGCACTTTCCCTGCTGCCAGGCTTTGATAGTCGTTGGGCAACCAGTAGCGGGGCCCCATGATGTCTTCAAAAGGGATGTAAAACGTGTTTCCGCCATACATCCAGGCCGGGCGGCCGGGGTCGATTTCTTTTCCGGTTTTTATCACTTCGTTTATGTTGAACCCACTTCCCGACTCGTTGCCGGCACTCCACATAATAACCGACGGGTGATTGCGGTCGCGGTAAACCAGTTTGCGGCTGCGGTCTTTATACATTTCAGTCCAGGCACGGTTACCCGACAAATGAATGTTGGCATGGGCTTCATCGCCCACCTCATCCACAACATATATGCCCAGTTCATCGGCCATATCGAGGTATTCGGGCGTTGGCGGGTAATGCGATGTGCGTACACAATTGATGTTGAATTGCTTCATCAAAATCAAATCCTGCCTGAGCGTTTCCAGCGGAACAGCCTGCCCATGCTCCGGGTGGTGCATGTGGCTGTTTACGCCATTCAGCTTTACCGGCACTCCGTTTACCGTAAAAATATGGTTTCTGTATTCCACTTCGCGAAACCCGATTTTTTTGGTAAAAGCTTCAAGTGTTTCGCCATCCTGGTTTTTAAGCTGAACAAGCAGGGTATAAAGATTCGGGAATTCCGCCGACCATTTTTCGGGATTTACAACTAAAGTTGAGATCGTAACTTTTTCAATGGAATCGGGCGCTGCCTTAAAGTTCACGGATTGAATGCCATCTCGTAAAATGGACTCATTTTCGGCATCGAAAACATCAAATTCCAGAATACAGGCCGAAGTGTCTTTCTCCGCATTTCGCACCACAGTTTCCAGTATAAGGGTGGCATCTTTGTAGTTCCGGTCCAAATCGGTCACCACATAGTAATCGTGGATGAAGGTTTTGGGATAAGCAACCAGTTTAACATCGCGGTAAATACCCGAAAGCCTCCACATATCCTGGTTTTCGAGATACGAACCGTCGGAAAAACGCAAAACCTGTATGACCAAATCGTTTTCGCCCCTTTTTACAAACGGAGTAATGTTAAACTCTGCCGGTTCAAATCCACCCTGATTGTAACCTACCCGTTTGCCGTTCACCCAAATGTATGCCGCCGATTTTACTCCCTCGAACCGCAACATAATTTCCCTATCATTCCAGCTTTTGGGAACTTCAAATTTGCGCTTGTAACAACCGGTCGGATTATAATAATCGGGAATATTGGGCGCATCGCTTTCAAAAGTAAGGGCAATGTTCCTGAATTTGGGATGGCCGAAACCTTCCATCTGCCAGTTGGATGGCACTTTAATTTCGTCCCATTCTTCAACGTCGTATTTTGGATTCCAGAAGTCTTCCGGTATCTGATCCGGGGTTTCCACCCATTTGAATTTCCACTGGCCGTTCAGTAACTGATAATTTTCATTCCGGTCTGTGCGGTTGGTCAGTGCAGCCAGTTTCGACGAAAAAGGAATGTGAAAAGCACGGGGCGGTGTTTGCCCTTTTTCAAAAACCGCAGGATTTTGCCAGTCATCGGGCAGAAATTCCACTTCCTGGGCTTGAACAAAGCCGTTTAAAATTAATAAACAGAACAGAAAAATAAGAGAACGGGTCATGGCATCAGGTTTTAAAAAATTCAGTAACAAAGCTAAAAAAATGCAGCAAATAGTTTATCATCCATTAATACCTATCAAAAAATTTCCTGTTTTCAACATGGCCAATCAGTAAACCGGAAGAGTATAATCAGCAAAATGAACCCCCTGTTTTCAGCAGTTGAAATGACAGATAAACCAAGGGGAATGGCAATATTTGCAGTGTAGGAATTACAACAAAAGACGTTCAAAAAAATATTAAAAATACGATGGGGAAAATTTAACCTAAAGAAATTTTTCCATTACAAACCCAGAATTAGAAATCAAAAAAACCCAAGAAGAGGTATTTAAGACGCTGAAAAGCCACTGCATAAAATTTTGCAGTGGCTTTTTTTTTGTATCAAAAAGCATAATTATTTTTTCTATAGCCTGAGATTGAGTTCAAAATTCGGAAAATGATTGTTGCACATCATCAATTTGGCAATTTATCAGTTTAGCTAATTCCCAATTAGGCCATTTTTTAGTTTAGCCATTTTTCAATTTCTTCATTCATGAAACCGCCGGTAATATTCGGTTGGTGTCATCTGTGTCTGCCGTTTGAAAGTTCGGTTAAAATTGGACAAATTATTGAACCCGCTTTCGAAACACACCTGCGAAACCGAAAGTTTACCTTCAATTATCAGTTTGCAGGCATAACTGATGCGCATATCGTTCACATATTCTGAAAAAGATTTTCCGGTTTTTTCTTTAAAATACCTGCAAAAAGCGGCCGGATGCAGGTTGGCAATTCCGGACACTTTCTCCAGCGCAATTTTTTGCCGGTAACTGGTATTCAGGTAATGCATCACCCTGGTCAACCGGTCATCGGTGAAATCGTGATTTTGCCGGTGGTACAGCTCCCCTGCCAGCACTTTATACCGGCTGGTTTTGGCCATGCTGTTTAAAAGCTTCAGCAATAAAACAATGCGGTTAAAACCTTCCGACCCGGCGATGCTTTTAACCTGCTCCCCGGCTTCGACGGAAAATGGCGGCAAAAAACGGATTCCGCGTGAGGCGCGATCAAACAATTCCCGGATAGCATGGAACTCAGGAAACCTAAACAGGGATTCACAAAAAAGTTCGGCAGGAAACTGAATGACGATATAGTCTATCTTTTTTTTACTGTTAATATCGTGATAAGCTTCATCGCTCCGCCAAAAATGCGGCAAATTGCTTCCCAGCAGTGCTAGATCACCCGGGTAAAAATGTGCCACATTATCGGCAACAAAACTGGTGCCCGTACCCTCAATGACATACAAAATCTCATATTCGCTGTGAAAATGCCAGGGATAGGTAAAATGTGGCATCTTGCGCCATTTAACCTTTACTGCCTCACGCAACGGAAAATCGATATACTCCTGCATTACTTTCATGGTTCAATAGTAGCAAAAATGTTAAAATTGTACAAACTGTTGCTAAATTAATACTGTTTAGGAAAAGCTAAAAGAGTTAAATTTGAATGATTAAACTACAAATTGTAAACTATGACGAACCAACAATGGCAATTGCTGCTTGATACAGTACATGGAAAAACTCCCAAATCACCTGTTACCGGATTTATTATTGACAGCCCCTGGATTCCAGGCTGGGCAGGTGTGACCACGCTGCAGTTTTATACTTCCGAAGAAATCTGGTTTCAAACCAATAAAAAAGCCATCGAAACATTTCCCGACATCATTTTCCTGCCGGGATTCTGGTCGGAATTTGGCATGTGCACCGAACCCTCGGCATTTGGCGCCAAAATGGTTTGGAATGAATACAACCTTCCCCATGCCAATAAAATAATCAACGATATTTCGGAAGTCGCCAAACTGAAAGTACCAAATCCAAAAACCGATGGACTGCTGCCGTTTATTATTCAGCGCCTGCTAAACTACCAAAAACCGATTCAGGATATGGGGCACGAAGTGAAATTCGCCATTGCCCGCGGTCCGCTGAATATTGCCTCGTTTTTGATGGGTACCACCGAACTGATGATGGGTTTTATGATGGACCCGGAAAACAGCCACAAACTGCTGGAAACCATTACGCAGTTTACCGTTGGCTGGCTGCAGCGTCAGAAAGAGGTTTTCCCATCCATTGAAGGCATTCTCGTGCTCGACGATATTGTGGGCTTTATTGGAGACGATGAATGCAAAAAATTTGCAGCACCTTACATTAAGCGTATTTTCAATGCGTTTGATTCCAAGCTGAACTTTTTCCACAACGATGCACAGGGATTAATTTCCACTCCTTATTTGAAAGAGATGGACGTTAATCTGTTCAATTTCAGCTTTGAACATACCATGAAAGAGATACGTGAACTGGGCGGACCGGAAATAGCGCTGATTGGCAACCTGCCACCACGCGATGTACTCGCTGCCGGAACACCGGAACAGGTGCGCGAAGAAACCCGGAAAATGGTGCAGGAGTTCGGCGATAAAAACCGGGTAATCTGGTCATGCGGCGGAGGAATGCCACCGGGTGTTTCAACGGAAAATATTAAAGCGTTTAAAGAAACAATTGATGAAGAAGCAAAATGAATAAAAACAAAGCACATAGGACACATCAGAACATTTAAAATTAACTTATGTGAACTAATGTGCCTATGTGGTTAAAATTAAAATTATGAAGATCATCCTACTATTAACAATCCTCCTGATAACAAAATTAACATCTTCTCAGGAGTTGAAAACATTTAAAATTCAAATTGAAGAAGACCGGATTGATGCGCCGGTTTCGGTTTCACTTGACGGGTTAAACTACAATACCGACAAGGGTTTCTTGACGCTATATGAAGTTACGGCAAACGGAGAAAAGCAGATACCCTGTCAGCTTGAATCCGGTTATTCGGCAAAACTTTGGTTTATTTTGGAAGGCGTTTCTCCAAAAAATTCAACCCGGAATTTTATCCTGAAAACAGAGGAAGAAACCCAAAAACTGAATTCAAAGGTGACAGTATCAAAAAAACACAAAGACCTCAGCTTACTGGTGAATGAAAAACCGGTTTTGAGCTACCGGTTTGAAACCACTTTCCCGCCCGAGGGAGTCAATCCGCTTTTCAAACGCTCGGGATACATTCATCCGCTATGGTCGCCTGGAGGAGAAGTACTTTCGCGCATTCAGCCGCCCGACCATTATCACCACTACGGTATTTGGGGCCCTTGGACACTGACCCACATCGGCGACCGTGAAGTGGATTTCTGGAACCTCGCCAAAGGTCAGGGAACTGTAAAATTTTCCTCGTTTTTATCTGAAACAGAGGGTGCTGTTTTCAGTGGATTTAAAGCTTTGCAGCAACACATTGACTTTGGGGCGCAGGGGCCGGACCAGGTAGCCATGAACGAAATTCTGGACGTACGGGTGTGGAATATTTCAGATAAAATTTTTGTGATCGATTATACCACCACACTAAATAGCCCACTGCCCGACGGAATCATGCTCGATGCTTACCGTTACGGCGGTGGAATTGGTTTTCGAGCTATCGAAAAATGGCACAAAGACAATTGTACCGTGCTGACTTCTGAAGGAAAAACCAGGACCGAAGCCGACGGTTCGTTTGCAAAGTGGTGCATTGTGGAAGGGGAATCGGATGTAAACGAAGGTCGCTCCGGCATTCTTTTCCTTAGCCACCCGGCCAACCGGATGCACCCCGAGCCCATGCGCGTTTGGCCGCTTGATGCCAATGGCGGGCGTGGCGACATGTTTTTCGAGTTTTGTCCCATCCGGCACGAAGACTGGAAACTGGAACCCGGAAACGACTATACATTAAAATACCGGATGGTTGTTTTCGATGGAGAGATGAATGCTGAAACGGCAGAGAAATACTGGAATAGCTTTGCGAAAATGCCGCAAATTGAAGTTAAAGAATAATCTGTGAATCTGTGGCAAAAAAGACATAGCCACAGATTCACAGATTAATAAAAATAATGTTGTATCAGGAAGATATAGGAAAGAAAAAATGAAACAGTACAACGAGAAAAAATATCCATATCAGGAAGAAAGCTATAAAATCATAGGGATTTGTATGGAGGTTCACCGCATCCTGGGAAAAGGATTTTTGGAAATTGTATATAAAGATGCTTTGGAATACGAGTTTAAGTTGCAAAACATTCCTTATGAAAGAGAAAAGAAATATGAAATTGAATATAAAGACACAATACTGCCTCATTATTTTCATGCGGATTTTGTCGTTTTTGATAAAATTATTTTGGAAGTAAAAGCGCAACAAGGAATTGTAGAAAATCATATAAAATGGGTCATTAATTACCTTGCGGCGTCGAAATGTAAATTAGGATTAATTGTAAATTTTGGAGAAGATTCGTTGATAACAAAACGTGTAATACTATAAATCTGTGAATCTGTGGCGAAAAAAATCACAGCCACAGATTCACAGATTAAAAAACTTAATAAGAATGAAAAAATATACATTAATTTCTCTGATTCTTTTAACCACAATATTTGTGGCAACAGCACAACCAAAAGTAACTGCCGAACAGGTGGGCGATAAAATTGAATTCAGGGTGAACGGCAACTTGTTTACCAGTTATATTCTTTCTGAATTCGAAAAATATCCCTTCTTTTTCCCGGTGAACGGTCCGTCGAACGCCACAGTAACCTCCATGCGCAATGCCAATTATCCGCACCACAGCTCGCTGTTTTTTGGGTGCGACAAGGTGAATGGCGGCAATTACTGGCAGGAAGGTCTGGATGAGGGTCAAATTATTTCACTTCGGGCCGACATCCTCGAAACCGGCGGCGAAAAGGCCGTTGTTGAAAATGAATGCATCTGGAAACGGCCCGGCGCCGATGCACCCATTAAAGACAAGCGCATAATTACGGTTTCAGTGCCATCACCAGATAAATTTCAAATCGATTTCGATATTGTGATGGAGATGCTGATGGATGTGACCATCGACAAAACAAACCATTCGTTGTTCAGCGGGAGGATGGACCCCGATTTGGCAGTTATTAACGGCGGCACCATGATTAATGCTGAAGGTGAAACCGGCGAAAAAGGCACATTCGGAAAACGGTCGGCATGGATTGACTATTACGGAGAACGCATGGGGAAAACAGAAGGCATGGCCATTATGCAACATCCGTCAAACGAGTGGTTTCCTGCCCCCTGGTTTACCCGCGATTACGGATTCTTCTCTCCCACTCCCATGTACTGGCCTGAAAATGATAAAAACATCGTATTAAAAAAAGGAGAACAAATTAAGCTTCGCTATCGGGTATTGGTACACACGGGTGATCATTCGGAAGCAAAAATTGAAGAGGAGTTTGAAAAGTACAGCAAGGAATAAAAGGACGGAAGACAGAGGACGGGAGACGGAAAACCGGATTCCTGCAAGGAATATACTATTTTGATAAATTTTTATTTTTTGAAAAATGGGATTTAAATTTGAAAAATTAAATGTTTGGAACAATGCAATGGAATTTGGAGAGCAAATTAACGAATTGACTGACAAGTTCCCCAAAAAAGAAATTTACAATCTTTCATCTCAAATAAGAAGGGCTGGTGATTCAATTGCTTTAAATATTGCGGAAGGTTCAATCGGACAATCAAATTCTGAACAAAAAAGATTTTTAGGCTATTCCATCAGATCATTAGCCGAAGTAATAACGTGTTTGTATAAAGCAAAAATTAGAAACTATATTTCAGAAGATGAATTTCAAATACTTTACCAAATCTCTTATCAACTAATGAACATGTTAATTGCATTTAAAACAAGTATTAAATAGTTTAATTCAATTAGCAGACACTTGAACATCGGTCACCTATCATCGGTCATCAAGCAAACAAATTAATAATGAACAAAAAAAATAAATCATGAAAAGAAGAAACTTTATAAAAAACACAGCCGCCACAGCTGCCGGAGCCATGGTCATTCCCACCATTGTTCCCTCGTCGGTTTTTGGCAAAAACGCACCCAGTAACAAAATAAATATCGGCCAGATTGGCAGCGGAAGAATCGCCCGCAGCCACGATCTGCCGGGAGTTTGGAAATATGATGTGGCACGTGTGGTTGCCGTTTCCGATGTGGACAGTAAACGCATGGAAGAAGGCAAACAACTCATTGAAGGTTTTTACAATGAAAAAACCGGCAGCGACCATGCGGTGGATGTAAAAATGTATGCCGATTACAAAGAGATGCTGCTGAACAAAGACATCGATGCAGTCATTATCAGCACACCCGACCACTGGCATGCCCAGCCGGCTATGGAAGCTGCCCTTGCAGGAAAGGACATCTACCTGCAAAAACCCAATTCGCTTACAGTTGAAGAAGGCAGACTGATGAGTGACATCGTGCACCGGCAGGGTGTAATTTTACAGATTGGCACTCAACAGCGTTCTTCGGCACAATTCCGCAGGGCCGCCGAACTGGTGCGCAACGGACGGATTGGCAAGCTGCATACTGTAAAAATCGGTTTGCCCGGCGACCCACCCGGACCGCTGTTCCCGGAAATGCCGGTTCCCGATAACCTGAATTTCAGCATGTGGCTAGGACCAACTCCCGAACTGCCCTACACCGAAAATCTGGTTCACCCGCAGGAAGGTTACGATCGCCCGGGCTGGCTGAGGCACGAAAACTACGGCGCCGGAATGATCACCGGCTGGGGACAGCATCATTACGATTCCGCAGCCTGGGGAATGGACACCGAATACACCGGACCTGTTTCGGTGGAAGCCATTGCAGAGTTTCCCAAATCAGGAAGCTGGAACGTACATGGCGACTTTTTAGTGAAACATGAGTACGAAAACGGTATTACAGTTTTCACCAGCGGCGGGTATCCCAACGGCATCCGCTATGAAGGAACCGACGGCTGGATATTTGTTACCCGCGGGCCCTACCGCGCAACGGAAAGCGATCCCATTCCGAAAGGAAGCACAAAGGCACTCGATGCCAGCGACCCCGAAATTCTGAAATCGCAAATCGGGGATAATGAAATAAAGCTTTATGTAAGCGAAGATCAGCATGGCAACTGGCTCGACTGTGTGCAGTCGCGCAAGCAGCCCATTTCTCCGGTTGAAATCGGCCACCGTGCCTGTTCCGTTTGCCTCATCAGCCATATCGCCATGAAAGTTCCAGGTATTTTGCAATGGGACCCGAAAGCGGAAAAATTTGTGAACAACGACCTGGCCAACTCCATGTTGAGCCGGCCACAAAGGTATCCATTCGGAACGAATTATGTAAAATGGTAAACTACTGCTCTAACCAGATTGATTTATCTGGAAATTAAAAAGGGGAAAATGCGGCCACATTCCCCCCTCTATTCAAAATAAATTAACCGCTTGTTAAATTATTTAATCGCAAAACTATGAAAATAAAATTTGTCGTTCAGTTTCTCAGGCATGATTCATCAATGCTTTAACTGAAATTAATATTCAATCGAAAACAATTCTCTTTTTATTCTTTTAACCAATAAATTTTTAATCTATGCGAAAATTTTTGATTCTATTCATTCTGAACATTGCATTAATCAACTATGCAATGGCACAAAAAACCGTTACCGGCACCGTTTCATCGGAAGATGGTTCGGCATTGCCAGGTGTAACTGTTGTTGTTAAAGGCACTACTGTAGGTGCAGTAACCAATGAAATGGGGCAATATTCTTTGTCGGTTGCCGAAGATCAAAATGTGTTGGTTTTCTCTTTCATTGGAATGAAACCACAGGAAATTGAAGTTGGAACACAATCTGTTATCAACGTCGTAATGCTTGCGGATGTAATTGGGCTGGAAGAAGTTGTAGCCATTGGTTACGGCACCGAGCGGAGAGGGAATATCACCGGTGCGATATCCTCTGTTACAACGCAGGACATCCAGGAACTGCCCATCATTGATGCAGGATCTGCTCTTCAGGGACGAGCTACCGGGGTTATGGCACTTTCTTCGGGCAACCGGCCCGGCGATGGTGTAACCATTCGTATCAGAGGAAGAAGGTCGCTAACTGCCACCAATGATCCACTGTATGTAGTAGATGGTATTCCGTATGAAGGAAATATCAACGATATTAACCCCAGAGACATCAAATCGATGGAAATTTTAAAGGACGCTTCTGCTACAGCAATTTATGGGTCGAGAGGCGCTAATGGCGTAATCCTGATTACCACAACCCGGGGGGGAAATTATCCGACTACCGTATCATATAACGGGTACTACGGGGTAACTTCACCTTTGGGGAAACCGGATTTAATGAACGGAGAACAATATACCCGGTTAAAGGAAGTTGGTGGCAGACCATTTACGGCAGCAGAGGAAGAAGCCATTGCACGGGGTGTTTCAACCGACTGGCTCGATCTTATTGTGGGTAACGGGTACCAGCAAAGCCATCAATTGGGTGTAAGAGGCGGAAGTCAAAAAACGGCATTTGCACTTGCTGCAAACCTTTTCAATGAACAAGCTGTAATTGAAACCCAGGAATTTACCCGCAAAACGTTACGCATAAACCTGGATCATCATGTTTCCGATCGGATAAGAGTGGGAACCTCCACACAGCTTTCCGACCAGATTCAAAATTACGGTTCGAATGTGTATGGAGGAGCCGTGAATATTTCCCCATTAGCCGAACCTTATGAAAATGGAGAAATGGTATATCAGCCGGGGGCTGACCCGCTTCTGTGGAACCCTTTGGCCGATTTTGTTGAAAATGCAATCGTTGACGACCGCACAAGGCTGAGGGTTTTCAGTAACATTTACGCAGAAATAGATATTTCAAACAGCCTGGATTACAGAATGAACTTTGGTTCTGACTATCAAAAATACCGAAGAGGTCTGTTTGAAGGAAGCTTATCGTCTGCCAGACAATACAGCACGCCCAGAGGGTTAAAAAACCATGAAGAAAATTACACATATACCTTTGAAAATATTCTGAACTATACGAAAGAATTTAATGAAAACAACATTTTAAAAGCTACCGGATTATTCAGTGTGCAGGAATCGAATTATGAGACGTCGATCATCGATGTGGAAGGACTTCCCTATGAACATCAGCTTTTTCATAACCTCGAAACTGCTGAGACCGTGCTTGATTATGATTCAGACTTACAGGAATGGGGTATCATGTCGTTTATGGGCCGTGTAAATTATGAACTAATGAACAAATACCTGTTCACAATCACAGGTCGTTACGATGGTTCTTCAAGGCTTTCGGAAGGGAAAAAATGGGGATTCTTTCCATCCGCAGCTTTTCTTTGGAGAATCAGTAACGAGAATTTTATGGCTAATCAAAGCCTCTTTTCTGATTTAAGATTAAGGGCCAGTTATGGTGTAACCGGGAATACAGGTATAGATCCGTATCAAACAAGGGGTGGCTTAACAAGAACCATTTATTCGTTTGGAAATGGTTCCGGTTATGGTTACCGGCCGGGAACTATCGCAAATCCTGATTTGAAATGGGAATCATCGGCAACAGCCAATATCGGTTTGGATTTTGGTTTGGGAGAAAACATTGCCGGTAATTTTGAAATATATCAAACCAATACCACCGATTTGTTGCTCGAACGAAAAATACCAATCACTTCAGGTTTCGACAATGTAATGGAAAACATAGGAGAAACCCGGAACAGGGGGTGGGAAATGTCGTTAACAGGCCGCATTGTATCCACCCGCGATTTCACATGGTCTGCCAACCTTAATCTGTCCGGTAATAAAGAAGAAATAATCGATTTGTACGGCAACAATACAGACGACGTGGGAAATGAATGGTTTATCGGAGAACCACTGACCGTTTGGTACGATTACGATAAAATCGGTATCTGGCAGCTCGATGAAGCCTCACAGGCAGCCGTTTATCAGGCACAACCCGGGCAAATAAAAATAAGAGATGTGGTTCCTGACAGCAAAATCAACGAAGAAGACCGGGTCATACTTGGCACCAACATTCCAAAAGCAACACTTGGGTTAGGCTCAAGATTAATGTACAAGGATTTCGAATTTTCATTTTTGATCCTGGGAATCTTTGGTCAAACCATTTACAACGAATTTGAAGTTAACCACGCTACATTGCAGGGCCGTTATAACAACCTCAATGTTGATTTCTGGACAGAAGACAATCCAACAAATGACCATCCAAAACCCGACGGAAGCCGTGAATATCCACTTTACAGCGATTCCAGGGGTTATGGGTCCGGAGATTTCCTTAAAGTTAGAAACATGCAACTTGGGTACAATCTGCCCAAAAGAATTCTGTCCAACATCGGAATCAAGTCAATGAAAATATACCTTAATGCCGACACACCCTTTATCTTTTCAGGGCTTGCCAGTAACCTCGATCCGGAAGCCTACGATGGCGAAATAAAAAGCGAAACGCCAAGTACAAGGATGTTTTCACTGGGTGTTAATGTTGATTTTTAAACTATTAAACTTTTGAACTATGAAAAAAATAAAATATTTCATGTTGATATTCATTACAGCATCACTATTAATTGTATCATGTGATGTCCTGGATGAAGAGATTGTATCTGGTGTTACCGGGGAATATCTGAACACTCCCGATGGATTGCAGGCCGGTGTAAATGCAGCTTACGAACAATTACGTACATACTACGGGCAGGAACATGGATGTAACCTTTCCATTTTTGGCACAGATGAATATACCAACGGTGGGCACGGAGGATTCCATTATATGAATAAGTACGAAACCGGGCTTAACTCAGAAGCCAGCCCTGTCTGGACCTTATGGTCGAATTTTTATATTGCCATCAATACATGCAATGCGGTTATTGGGCGGGCTGAAGAAGTCGATTTATCTGAAGCAGAAAAAAACTCCAAAGTTGCTGAAGCCCGTTTTTTAAGGGCACATTATTATTTTACTCTCGTTGAAACATTTGGCCCAATCCACCTTACTCTGGAAGAAACAGTTGGTGTTGAAACCGAAGCAGAAAGAGTACCGGAGGAAACTGTTTACCAGGCTATTCTCGATGATTTGGAGTTTGCCGTTAATAATCTTCCGGTAACCCAAAGCGAATTTGGGAGGCCAACCAAACCTGCTGCACAGCACATGCTGGCACTGGTTCACCTAACAAAAGGATATAAAAATTTTGGGAACGCCGATGATTTTACCACAGCAGCCAACCTGGCAAAAACTGTAATTAACGATTACGGACTGTCACTCGATCCCGATCCTGTAGCCCGTTACAACCACGATAATGAGCAGCATCCTGAAATTCTATGGTCTGTTCAGTTTAATGAAGATCCCTTGCTTACTCCGGAAGGAAATGAAACGCATTTGTATTTCCGGCCCTGGTATGAAGTTTACAATGATGGACTGAATCGTGCTTTGGGATATGGCTTTGGGCGCCCGTGGATTCGCTACAGGCCAACAAGTTGGTTACTTGAAAACTTCAGGCCCTACGATGTCGATTCCCGGTTTGTTAAATCATTTCAAACCGTTTGGTATTATAATACAACATCAGGAATTCCGGCAGGAGCCAGTGTTGGCGATACAGCAATTTTTCTTACCGGGAATGACCTTTCACAAGCCGAAGTGGATGCCATTGAAGCCCGCCTTCCTGGCGTAATTGCCGGTAAGAATCTCTACAGTTGGCACGAAAATGCCAAAGGGAAGGTTTGGTCATGGTTTACCGAAGACGGAACTGACAACAATAGCATTAACATTTTTCCAAGTCCCTGGAAAATTGACGACAATAAACGACCCTCGGTTAATCATCAGGAGGGATCGCGTGACCAGATTATTTATTCTCTGCCTGAAACTTATCTGCTGGCAGCAGAAGCGTTGCATAAGGCAAACAATAACAACGAAGCAGTGCAGTATATCAATGCAATTAGGAGAAGGGCTGCTTTTCCCGGAATGGAAAGCCAAATGGAAATCTCAGCCACTGATGTCGATATCGACTTCATTCTGGATGAACGTTCAAGGGAATTTTTCGGTGAACAAAAAAGATGGTTAGATCTCAAAAGAACGGAAAAATTGTTGGAGAGGGTGAAAAAATACAATCATGATGCTGAACCGAACATTCAAGATTATCATGTATTACGTCCGATTCCGGCAAATCAGCGTACCAGAACGACTAACGATTATCCGCAGAATTACGGATATTAGCGATTGCATTCAGGGAAAGTGGCAGAAAGTTGCCTTCCCTGTTGTTTAGTTTGGTTGGAACAGCGCCACTCCGAATAGGGTGGCGCTTTTTTCTTCAAAATATACCTTTTTACTGTATTTAACCCTGGAAAAATCTTAAATTTGCATTCTGTGTGCGTTAACGGAAACTATTTTAAATTTACCAGCAATGAAAAAAATACCATTAATTATCCTGGTTTTCACCATTTTGCTTTCGGCATGTTCGGGTGGAAGCCAGAAGTCGGAAACCACTGAATCGAAAACCATGTTTACAGGAGCTAAAGGAGAAGTAAAACTGATGACCCTCGACCCCGGCCACTTCCACGCTGCACTGGTGCAAAAAACCATGCTGGAACAAATTGACCCCATGGTACATATTTATGCACCCGAAGGCCCGGAACTGGAAGGACACATGAATTTAATCAACAGCTACAACAACCGTAACGATGATCCCACTTCATGGGAAACCAAAATTTACACCGGACCGGATTACCTTGAAAAAATGCTGAGTGAAAAACCCGGCAATGTAATGGTAACTGCGGGCAACAACGCAAAAAAAACCGATTACATTCTGAAAACGGTGGATGCCGGAATCAATGTTCTGGCCGATAAACCCATGGTCATTAGCCCGGGGGAATTCCCAAAACTGGAAAAGGCATTTCAGGTTGCCGAAGAGAAAGGAGTTTTGCTGTACGACATTATGACCGAGCGATACGAAATAACCACCATCCTCCAACGCGAAATGTCGATGATTCCCGAAGTTTTTGGAACATTGGTAAATGGGACTGCCGATGAGCCGGCCATTACCAAAGAAAGTGTGCACCACTTTTTTAAATATGTTTCGGGAAGTCCGCTCAAACGACCGCCATGGTTTTTCGATGTGGAACAACAGGGCGAAGGCATTGTGGATGTGACCACACACCTGGTTGATCTCATTCAGTGGGAAGCATTTCCGGAAGTGGTTCTGAAAAAAGAAGACGTGGAAATTGTTTCGGCCAGCCGATGGACCACCGACCTTACCCCTGACATGTTTAAAAAAGCAACCCAACTGGATGAATACCCGGATTACCTGCAAAAGGATATTGAAAACGGAACTCTGAAAGTTTACAGCAACGGTGAAATCAACTACAAGCTGAAAGGCGTTCATGCCAAAGTATCGGTTATCTGGAATTTTGAAGCTCCCGAAGGAACCGGCGACACTCATTATTCAATTATGCGCGGAACAAAGTGCAACCTCACGATCAAACAAGGTGAAAAAGAAGGCTATAAACCCCAGCTTTACATTGAGGCAAACCCGGATGTGGATTTGATGGAATTTGCCGGATATCTTTACAATGCCGTTCAGGACTTATCTTCAAAATACCCGGGGCTTAAACTGAAAAAGCTGGACGAAAACCGCTGGATGGTTGAAATACCAGAAAAATTCAAGGTTGGCCACGAAGCCCATTTCGGACAAGTTGCCGAAAAATACCTCGGCTTTCTGGTTCAGGGAAGTATGCCAGGGTGGGAAGTGCCCAATATGATTGTGAAATACTACACAATTATGGAAGGAATGAAAGCAGCGATGTAAAACCCGTCTTTCTCCATCAAAAAAAAACAGCAGACCATACAGGATTCTGCTGTTTTTTTTATTCCGGATTTCCATTCCGTCACAGGAAATCACAAATACCATAACAGTCCCTATTTTGCTCTTTGTCCAAATTACGGAATTATTGTCCCAATATGAAGCATGTAATTGTTTTGTGTTTTATTCAAAGTGTTGTTTTTCATGGTTTTATGCTTTTGGCACTTGCATTGTATTATAGTTGGCACGCTTGAAGATGTAAAAAATTAAAAAATTTATAAACAATTAAAAAACACGAAATCATGAAAAAGTTATCAGTTATTATCGCAGCCGTTTTATTTTCTTTTGGAGTAGTAAACGCACAAACCGACACCAATAAAGCTTCTCACGGAGTTAACATTTCAATACCTACCGTATCTATCATCGACATTGAAGGACCGGATGGTGAATCACCTACGATTAATCTCACTCCCAGCTATGACGGACTGGAAGCAGGTGCAGCAGTTAATTTTTCTTCTGCAACAAACAGCAACCTTTGGTTGAACTATACTTCGATTGTGGGGTCTGAACAAACAAGAAGCATTAACGCTGCTATCACCGAAGGCAGTCTTCCGGCAGGAGTATCCCTTAAAGTAGTGGCAGGAAACGCCTCCGCAACCGGAAATGGCACCAAAGGAAGTCCCGAAAGTGTTATTAATCTTTCCTCAACCGCAGCACCTCTTGTTACAGGAATTGGAAGTGCTTATACCGGAGACGGTCATTCAAACGGACACCAGCTGACCTATACGCTGGATATGGCAGATGACAGCTACGCAAATCTTGTTGCTGACGACTACAGTGTAACCGTTACTTACACCATCACTGAATAAACATACTTTCAACAACAATATACCAAAGCAGGCAGAGATGCCTGCTTTTTTTGTCTCATTACAATCCTTCCATCTCTCCGGTAAAAACACTTCAGAATAAGAATCCCATCGCATTACCCGACACATCAATTTCCTGCCTGCAATTAGAATACGACAACAGTCCCTATTTTGCTCTTTGTTCAGGAAAAATACTCATGTCCCATTTTGAATCACAAAATAAATTTCGAAAAATACAACCAACTGCTTAACAGCAACTTACACTGCTTGGCACCAGGATTGATATTTAACTGGCACGCTTGAAGATGTGAGAATTAAAAAATTTATATACTATTTAAAACACAAAATCATGAAAAAATTATCATTTCTTATCGCAAGTATTGTATTGGTTTTCGGACTGTCGGTTTCTGTTACAGCTCAACCTGGTCAGGGAAACGGAGTCCCGGGACATGGGGGCATTAATAATCCCGGACACGGTGGAACACCTCCCGGACAGCAAAATGGTAACGGGGCTTCCTCCGGTGGAGGGTCGTCAACCGGAAGCGACATGAATGAAGCACAACATGGTGTTGAAATCACTATTCCGACAATATCCATCGTTGACATTGAAGGACCGGATGGTGAATCACCTGCAATCAACCTCACTCCCAGCTATGACGGACTGGAAGCAGGTGCAGCAGTTAATTTTTCTTCTGCAACAAACAGCAACCTTTGGTTGAACTACACCTCGATTGTGGATTCTGACCAAATAAGAAGCATTACCGCTGCCATCACTGGCGTTCTGCCTTCAGGAGTAACTTTAAACTTATTGGCCGGAAGCGCTGCTTCTACCGGGAATGGTACCAAAGGAAGCTCAGAAGGTGTTATTACACTTTCATCTACCGCAGCTGACCTTATCACAGGAATCGGAAGCGCTTACACCGGAGACGGTCATTCAAACGGACACCAGCTGACTTATACACTGGATATGGCAGATGACAGCTACGCAAATCTTGTTGCTGACGACTACAGTGTAACCGTTACTTACACCATTACTGAATAAACATACTTTCAACAACAATATAAAAAAGCAAGCAGAGATGCCTGCTTTTTTGTCTCATTACACCCCAACCTGTTCTGCGGTAAAAATATTCCAGAACAAGAGCTCAATCGCATTGCCTCACACATCGATTTCCTGCCTGAATCAGCAAAACAGCAACAGTCCCTATTTTGCTCTTTGTCCAAATTACGGAATCATTGTCCCAATATGAAGCATGTAATTGTTTTGTGTTTTATTCAAAGTGTTGTGTTTCATGGCTTTATGCTTTTGGCACTTGCATTGTATTATAGTTGGCACGCTTGAAGATGTAAAAAATTAAAAAATTTATAAACAATTAAAAAACACGAAATCATGAAAAAGTTATCAGTTATTATCGCAGCCGTTTTATTTTCTTTTGGAGTAGTAAACGCACAAACCGACACCAATAAAGCTTCTCACGGAGTTAACATTTCAATACCTACCGTATCTATCATCGACATTGAAGGACCGGATGGTGAATCACCTACGATTAATCTCACTCCCAGCTATGACGGACTGGAAGCAGGTGCAGCAGTTAATTTTTCTTCTGCAACAAACAGCAACCTTTGGTTGAACTATACTTCGATTGTGGGTTCTGAACAAACAAGAAGTATTAACGCTGCTATCACCGATGGCAGTCTTCCGGCAGGAGTATCCCTTAAAGTAGTTGCCGGAAACGCCTCTGCAACCGGAAATGGTGCCAAAGGAAATCCCGAAAGTGTTATTAATCTTTCCTCAACCGCAGCGCCTCTTGTTTCAGGAATTGGAAGCGCATACACCGGAGACGGTCATTCAAACGGACACCAGCTGACTTATACGCTGGATATGGCAGACGAGAGCTACGAAAACCTCGTTGCTGACGACTACAATGTAACCGTTACTTACACCATCACTGAATAAACATACTTTCAACAACAATATACCAAAGCAGGCAGAAATGCCTGCTTTTTTTTCTCATACACATCAGCGTTCTTTGAAAAGGTAAGCATTTTGGAAAGAAAAAATCAGAATTTTAAACCTTTTAAATAGGGTTTCCGTATGAAACTACAAACCAACTTGTTGGTTATTTTTGGGTATGAAATTCATGAGCGCCATATTACCTGTTTTGCTGATTGCTTTTATGCCGGGCATTTTACTGGCACAAAGCAACCAGGCCAACCACAAAGTAAATATTGAAATTCCCGAGGTGGCCCTGCTGGGGTTGGTTTCCGAAGATGCCGGCCAGGTAAGTCTGGATGTATCCGCTCCCTCCGAAGCCGGCAGCACCATTGACTTTTCAACGGCACAGCCCGACAACAGTTTCTGGATTAATTATTCATCCATCATCCGCAGTCAGCACCACCGCAGAAAGGTAATCGCTGTTATTCAGGGCGATATTCCTGCCGGCGTACGTTTGTTTGTGGAAGCTTCGCAGGCAACCGGAAACGGCAACGGAAAACTGGGACAACCTGTTGGCAAAGTAGCGCTATCGGGCCAGCCTGCCGATGTTATTTCAGACATTGGAAGCTGTTATACCGGAGTTGGCACCAGCAACGGACACCTTCTTACCTACAGGCTCGAGGCGGATGAAGCAGGAAACAACCTGCAATCACTTACACAACAACAAGCCTCGTTGAATGTAGTTTACACGCTCACCGACCACAATTAACAACCTCTTCCGTATTGTTTTCTATTCAAAGTAATGTATTTTAGCAACTACAAATGTGTGTTGTTTTCACCAAAAATCATATAACATGAAACGTTATTCTGTATTAAAAAAGCTGGCGTTCTCAGCCCTTGCGCTGACTGTTTTGCCATTTATTTCTGTCGCCAATATCATTGTCTTAAACGGGCTTACCCACGAAAACCAGGTTCAGCCGGGTGAAACCTACCGTGGGTCGATTCAGATTCAGAATGCATCTGAAAACACCAAAAGTGTGCGTGTTTATCAGCGCGACTACTGGTTCTCCTATACAGGCGAAAGCAAACACGATCCGGCAGGAACTATGGAACGTTCAAATGCCGGATGGGTGACTTTCACCCCCGAATTGCTCGATTTGGCCGGGAATGAAAAGGCTACCATCGATTTTGAAGTGATTGTACCTTCGGAGTCCCTTTCCGGGACATACTGGAGTGTGATTATGGTTGAAGGCATTGTGCCGCCCGACACAACCAGCTACAGCAGCGGAGTAACCATCAATACAGCCATACGCTATGCCGTTCAGGTTGTTACTAACATTGGAGAAACAGGTACCAGCGACATCCAGTTTCTGGGGCTGGAACTCGGTCAGCAGGAAGAGACCCCGTTGTTGCATGTGGCACTGGAAAACACAGGCGAACGGATGCTCCGTCCCGAGCTGGCGCTTGAACTTTTCGACGAAGCAGGAAACTCGGCGGGAGTGATAAAAGCCGAACGCCGTAAAACTTTTCCCGGCACTTCGGTACTGATTACCCTGAGGCTGGAAGGAATAAAACCCGGCAATTATACCGGTGTACTTGTGGCCGACTGCGATGCCGACCATATTTTTGGCACCAATGTATCGTTTGAAATCTGATAATGACATTGTACCGGAATGCAATATTTCTTTATCTGACTTTTGCTGTTTTATGCCTGCATGGACAGCCCAATACTCCTGTTTCTGTATCTGCAGGAAAACCACAGGTGGAAATTCTTCCGGGACAGACCGCCAATCTTCCTTTTTTTATTGAAAATATTCAAAACGAGCCGATGTCGGTTACTGCTGTTTTGGAAGTACCCGAAAACTGGAAAATCATACCTCCCAGGCAGTCATTTGAGCTGAAACCCACCGAAAAAAAGTTTGTCATTTTCACGGTTCAGGTTCCGGCAGTTAATCCTGTGGGAAATTTTAATATTACCCTTAACGCATTTCAAACCGAAACTTTAAATAGTATTGGCACGACAACAGCAACTGTGTCGGTGGGCGAAGTTGAGAAAATATCCCTGATACTGGTAGAAGCGCCCGACCATGTGACAGCCGGAGAGAAAGCCTTTGCCACATTTTTACTTCAGAACATGGGCAACACCCAAAAAAAAGTTTTTATTGAAACCACCAACAGCCTGGTGGAAGGTCCGCAGGAAATTCCGGTTGAGCCTGGTGCGTCTGCACAGTTCAGGGTTAAAATTGAAACTTCGGCAGAACTGACGGATACCAGAAATGAATACTATACAGTCCGGGCGCTTGTTTCGGGAGAAGTAACCGAATCTGTTTTCAGAACCGTTATGGTTTTCCCATCCGGCGAAGGCCGACGAGACCTTTACTTTCGTTTTCCGGTTACTGCATCGGCAAACTACCTGGCTTCCAACCAAAGGGATAAGTATGAGCACGCATATCAGTTTGAATTTACGGGTAGCGGTGCGCTCGATACGGATGGCAAACACCGGATGGAATTCCTGGCACGGGGCCCCAACAACGCCAACCTTGGTTTTTTGGGACTCTACGACCAGTATTACATCTCCTACGAAAATGACAACCTGGAACTGTTTGCCGGCGAAAAATCATTCAGCTTTACACCGCTCACCGAATCGTCGCGGTATGGGTTAGGCGCCGAAAGCAAAGTTATTTTTAACAACGGCCTGCACGTAGGGTTTCTCTATGTGAAACCCCGCTTTTTCGGTGAAATACGGGATGAAATGGCCGCCTATACCGGGTTCGCTTTTAACGACAGAAACAACATAGAAGTGTATGCCGTTTCAAAACAGGTAACCAACACACCCGACCCCGTTTATCTTTTCAGTGTTAACTCGCAAATTCAGCCGTTTAAACGTACTTCTGCAGAAATTGAGCTGTCGGGCGGAACATTTTTGAACACCTGGGACCATGCCCTGCGTGCAAATATAAACTCGCAAATTTCTGTGTTTAACCTGGCCGGAAATTACTACTACACCGGCAAAGATTACCCCGGCTACTTTTCAAACTCCACTTTTTACTCCGGCAACCTTTCGGCAAGACTTTCCCCGAAAATAAATCTGGGAGTTTATGCCCGTGAAGATTTCGTCAATGCCCAACTCGATACTTTTTTTGTAACTGCGCCCTATTCCAAATCGTTTCAGGCCATGCTCAACTACAACATTGCATCCCGCAGTTATGTAAAGGTTTTTTGGCGCGAATATGAACGCAAAGACCGGCTGGCACTCGATAAATTTCATTATAAAACCCGTTCGGTAAACACACAGTTTAATCAAAAATTTAAAAAGCTGGATTACAATTTGCTGGGAGAATTTGGCGAAACCACCAACTTTCTGCTCGAACCCGGAAAAAACAGGCAAAACACCTACCGATTCTCGGGTAATTTTGCCTGGCGTTTTAATGCCAAACACGCTCTGAGAATGTTTGGAAGCTGGTCCAACATCAACCGTTTTGTTTCCGGAGAACAGCGCAACCTTACTGCAGGACTTTCAGTATCGAGCCAGATTGCCAAAAACCTGAAGGCAAACTTTCAGCTGCAAAATGCCTATAACATTGAAGACTATTACCGGAACCGCAACCTGATGCAGTTTAACCTCGACTTCACACCCGGCAGGAACCACCAATTGTCGTTGCGCAGTTTTTACACGCTCTACCGGCAGCAGACTGAAAATCCGGAGTTCACTTTCTCGGCCAGGTATGCCTGGCAGTTCGGAATTCCTCTAAAAAAAACAGTAGAAGCCGGTGACGTTGCCGGCAGGATAACACGCCAAAACGAAGAGCCGGTTGCTGACATCCTGATTTCGCTTCAAAACCGGAAAACCCTGACCGACAAAAACGGTGAGTTCAGTTTTAAATCCGTTCCAACGGGAATGTATATGCTGCTCATCGACCGCTCAAATATGGCCATTGACGAAGTTATACATATTCCCGAACCGATAGAGCTCGAAGTGATGGAAGACCAACTGACAACCATACAGCTAAGAGTTGAAAAAGGCGCACGCTTTACAGGAATATTCGAGGTGGAAAAAACCAGCGACCCGGCCTTGCGCGAAACCGACGTGAACACCGGCAATATAATCGTTGAACTGAGAAACGAATGGGAGCAGTTCAGAATCACCACCGGTATGGACGGCTCTTTTTCTTTCCCAATGGTCCGGCCCGGCGAATGGACATTCAGAATTTACACAAACAGCCTTCCCGGAGGATATGAAATTGAAAACCAGGTGACCACAATCCTGCTCGAACCAGGCCAAAACCAGCAAATAACGGTTGAGTTGAAACCAAGAAAACGAAATATTATTTTCAGATCGCTGGAAAATTCTGGCACCCTGCAACCACTAAACCGGCTGAAAAATGTAAAAACAACGGCGCCGGAAGCGGAAAAACCGCAGGAAGAAATCACAGAGCAAAAAATCCGGGAGAATCAGGAAACCTTCTACTCTGTTCAAATTGGAGCGTTCAGGAAAAAGCTCACAGGCGAATCGAACTATTTTGCAGAAGAACCGTACGATTTTGAAAGAAAAGCAGATGATCTGTATAAATACTACATCGGAAAATTTCTAACTTTTGGCAGCGCATTAAAAGAGAGAGAGCGTTTGCTAAAAGTTTACCCCGATGCATTCATCGTAAAATTTGAAAACCAGAAAAAAAAATCACCACAACAATGAAACGACATTTAGTTACATACAGTTTAAACCTGCTTCTTCTGATTCTGCCTCTCATTGCTTTCCCGCAATGGGACAACGGACAGATTTCCGTTTATTTCAGTTTACCTGAAGTGGCTCTTCTTGACATTGAACCCGATGGCAGCAACCGCATCCATTTCACGATGATTCCCTCCGCCGAATCGGGACGTCCAGCAGAAATGGAGGAAGTTACCGATGAAACGTTATGGATAAATTACACTTCGGCATTGCCTGAAAATCAGACATCGCGATCCATTACTGCCGAAATATCCCAAGGTATTGTCCCCTCAGGAATCCGGCTGTACCTGGAAGCACAGCGATACAGCGGAAACGGAAGAGGGAAAACGGGGCAACCGGCAGGAAAAGTGGAACTATCGAACCAGCCCCGGCCTGTGATAACAGGTATTGGCAACTGCCTTACCGGCGATGGAATAATGAATGGCCACAAGCTCGTTTTTTCAGTTGAAATTTCAGATTATTCAGGAATTTCATCTGCCGGCGAAATGAATTTTGTATTGCTTTATACACTAACCGATAATTAATTACGATGAAAGTTACCTTATATTTCCTGCTGTTTTTCACCCTTCCCCTGCTGGCTAAAGCCCAGGACCTTATGATTCAGACAGAGGGTGACGCCAACTTCAGTCACAGCCTCACCCCAATCAGCGAGGCAGGATTGGACTACCCTTCTTCACTTGAGGCAGAATCTTCGATTCTTATTTCGGTGATTTACGATAACCTGCTGGATAAAAAAAACAACCCAAACGATAAGTGGAGGGTTCACCTGCATAAAATTGATATGGAATGGAACCCGGAACTTTCACTCGAGGCCCGGCGCACCGGAAGAGGTTTCAATCCAAACAATCCCGGAAATCCCAACATCCACGACGGTGATAATTTCCAGCCGGTAACCAATATTCCGGCGTATTTTTTCAGGGGCAGGGGCGAAATTGTCCAAATTCCCGTCTCTCTGCAGCTGCGTGGTTTTTCAGTTACCATGGGTGCCCGCGATTTTGAAACCAGTCTGGTTTTTACGGTTTACGACGATTGGTAAAATCAAAATTACCAATCAAATTCAAATTCATAATCAGTGGGATTCAGGCCCCACTTTTCGATCAGCCACCTGGCCGCTCTCAAATCATAACTATTCCGCGTCATTTGCGGCGAAGTTTTAATCATGTTTATCACCCCGTCTATCATTTCAGGGCTTTTATCTTCAATGCAGTCGATTGCATTTAGGGCATGGCATCGGGCAAATTCATTGGGATTTTCCAGTACTGTAAGTAAGGCCTTTTTCGCTGCTTCTTTTTCACCCAGGTTATAAAGCGCTTCCGCAGCTACGGTTGCCACGTTAGCCGATTCATCATTTAATACAGCTATTAACTCCGTTTTTGTGGGTTCGCCATCTTGTCCCAATATGAGCAACCCGGTTGCACCCCAGTAGCGAATGGCACTTTCTTCGCTTTTCAAATAAGATTGCAGTACAGAAAGGTTTTCCACTTTTCCGAGTGTGGCTGTTTCGGCGGCATTTATAATGGGTTCCAAATCGATGCTACCTGAACGCATGTAGTCATACATGGGAGTATTTCCTGCCCGGTCAATATGGTCGGCTTCGGGAATAAAACCAGTATCTTTTATGCGGCTAACCCATTCCCGGTTAGCGGTGCGCATTCTTTTCAGAACATCAGCGTAACCAGGATCGGAAGCGAGATTGTTGATTTCCCCCGGGTCGTTTTCGGTATCGTACAATTCTTCCACCGGTTTGGTGTTCCAGAAAATGCTTTGCGTTTCGCTGCATTCCCCGTTCAGGTATGCCTGTTCCCACGAACGGATGGACGGCGCCCGCCAAAGGTATTCCAGATGCTGACCATAAATGCGGTAAGGCATATAATTTCGAATGTACCGGAATTTGTGGTCGCGCACGGCCCGGCTCATATCGTATCGCTCATCCATTCTTCCTCTGAACATGTAAGCATACTCCGGGTCTTCGGTTTTTTGTTTGCCCAGGAAAGCACTTCCCTGCATAAAATCCGGAATTTCGATGCCCGCAATGCTGAGCAGGGTCGGAGCCAAATCAACAAAACTAATCAGTCTGTTTACTTTGGTTCCTGATTCTTTTTCAGGAAACAGGTACTTGTATTTTTCAGGAATGCGCAAAATAAAAGGCACATGTGTTCCGGTTTCGTAAACATACCGTTTGCTTCGGGCCAACACACCGCCATGATCTCCATAGTAAAAAACAATGGTATTTTCAGACAGACCGGCATCTTCCAGTTCCTGCAACTTTTCGCCAATCCAGGCATCCATATCTTCCACTTTGTCGTAATACTGTGCCCAGTCGTGCTTCATTGCCGCAGTTGCCGGATGGTGGGGAGGAATGGGAACATCGTTGGGACTGTGTCGAAGCTGCTCATCGGGAATGGAATCGTGCAGCGAACTTTCATGCGAAATGGTGGTATTGAAAACGGCGAAAAACGGTTGTCCCGGCGCCCGGTTTTTGTAATGGGCCTGATTGCTGCTTTCGTCCCAAATCAGGTTCGGGTCGATGGATTCAGTATTGTAATCGGTTTTTACATTGTTGGTGCAATAATAACCGGCCTCACGCAAAAAAACTCAGGATACGTTTTCACAACTTCTGACTTTGGGTAGTAACTGCGCATGTGCTGATTTCCGCCTGAACTGGCATAAATACCGGTAATAATTGTATTCCGGGCCGGAGCGCAAACCGGTGCATTGGCATAAGCGTGTGTGTATAAAAAACCTTCCGATGCCAGCTTGTCCAGGTTTGGAGTAGTGGCAAATGCATCGCCGTAACAACCCAGCATCGGACTGTTGTCTTCGCTGGTAAGCCATAAAATATTGGGCAGCTCTTCAGGAATCTTCTCCTGACATCCTGAAAACGAAAATAACGCAAGTGCAGCAAATACGGCGAGGGAAGAAATGGTCAGATTTTCCAGTTTCATTTGATTTGTATTCGATTGGAAATTCTCAAATATAAAAAAGGTTCGCCGGATAATTAAATACACACGGGAAAAAGTTCTCAGGTCGTCAATGAAAATTCATCCATACAATCAATATGTATGGTAACTTCAAATGAACATTACACTAAATTGAACGATTTTTTTTGCCAGAATAAAAAAATATTGTTTTTTGCGATTCTCCCAAAAAACATCAACCTAAGCCCTAAACTTTTGTTAAAAAATAAACTCCGGCGAAATTCCGGAGCAAAAATCATTTATTAAACAGATTTGAATGGCAAAAAAGGAGAAGACCAAAGGAGATTTTTTTAAGCGGATGCTTGACAGGGTGGAAGTGATTGGCAACAAACTGCCCCAGCCAGTTACATTATTCGCTATTTTAATGGTTATAACATTATTGCTTTCGTGGGTTTTTGGCGGAATTACCGTTGATCACCCGGGGAAGGCCGCGGGTTTGCTCGATCGCGACGGTAATCCGGTAGATACCATCGAAGTTGTTAATCTGCTTTCGCGTGAGGGGGTACAAATGATTTTCACAAAAATGGTTTCCACCTTTGCCAATTTCCCGCCGCTTGGCCTGGTACTGGTTGTAATGCTGGGCATCGGTGTGGCCGAATACACCGGTATGATTTCCGTAGGTCTGCGCCTGTTTGTTTCCAAAGTACCGAAATCCATTATCACTTTTTCGGTGGTGGTTGCCGGTATGTTGAGTTCAGTTGCCGCCGACGCCGGATATGTGGTGCTCATACCTATGGGGGCTGCTATTTTTATGGGTATGGGCCGGCACCCGCTGGCCGGAATCGGAGCTGCCTTTGCCGGAGTGTCGGGAGGTTTCGGGGCCAATCTGCTCCCCACCAGTCTCGACCCTATGATAGCCGCCTTTACCGAACCGGCTGCCCAAATCATCGACCCTGATTACACTGTAAACCCGCTCTCCAACTATTACCTGATGGCTGCTTCCGTACCGCTTATCGGGCTGGTGGGTACCTGGGTGACCGAAAAAATCCTGGTGCCGCGACTGGGCAAATACACTCCCTCTTCAGATATTGAAATCGAGAAAGAAAGTCCCATTACCCGCCGCGAGGTGAAAGCACTGGTTTGGTCGCTTGTGGCTGCGCTTGCTGTTCTGGGTCTGTTTATGCTCACTATCATTCCTGCCGATGGCCTGCTGCGCGGCGACATAGATCCCGAAACCGGAAGACGCAGCTTCAAACCGTTTTACGATTCGCTGGTGCCGGTGATGTTTCTTGTATTTTTTGCAGCCGGACTGGTTTTCGGTATTGTGGCAAAAACCATAAAAACCGATAAAGATGTGACCGATATGACTGCCAAAAGCATGTCAACCATGGGTATGTATATAGTAATTGCCTTTGTGGCGGCACAGTTTGTCGCCTACTTCAACTGGTCTCACCTGGGCAGTGTGCTGGCCGTAAAAGGTTCCGACACACTCAATGCCATCGGTTTTACCGGAGGTCCGTTGCTGGTGGCCTTTATTATTGTCTCCTCTATGGTGAACCTGGTTATGGGAAGCGCTTCGGCCAAATGGGCATTGCTGGCGCCCATATTTGTGCCCATGCTCATGCTTATGGGCTATTCGCCCGAAACCACCCAGGCAGCTTACCGCATCGGCGATTCCTATTCCAATATTCTCACTCCCCTGCTACCCTATTTCCCACTGGTGATTGTTTTTGCACAGAAATATGTGAAAGAAGTAGGCATTGGCACACTCATTTCCATGATGCTGCCGTACGCCATTGCTTTTGCCGTTGTGAGAATTCCAATTCTGTTGATCTGGATTTGGGCGGGACTGCCGCTGGGGATTGAAGGGCCGATTTATTATCATCCGTGATTTCTACTCACACGTGCAGCTTTCCAGACAGTCCACAATCTGGCTCAATATTTCGTGTTTTAAATAGTAGAATGTGTTTTTGCCTTCGCGTTTGGAGCAAAGTACACCTTTGTCGCGCAAAATTCCCAAATGGTGAGAGGTGGTGGACTGCTCGATGCCCAGCAATTCGTGTATTTCGGTAACTGTAAGCCTTTTACCCCCCTCTAGATGCTTTAAAATGGCAATGCGCATGGGGTGAGCTATCGCTTTCAGCATATTTGCTGCCATGTCTAATCTATTGGCGTCCAACTCCTTGATTTCTACCATTTTCATTATTGTTAAAAATGCAAATATATAAATATTTAGGGATTATACTATGCAGGAATTTAATTTAAATCCGTTTTGAATAATTTGACCAAAGCCTGTTTTTTTTGATATTTTTATTCCTTTTTTTAACTATTTTATTCTATGTTCGTTACTGAATTGAAATAACAGGAATTTGCCGGATGACTAACATAAAATCGATACGAATACCCATAGAAAAAGAGCTCAGGGATTTTGAACCCTATTTCAGAAATGCACTAAAAAGTGATGTTCCGTTACTGGGTACTATTCTGAATTTTTTATACCGCACAAAAGGGAAACAACTAAGGCCCATGTTTGTGTTTTTGTCGGCCAAACTGCACGGCGAAACCAATGAATTTTCGCAACTGGCAGCCTGCTCGGTGGAGTTGCTGCACTCGGCCACGCTGGTGCACGACGATGTGGTGGATGAATCGTATGAACGGCGTGGCATGTTTTCCATCAACGCGTTGTGGCGTAACAAACTGGCGGTGCTGGTGGGCGATTACATTCTGGCAAAAGGCCTGCTTCTGCAACTGGAACATAAAAAATACAACTTCCTGCACTTGATTTCACAGGCGGTACAGGACATGAGCGAGGGCGAAATTCTGCAGGTTAAGAAAAGCCGTAAACTCGACATCGACGAAGAAATTTATTTTAAAATTATCCGCAAAAAAACCGCTTCGCTCATTGCTACCAGCATGGCCATTGGTGCCGCATCGGTTACCGACGATCCTGAAATTCCGGAAAAAATGTACCGCATCGGGCAGGATGCAGGTATCGCTTTTCAGATTAAAGACGATATTTTCGATTACCAGGCCAAGGGAATTATTGGTAAACCCATTGGCAACGACATTAAGGAAAAGAAAATTACCCTGCCACTGCTGTACCTGCTGAATAATGCAGAATCGGGAGAAAGGAGGCGCATTCTCCGGCTCATCAAAAAGAAAAATAAAAACAGAGAAGTGGTGGAAGAATTAATTCAACTTGTAACTGAAAAAGGTGGAATTGAGTATGCTGCCGAAAAAATGAATGAATTTAAAGACAAGGCGGTGGGTGCACTGTTGGAATTTCCTGAAAGCGAAGCGCGTAAATCGTTGATTGAACTGATGAATTACATCACCACCCGTAAAAAATAGGGGCCCCTCCCTAACCCTCCCCAAGGGGAGGGAAAAACAAACGCTTCAAAATCAAGTTTTTATGTCTTTAGTTTAATAAAAATGAGTAATTCCCGGGGATGACAATTGAAACTTTTAAAAAACATTAATCGGTTAGTTTTTGATTGTTTTGGTGCCGTTCGCTGTCGCGGCTGTTTTTTTTCTCCAGGTTTTTCAGGAAAGCCTCGCTTAAATCTACTCCGGTTTGGTTGGCCAGGCAAATAAGCACCCAAAGCACATCGGCCATCTCGTCAGCCAAATCGTATTTTTCATCCGATTTTTTAAAGGACTGATCACCATATTTCCGCGCCATAATGCGGGCCAGTTCGCCCACTTCCTCGGTTAATACGGCCATGTTGGTGAGTTCGCTGAAATAGCGCACACCAACGGTTTTAATCCACTGGTCAACCATTTGCTGGGCTT